>NZ_JACIHC010000018.1:0-170078 GCF_014198205.1 Bradyrhizobium sp. SBR1B
CGTTCATGGATAGCGTAGAGCGGTGCTTCGCCGCAGTGACGGCAATCGGTTTTATTGTGACCGTCGTCGGGATGATATTTCTTCAAACGATCTAACTAGTTCCGCGCGAATGCAGGCCAGCTCGCCGCGACCGGGCTTTGGGCTGTAGGTCAGCCGCGCTGCGCTGAAGATCGCCCGGGGCTAAATCTTCAACAGCAGTCCCAACGTTCGCGCCATCCGCCTCACCGATCCGGCGTGGCGGTAAGGCCGCCTCAGTTAGCCCCCTTGATCTATCTCAAGCGGCGCATAGCGCCACGCCAGATCGTCGGGCCATGGCCGCGCCCGATAAACAGACTGAGGGCAAGGAAGCCAAGCCGTCACGGCTCGACGACGCACGTCGCCTTATTGAGGAGTACGTAGAAGACCTCCGCGAGATCATTCGGAAACTCCGCCGCAAGATGAATTAAGTCCGCCCCAGTTGGCGGCCTCTTTCATTTTAGAATACCTTGCTTCCCCTTTAGGCCCGAAGCGACAAACTCGGTCGGACGCTTTGATGTCGGCAATGAGGGTAAGCCGGACGCGGGTTTGATCGCGCAGAACCGGCGCGATTGACCCATTACGGGCCCTTCAACGGACCGATCAAGATCGCGGACGTTCGGTGGCATCAACTATCCCTTCACGACACCAGGTGTTGTAGCTTCCAAAACTTACAGCCATTACGGGATGCAAACCGCAGCATCGGGTAATGCCGCAATTCGAGATAAATGTCTGCTTCTCCACGCCGGGCAAGTCGTGGCACGAAGATACATCTCGTGCGGTAACTGTCGCGGCATCTGCACCTAACGGGGTCGAGGCAGTCATCACGGTGCTTAGGGACATCCAATACGATCACCAGGCGGAATTGGTTCACTTCATCCATGTTGGTCTCGCAAGGGAAAGCGCAACTAAGGATGAGCGGCGCGGGTGACCAACGACGGGAATGAGGACGCGGGTGTCCGCTTGTGGCCCTTGGCTGACATTAACCCAGAGCGCGAGCGTGTCCGTCTCCGTCGGCTAACCGGACCAAGTTCATGCCGGCCACGAGGGGACTCTTTGAACCCGGACAGACAAGACGATCAAGCCTCCCCCCGCGATCGTTGCCGAGCGGATCACCCACGCATATTTTTGTCTTTCACTTTGAACGAATACCTGGACAAGTCAGGTACATCGGGTGCGTTGAGGTCCGTGCCGCAACTTAATGCGTAGCAACTAGTCGTCGCGAACGCCGGCCGAGCGCAGTCCTTCAGTGTACTTGGTCAAGAATCGGGCGTCCCTACAGAAGAAGAGCTCTCTCCGGGTAGTTCCGGTCGTGTAATCACTCTTGCGCTCCATCAAATCTGAAAAAGCGGCGCTTGCTTGCGCCTCGTCACCAAGGCGTCCTAGCGAAGCGGCCAAGGTCGCAAAGGCCCGATACGTCGCGTTCGCTTGGCGCGTCGCTCTGCGGGCGAATTCCGCAGCGACGTCGTACTCTCCAAGGGAGAAGTGTGCCCATGAACGGGTGTGGTGGAAGCTCCACAGATGGCTGTCGCGTGGACTCAAGATCGTGGCCTGGTCCAGCAGTGTTTCCGCTTCGATCTCGCGTCCGCACCATAGAAGGTTGAAGCCTTGCGCAAAATAGCCTTGTGCGAAGCTGGGATTGAGCTCCAACGACAAGCCGATCGCGGCGAACGCTTCCTCGTTCTGCCGAGTGAGGCATAGAGCGCGTCCCAGCGCGCAATGGCAGAAGCAATCCAACTCGTCGAGAGATACGGCGGTTCGAGCTTGGTGCAAAGCGGTTTTGAGCCGAGGGCCCCTGGCTTCCGGCGCATCGTAGAGAGAACGTTGAATATTCACATAGCTAAGCGCGCCGTGTCCTCTCGCGAAACGCGGATCAGCGGCGATTGACCTCTGAAAGTATTCTTCCGCAATGTCAAAACCCGGCGTCGTAAACCGCCACAGATTCCAGAGGCCGCGCTGGTAGCAGTCCCAAGCATCAAGGCTTTCCGGCGGCTTGCGAGCCGCCAGCTGCTGCTCCACTTTCGACAGCTCGGGCTCTATGGTGGCGGCAATCTGTCTTGCCATCTCTTCCTGAATATCGAAGATGTTCAGCAGCTGAAATTCGTACTTTTCGGACCAGAGCTGCTGTCCGTCTGCGGCCCTCGCGAGCTCCGTGGCAATACGCACCGAGTCGTCAGTCTTCCGAACGCTTCCTGACATGACGTAAGTCGCACCAAGTTGGGCGCCCACTTTGCGAGCGTCGACGGTCGTGCCCAGGAAGCCGATTGTGGAATGGCGGGAGATCACGGAAAGCCATCGGTTTCTGGCGAGAAGCCGGATGATGTCTTCAGTGAGCCCATAGCTGAAGTATTGGTTTTCGGGATCGTCCGAGATGTTCGCGAACGGAAGGACGGCAATCGAAGGTCGGGTGATCGCCTCGGCCTTGACTGCTTCCGAAACGACGTCATCCAAGCGAGAAATCTCGACCTTAACCGAACTATTCGGCGGACTTTCCAGATCGACGGCTTCGCTGGGCACAAGCCCAACGGCATCGGCGTCCAAGCTCGGCACTTCTTCGACTTCGCCTATGAAGCGGAAGCCGCGGCGATGCAAGGTCTTGATGAAGCGTTGTTGAGTACCGCTATCGCCGAGCACGCGCCTGGCCCCGTTTATGCGACTCGAAAACGCGGCTTCCGAGATGATCCGGCCGTTCCAGATGTTGTCGATCAGCTCATCCTTGCTGACGACCCGATCGTGGTTTCGCAGCAGATGAACGATTAGGTCGAAAACCTGCGGTTCGGCATGAACGGTCGAGCCGCGCCGGCGCAGTTCATGCTGCCCGAGATCAATTTCGAAGTCCGCGAAACGGTATTTCATTACCAGCGCCCCTTAATGCAAGGCGGACGAACGATCAAGTAAAGGAAAAATAAGAGTTTCCTTAAGGAGTCCGCCAAGCAGTCCGGACAAGCGCAATCTACAGACCGGTGAAATGGCGTTCAACAGGAGAAGCCATATGACCGTCCTACCTCAGGTTCACACCCGTCTTTCGCACCGCGTGAAGCGACCTGACCGACTTGCGTCGTCTTTGCTTGCCTTTCGTTTCAGGGGAAAGCTCTCCCTGTCACGCCGCGTTCTGGTCGTGGCCGCTCGGCTAAGGCGGGTGACGAACGAGGCGATTGCGGCCGCAATCGCCGAACAGATGAAATTTGCGCTGAGGGAGCAGCGACTCGCCGCGAGTTCGCAACTCGTTCAAAGATCAACTCCCTACAGCCCCCTCGACCAGCTGATCGCTTGGGCGACAGCACGGCTGGGCCGCGGCCGACGATTTTAAAATGCACGTATCCCGAACCTTTTCGATTGCGATGGAGATTGACATGACTATGCCACTGCATTCCGACCGAAATTTTGATCTGGCTACTCCCTCCCGCAGGACAAGATTGCTCGCCCTCGTCTACGGCCTGCTCTCGTATGCTGTTTTTCTTGGCACGTTCATTTACGCCATCGGCTTCGTTTCGGGGGTCCTAGTGCCAAAGACAATCGACGACGGCAGGACCGCGCCGTGGAGTACGGCCCTGGCAATCAATCTCGCGCTGATGTCGATCTTCGCCGTGCAGCATAGCGGGATGGCACGACGTGCTTTCAAGTCGTTCTTCGCGCGCTTCTTTGCTCCGGCCGTCGAGCGCAGTACCTTCGTCCTGCTCGCGAGTCTTAGCTTGATCTTGCTGTTCTGGCAGTGGCAACCGCTATCCAGCGTTGTGTGGAAGATCGATGGCCCGGTCTTCGCCGGCGCAGTCGCCGCGGGAGGAGCGATCGGCTGGATCATCGTGCTGTACAGTACGTTCCTGATCAGCCATTTCGAGCTGTTCGGATTGACACAGGTGATCACGCACTTCATGGGGCGGGTTGCCCAACCCATCAAGTTCAAGACTCCGGGACTTTACCGTTTGGTTCGGCATCCGATCTATCTCGGCTTCATAATTGCCTTCTGGTCCACACCGCTAATGACGGTCGGCCACTTCCTCTTCGCATCGGTCACCACGGGTTACATCTTCCTGGGAATTTGGCTGGAAGAAAGGGATTTGGTCGCCTTCTTTGGAGACGAGTACCGCAAGTATCGCGAGCGAGTCGCAATGCTGCTCCCTGGTCTCTTTTGATCGACCGATATTTCTGCGAACGGTCCGCGCATCGGCGGGCCGTTCGGCATTCAACCAAACGTAAAAAAAGCCGCGACGGGACGTATTAATTTCTTCTCGTGTCTGTCGTGAAGGCGGTCAGCTGGTGTCTGCTCCTGGCCCATTTGAGCCCTCCACTGCACGCTGAGAGTGTCCGCTGGGCGCGGCCGATCGGAAGTTAAAGCCGCAGGATGACGCACTTGCCCAAAGCGGCCCCAGGCTGACCGATTTCGCGTTCGTAGCGGACCCAGTACAGCTCTATAAATCAGCAGATTCGGCCCGATGCGTTCGAACTAAACCGAACCGTTCTTCGTGACGTGCAAGCGACGAACGTAATACCCTTGTCGCTGAACGGTTGACCTAATCTCGTCGCTTACTTTGAGAATTCTTTTTCTGCGCTTGCGCCACTTATTTGGAGAGTAAGCCCCGGGTATCGCAGACCCTGTGTTTAGAACGAGCAAATCGCGCTTCCCATTGCGATAGACATCAAACACTTTTCGCCCCCGCTGCGATTGTCAAAGCAAATACGAAATATGCTTCGGTCATTCTGTCGATGAGCTTACAACTCCAAACGGCTGCGCGGGTTGCAAATGGGCAACGCTCGCGACTTTTGCTTGAAAACCTGCCAAACGGCGAACGCCGTCGAGGGTCCTTATGAGTGTGGTCCCGGGAGGCGAGCGTTTTGCGAATGTTCTAAAACGGACGATATGGTGTTCCTAGGGGGGAGTGCCATGAAAGATATGGAAACTTCCATCCGAAGCACGCCATTGTAGCGCTCGTCGGCCTTGGTGCTAATCAGACTGACGACGCGATCTGTCCGTTCAATGTCGCCGAAGCGGATGGCAAACCGGTCCTATTCTAGCGGAAAGCTTGCGATTGCCGGCCGCATCGAAGGCGTTCAGCCAATTGTTGCCATTTGACGCATTGCGAAGTGCCCTGCTCTTTAATCACGGTGGTCGCGGCCGCGCAAAATCTGTAGCTTCTCACCGTGGCTACTCACGCGACTCTTAGGCCGCCTGCCGAAAATTACAGACTAAGCAATGCCTTCGCCGTTCCCGTTTGGGGGAGTGGATATCCCCCAGAGAGACTAGCAACGGCTTCGCGCGAGCTAGCAGGAGTTGCTGCCGCGAGCCTCCGTCTTGTGAGACGTCCTCCACCTTGATCCTGGCGCTCCTGTCGGCGTAGTTGCTCTCGCGAAAGCCTCGTCAGTCGCTCGAACCAGTCCATTCCGCCCTCGCCCGCAAGACGTCATTCGCCAGCTCGAAGGCGCCGGGATCGCCCTTTGCGATGGTCCTTACTCCCGCCTTTTTGAGCTCCAGCCGCTTGTTCTTGATCCGGCCTTTCTTCTCATCCTCGCCGAAATCGTAGATCAGCAGATAAACGTGGGGATGAATCGACAGCTCGAGCGTCCCCTCGGCGACCTGTTTGACGAGATCATCGACCCGCCTGCCCCGGCTTTGTCTGCTGATTTCCACCAGATTTCTGCAGACCCTGACGTAGCTCTCAATCAGGCTTTCTTGGATTTCTTTGGCCTGAATGAACTGCTCGTACTTCCTGACTTGAGCGATCACGGCTATCAAACGCTCCGGAGGAGAAAGGCTTTTTGTTCCCTTGGGAAGCTTTTCCAGGCCCCACAATTCTGGATTGTCCGCGCATTTCGCTTCGCAGAAGACCAGCTCGGCCTTGCCCGGCTTCACTTGCACCAATACGGCGATGTCCATCCGCGGCGCAGACAGATCGCCGTCCTCTCCAGCCTTCGTGAAGGCAATTTCGAGATCAACGACCTTCGGCTCTTTCCTGGCGATCTTGTGCACGCCGGTTTTCTCGGGCCCGGCAAATCGCGCTGCCGTCCTGATGAGTTGCGGCAAGGTGAGCTTGGACTGATACTCGGTATTCACGATGTCGGCGGGCTTGAGATCGAAGGTCTTTCCATCGAACGACACATACGGATCCTTTTTCTCAAGGTCCGGCTTCACCAGATACTTGTAATGGATCGCAAGGCGGGGCTGACTGACAGCGCTGCCGCCTCGGTCGAAGGCAATCTTGAAGACGCTTTGACCTTTGACATATGCGTTCAGGTATCCGTTCCGGACTGCAAGCAACAGATCCTTGCTCTCCAGAACCTCCTTCCACCAATTGTCCGCTAGGCTCGCCGCGAGCCCCTTCAAACCGGCGATTTGCGGACTGGAGAGACCGCGCTTGAGGAAGTTCAGTTCAGACGTCGATCCATTCGCCATCGTTTGCCAATTCCACATTGCTAAAGAGATCCGGAAATCGAAGCCGTTCAAATGTGTGGATGGGGATCAGGCGTTTCGCCGCCACGGCGGCGGCAAGGCGCTTCAGGTCGGACGGACCGGCGTGTCCCGAGGTATGGACAGTTTCGAACGGGATGCCGCGGCGTTCACAATCGGCCTTCAAGGCTGCCCCCGCTTGGCCCTCGCCCAAATAGCCGTCCCATTGCGACCAGAACACTCTCGCGCCCGAGAGCGCGTTGGCCTGCGCCAGATCGGACATCATCCAGCCCCGAAGCAGCATGACCGAGCGCGGGGCGCTCCCGGCGAGTTGTCCAGGCCAAATCCGGAAGCCGCGATAACCATCGACCAACGCCGCGATCCCCTTGGCCTTCAATTGAACGCGCTGTCTTTGCGGAATGTAGACTGCGAGATTCGACCACCCCGGCGCGGGCTGAGGAATGCTGTCGCGCCCCGTGGCCTTCAACACTTCGGCGGCGTAGGCATCGATGACGAGGCTGCGGCCCGTTCGTTTCGCCGCGCGATAGATGGTGACCACCCGGTCGATGTTCTGGGCCGAGCAGGCGACTAGGGCGAAGCCTACGGTCTGCTCGAAGCGCGTGACGAACGCCTCCTCCAGGTCCGCCTCGGACGGAAACGTCGCATCGTCAGCCAGGCGGCCGAGGCTCGATCCTTCCATCAGCATGAGGTCGATGTCGCGGGGCGGATCGCCGATCAGCGCGTCGAACAGCTTGCCCTTGCGGCCGTGGGCGCGCAGATCGCCGGAATAGAACACGCGCTTGCCGCCGGACGAAATTTCCATGGCATAGGCATCGAAGCCCGAATGATCCACGAGGCGGGGCACGATGGTGAAGGGGCCAAGCTGGATCGGCCTGCGATGCTCGAGGTGATGACTTGCATTCAGAGCCACGGCATCGGGAACGAAATCGGCGGCCGCCCGAATGATGCTCTCGGTCGCCTGCCCCATCACGAGCGGAATCGTAGGATTCGCCTTCGGCACCAGGCCCCAATGGTCGCGATGACCATGAGATAGGACGATACCGAGAAGGCTGGGGCTGGGGACGGAAAGCCCTTCGACCTCGGGCAGCGGTGTTGAAGCAAGGTCCTTGGCGTTCAGCGGAAGACCGAGATCGAGCAGGATTCGGGCCCCCTCGCTCTCCAACTCGATACAAGTGCCGCCAATCTCCCGCGTACCCCGATGGATTCGCAATCTCACTATGCGACCTCGCCCCCGCTCATTCCGATCTCCCTATATTCAATCGAGACCTCGAGAAATTTACACGTTATGGAACATTTACAAAAAATATTTGCGTGGCGAAGCCCCCCTGCTGATGTCAACTAGATTGATTTGCAATGGGCGGTCAATATGAACGAACGCATGACCTTCGCAGTTGGAGACATCCACGGATGCTTCGAGGAGCTCAGGTCTCTGCTCGACGCCTGCCGAAAGAGCGCGGGCGACATCGAGCACGACTTCCTCTTCCTGGGCGACTATGTCGATAGAGGGCCTGCCTCCGACCAAGTGATAGCCTATCTGATGCGAGAGCAGGCCATCGCCCCATCGCGATTCCACTGTCTCCTGGGGAATCACGACCATATGCTTTGCCTCGCCGCGGATCGGAGCCGCTCCGATGCCGACCTCATTCAGTGGTGGGCGAACGGCGGCGAGGAGACGCTGGATGCTTACGGCATCGACGACCCCTCTGATCTCCCGGCAGAGCACCTCGCGTGGATGAGAGCGCTGCCTCTTCAAGTTCGTGACGAGCACAGGTTGTTCGTTCACGCCGGAGTAAGGCCAGGCGTTCCCTTGGAGGCCCAATCCAAAGACGACATATTGTGGATACGTGAACCGTTCCTGTCGTCGAAGCTTTGGCACGGTGTTCTTGTGGTGCACGGCCATACCCCAACGACGACGCGCGTTCCCGACGTTCAAGCCAATCGCGTCAATCTCGATACGGGAGCCTGTTTCGGGGGACCCCTTACTGCTGCAGCGTTTAGTCCGATACAGTCAGGACCCCTGTTTTTTCTCAACAGCGACGGCTTGAAGTTTGAATCGAAGTCCGAGCCGGCAACACGGCGAACTCCTTTATGAGCTTGAGAAATGACCCAGTCGCGGCTAGCCAGCCCCACGAGTTACTACGTCTATGTCTATATCGACCCTCGCAATTACGAGGAGTTTTACTACGGGAAAGGCAAAGGATCGCGCAAACTCGCGCATCTTGTAGATACCACCGACAGCGAAAAGTCCAGACGGATAAAGGCCATCCACGCAGCCGGACTTAAACCGATAATCCGGGTAATCGCGCGCAATCTGACCGAACAAGAAGCGCTGCTTGTTGAGCGCACTCTGCTCTGGAAGTTGGGAAAACAACTTACAAACATCGCGTCTGGGCATTTCGCCAGCAAGTTTCGTCCTCACGATAAGCTGCATTTGGAGCTATCTGGCTTCGACTACAACGCGGGCGTTTACTACTACAACGTAGGCCATGGGCTCGTCCGCAAGTGGTCGGATTTCGTAGAGTTCGGTTTTATCTCGGCTGGGCAAGGTGCGCGTTGGCGAGACGCTATTTGCCAGTTCAGTGAAGGCGACATCATCGCGGCCTACCTCAAAGGGCGAGGATACGTGGGCATAGGGCAGATAGTCGCGCGCGCAAAACCGGTTCGCGATGTCAAAATCAAGAACAAACCACTACTGAGCCTTGAGCTCTCCAGCAGAAGGATGGACCGCAACGTTGAATCGGACGAGCTTTGCGAATACGTCGCCTTGGTAGATTGGGTAAAGACATTCTCCTACTATCAGGCGAAGAGCGTTTCCGGCAAGGACCTGTTCACGACAACACATGTGCGCGCCTCGCTGGACGGGCAACCGAAGACAAAGGCTTTTCTTGAGAAATCATTCGGCGTCGATTTCGCTAAGCTCGCGCGTTAGCAACATTGCATCCGTCGCCGCCACGGCTCAAGCGATCAGTTACTTGGCGGAGAACGGACGTATCATTCCGAAGACTGAGGACAACGTCGTTCTACATGGCAAGGGGCACCGAATTTGTCTGTTCATGCTTACAGACAAAGCCAGTTCACGAGGTTTCAGTCAGTACGCTCAATGGGTAGCGCTTCCATCCGGTAACAGCAGGGCTTTCGGCCCAGGCCGCTTCCTATGCCCACCCGGATCGATTCGTAGTTTGTCTCCGTAGCTACTCACGAGCGCCTAGCCCGCACTATCAGAAATTGGCGATGCTCCAATGGCTTATCAATTTGAATGCGGAGGAGCGGTGATCTGCAACCAGCAGATGCTCGGAGCTGGAGCTTTGGACGCCCAGCCCTTCTGTACGATCAAGCACGCTGCATTACTCCGTCAGCCCAAACACGGTGGCTTCCTAACCTCGACCGGGATTAAGTCAGGCTCAGGACTACAGTCAGAGCTCTAACGCTAACAACACGACCAAGACAGCAGCCGCGCCAGTCCCACTCTATCATTTCGAACGACGTTTCGTCGTTGATTTACAAGCACAAACTTTCAAGTCTGACGGACAAATGCCGACGGTATACCCGCCGCAAGTTTTCGGTCTTGAATTCACAGAAAAAATTACTCTTCACGAAGCACTGGCAATTCCGCTGCTATCGGAGTCTATCGACTGGGCGACGCGCCGCGTGCGCAATCAAGACTGACACGGCTCGCACTGGCACAGAGCTTCCGATACCGTCAAAGATCAAGAGGAGACCTGGTCCCGGCGCCGTTCCTCCCGTTGCTGTGCGGCAGCCATGCATGTCCGCTCCGCATTCAAAAGCCGCTCTCTCCGTCAGCTCGGTTCGTGCCCCCTAGCGGACCTGCCCAAAGTGTAGGACTGCTAACGAGGGCAACCGGCTGCTCCTCAATGTTACAGCTTGCTGCTCAGCCGGGCAAAGATCTGAAAAATCGCTACATTTTCGGAAACGGCGATTGGCCTTTCATTTTCGGCGAGCCAGATCCCCGGATTCAAGGCACTTTTCAGAGCCAAGCATCAGTCTGGATGCTGAGTCACGGAGTCGATGATGCGTCGTCCTCACTTTATTGCCGAGCACGCTCGGAATGCTCACGGCCTGTTGGGCCGGTTCATTGCTTTCATCATGGCCCGCGAAACCTGGCGCCAGAACTTGCGCGTGATGGATGCGCTCCGCATCGAGCAGGCCGATCATGTTCTTGACGTGGGGTGCGGCCACGGCCGCAGCCTCACGGAATTGGCCGCGCGAGCTCCTCGGGGCCACATCGTCGGGGTGGACTCTTCTGAGCTGATGGTCGAGATCGCAAAGAAGCGAAACCGGCGCCTGATCGAAACGCCTCGCGTGGACGTCATTCGTTCGAGCGTGGAAATGCTGCCTTTTTCCGACGACATGTTCGACAAAGTCCAGTGTATCCACGTGCTCTATTTCTGGAAAAATATGGAAACATCCCTGGGCGAGATCGCCCGCGTGCTGAAGCCGGGCGGCCGTCTCGCGTTACTGTTCCGGACGAACGCAGACCCGAAAGCGATCGCCTCGTTCCCACGGGACATCTACAGCTTCCCCGCGCTGGTGGACGTATCCGCAGCGCTCGAACATGCCGGCATGGACATCCTCGTTGCGGACGATAGCGCAAACCAGCCAGCTCTCGTGCTGGCGACGAAGCGGTAGGTGAAACGATCAGACCGCCGCGCTCGTAGACAGGCGTGCGACAACTTGGTCGATCTCGTCGACCGTCGTGTGCCTTCCCAGGCTGAAGCGGATCGCGCCCATTCCAGTCCTTTCGGGCACGCGCATGGCCGCGAGAACCGGTGAGAGTTCGATCTGTCCCGAATGGCACGCCGAACCTGTCGACGCTGCGACATCGCGTAGCTGCGCCAGGATGTCCGCGCCTATTCTGCCAACGAACGACACGTTGAGGGTATTGGGCAAGCGATGCGTGGGATGGCCGTTGAGCGCGACGCCTTCACCGAACCTGTCTTGCAGCGCCTGCCATAAACGCTCGCGCAGAACCTGGACTTTGTCCATGGGTGCAAGATCCGCGGCAAGTGCACAGGCGGTCCCAAGCCCGACTGCCAGCAGGACGCTCTCAGTTCCGGCGCGCCGGCCCGATTCGTGACCGGCGCCGTGGATCAGCGGCTCAAGCTCGAGGCCTCGCCTGACATACAGCGCGCCGACGCCCTTTGGGGCGTAGAGCTTATGACCGGCGATCGTCAGCATATCGACACCGAGCTCGTCCACCTTGGTCGGAATTTTTCCGACCGATTGAGCAGCGTCGGTGTGGAAACGGATCCCGTGCTGCCGCGCGATTGCGGCGATTTCCGCGATGGGCTGTATGGTGCCAACTTCGTTGTTGGCGTGCATGATGCTGATCAACAGCGTCTGCGGAGTAATGGCGCGCCGCACGTCCTCCGGATCGACCAGGCCTGTCCCGTCCACCGGAACGTACGTGACAGAAGCACCGAACCGTTCGAGAAACCGGCAGGGAGCAAGAACAGCCGGATGCTCGATTGCCGAGGTGATGATGTGCGCCCCGTGGCGGTTGGGCACGAAGAACGTGCCCTTGATTGCGAGGTTGTTTGCTTCGCTGCCGCCGCTTGTGAACACGATCTCCTCTGGTGCAGCGCCGATCAGCGCGGCGACCTGGCCGCGGGCACGCTCCAGGGCGGCCTTGGCCGGCGTGCTCGCCCAATGTCCGCTCGATGGGTTGCCGAAGGCTTCCTCCAGCAATGGCCGCATGGCGGCCGCCACTGCAGGATCCACCGGAGTGCTTGCGTTGTAGTCGAGATAGATCGGCGGCATCGTCGCAGTCACTCGCGTTGTTCGTTGTGATTAAGCTGCAGCCAGGGCAGTTGCTCATTGGCGAAAAAGTGCTTGCTCGGTTGCAACTCCGCCGCCCGGTCGAAGGCGCCGACGTGGTAGTGCGTCTCCGTCGGAAAATGTACAGTAGCGCATGTCAGCGTCGATCCGCAGCGGGAGCAGAAGCCGCGCGTGGTTCCCGGCGATGATTTGAACGTGGTGATGGTGCCCTCGATCACCCTGACGGCGTCGTTGTCGAACCCGACGAACACGCTGACGGGGGCTCCGGAATGGCGGCGGCAGCTATCGCAGTGGCACCAGAAGACTCCCTTCGGCCGCCCTCGGGCCTCGAAGCGCACCGCCCCACAAAGGCACCGTCCTGAAAAGGTCTCGTTCATGGTCGTGCTCCGGGCCTGCCCTCCATGGCGACGAATACTATCGCGCCCGAAAGGAATGTGAGCGCGCCGATCGCTCCGATCGCCCAGGCCATGCCGAACAGGTCGGCGATGATGCCGGCCGACAGCGCCCCGATCGCGTAACCGAGATCGCGCCAGAAGCGGTAGACGCTGAGCGAGCGTGCGCGCCAGCTTGGATGCGAGGCGTCGGACACCGCGGCGATCAGGCTCGGGTACACCATGGCCGTGCCAAGTCCGAGAAGCAGGCTGCCGACCAGCCACCATTCGAAATGGCTTGTTGCGGCGGTCAGGAACAGGCCTGCGGCCTGTACCCACATGCCGGCCACGATCAAGCCCTTGCGGCCCCAACGGTCGGAAAGAGGGCCCGTGGCGATCTGCAGGATGCCCCAGGTGGCTGGATAGACGGCTTTCAGTATGCCGATCCGATCGACGTGGAGGCCGAACGAAGCGAAGAACAGCGGGAAGATTCCCCAACTCATCCCATCATTCAGATTGTTGACGAGCCCAGCCTGCGACGCGGCGAACAGATTGCGATCTCCGAACGACGTGAGGACGAATATCTCCCTGAAGCTGATCGGGGACGCTTGACGCGGATGCGCTGCGGTCTCCAGGCGAACGTGCTCGCGTGTGTCACGCACCAGCAGGATCGAGAGCGCGGCGCCGAAGACGGCGTAGGCTACGCCGAGGTAGATCGGCGCCGGCCGCAGTCCGTACTTCGAGGCAAGATACCCCGTGAGGAACGCGGTCACTCCGACCGCGAGATAGCCGGCGAACTCGTTCAGGCCAACGGCAAGCCCGCGCGACTTGGGGCCGACGAGATCGATTTTCATGATCACAGTCATCGACCATGCCAAACCTTGGTTGATGCCGAGAAGGGCGTTTGCTGCGATGACCCATCCCCAGCTCGGCGCCCACATGATCATGAACGGCACCGGCAGGCCGACGAGCCAGCCGAGGATCAGAACACGTTTGCGTCCCCAGGCGTCCGCGAGCTGACCGGAGACCAGGTTGGCGCACGCCTTCACGACGCCGAAGCTGACGATGAAGGAAACGACGAGGGTCGTCGAACTGATCTTGAACTCCTCGGAGCCGATCAGTGGCACGACCGTCCGCTCGATTCCGACCATTCCACCTACGAACGCGTTGATCAGGACGAGCAACGCGAACTGCGGCCAGTTCTCTTTTAGCCCCAGCCGGACAGACGACGCAGTCTGTGGACCGCTTACAGCCTCGGTCATGAGATCAGGCCACAGCCGCCGCCGTGCCTGAGTTTGCCGCCCTGATCTTCGCGGCTTCCGGTGGTGCCGGTGGAATTTCGGCGACCATGAACCGGACAAACTCAGCTTCGTCCGCGATTGTGAACGCCTGATTGTGCCGCTTCTCGAAGCCGATTGCGGACGATGGCTTGCCGCTCAGGCGGCGGCCGCAGACCGAGCCCGCATAGGCGCCCGGCAGTACCTCGACGTAGTCAGGAAGCTCCTTCAGCTTTCGCACGCTCTTGAACAATTGCCTCGCGCCTTCCTCCGCGCTCGCCGCAAGTTCGGTGCGTCCGAGATCGCCGACCATGAGCGTGTGACCGGTGAAGACGAACCAAGGTTCGTTGGCGCGGGTGCGGTCCGTCACAAGGATGCAGATGTGCTCGGGCGTGTGACCGGGCGTGTGCAGCACGGTGGCGGAGACGTTGCCGAGCGGAAGCACATCGCCGTCGCGCACGCCTTTGTAGGGAAACGATACGCCCGCTTCCGTCGAGAGCACGTACTCGGCTCCCGCTGCCGCCGCGAGTGCCCTGCCTGCCGATAGGTGATCGGCATGGACATGGGTGTCGATGACGTAGTGTATCCGCATGCCGGCATTGTCGGCGGCCTGAAGGTAGGGCTGAATATCGCCGACCGGATCGACGACCGCGCCGGCGGCTTTGCCGCCGCAGCCGAAAAGGTAGGAGATACCGACTGGATCGCTATGCAAGAACTGGCGGAGAATCATGGACTTGCACTCCCTCTTGAGAAACGCTAGATACATTCAATCGATCTGCTTAATGATATATTGAAGAGGCGCCGTGTCAAGCTCGGGACCGAAACAGGCGATCTATGAAAACCTTGCCCAAGTGGCGCAGGCGCTTGGCCATGCCCACCGGCTCGAACTCCTGGAGCACCTTGCGCAGGGGATACGCACCGTCGAGGAGCTGTCGGCTCGGGCACATCTGACGTTCGCCAACACGTCGCGGCACCTGCAGATCCTGAGGCGCGCGCGTCTCGTCGAGACCGAGCGTCGCGGCAAGCACATCCTCTATCGTCTCGCCGGCGATGCCGAAGTGGTCACGCTGATCAAAGCGCTGGGGCGCGTCGGTGAACGGAATGTCGCCGAGATCGGTCGTGTTGTGATCGATTACTTCCAGGCCCGTGATGCGCTTGAGCCCGTCTCGCGTGGCGATCTGGTCGCGCGATTGCGGGACGACCTGGTTACGTTGCTCGACGTGCGGCCCGAGGATGAGTTCGCGCTTGGCCATCTACCGGGGGCGCTCAACATTCCACTGGCCGAGCTGGAAAAACGTTTGGGAGAGTTGCCGAAAGGCCGTGAAGTGATCGCCTACTGTCGCGGGCCCTATTGCGTGCTTTCGTTCGAGGCCGTGGCGGCGCTGAGGGCGCGCGGTTATCGCATTCGCCGTCTTGAGGACGGTTACCCGGAGTGGAAGGCCGCAGGCCTGCCGATCGAATCCGCGGCTTGAGAGAACTCGTCAGGTGCATCATGGATGATAAGCCTCATCGCGCGGAACCCGCGTGGCCAATCGTCGGCATCAAGGATCACAAGGCGCCCTCGGTGTTCCGGCCTGAATCCCTGTTGAGGGAGGCGCGCCGGCAGAGGCAGTTGCCGCTCGTCGCCGTGCCCGAAATCTGCGTGCTCGATCCGGACGGTGACGTCGTCCGCCATCTCAAGCGGACCGGCGCGGGCCGCATCCACGAAGGTTGGGGCTGCTACCACACTGAGCTTCTTGCCTTCGATCTCGACGGCATCGGTGAGGTTGGGATCGTCGGCTGCGCGGTCGGCGCCCCTTTCGCCGTCCTGGTTGCCGAGCAGCTCTTCGCGTCGGGCTGTCGGTTGCTCGTAAGCGTCACCTCGGCGGGCCAGATCAATCCCATCGGACCGACTCCCTATTTCGTCCTGATCGACCGCGCGCTGCGCGACGAGGGGACGAGTTATCACTACATACCTGGCTCGGCTTTCGCCGCAGCACCCGACCTGCCGCTTCTGAATCGCGTCGAGCGGGCGGGCCGTTCGCTGCCGGAGAAACTGCATCGAGGCTCGACCTGGACGACGGATGCTCCCTATCGCGAGACCGAAGCGGCGATCGCGCGAGCGCGCGATCTGGGGACGCTCGCCGTGGAGATGGAGGCCGCGGCCCTCTACGCTTTCGGCACAACGAGCGGCAACTCGATCGTCTGCTTCGCTCACGTCACAAACTCGATGGCGCAGACCGAAGGCGACTTCGAGAAGGGCGAGGCGGATGGCGCCAAGGCCACGCTTGCCGTCGTTGCCGCCGCGGGGCGGGGGTGGCGAAGTTCCGGGGCATGACCTGCCTGTGATTGGTATGCGAAAGTTTGGCCACATCTCCATTTGACGCAACCATCAGTCTACGCTAATCATTAGTTATTACTAATGATCGGACGTCGGCCAGCCATGGCTAAAGACAGCGTGCAATTGGCCGCTCTGGGCGATTCCACTCGCAGACGAATTTTCGAACTGGTAGGCGCGCGGCCTCGGACTGTCGTTGAACTCACTCGAGAGCTGACGGTCTCCCAGTCAGCCGTCTCCCAGCATCTGAAGGTTCTGCGCGAATCTCGTTTGGTTCGCGCCGAGCCCAAGGGGGCCAGCAACATTTATCACATCGATCCGGCGGGGCTCGGCCAGATGCGCGCCTGGCTTGACCGGTTCTGGAGCAGCACACTGGCAGCCTACAAAGTGGCCGTCGAAAAATCAGTGGAGGACCAGCAATGAATAAACGTGTATCGGCCGCGCCCGTAAAACAATCCATCGTGGTCGAGGCGCCTATCGATCGCGCGTTCAAAGTCTTCACTGAAGACTTCGGGAGCTTCAAGCCTCGCGAGCACAATCTCCTCTCCGTCCCCATCGCAGAGACCGTGTTCGAACCTCGGGTCGGTGGTCACGTTTACGATCGGGGTGTCGACGGCAGCGAGTGCCGCTGGGCGCGCGTGTTGGCTTTTGAGCCGCCGAATCGCGTCCTTCTAAGCTGGGACATCAGCCCGCGCTGGCAAATCGAAACCGATCCCGACAAAACCAGTGAATGGGAGGTGCGGTTCATCGCCGAGACGGCGAGCCGGACGCGATTGGAGCTGGAGCATCGCCACCTCGAACGTCATGGCGAGGGTTGGGAAGGCGTGCGCGACGGCGTTGAGGGTGATCAGGGTTGGCCGCTCTATCTGAAACGATACGCCGAGCGTATTGCCCGCGAGGCATGATGCTCGCGTGTCTCATGCGACGTGAGCGCAATTTGCGGAGTTCAGTATGGCAGCCTACTCGTTAAGCATTGTCGGAGTGCTCTTCCTTTGCCTCCTGTCAATTGGGCTGGCGGTCTATTCAGGATCGTCCAAAGGCAGGGCCAGGGCACTCTCCGGACCCGTCCTGCCGTTAGACGACGACAACTTGCTGTACCGGATCGATCGCGTTCACATGAACACGGTGGAGGCGCTGACGCCTTTTGTGGTACCGGCTGTGTTGGCTATGGTGGTGGGGGTTGGACCCGCCACACTTGCAACGCTCGTCTGGATCTATGTCGCAATACGTCTGATCCATCTTGCGGTCTATTTACGTGGCGGCAACGCCGCCAAAGGCGGCAGCGTCAGAACCATTCTCTATGTTTCAGGTGCGCTCGTAACGATCGTTCTCATTGCCGTAACCGCGGCGGCAGCTATTCACTAGGGCATCAACACCGAGCCGTCTGACGATGGTTATCATTTCGGCTTTTGGTCCTTCTGAGATATGCCGGACCGGCCGAGCGCCTGGTTTGAGCCACCTTCCTTCAACCGATGTTTGGGCCTACCAAGCTCCGACCTTTCTGCGCGCTGCAATGCGCCGCAATACCCACTTGGCGAAAGCAGGATGAAGGTGCGAGCGCGATCAGGTAAGTGGAGGTCACAACTTCGGACAGTGCCCGGCGATGAAATGAAGTGGAGAACTGCCCCGCCCAATCTACGCCAAACCACGCCGTAGCAGTCTTTCCCCCTACTCCCACTCTATTATTTCGAGATAAGCTTCGCCGTTGATTCACATGCATAATTTTACAAGTCTGACGGACAAATGCCGACGGTATACCTGCCGCATTTATTCGCTCTTGAATTCACAGTAAAATTTGCGTGGTTTGGAAATGCTGGCTCTTCGCCAAGTATCGGAGTCAATCGGCAATGCGAGAGTGTGAGCTAAGGCACAACGGCCACCCACACTCCTCACCCTTTCCGCACGATACCGTCAACCGTCATCAGCCCCCAAGTATCCGGCCAGCAGCTTGAGGGACCATCTATTCAAGCTAGCGCGTGGCGCAAGAGTCCAGCTGCTGACACGCCGATAACTACTGTCGGGAGCAACGGAAGCCGCAAAGCGGCAAGTGCAGTGATTCCCAAGGCGAGAAGGTTGGCGGGCCGAGGCGAGGCGAACGCGGGGGCGATCACCGCTAGCAGGACACAGCCAGGCGCGGCATCGAAAACTGCCCTCGCCCCCGGCCCGAATTCCCGGTCGCGCATGACGAGGTAGCCCAGGCAACGAGTGAGATAGGTGGCAGCGGCCATCAGCACGACCGTCATGGCGACCTTCGCGTCGATCATCGAACCCGCTCCCGCAGGAGATAGGCCGCGACGACGCCGGCGAGCGCACCGCTCACGACGTACCAGGCACCCGGCACCATCAGGTAGGTCCCGACCGCGGCGAAGAGACTGACCGCCCACGAACGCGCGGCCACGGGCCCCTTCCACATCCCCCGCAGCATGACGAGGAAGACAGCCGGAAAGGCCATGTCCAATCCCAACGTCGTAGGATCGCCGATGACCGGACCTAGCACCGCGCCCGCCGCGGTGAACGAGACCCAAGTAAAATATAGGCCCAAGGAGACGCCCAGATAGTAAGGAACGCTGAAGCGGTCCGAGCGCTTCCTGGCGTCGGCGAGCCCCATCGCCCAGCTCTCGTCGCACATGAAGAACAGCGCCGACAGCGCGCGATGTCGCGGGAGGGTCCGCAGGTACGGAGACAGCACGGCGCCCATCAGGATGTGGCGGCTGTTGATCAGGAGCGTGATGGCGACGATCAGGGCGACGTGAGGCGGCGACGTCCACAATTCGACGGCGGCGAACTCCGATCCGCCGCCGAAGTTGAGCGCCGTCATCATCGGCACCACCGCCCCGTCGATGCCCTTCCGCGTGGCTTGCGCGCCCAACACAAGAGCAAAAGGCACGAAGCTGATCATGACCGGCAACGCGGCCTTGAGGCCCCGCAGCACCTCGTCACGTCGAGAACGGTCCGCTCCGCTCCCGACGATCGCGGCGGCTTCGTTGCACTCGGTCCGCACCCTTACGGCTTCCGTTGCGCCGAAGGAAACCGCGGCTCGCGCTTCTCCTTTACCGCGGCCACGCCCTCCTTGGCGTCGTCGCCGAGGAAGCAGAGCATCTCGAGCGCGAGCGAGGCGTCGAACGCCGGCTGCGACGTCCGCATCCAGTTGTTCAGCGAACGCTTGGTGTATCGGATCGCCATCTGGCTGCCGTTGGCGAGCTTGTCCGCGGTCGCCATCGCCTTGTCCAACAACTGCGCGCGCGGCACGCAGAGACTGACAAGGCCGATGCGTTCGGCTTCCTTGCCGTCCACGAAGTCGGCGGTCATGAGATAGTATTTGGCCTTCGCCATGCCGCAGAGCAGCGGCCACAGGATCACTGCGTGATCGCCGGCGGACACGCCGATCCGGACGTGCCCGTCGGTGATCTTGGCTTCTTCCGCCATGATCGAGATGTCTGCCATCAGCGCGACGGCGAGCCCGGCCCCGACGGCGACGCCGTTGATGGCCGAGATGATCGGCTTCTCGCAAGCGAGCATCTTGAAGACGATGTCGCCGGCCTCCTTCAGGGTGTCGGCTACCTTGTCCGAATTGCCGACGGTCTCGCCGATCCACGACAGATCGCCGCCCGCGGAGAAGGCCCGGTCGCCGGCGCCGGTCACCACGACGACGCGAACTTCGGGATCGTCGTTCAAGACGTCCCAGCCCTTGGTCAATTCCCAGTGCATGCGCGCGTTGGTCGCGTTCATCGCGTCCGCCCGGTTGAGCGTGACGAGCATCGTCCCGTTGGGCTTCGGATCGAACTTCAGAAACTGGAAGTCGGCATAGTTCATGCTCGGGTCCTTTCCTCCGATGGTATGGTATTTTCCATGATGGTCGCGGCGATCAGCGCGCGACAAGATCCCGTCCGATGACCTGTCGCTGGATCTGGTTCGTACCTTCCCATATCTGCGTGATCTTGGCCTCGCGCATCAGGCGTTCGACGCGGTGCTCGCGTGTGTAGCCATGGCCGCCGAACATCTGCACGGCCTCCGTGGTGAGGCGCATGGCGAGATCGCTGGCCTTGATCTTGATCATCGAAGCCTCGACGCCGATGTCCTTTTCGCCCTCGTCGACCAGGCGCCCGACGTGGTCCAGCAGCAGGCGCGCCGAAAGCAGTTCGGTCGCCAGGTCCGCCATCATGAAGGTGTTGGCCTGATGCAGCACGACGGGCTTGCCGCCCTGGATTCGCTCGTTCGTGTAGCGGAGCATGTCGTCGAAGGCCGCAGATGCGATGCCGAGCGCCTGCGCGCCGACGCTGGGCCGCGACTTGTTGAGGGTCGCGATCATCACCTTCATGCCGTCGCCGGGCTTACCGAGCAGGTTCGACCTTGGAACGCGACATCCGGTGAAGGTCAGCGCGGCGGTCGACGAAGCGTGGGTCCCCATCTTCTTCTCGAGGCGCAGGACCTCGAAGCCAGGCGTCCCCTTCTCCACGAGCACCGCGCTGACCGCCTTGGGCGAATCCTCGATCTCGGTCCATTTGCCGAACAGCAGCACGAAGTCGGCGACGTCGCCGGTCGTGATGAAGATCTTCTCCCCGTCGATGACGATGTCGTTGCCGTCGGGACGGAATTTCGTACGCACGTTGGCAGCGTCGGATCCCGCGTGCGGCTCGGTGATCGCGAGCGCGCCGAGCGCGCCTTCGGCGAATCGGGGCAGAAAGCGCTTCTTCTGCTCCTCGTCGCCGAACTCGATGATCGGCTTCGCCGTGGCGCTGTTGGTGCCGAAGATGATGCCGGTCGCCGCGCAGGCTGCGGAGATGATCCGGACGACCTCGAGGTAGCAGCGATAGGTCACGGGCGTTCCGCCGTACTCCTCGGGCACGAAGATGCCCGCGAGCCCTATGGCGCGCAGGTCCTCGATGTTCTTCCAGGGGAATTCCTTGCGCTCGTCGTACCCCTCGGTGCGCGGCGCGATGGCCTCGCTCGCGAGGCGGGAGACCTGCTCGATAACGAGCGTCTCCTCGGCAGTCCAATCGCGCGATCTGTCGAAACGTTCGAACGACTTCATGGCGGAATCCTCCCTCGCCGCGAGACATGACGCTCGCATTGTATGTCAATGTATTGCGTAAAAGGCGCGTCTCGCGTCACGGCCGACGAAACGATTTCGCCGCGCGCACCCGCGCATGCGGACCATTTTTACGCACACATGCGGATATTTCGACCTAGGCCAAAAGCCGCAGTTGGTTCGTGTGAAGCGCCGTGATATAGCAATATATTGTTATAAATGGCAAGCCCAAAGGGAGGGATCATGAAGACTTTTTCCATCGCCGTTTTTTCCGCGGCGCTGTTGCTCGCACCCACAGTCCGAGCGCAAACCACGGTGAAAATCGGCGTATTGACTGATCTGAGCGGTCCGTACGCCGACTTGTCTGGTCAGGGATCTATCGTCGGCACTCAATTGGCCGTCGAGGAGTTCAAGTCGCAGCACAAGGACATCTCGGTCGAGGTCGTTTCCGCCGACCATCAGAACAAGCCGGACATCGGTGGCGCAATCGCCAGGAAGTGGTTCGACCAGGAAGGCGTCGACGCGATCATCGACGTCGCCAATTCGGGCGTCGCGCTTGCCGTCAGCCAGATCGCGAAGGACAAGGACAAGGTCTTCCTGGGGACGGGCCCGGCGACGTCCGATCTCACCGGCAAGGCGTGTTCGCCGAACACGGTTCACTGGACCTACGACACCTACGCACTCAGCCACGGTACCGGGGGTGCACTGGTGAAGGCCGGTGGCGACACCTGGTTCTTCCTCACGGCCGACTACGCATTCGGCCAGGCGCTGGAGCGCGACACCAGTTCGGTCGTCGTCGCGGACGGCGGTAAGGTCGCCGGAAGCGTGAAGCATCCGCTAAACACCAGCGACTTCTCGTCATTCCTGCTACAGGCGCAAGCGGCCAAGACGAAGGTCATCGGCCTGGCAAACGCCGGCGCCGACACCATCAACGCCATCAAACAGGCGAGCGAGTTCGGCATCACCGAGAACACCAAGCTGGCAGCGCTCCTGTTCTTCATCACCGACGTGCACTCGTTGGGCCTCAAGGCCGCGCACGGCCTGGTGCTGACGGAGGCCTATTACTGGGACCTGAACGACGGCGCGCGCGGCTTCGCCAAGCGTTTCGCGGAAAAGGCGCCCGGACGCGTTCCTTCGCAGATTCATGCGGGCGCCTACTCGGCAACGCTGCATTATTTGAAGGCCATCGCCGCTGCCCCTGCCAACAAATCGGGTGCGGCGGTCGTTTCGGAGATGAAGAAGCTACCGACCGACGACGTCGTGTTCGGCCAAGGCTCGGTCCGCGAGGACGGTCGCCAGCTTCACGACATGTACCTGTTCGAAGTGAAGAAGCCCGAGGAGTCGAAGGGCCCCTGGGACTACTACAAGCTCATCTCGAAGATCGCCGCGAAAGACGCCTTCCGCCCGCTGTCCGAAAGCACCTGCCCGCTCGTCAAGAAGTAGACGCCGAGGCGCTCCTGACGGAAACCGTCAGGGGCGCTTCCTACCCTTCTTGCGCTCGCGCCGCGGCTGCTCGAGGCTCACCTTGGTCAACAGTCCCTGCAGCGAGTTGAGATAGTGCGCTAAGGCGACGCGGTCGTCGAACTTGAAGCTGCTTACCGCCTGGTCGTAGAACTGGAAGATCCGCTCACGGAGGTCGTTCCAGAACGCGAACCCTTCGGTCGTGAGCTTGACGACCCGTCCGCGCTTGTCCTCCGGATCAGTCACCCGCTCGACGAGACCGTCGCGCTCGAGGCGCTTCAGGACGCCGTCCAGGTTCTGACGGCTGACGACCAGGAAGTCCGCCAGCGTACCGACGGACACGCCGTAGGTCGGCCGCGGGTCGGAGAGCGCACCGAGCACCGCCCACTGGACGGTGGTGACGCCCAGTTCCTTCACAGCCTGCTTCTGCAGCGTGTTCGCGACCTGGAAGAGCCGGAAGAAGATCCGGTTGTTTAGATGGTCCGCGACGCGCTCCGGGCTGCCTAAAAGCGGCGACTCCGCCTGCTCGCTGGGCATCTCGACGACCTTCTGCGAGTTCCTAGTGGAAGCCATCCGGCTGACCGATTCCGACAAGATTTGCGCGTTTCTGCCTCGAAAGAGCATGAGAACGGCGGCAACGCAACGTTTTGCGGCCGCTTATGTGAAGAAACTCTGGATACTCCTTAACCGTTCATCGTCAGGCCGCCGGAGACGCTGATCACTTGTCCGGTCACGAAGTCCGCGTCGTCGCTGGAAAGGAACGCGACCAGGCCGGGAATGTCCTGGGGCTGGCCCAACCGCTTCAGTGGAATTGCCCGCTTGAGGCCGTCGTAGATCTTCTGGCCGTACTCGCCCTCGCCCACGAACGACCGCAGCAGCGCGGTGTCGGTCGGGCCGGGGCAGACCACGTTGACGCGGACGTTGTCGCGAGCGGTCTCGCGCGCAATCGTCTTGGAGAAGGCGATCAGACCGCCCTTGCATGCGGAGTACACGGATTCCCCGGACGAACCGACGCGGCCGGCGTCGGAAGCCACGTTGACGACCTTCCCGCCGCCGCCGGCGATGAGGTGCGGCAGTGCTGCCTTGTGCAGGTTCAACGGCCCCTTGAGGTTGATCGCGATGATCTTGTCCCAAAGGTCGGGTTCGGTCTTCAGGAACGGTGAAGCAACGTCCCAGCCGGCGTTGTTGACGAGGATGTCCAGGTGGCCGAAGTGCGCATGCCCACGGTCGACCGCGGCTTTAACGTTGGCGAAATCCGTAATGTCCACGGCGATGCAGAGCAGGCGCTCATCGCCGGCGCCGAGGTCCGCGGCCAACTTCTTCAAGGCATCGGCGTTGACGTCGAGCGCGACGACGTTCGTCCCCTCTTCAAAGAAGCGCCGGCAGATCTCGCGACCGATGCCGCCCGCAGCGCCGGTCACGATCGCGACGCGTTTCTCAAGACCTCTCATGTTCTTCTGCTCCGTCATCCTGTTGGCGTTCATGCGCTGTGGGCGCGGTCGCGAAGCTTGAACTTCTGGACCTTGCCCGTCGAAGTGCGTTCGATCGGGCCGAAGACGAACTTTCTCGGCAGCTTGAACTTGGCGAGCCTCGCCCGGCAGAAATCGAGCATCTCGTCCGCCGACACCAGACCGTCGTGGCCTTCCTTGAGTTCGACAAACACGCAGGGAGTTTCGCCCCAGCGCTCGTCCTTCATGGCGACGACGGCGGCGTAGGATACCGACGGATGTTGGAAGATAACCTCCTCGATTTCGATCGACGAGATGTTCTCGCCTCCGGAGATGATGATATCCTTCGAGCGGTCCTTGATTTCGATGTAGCCATCCGGGTGGGTGACCGCGAGATCTCCGGTCCGATACCAGCCGCCAGCGAAGGCTTCGTCAGTGGCGGTCGGGTTCTTGAGGTACCCCTTCATGCCGTTGTTGCCCCGGAACAAAATTTCGCCGATCGTGGCGCCGTCATGCGGCACTGGTGCGAGCGTCACGGGGTTGCCGACGATCATGTCGTCTGTCACGACGTTGCGAACACCCTGACGCGCCATGCGCTTCGAGCGCTCTTCGGCCGACAGCGAATTCCATTCGCGATGCCAGTCACAGAGAGCGGCGACGCCGTGCATCTCGGTCATCCCGTAGACATGCCGGACCGTGAAACCGAGTTCCTCCGTCGCCTTGAGAATCGGCGCCGGCGGAGCCGCGCCCGCGGTCATGATCGCGACCGGGGTCTGGAGCTTGATGCCGGTCTTGGCTGCCCCCTCGATCAGCATGCCCAAGACGGTGGGTGCGCCGCACATGTGTGTGACGCCATGCTTGTCGATCGAAGCGAAGATTTCGGCCGGCAACACTCTTCTCAAGCAAACGTGCGTGCCGCCGATGGCGGCCATGCCCCAGGAGAAGCACCATCCGTTCACGTGGAACATCGGCAGGGTCCAGAGATAGACCGAATTGCTATTGAGTTCGTGATGGACGATCTGGCTCAGCGTATTCAGATAGCAGCCGCGATGGTGGTACAGCGCCCCCTTTGGATTGCCCGTGGTGCCAGACGTATAGTTCAGCGTAATCGCGTCGAATTCGTCATTGGGCCAGGTCCCCTCGCCGTCCGGATCTCCGCGTCCGATGAAAGTTTCGTAGTCGAGGTCCCCGATGAGTTCACCGCCCTCGGCGTAGGGATCGTCGATGTGGACGACGAGCGGACGGCTCTTGAGCTTCGCCAGTGCGGCGGAAGCGACATCGCTCCACTGCCGATCGACGATAAGCACCTTCGTCTCCGAGTGCTCCAAGATGAAGGCGATCGCGGCCGCATCCAGACGTGTGTTGAGCGTGTTGAGGATCGCGCCCGCCATCGGCACGCCGAAATGGGCCTCGAGCATTGCCGGAGTGTTCGGACACAGGATTGCGACGACATCACCCTCGCCCGCGCCGGCACCCTTGAGCGCGGACGCCAGCATACGGCAACGGCGATCGTGCTCGCGCCAGGTGAAGGTCATCTCGCCGTGGATCACCGCCGTCCGATCGGGAAAGACGTCAGCCGCCCGGCGAAGAAACTGGAGCGGCGTCATCGGGCGGAAGTTCGCCGGTCGTCGCTGGAGAAAGTCGGCACTGAGATCTATCGGCATCGCGTGTTCCCTCGATCTTGGTTCGTCCCGCGCTTCTTCGACGCGGCTGCTTGTCAGATGCGGTTTCCGAGGATCGCGCCTTCGTAGATCGCGCGCTTTGCATCGAGCTCGCCGGCCAGGCGCGCACCACCGATGACGTGGACGGACTGACCATTGGCGGCGATGACGTCGGCAATGGCGCGGTCGGATTCCTGTCCAGCGCACACCACGATGGTGTCGGCCGGAAGGGTCTCGTTGCGATCCGGCAGCGCGATGTGCAAACCGTCGGCGTCGATCTTGAGATACCGCGCTTCGGCGATCTGGCGGACCTTCAGGTCCTTCAATTCCTGCCGCAGGATCCAGCCCGTGCTCTTGCCGAGAGTCCGACCGAACGCGCCGGCCGAACGCTTCACCATGGTGATCTGCCGCTTCGGCTGATGATGCACCGGCTTTCCGTCGATGCCCCAACGCTCGAAGAATTCCTCGCGCGTCTGACGACGACCGTTGGTGTCCATGGCGAGGAAAAGCGCGACGTCGTGACCGATGCCGCCACCGCCGATCACGATCACGCGCTGGCCCGCCTTGACCTTGCCGCTGAGGACATCGTCGTAGCGCACGACGCGGGGATCGTCCCCGCCCGGGATATCGATTAGCCTTGGATTGACGCCGCTGGAGACCACGACCTCGTCGAAGTTCTCGCGCTTGAGCGCCTCGGCATCGACCGCAGTATTCGTCTTGATATCGACGCCGGCTTCCGCCAGTTGCGCTTCGTAGCTCTTCAGGGAAAGACCGTAATCCTCCTTGCCAGGGATGACGGCGGCAAGCGCGAATTGCCCGCCGATGCGCGGAGCGGCTTCGAACAGCGTCACGTGATGACCGCGGCGGCCGGCCTCCAGCGCGGCGGCCATGCCGGCGACGCCAGCGCCGACGACCGCGACGCGCTTGGCGGACGTAGCGCGCCCGTCGGCGAATTCGTTCTCCCGCGCTGCGCGCGGATTTACCAGGCAGGTGATGATCTGGTCAGTGAAGTAGTGGTCGAGGCAGGCCTGGTTGCAGGCGATGCACACGTTGACGAGATCGGGACGTCCGCGCGCCACCTTGTTGACGAACTCGGCGTCGGCCAGCAGCGGCCTCGCCATAGAGACGAGATCGGCCGAGCCTTCCGCGATGATCTGAGCGGCGTCTTCAGGCAGATTGATGCGGTTGCTCGCCGTCACGGGAATCTTGACGGCTCCCTTAAGCCGGCGCGTCGAGTCGATGAACGCTACATGCGGGACCGGACCCGCGATCGTCGGCACGGCGGCTTCGTGCCAGCCGATGCCGGTGGAGATGCAATCGGCTCCCGCCTTCTCGACCTCCTTCGCCAGCCAGAGGGTCTCGTCCTGCGTCAAGCCTCCTTCGACCAGCTCTAGCGCGGAGATGCGGTAGGAGATCAGGCCGTCGCCGATGACGGCGCGGACGGCCTTTACGACGGATATCGGGAAGCGTCCGCGGTTCTCAAGAGAGCCGCCCCAGCGGTCGGTCCGGTGGTTCGTCCGGGGCGCGAGGAATTCGCTGATCAGATAACCTTCGGAGCCCATGATCTCGACGCCGTCATACCCAGCTTCCATCGCCAGCCGTGCCGTCGTCGCATAATTGCGGATCGTCTCCTCTATCTGCTCGTCCGTCAGCTCGGCGGGCACGTCGCGGTTGATGGGCGATTTGATCGGCGACGGCGCGACAACCGCCGGATGATAGCCGTAGCGCCCGGCGTGCAGGATCTGCAGCAGGATACGCCCGCCGGCGGCGCGGACCGGACCCGCGATCTTCTTGTGGTCGGCGACCTGCTCGGGGCGCTCGAAAGTGCCCGGCTCGTTCTTCATGCGACCGGCGAAGTTCGGCGCGAAGCCGCCGGTGACGATCAGACCCGCGCCGCCCTTGGCCCGTTCAGCATAGAAACGCCCCAACTCGTCGAAGCGCTCCGGATGATGCTCCAGACCGGTGTGCATCGATCCCATGACGATCCGGCTCTTTAACGTCGCCGTACCGACGCGGATCGGATCGAGAAGAACTGATCTGGAATCCATGGACATCCTCCCGAGCGTTTATCTGTATCTCGGCCTTATGACTCCGGTCGCCATATATGTCAATATGTTTGCATATTATTTTGTTCTGAGTCGCTATATCACTTCTGATGGTGACGCCGATCTAGCGATAAATACTGTAATTTTCTGGCTCCGATCGAATGGACCGCCTTCAGGCGCAGCGGGCGGCTCCCGACGCACCTCCGACAATATATTGTTACGAACTGGCAAGTCGATGACTTGGCAGCTATTGTCAGAACGATCGAGACATCGAAGCGGCGGAGGAACCCCGAATGAAATGCTACGAACTACAGGGCCCGGATGGCGCTGAGGGTCTAAAGCTCGTCGACAGACCGGTGCCCGAGCCGGCCACTGGCCAGGTGCTCGTCCGGATCAAAGCCGCGACGCTGAACTATCGCGATCTGCTCACCGTGAAAGGCGGGTACGGCTCGCGCCAGAAGTTTCCGCTGATCCCTCTTTCGGACGGCGCCGGAGTAGTCGAAGCCGTCGGTGCTGGCGTCCGGTCGTTCGCCGCAGGCGACCGCGTCGTAGGCAGTTTCTTCGAAAATTGGCGTGACGGTGAGCCGGACGAGACGAAAATGCAGGCCGCTCTCGGAGGCTCGGTAGACGGCGTTCTCGCCGAATATCGTCTCTTTCCCGAACACGCGCTGGTTCGAACTCCCGAGCATCTGGACGACGCACAGGCCGCCTCGCTGCCTTGCGCGGGCCTGACCGCATGGAGCGCGGTCCTGAAGCTCGGCGGAGTCCTGCCCGGCAGAACGGTCCTCACGCAAGGGACCGGTGGAGTTTCGCTGTTCGCTCTTCAGTTCGCGAAGATGTGCGGCGCCCGCGTGATTGCGACCTCGTCGAGTGACACCAAGATCGTGCGACTGAAGACGCTTGGGGCGGATGCCACGATCAACTACAGGACCACGCCGGACTGGGGAAAGAAGGCACGCGAAATCGCGGGCAACGGCGTAGATCTCGTCGTCGAGGTCGGTGGCGTCGGAACGCTGAACGAATCGATCCGCGCTACTCGGATCGGCGGTACGATCGCATTCATCGGCGTGCTGGCCGGACCACCTCCCGCCAATTCACGGCTGCCCCTGATGGTGATGCAGCAGCAGCGTTTGCAGGGCGTCACTGTCGGCTCCATCGAAGATCTGCAGGCGATGTGCGACGCGATTTCGCTTAACCGGCTTGAGCCCATCGTCGACCGGACGTTTTCGTTTCACGACGCCAGGGAGGCATTCGCTTATGTGGCCACCGGCGCCCACTTCGGAAAGGTGGCCATCGCAATCTGATTCTTTGACAGCGCGATGAGCGAACCAAATAGGCTCGATCTTGGCATCACTTTAGGAAGGCTTCTGTGAGCTGAACCGCCTAGGCGATGTTCGTCACCGTCGCCCAGCTCAAATACAGTGGGCCCCTTCTTAGCCTTTTTCACGCCGTGGCGCGCTCGCTCGCGCTGCACCACTGCTTTGGCAAAGGCACAGTAGAATTCAGTGCTCGATTTGAACTACAAGGGCTTCAACGTGCCTGGCGCCTTGCCACAAAGAAACCAATGAAGGCTCACCAAGCTACGACAAACTGCGCGATGGTAGCCTGCAGTGCTATTCCCACTCAATCGTCCCGGGCGGTTTGCTCGTCACATCGTACACCACCCGGTTCACGCCCTTCACCTCGTTGATGATGCGCGTGGCGGTCTCCCCTAAGAACTTCATGTCGAACTGGTAGAAGTCCGCGGTCATGCCGTCGGTGGAGGTGACGGCGCGCAGGCCGACCACATAGTCATATGTGCGGCCGTCGCCCATGACGCCCACCGTCTTGACCGGGAGCAGCACGGCAAAGGCCTGCCAGATTTCGTCGTAGAGGCCGTGCTTGCGGATCTGGTCGATGTAGACGGCGTCGGCCTTGCGCAGGATGTCGAGCTTGTCGCGGGTGATGTCGCCGGGGCAGCGGATGGCGAGGCCCGGGCCCGGGAACGGGTGGCGGCCGACGAAGATTTCGGGCAGGCCGAGCTCGCGGCCGAGCTTGCGCACCTCGTCCTTGAACAGCTCGCGCAAGGGCTCGACGAGCTTCATGTTCATGCGCTCGGGCAGACCGCCGACATTGTGGTGCGACTTGATGGTGACTGAAGGTCCGCCGGTGAAGGAGACGCTCTCGATCACGTCGGGATAGAGCGTGCCTTGCGCGAGGAAGTCGGCGCCGCCGATCTTCTTGGCTTCCTGCTCGAACACCTCGATGAACAGGCGGCCGATGGTCTTGCGCTTGGTTTCGGGATCGGTGACGCCTTCGAGCTCGCCCAAGAATTGCTTCGAGGCGTCCACGTGCACGAGCGGGATGTTGTAGTGGTGGCGGAACAGGTCGACCACGGTCTTGGCTTCGTCGAGGCGGAGCAGGCCGTGATCGACGAAGACGCAGGTGAGCTGGTCGCCGATCGCCTCATGGATCAGCACGGCAGCGACCGCGGAATCGACGCCGCCGGAGAGGCCGCAGATCACCTTGCCCTTGCCGACCTGGGCGCGGATCTTGGCGATCTCCTCCTCGCGGAAGGCGCGCATGGTCCAGTCGCCGGTGAGCCCTGCGATCTTGCGTACGAAGTTGCGGATGAGTTTTGCGCCGTCGGGCGTGTGCACCACTTCGGGGTGGAACATCAGGCCGTAATATTTGCGCTTCTCGTCCTGGATGATCGCGAACGGCGCGTTCGGCGAGGTGCCGGCGACCGAGAAGCCCGGCGGCATCTTGGTGATGCGGTCGCCGTGGCTCATCCAGACCTGGTTCTTGCCGCCCGATGACCAGACGTCCTCGAACAGCTTGCTCGGCGCCTTCACCTCGACATCGGCGCGGCCGAATTCGCGGTGATGGCCACCCTCGACCTCGCCGCCGAGCTGGGCCGCCATGGTCATCTGGCCGTAGCAGATGCCCATCACGGGCACGCCGGAATCGAAGATCGCTTGCGGGGCGCGAGGCGAGCCGGCCTCGTGGACCGACTCGGGGCCGCCCGAGAGGATCACCGCCTTCGGCTTCATCTCATTGAAGGCGGCTTCGGCCTTGTTGAAAGGGACGATCTCGCAATAGACGCCGTCCTCGCGCACGCGACGCGCGATCAGCTGCGTCACCTGGCTGCCGAAGTCGACGATGAGAATCTTGTCGTGCGCCGAGGCCACCGAGGGCGTCGACGCGGAGCGGTCGTTCTGTGCTGCTGTCATGGCCAGCAGATACGCGACGCGCGGGCCAGCCGCAACCGCGGTGGCGGCGCGCCCACATGCTTCTTTGGGCATGGACAAATCGATATAGGTAAGTATTATTGACCTATTATGCCCACTCTCAAACATGGGCAGATCAGGGAGAACGCCATGCCACAGCATCATCAGCCATCAACGCTTGCCGCCCTCGGCCGGACCTGGGTCGAGGCCTGGAACGCGCGCGATCTCGAGCGCGTGCTCGCGCTCTATGACGAGGCCGCATTGATGACCTCGGACCGGATCCCCATGCTGGGCTTCGACGCGAGCGGCACCGTGCGCGGCAAGGACGCTTTGCGCGCCTATTGGGGGAAAGCGCTCGGGCTGGTGCCGGAGCTGCATTTTTCGCTGATCGAATTGTTCGTCAGCCCTGATAGCGTCGTGGTGTTCTACGCGAACGAGCGCGGCAAGAAGATCTGCGAATATCTGCGGGTGAATGACGCGGGCCTGATCGTGCAGGGCTCGGCGAACCATTTGCCCCACTAGCCCATCCTCGTCATTGCGAGCGCAGCTCTCGTAGGGTGGGCAAAGGCGCGCTTGCGCCGTGCCCACGATCTCTTTCAAGATCGCGAGATATGGTGGGAACGCATCCGCTTCGCTCCTCGAGCGGAAGCTTTGCCCACCCTACGAGACTGCCGGCTCTGAAACAGGACCTTCCCCATGAAACTCCCCGCCTCTCCCTTTACCGTCACCGACTGGAGCAAGGTCGAGGCGACCACGCATCCCGGCGAGACCGGGCAGGCGTTGTGGCGCACGCTCGATATCGGCGAGCTCCGGGTGCGGATGGTGGAGTATTCGCCGGGCTATTTGGCCGACCATTGGTGCGATCGCGGCCACGTGCTCTACGTGCTCAAGGGCGAGCTCGACAGCGAGCTGCGCGACGGGCGCAAATTCAAGCTCACCGCGGGGATGAGCTACCAGGTCTCGGACTACGGCGACGCCCCGCACCGGTCCTCGACCGCGACCGGGGCGACCCTTTTCATCGTGGACTGAGATCCGCCGGGCGGTTAATTTGCACCGCAAAATAGCAAAGTCGCGCGACGCGCCGGGTCACGGGTGGTGCCTTGAACTGGCCCCAAATTCTCGCTATATTGTGATCATCGATACTTGGCCGAACGACTGGGCCGCTTCGCTTCGTTGCTGACGGGCGCGCACGCTTCAGATGAATTCTCCAAACATCGACTCATCAGGGACTATGGGCGCAATGCTGCGTACCGGTCCGCGTGCGTACTCAATCTAACTAACTAAAGGAAATTCCCATGGCTATGGGCACCGTGAAGTGGTTCAACACCCAAAAGGGTTATGGTTTCATCCAGCCGGATGACGGCCAGAAGGACGTGTTCGTGCACATCAGCGCCGTCGAGCGCGCTGGCCTCTCTTCCCTCAACGAGGGTCAGAAGGTCTCGTTCGACATCGTCGCCGATCGTCGCAGCGGCAAGTCCTCGGCTGACAATCTCCGCGTCGGCTAACGCCCGCGCACCGTTCTGACCACGGACGTACCGGCAGAACGTCAAGTTAGAAAACCCCGCGACCGGGATCCGGTCTGCGGGGTTTTTGTTTTGGGGGGAACTGTGGCGCGGCAGATGCGGTGCCGTAGGGTGGGCAAAGCGAAGCGTGCCCACCATTTCAATCGCAACCACGGAGAGGTCGTGGGCACGGCGCTTTCGCGCCTTTGCCCACCCTACGAGACCTTTTTCAGGATCGAGACGAAGAACCCATCCGTCCCGGTCCGCCGCGGCGTCATCAGCAAGCCCTCGGGCGATTGCAGCGCGGCCTCGCCAAACGCCTCCGCCTTGTCCCACAGCACGCTCGCGGTCTGCTCGGGTGGCACGGGCGCGAACTCGGGGTGGCGCGCGACGAACGCCCTCACCTGTTCGCCGTTTTCTTCCGACAGCACCGAGCAGGTGATGTAGGCGATGCGGCCGCCCGGCTTCACCAGCGGCACCGCGCGCTCCAGCACCTCGGCCTGGTCGCGCAGGCGAATCTCCAGCGCGCCGGGACGCATGCGCCATTTGGCGTCGGGGTTACGCCGCCAGGTTCCGGTTCCCGCGCACGGCGCATCGATCACGACGAGGTCGGCGGTGCTGCGGATATCGGCCAGCGGATCGGCCTCGCCCTTGGGCGTGCGGACATCGGCATTGTGCACGCCCGCGCGCGACAGCCGTTCGTGGATCGGCGCGAGCTGGCGCTTGTCGCTGTCGGTCGCGATCAGCCGGCCCTTGCCCTGCATCAGGGCGGCGAGCGCCAGGGTCTTGCCGCCGGCGCCGGCGCAGAGGTCGATCACCTGCTCGCCGGGTTTTGCCGCGGTGAATTGGGCCGCAAGCTGCGAACCCTCATCCTGCACTTCAATCCCGCCCTTGATGAAATCCTCTTCGGCCTGGATCCCGGGGTTGCGCGCATCGGCCGAAAGCGCGATGCGCAGGCCGGTTGCCGACCAAGGCGTCGGTTTCGCATGAAGATGAGCAAGCGACTGCAGCACCTTGTCGCGATTGGATTTTAGCGTGTTGATGCGCAGGTCGAGCGGCGCCCGGCTCGCCATCGCGGCCGCCTCCGCGGCGCGGTCCTCGCCGAACACTTTGGCCAGGTGCGGATCCAGCCATTCGGGATAGTCGCCGGCGATCGCGGCCGGCGCGTCCTTCAGGGACCGCTGGCTGAGCGCCGCCTGCTCAGCCTCGGTCAGCGGCGCCGGCGCAAAGCGGCTGCCGTCGAACAAGGCGCCCATGGTGGCCGTGTCCATGTCGCGCTCGAGCCGGAGCATGCCGATCAGCCTGGCACGCGCGGTATCGGAATCCATCAGGAACGCGCTCGAGGCGTAGCGGCGCAGCACGTCCCAGACGAGGCCGGCGATGGCGGCGCGGTCGCCCGAGCCGGCAAAGCGGTGCGCGGTACCCCACTCCTTCAGCGCCTTGGCCGCGGGCACGCGGTCTTTCTCGATGGTGTCGATCAGTTCGATGGCTGCGGAGAGCCGGGCAGCGGGAGTCATTTGAATCTTTCAGATGGCATTGGCGGATGCGCCTAGATCAGCAACAGCATTTTCAGCGCGAAGTAGATCCACATCGCCAGCAGCACCAGCACGCCGGCGAGCCAGACCGTGGAGCGCCGGCCGAGATCGTTCGAGGAGACGAACACGCCGGCATGGACAAAGCGCGTCACCACGAACACCCAGGACATCAGCACGATGAAGAGATCGGCATGGCGCAGGGGCAGCGCCAGCGCGATCAGAACGTAGAGCAGGACCGGCAGCTCGAACTGGTTGCGGTAGCAATTGGCGATCTGCGTGGCGCCCTTCGGCCAGTTCGGCTCGCCGAGCGCAATGTCGCGGATCTTGGTCTCGCCGGAGACCAGCGTCTTGCGGCGCGCGAAAACCATGCCGATCAGCAGCGCGAAGGTGAGGCCGATCTGGACGAAGACCGGCAGCAAGACCATTTGAACGGACATCGGAACTTTCCCATCCGGCGGGCGGCGCCGGACCGTCCATTAGCTGCCGCTCCTCGTCCTGACAATCAACGAGTTGAACCGGCGTTCCCGCTCTCGCGACCAACCACCGATAGTTAAAGCGATTTCGGCCCCTTTTCGGGCCCAAGGCGAGATCGAGGCGAGATGGCGCCATGACCACCCTGTCCAGCCTTTGGAGCGAATCCGCCGACGGCCGGCTCGGTATCCTGATGTCGGCCCTCTCGGGTATCGCGATGGCGCTTGCGGTCGCGCTGGCGATGACGGTTTACTTTCGCCTGAGCTACCGAACCTGGCGCGATGTCGTCAGGCATGGCCTCGCCGCTCTGGCCGCGACGGCTTTGTTCGCCTTTGCCGCCTACGACATGCGCCACGCCGCGCTCGCCTATCTCGGTCTCAATCCGTCCAAGCCCGCCGTCGAGTTCGAAATCCGCATGCCCCGGGCGATGCTGACGGCGGTGACCGACAGCCAGATCGAGCTGCATACCGACCGCAACCAGACGCTGGCGCTGGTCGAGGGCGTGCGCGACCTCTCGGGCGGCCGCGCGCTGCTGCGCGGCGCGGTCGCGCTCAACCACCGCACCGCGGATCGCGTGCTGGTCGTGAACCTGCCCGGCAAGGGCATTTTCGAGTTCCGCCTCCGTCTGCCCGCCGAGCCGCATCGCTCCCAAGAGTTCGGCCCCTGGCACCTCGCCGACCGCATCGCCTCGCCGCTCGCCGACACCGTCGCGCCGCAGGACGCCTACACGATCCGCTACCGCGTGCTTTAAACTTTGTTCGTTGCGATCTATGCCCGCGCCGTCATCGTTCCGACGCGCGAGCACGGGTACGATGATCGCATGCCCGAATTTCGCCTGACGCAGATTTCCGACACCCATCTCGGCCGGCGCTTCCCCGGCCTGATCGCCAACTTCCAGGCGATCAGCGAGCATATCGACGGCAACCGGCCCGACCTCGTGATCAACACCGGCGATGTCGCCTTCGACGGGCCGACCGGCCGCGACGATGTCGTCTTCGCAAAAGACCTGCACGACGCCCTGCCCGTCGCCTGCCGCTACCTCCCCGGCAATCACGACATCGGCGATAATCCGACCGCGGTCGGCCCGGCGCCGAAGCCGCCGGTCACGGAAGCGCATCGCCGGCAATTCTGTGACCTGATCGGCGAAGACCATTGGGCGTTCGAGGCTGGAGGCTGGCGCTTCATTGGCCTCAACTCGCTGGTGATGAACTCCGGGCTCGCCTTCGAGGCCGAGCAGTTCGACTGGCTGTCGCAGGAGATATCTCGCACGAAGGGCAGACCGGTCGCGCTGTTCCTGCACAAGCCGCTATTTCTCAACCTGCCTGACGATCCCGAAACGCCGGAGACCGCGATCCGCTACGTGCCGCAGCCGGCCCGGGCCCGGCTGATCGAGATGCTCGGGACGATCGATCTGCGCCTCATCGCCAGTGGCCACGTGCACCAGCGGCGCGACTTCACCTATTGCCATACCCGCCATGTCTGGGCGCCGTCGGCCGGCTTCGTCATCAACGATCAGCGCCAGGACCGGATCGCGATCAAGGAGGTCGGGCTGGTGGAATACCGCTTCCGGCCCGACAGTTTTGAAGTCCGCCACGTCAGGGCCGCGGGCCAGGTCGATGTCGACATCGAGGAGTTGCTCGCCCAGATGGGCGGCGAGCATTAAGGCGCGCCGATCGGCTCAGGCGACGCTCTTGAGGTCCTGCTGGATCGCGGCGAGCAAGGATTGCAGCGCCTCGCTGTTCACCGGCTTGGCCGCGAGATCATTGGCAGGCGGCTGCCTGACAGGCTGCGCGGCCTTGACCGGGCGCTTCGGGAACGGCGGGGGCGGCGCCGGCATCGAGGGGCGAGCAAGATCGCCCTCCTCGTCGACATGGACGAACTTGCCATGGATGACGTCGTCGTGGCGGCCCATGACGAACATGGCCAGCCAATAGCCGGCAGCAAGCAGGATAACGCAGAAAACACTGATCTCTAACATCGCAGCACCTAAAATATGCCCGATGATTCAATGCCTTCGCGATCCCGTCAATGAACAGCCGGTCACACCTGCGGCTTTTGCGGGCAGGTGTGACCATTTGGTGACTCTTTCTTAACTATCCCCACGAGGCCTGTGGCTCTGTAACCACGTGAGTCCAAGTCTCTGTCGCGCTAGGCCTTGTCCGGCCCGACGCGGACCAGCTGCTTGCCGAAATTGGCGCCCTTCAAGAGGCCCATGAAGGCGCCGGGCGCGCTGTCCAGGCCTTCGGTGACGAACTCCTTGTACTTGACCTTGCCGTCGCGGACCCATCCCGACATGTCGCGCAGGAAGTCGCCATGGCGGGAGGCGAAGTCGGAGACGATGAAGCCGCGGAAGGTCAGCCGCTTGGTCAGCGTCGCGCGCATCATGCTGGCCGCCCATTTCGGCGCCTTGGCTTCGGTGTCGTTGTAGTGCGCGATCAGGCCGCAAACCGGCACGCGCGCGAACGGATTGAGCAACGGGAACACCGCCTCGAACACGGCGCCGCCGACATTCTCGAAATAGACGTCGATCCCTTTGGGGCAGGCGAATTTTAGCTTGGCCGGAAAATCAGTTTCGCGATGATCGAGACACTCATCGAAGCCGAGCTCCTTCACCACGTAGGCGCACTTGTCCTTGCCTCCGGCGATGCCGACCGCGCGTGCGCCCTTGATCTTGGCGATCTGCCCCACCGCCGAGCCGACCGCACCGGAGGCGCCGGCAACGACGACGGTCTCGCCTGCTTGCGGCTTGCCGATGTCGAGGAGGCCCGTATACGCCGTCATGCCGGGCATGCCGAGCACGCCGATCGAGGTCGAGATCGGACCGAGCTTCGGATCGACCTTGATCAGGCCCTTGCCGTTCGAGATCGCGTGAGACTGCCAACCGGTTCGTGCACGGACGATGTCGCCCTTGGCGAAATCCGGATTGTCGGAGACCGCGACCTCGCTAACCGCCTCGCCTTCCATCACGCCGCCAACCGGCACCGGCGCGGCATAAGACGGACCATCACTCATGCGCCCGCGCATATAGGGATCGAGCGACAGCCAGATCGTGCGCAGCAGGACCTCGCCTGCCGCAGGCGTCGGGACCGCGAATTCCTCCAGGCGAAAATCAGATGCTTTGGGTTCGCCGACGGGACGCGCGGCGAGAACGATGCGCTTGGCTTGGGACATGGCTTCCTCCGATTGTTTTTCGACATGAACGGAAGCGGAGGGAGCGAGGCGCGTCAATACAAAAGCGGCGGAGCCACACACTCGCTGTCATCGCCCGACTTGATCGGGCGATCCAGTATTCCAGAGACGGTCGTAATTGAGCCGAGAAGCCGCGGCGTACTGGATGCCCCGGTCAAGCCGGGGCATGACACCGTCGTTGAGGCAAGCGCGTCGAAACTCACGCGCTCGCGAGATCGGAGCGAGACTAACCTCCGCCCGGATAGTTCGGGCTCTCGCGCGTAATGGTGACGTCGTGGACGTGGCTTTCGCGCAGGCCTGCACCGGTGATGCGGACGAACTGGGCCTTGTCGTGCAGTTCCTTCATGTCGCGTGCGCCGACATAGCCCATCGCGGCGCGCAAGCCGCCGGCGAGCTGGTGCATGACGTTGCCGACAGGGCCCTTGTAGGGCACCTGGCCCTCGATGCCTTCGGGGACGAGCTTGAGCGTATCCTTGATGTCCTGCTGGAAGTAGCGATCGGCCGAGCCGCGCGCCATCGCGCCGACCGAGCCCATGCCGCGATAGGCCTTGTAGGAACGGCCCTGCCACAGGAACACTTCGCCTGGTGTCTCGTCGGTGCCGGCGAGCAGCGAGCCGACCATCGCGATGTCGGCGCCGGCGGCGAGCGCCTTGGCGAGGTCGCCGGAGAACTTGATGCCGCCGTCGGCGATGACGGGGATGTCGGCCTTCTTTGCAGCTTCCACCGCATCCATGATCGCGGTGAGCTGGGGCACGCCGACGCCGGCGACGATGCGCGTGGTGCAGATCGAGCCCGGGCCAATGCCGACCTTGATGCAGTCCGCGCCCGCGTCGATCAAAGCCTGCGTGCCCTCGGTGGTGGCGACGTTGCCCGCGACGACCTGCACGGAGTTGGACAGTCGCTTGATGCGGTTGACGGCGTGCAGCACGTGACGGGAATGGCCGTGCGCGGTATCGACGACGACGAGATCGACGCCAGCATCGATCAGCCGCTCGGTGCGCTCGAAGCCGGTGTCGCCGACCGTGGTGGCGGCGGCAACACGCAGGCGCCCCTGCGCATCCTTGCAGGCGAGCGGATGGGCGACCGCCTTCTCCATGTCCTTGACGGTGATGAGGCCGACGCAGCGATATTGCTCGTCGACCACGAGCAGCTTCTCGATGCGATGCTGATGCAGCATCCGCCGCGCCTCGTCCTGGCTGACATTCTCGCGCACCGTGACGAGGCCTTCATGCGTCATCAGCTCGGAGACTTTTTGCCGGCGGTCGGTGGCAAAGCGCACGTCGCGGTTGGTGAGGATGCCGACCAGCTTGCCCGGCGTATTCTTGCCGGCGCCGGTGACGACGGGAATGCCGGAGATGCCGTGATCGCTCATCAGCTTGAGCGCGTCGTCGAGCGTGGCCTCGGGGCTGATGGTGAGCGGGTTCACCACCATGCCCGACTCGTAGCGCTTGACCTGCCGCACCTGGGCGGCCTGCCCTTCGGGGTCGAAATTGCGGTGGATGACGCCGAGGCCGCCGGCCTGCGCCATGGCGATCGCCATGCGGGCCTCGGTGACGGTGTCCATGGCCGAGGCCATGATCGGGATGTTGAGCGGAATGGCGCGGGTGACGCGCGAGCGGATGTCGACCTCGCCCGGCATGACGTCCGACAGGCCCGGCTTCAGCAACACGTCGTCGAACGTAAAGGCTTCGCGGATGCCCTGAAGTTGCACCGTGGCCATTTGCCAACTCCTTCCTGCGGCCTTGCCGCAAATGCTAATGGATGAGCGCCGCCCTCGGCGTACCTTGCGGCATCGCCTTGAGAATCGGAGCCCATCGGTGGGGTTGACGCGGGTCGATAGCACGGCCGCGTGACGAATCAAAGCAATTCGGACCGCTGGCCAGCCATGCACAGGCTTTTTTGGCCGATTCAGCCGAGCGGTAGCCCACCCTCCCACTGTCATTCCCCGGGCGCGACGAAGTCGCGAACCCGGAATCCATCGCGCAGCGGGCCCTGCGGCCGAATGGATTCCGGGTTCGCGCCGAGGGGCGCGCCCCGGAATGACGGTGGCGGAGGGTCACACCGTTGTTACGCGGGACTTAGGTGCTATGCGTCGATCCGCAATGGTCGGGGACCAGTGGCGGTGATAAGCCGCAACTCCACCCCTCTTCCGATTTTCATTACCAATCCGTCATGGTCGACAAGCAACGCATCATTCCGCTGATCGTGGCCACCGCGCTTTTCATGGAGAACATGGACTCGACGGTGATCGCCACCTCGCTGCCGGCGATAGCGGCCGACATCGGCACCAGCCCGCTGACGCTGAAGCTCGCGATCACATCCTATCTGCTGTCGCTCGCGGTGTTCATCCCGGCGAGCGGATGGACCGCCGACCGGTTCGGCGCGCGAATGGTGTTTGCGATCGCGGTCGGCGTGTTCATGGTGGGCTCGGTGGGCTGCGCGCTCTCCTCCTCGGTCACCGATTTCGTGTTCGCGCGCATCCTGCAAGGCATGGGCGGCGCGATGATGACACCGGTCGGGCGCCTCGTGCTGCTGCGGTCAGTGGACAAGAGCGCTCTGGTCAACGCCATGGCGTGGGTAACGGTCCCTGCCCTCATAGGTCCTGTGATCGGACCACCGCTCGGCGGCTTCATCACCACCTACGCGTCGTGGCACTGGATCTTCCTGATCAACATTCCGATCGGGCTGCTCGGCATCTTCATGGCGCTGAAGTTCATCGACCCGATCAAGAGCGAGGAACGCGAGCCGTTCGACCTCTACGGCATGGTGCTGGCGGGCATTGGCCTTGCCGGCATCGCCTTCGGCCTGTCGGTTGCCGGTCTCAACCTGCTGCCGTGGAGCACCGTCGCCGCACTGATCGCGGGCGGCGCGATCTCGATGACGCTCTACGCCATTCACGCCCGGCGCACGGGCTCGCCGGTGCTCGATTTCTCGCTCCTGAAGCTGCCGACGCTGCGCGCGGCCGTGTTCGGCGGCTTCCTGTTCCGGCTCGGCATCGGCGCGCTGCCGTTCCTGCTGCCGCTCCTGATGCAGATCGGCTTCGGCCTGTCGCCGTTCCATTCCGGCCTCGTCACCTTCGCCTCCTCGCTCGGCGCCATGGGCATGAAGACGCTTGCCGCGCGCATCATCCGCACCTTCGGCTTTCGCAACCTGATGACGGTGAACGCGATCGTCAGCGCGTTCTTCCTCGCCGTCTGCGCGCTGTTCACGGTGACGACGCCGCTGCTGATCATCATGGTCATCCTGGTCATCGGCGGCTTCTTCCGCTCGCTCGAATTCACCGCGATCAACACCGTCGCCTATGCCGACGTCGAGACCGCGCAGATGAGCCGCGCCACCACCCTCGTCAGCGTCAACCAGCAGCTCGCCGTCTCCGCCGGCGTCGCCGTCGGCGCGGCCTGCGTGGAAACGACGATGTGGTTCAACCATGTCAGCGAAATCGACGCCACCGTGTTCGCCCCCGCCTTCCTCGTGGTCGCGCTGACCTCGGCGGCATCGAGCTGGTTCTTCTGGCAGATGCCCGTCGACGCCGGCCACGAGATCTCCGGCCGCAAGGCGGTTGAGATCGCAAGCCGCAAGGGCGCCGGCAAGGGTGCGGAGAAGGCGGCGGTCAAGGCGGCGAGCGAGGATACGCAGGACGTGCGGGATCAGCGGCTTGGATAATCAGAGGCTCGCGATGTCATGCACAGCATCGTGACTTCAAACTGCGCCCGCGCGTCAGCATTCGCCGCGGCGGCGAGAACAGCGCGGACGCCAGGTTCAGAAGCCGGAGAACAAACCTCTACCGGACATTCCCGATATACTTCATTCCCACATAAGGACCGGATAAGGCAAAGTCCGGTTGCGACGGAGGAGTGTTGAAACGGTTTGCGGCAGGATTGGCGTAGCTTCCGGTCTGCAATCCCTGAGGCTGAACCCTTGGCGTATTGGGGTTGGGCAATGTGCGGGACGTCACGCCGGTCCCGACGTTGGGCCTCTGTACATTCTGGGCATTTGCCAAGGCGGGCATCAGGACGGTGCCGAGTACAAGCGTCGCAGCTACGCGGGAAAGCGTTCCGATATGCATTGTGGCTATCCTCAAAATATTCGACCTAAAGTGGAGCACACCCCTCGAGGCCGATCAAGGGCTTGGGGCCGTGCTCCAGACGCGATGGCTGCTCAATTCCACGTGTAGCGGAGGCCGGCTTGAACTCCCGTGGTCTGGGTCGGGCTGTATCCTGCGAGCGGCTTGCTGGGACCGCTGGCCGGTCCGATCGCGTGCACCTCGATATAGGAGGTGAAACTCGGGCTCCAGACAACGGCAATCTTGCCGGACCCGCGATAGCCGATTGCACTTGTGGGAATGATTGGCCCAACAACTCCGAGCGCGCTCGAGTCGGTGATCTGATAGGCGAACAAGGAGACGGATGGCTGCACCGTATAATCCATCCATCTCATTTGGGTACCGAACCGGGCCCCGCCGTGCACCTCCGTCGTATCGGAAATTTTGGTCCCGAAGTTCTCCGAGTAGCCTTCGGAGTAGGTCATTCCGATCCCGGGCTCGATGAACACCGAAAAGGGAAAATCAAACCGGTATTGCACGTTTCCGGTGAAGCCGAGCGAGTTGCCCTCAATGACCGCTGGGGCGAATCCGGAGCCTGACAGCGTGCTTCTAGTCCAGCCGACGAAGCTGGTCAGATCGGCGGAAAGGCCTCCCCTCAGATATGCGACCGTGACCGAGGTCGAAGGTGCGGTGGTGTCGACCGTCAACAGACCGCCCTGGTGGGACCAGGAGCCACCCCCCGTCCCGATGAACGTAAGCGCGTCGTCACCGGCGAAAATCCCGATCTTCGTCACATCGAATGCTCCGGTGACTGACGAGGTGTCGGTCACGATGCCAGCGGTCATGGAGCGGTCTACGCCGCCGATCAAATTGCCGCTGTAGAGCCAGCCTGAAGCGACAGCAGGGACCGCGCCCGGCGCTTTCGCGTAAGCAAGAGCCCGGAAGGGATCATCGACACCACGGGCAGCGAACGGATCACGGTTGTCGAAATCCGATCCGCCTACACCGAACGCGAGTCTGCCGGAGGACGGCAGAACAATGTCTCGCCGGCGCAACTGGTCACGAACGTTCTGCAGAATGTTCTGCACTACGTTGTTGTTGATTTCCTGATAGATGCTGATGCCGCCGGACTGCGCTGCGGCCGGCTGCGCCACCATCAGTGTGAAAGCTGCTGCCGCAACGCTCGAAAATGCTCGAAACTTCATTTTGGCCTCACCCCGGGAATCCCGCGATGAAACTAGCCGAACAATGCGTTGCAGCACTAGTGCAAAACGGGACGTTGCAACCCGCTACAACCCGCCCCGAAATCCCGTCGCCAGCACGTAGCGTTCCGAGGAATCCTGCCGGCTCGCCGCCGGCTTGACATGGCGCACCGTCGCGAAATCGCGCTTGAGCTGGGCGAGCAGATCGGCGTCGGCGCCGCTCTGGAACGTCTTGGCCAGAAACGCGCCGCCGGGCTTGAGCACGTCGCAGGCAAACGCGGCCGCCGTCTCGACCAGGCCGACGATGCGGAGCTGGTCGGTCTTGCGGTGGCCGGTGGTGTTGGCGGCCATGTCGGACATCACGAAATCGGCGCCGCCGCCCAGCATCGCGGTCAGCTTGTCTGGCGCATCGTTGGCCATGAAGTCGAGCTGCGCGAAATCCACGCCGGGAATCTCGGGCATTTCCAACAGGTCGATGGCGACGACCTTGCCTTTGCCCTCTACCGATCCGACGCGCTTGGCCGCGATCTGGCTCCAGCCGCCGGGCGCCGCGCCAAGGTCGACCACGGCCATGCCGGGTTTCAAGAGCCGGAATTTGTCGTCGATCTCCAGAAGCTTGAACGCGGCGCGCGAGCGATAGCCCACCGCCTTGGCCTTCACGACATAGGGATCGTTGAGCTGACGCTCCAGCCACAGCTTCGACGACAATTTGCGCTTGCCGCCGGTCTTGACCTGGACGTGCAAGCGGCCGGTGGTGTCCTTGGCCATCTCACCAGCTCCTGAGCGCGCCGTCCTCGCGCATCATCTCGACCAGCATGCCCTCGCGCAGGCCCCGGTCGGCAACGCGCAGGCGCGGCAGCGGAAAGGCGCGCCTGATAGCATCGAGGATGGCGCAGCCGGCGAGCACGAGATCGGCGCGCTCGACGCTGATGCAGCTGTTGCCGGCGCGCTCCTCGTAGCTCATGCCGAGCAGTTTGTTGATGGTCGCGGTGATGTCGGAATCGTTCATCCAGATGCTGTCGATGCGGCGGCGGTCATAGCGCGCGAGATTGAGATGGATGCCGGCGAGCGTCGTCACAGTGCCTGACGTGCCGAGCAGATGCATGTCGGCGAGATCGCCGCCGTGGACTTCGGCGAACGGCGCAACGTGGTTCGCGACCTCCTGCTCCATCGCGGCGTAGATCTCCGGCGTCACGTCGCGGCCGCCGAACTGCTCGGCGAGCGTGACCACACCGTACGGGATCGACATCCAGGCCTTGATCCGCGGCTCCGGATTGTCCGCGTCGCGCTCGATCCGCACCAGCTCGGTCGAGCCGCCACCGATGTCAAACAGGATCGCGCCGCGTCCCCGCGGATCGACCAGCGGCGAGCAGCCGAGCACGGCGAGCGCGGCCTCGGTCTCGCGGTCGATCACTTCGAGCTCGATGCCAGTTTCGGCCGCGACGCGGCTGCGGAACCCCTCCGCATTCGACGCGGCTCGGCAGGCTTCGGTCGCGATCAGCCGCAACCGGCGCGCTTTGCGCAAATTGATCTTGTCACGGCAGATGCTGAGCGCGGCGATGGCACGCTCGATCGCGGCCTCGCTGATACAGCCGGTCGCCGAGACCCCCTCCCCGAGCCGGATGATGCGCGAGAAGGAATCGACGACGCGAAAGCCGTCCTGGGTCGGACAGGCGATCAGCAGCCTGCAATTGTTGGTGCCGAGGTCCAGCGCCGCATAGACGCCGGTTCCCGACGCCTGCGCGCCGACAGCCGGTTCGGTGGCCAACGCCACCGCCGCCATCGACCCCTCCAGCTCACCGTGCGGCGCATGGCCGTCGCGGAGCCGCGTGTGGTCATTCATACAAACTGTCTTTCCGCGGCCGGTCGGGCCGGTCTGGAATTGATTTTTCGCCTGAAACATTAGCAGCGCAGCCGGCCTGCGCAACAACGCATCACATGGGACCATGCCCATTCGTGCGTTGTCGTGAACGGGGTGGTGGGTTATCTCAAGGGGATCCGGTGCCCCGCTGCCGCGAAAATGCGCAAATGCCGGCTTTTCAGGTCAATTCCATGCAAGAACACACCAAATCGTCCACGCTCGAAAACGCTATTGCACTGCAAAAATATGGCGTCGGGCAGCCCGTCCGCCGCAAGGAGGACGACACGCTGGTGCGCGGCAAGGGCCGCTATACCGACGATTTCAACCTACCCGGCCAGGCCTATGCCGTGGTCATCCGTTCCACCCACGCCCATGGCACCATCCGCGGCATCGGCATTGATGCCGCCAAGGCGATGCCGGGCGTGCTCGGCGTGTGGACCGGCAGGGATCTCGATGCCGCGGGCTATGGCCCCTTCACCTGCGGCCTGCCGCTGAAGAGCCGCGACGGCTCGCCTTTGCTCCAGACCAACCGTCAGCCACTGGCGACCGACAAGGTCCGCTTCGTCGGCGATCCCGTCGCCTTCGTCGTGGCCGAGACGCTGGCGCAGGCGCGCGACGCCGCCGAGGCGGTCGAGCTCGATATCGAGCCGCTGCCGGCTGTGACCGACCCTGAAGAAGCTGCCAAGCCCGGCGCGCCGCAGCTCTATGAGCACATTCCCCACAACGTGGCGCTCGACTACCATTATGGCGACATGGACAAGGTCAACGCGGCCTTCGCCAGCGCCGCCCATGTCACCAGGATGGACATCGAGAACACCCGCGTCGCCGTGGTCTCGATGGAGCCGCGCGTCGGCCTTGCCTCCTACGACAAGACAACCGAGCGCTACACGCTTCAGGTGCCGACGCAGGGCGTCGCCGGCAACCGCGCCAACCTCGCCAAGAACCTGAAAGTGCCGAACGAGAAGGTGCGCATCCTCACCGCCAATGTCGGCGGCTCCTTCGGCATGAAGAACATCAACTATCCCGAGTACATGTGCATCCTGTACGCGGCGAAAGTGCTGGGCCGCCCGGTGAAATGGCTCGACGAGCGCTCGACTGCCTTCCTCTCCGACAGCCATGGACGTGCGCAAAAGATCCATGCCGAGCTCGCGCTCGACGCCGAGGGGCATTTCCTCGCGGCCAAGCTGTCCGGCTACGGCAATCTCGGCGCCTACATCACCGGCGTCGCGCCGGGGCCGCTCTCGCTCAACACCGGCAAGAATTTTTCCAGCGTCTACCGCACGCCGCTGATGGCCGTCGACATCAAGGTGGTGCTGACCAACACCACGCTGATGGGCGCCTATCGCGGCGCCGGCCGGCCGGAGGCGAACTACTACATGGAGCGGTTGATCGATCGCGCCGCCGACGAGATGGGCGTCAACCGGCTGACCTTGCGCAAGCGCAACTTCATCAAGCCGAACCAGATCCCGTTCGCGGCCTCCTCCGGAGTCACCTATGACAGCGGCGACTTCCCGGCCGTGTTCAACAAGGCGCTCGAGATCTCCGACCACGAGAATTTCGCCAAGCGCAAGAAAGAGAGCAAGAAGGCCGGCAAGCTGCGCGGCATCGCGGTCGGCTCCTATCTCGAGGTCACCGCGCCGCCGAGCCCTGAGCTCGGCAAGATCGTGTTCGACGCTGACGGCTCCGTGCAGCTCATCACCGGCACGCTCGATTACGGCCAGGGCCATGCCACGCCATTCGCGCAGGTGCTCAGCGAGCAGCTCGGCGTTCCCTTCGAGAGCATCAAGCTGGTGCAGGGCGACAGCGACATCGTCCACACCGGCAACGGAACCGGCGGCTCGCGCTCGATCACGGCAACCGGCCAGGCCATCGCGGGGGCTGCCAAGCTCGTCATCGAGAAAGGCAAGCGCGCAGCGGCGCATATGCTGGAGGCGTCCGAAGCTGACATCGAATTCGAAGGCGGCAGCTTCACCATCGCCGGCACCGACCGCAGCATCGACATCATGGAGCTCGCCAAGAAGCTGCACGACGGCAAGACGCCGGAAGGCGTGCCCGATAGCCTCGACGTCGATCACACCAGCGAACCGGTCGCCTCGGCGTTTCCGAACGGCTGTCACGTCGCCGAGGTCGAGATCGATCCTGAGACTGGCGTGGTGCAGATCGTGCGCTACAGCGCGGTCAACGATTTCGGCACGGTGATCAACCCGCTGCTGGTCGCAGGCCAGCTCCATGGCGGCGTCGTCCAGGGCATCGGGCAAGCCCTGATGGAGCACATCCGCTACGACGAGAGCGGCCAGCCGATCACGGGCTCGCTGATGGACTACGCCCTGCCGCGCGCCGAGGACGTTCCCAACATGACGGTCGGCGATCACCCGGTGCCGGCCACGACCAATCCGCTCGGCAGCAAGGGCTGCGGCGAAGCGGGATGCGCCGGCAGCCTGTCGACGGTGGTGAACGCGGTGCTCGACGCGCTCTCGGATTACGGCGTGAAGCACATCGACATGCCGCTGACCCCGGAGCGCGTGTGGCGGGCAATCCAGGATGGTAAGGCGAAGGCGGCGTAGTCGTCGTTCACCTCTCCCCGCTTGCGGGGAGAGGTCGAAGCCGGAGCGCAGCAAGGCTTCGGGTGAGGGGGACTCTCCGCGAGTCCAACTTTCATCGTCCTTGCGGAGACTCCCCCTCACCCGCCGCGCGTTCCGTGCGTCGGCCTCTCCCCGCAAGCGGGGCGAGGCGAAGACCCTACACCGCCTGCTCGCGCGGCTGGTAGATCGCAATGTGCTGGCAGTGGGCGAGCGGCGTGGTGCCGTTGGCGACGACGAGCGCGTCGAGCTCGACGAAGCGGTGGCCCTTCTTCTCGTAATTGGCCGTGACCTTCGCCCGCGCGGTGATCTCGTCGCCGGTGCGTACCGCCGACAGCAATTGCATGCGGCTGCCGACATGGATCCACGGGCCGAGAATGGTGTTGTCGACCAGCACGCGGTTCATGACGCGCTGGATCAGGCCGGGATGGCCGAGTCCTTCGCGCGCAAAGATCGGATCGGTTTCCCTGATGTCGGCGAGATAGTCAGCCGCATCCTGCCCGGCCCAGCGCCGGGGCGTCGTGCCCAGCCATTTGCCCATCTCGAACGTCGCGGGACTGACCGGCTTGCGCTCGGCCACCACGGGCATCGCGACATAGTCGCTCGGCGACACCACAGGCGCGGCCGCCGGCAGCGAGGCCGTGCCTGTCGCGCAGAGCTCGGTACGGCTGAACACCTCGATCGTCAGCAAGCCGTTGTGCTCGGTCGCATCGACATCGGCGGTCTCGCCGTCATAGACCGGCTTGATGAAGCGGGCCTCGACCAGCCCGCGGGACAGGAAATCGCGGCCCCAGCGCGCCACCGGCACGTGCATCATGTAGGCGAAGACATCGACGCCCGGGACCAGCCCGCCGGAAAAGCCGAAGCGGCGCGCCACCGTGTCGTCATGCATCTTGTTTTCGGATTGCTTGGCGGTGTTGTAGGCCTCGACGCGCCAGGTTTCGAGCCGGTTCGGCATGGGGTCATCTTCCCTGTTCTTGTTGTTTCGGGCGGATCGTAGGCCCCAGGGAACACCGGTCAATCCCCTCGCCTTTGCAGCCCGAATGGGGTACCACGCGGCGAATGACTGACACCCCCACCCGCATCTATGTCGACGCCGACGCCTGCCCGGTAAAGGACGAAATCTATCGCGTCGCGCTCCGGCACGGCGTGCCGGTGAGCGTGGTCGCCGGCAATTTCATCCGCGTGCCGCACGATCCGCTGATCGAGCGCATCGCCGCAGGCGCCGGCATGGACGCCGCCGACGACTGGATCGTCGAACGCGTCAAGCCCGGCGACGTCGTCGTGACCTCCGACATTCCGCTGGCGAGCCGCTGCGTCAAGGCTGGCGCCGACGTGATCGCGCCGAACGGCAAGCCGTTCACGGAGGAGTCGATCGGGATGACGCTGGCGGTGCGCAATCTGATGACGGATCTGCGCTCGGCCGGCGAAGTCACCGGCGGCCCGCGCTCGTTCTCGCCGCGCGACCGCTCCGCCTTCCTCTCGGCGCTCGACCAGACGCTGCGCCGGATCCAGCGCCGCCGCGCCGATCAGGCCGCGACGAGCCAGAATTTGAGTCAGGGCTGACATGGCGCCGCCGCTGATCCAACTGAAAGACATCAGGCTGACCTTTGGCGGCACGCCGCTGTTGTCGGGCGTCGAGCTCAATGTCGCGCCATCCGAGCGCGTCTGCCTGATCGGTCGCAACGGCTCGGGCAAGTCGACGCTGCTGAAGATCGCGGCCGGCCTGGTGGAGCCCGACGGCGGCGCGCGCTTCGTGCAGCCCGGCGCCACCGTGCGTTACCTGCCGCAGGAGCCCGACTTCGGCGAGCACAAGACCACGCTGGCCTATGTCGAGTCCGGTCTCGCCCCCGGCGACGACCAGCACCAGGCGCGCTACCTGCTGGAGCAGCTCGGACTCACCGGTGACGAGAAACCGCACAATCTCTCCGGCGGCGAGGCCCGCCGCGCGGCGCTGGCCTATGTGCTGGCGCCCTCGCCGGACATTTTGCTGCTGGACGAGCCGACCAACCATCTCGATCTCGCCACCATCGAATGGCTGGAGCAGGAGCTCGACTCCAGGCGCGGCGCACTGGTGATCATCAGCCACGACCGCCGCTTCCTCACCAATCTCTCGCGCGCCACCGCGTGGCTCGACCGCGGCAAGATCAAGCAGATCGACCGCGGCTTTGCCTCGTTCGAGAGCTGGCGCGACGAGGTGCTGGCGGAAGAAGAGCGCGACCAGCACAAGCTCGACCGCAAGATCGTCGACGAAGAGCACTGGCTGCGCCACGGCGTCTCCGGCCGGCGCAAGCGCAACGTCAAGCGCCTCGCCAATCTGCACACGCTGCGCGACCAGCGCCGCAACTACCGCGGCACGGCCGGCACCGCCAGCCTCGCGGCGGCCGAAGCGGAGCAGTCGGGCAAGCTGGTGATCGAGGCCAAGGGCATCACCAAGGCCTATGGCGAGCGCAAGATCGTCGAGAATTTCTCGACCCGCATCCAGCGCGGCGACCGGCTCGGCATCATCGGCCCCAATGGCGCGGGCAAGACCACGCTGGTCAATCTGCTCACCGGCGGCGCAGAGCCGGATTCCGGAATGGTGCGCCTCGGGGCCAATTTGGAGATAGCGACGCTCGATCAGCACCGCGAAAGCCTCGATCCCAAATCGACGCTGGCCGAAGCACTGACCGGCGGTCGTGGCGACCAGATCATGGTCGGCGGCAAGCCGAAGCACGTCGTCGGCTACATGAAGGACTTTCTGTTCGCGCAGGAGCAGCGCGGCACGCCGGTGGAAGTGCTCTCGGGCGGTGAGCGCGGTCGGCTGATGCTGGCGCGCGCGCTGGCAAAACCCTCGAACCTGCTGGTGCTGGACGAGCCGACCAACGACCTCGATCTCGAAACCCTCGACGTCCTCGAGGACATGCTCGGCGATTACGAGGGCACCGTCATCCTGATCAGCCATGACCGCGACTTCCTCGACCGCGTCGTCACCTCGGTGATCGCGCCTGAGGGCAACGGCAAGTGGACCGAATATGCCGGTGGCTACAGCGACATGCTGACCCAGCGCGGTGCGGATCTGAAGCGCGAGACGACGAAGGCCCAGCCGGTTGCGGAGAAGCGGGAGGAGCGCGCCGCTGCTCCCGCCTCCGCACCGAAACGCAAGCTGAGCTTTAACGAGAAACACGCGCTGGAAACGCTGCCGAAGAAAATGGAAACGCTGCAGGCCGATATTGCAAAACTGCAGCGCGTGCTCGACGATCCCAATCTCTATGCGAAAGATCGCAAGAAATTCGACGACACCTCCGCCGCTATCGCCAAGGCGCACGATGAACTGTCTGCCGCTGAAGAGCGCTGGCTCGAACTTGAAATGCTTCGGGAAGAAATAGAGCAGGCCTAGCGCGCATTCCGCAAAAGTGGGCACCAGTTTTGCGATCAGAATGCGCGCCAACTAAGAGACGACTCTCATGACAACTCCCCTCGCTGCAAAAATCGCCCGCGAATACGGCACACCCTGCGCCGTCATCGACATGGACAGGGTCGAGCGCAACATCGCGCGGATCCAGAAAGCCTGCGACGAGGCCGGTGTCGCCAACCGTCCGCACATCAAGACCCACAAGAACCCGACCATCGCCAAGATGCAGGTTGCGGCCGGCGCCAAAGGCATCACCTGCCAGAAGCTCGGCGAAGCCGAGATCATGGCCAACGCCGGCATCGACGACATCCTGATCAGCTACAACCTCCTCGGCGAAGAGAAGATGGCGCGGCTCGGCGCGCTGCAGGCGAAGGCCAACATGACGGTGGCCGCCGACAATTCGACCGTCGTCGCCGGCCTGCCCAAGGCTGCTGCGGCGTCGGGCCGTCCGCTCTCGGTCGTGGTCGAATGCGATACGGGGCGCAAGCGCGCCGGCGTCGAGACCCCGGCGGAGGCGATCGCGCTGGCGCGCGAGATCGCCGCATCCAAGGGGCTGCGGTTCGCCGGCTTCATGCTGTATCCGACCGAGACCGGCTGGGCGGACGCGCAGAAATTCTACGACGAGGCGCTGGTCGGCGTGCGCGCGCACGGGCTGGACGCAAAAATCGTCTCGACCGGCGGCACGCCGAACCTGAAGAATATCGGCAAGCTCAAGGGCGGTACCGAGCATCGCTTCGGCACCTACATCTACAACGACCGCATGCAGGTCGCGGCGGGCTCCGCGACCTGGGACGACTGCGCGCTGCACATCTATTCGACCGTGGTGAGCCGCGCCGCGCCCGAGCGCGGCATCCTCGATGCCGGCTCGAAGACGCTCACCACTGATACCGGCGGTCTCGACGGACACGGCCTGATCCTGGAGCATCCCGAAGCCAAGATCGCGCGCTTCGCCGAGGAGCACGGCTTCCTCGATCTCTCCCGCAGCAACACGCGGCCCAATGTCGGCGACGTCGTCCGCATCGTGCCGAACCATGTCTGCGTCGTCGTCAACATGATGGACGAAGTGGTGATGGTACGTGGCGAGGAGATCATCGGCACACTGCCGGTGGCGGCGCGGGGCAAGCTGCGGTAGGCGAGCACCGTAGGGTGGGCAAAGCGAAGCGTGCCCACGACCTCTCGTCGTAACTGCGAAAGATCATGGGCACGGCGCTTCGCGCCTTTGCCCACCCTACGATTTCTTGAGCCAGCTCAGCACGCCCCTGCCCGCCGCAGCGCCAGTGGCAAACGACGCCTGCAGGAGATATCCGCCGGTCGGCGCCTCCCAATCCAGCATCTCGCCGGCGGCGAACACGCCGGGCAGCTTGCGCAGCATGAAGTGGTCGTCGAGCTCGTCGAAGCCAATTCCACCCGCCGTCGAGATCGCACGATCGATCGGGGCAACGCCCGTGAGCTGCACCGGAATGGTGTTGATCAGATGCGCAAGCTCGGCCGGCGAGAACGCGGCCAGTGGCCGGCCGGACACGATGGCGGCCTCCTGCATCAGGCCGATTCCGACCGGCGACAATTGCGCCGCCTTGCGCAGGAAGTTCGCGAGCGATTGCTTGCCGCGCGTCCCCGATAGCCGCGTGGTCAGAGCGGCGGCGTCGAGGTCGGGCCGCAATGCGATCGAAAGCGTCGCCTGCCCGAGACTGAGCACCTCCTCCCGTAACTCCGCCGACAGCGCGTAGATCGAGCCGCCTTCGATGCCGATACGGGTGATCATGGCTTCGCCGCGCACCGTATGCGCGCCGATCGTCAGCGCCACGCCCTTGAGCGGCTGGCCCTCGAAACGATCGCGGAACACATCGGACCAGGCGACCGTGAAGCCGGAATTGGCTGGCCGCAGCTTTGAGATGGCAACGCCCTTCGCGGCAAGGATGTCGGCCCAGCTGCCATCCGACCCCAGCCGCGGCCAACTGGCGCCGCCAAGCGCGAGCACGGTGGCGCTGGCAGTGACGGCCGCTGCGCCATCGGGCGCTCGAAACACCAGCCGCCCCTCACCGTCCCAGCCGGTCCAGCGATGACGAAAGGCAAACCGCACGCCGCTCGCATCGAGCCGCCGGAGCCACGCGCGCAGCAAGGGCGAGGCCTTGAACGCCTTCGGAAAGACGCGCCCGCTGGTGCCGACGAAGGTCGGCTCGCCCAGCGCGTCGCTCCACGCACGGAGCGCGTCCGGCGAAAACGCCTCGACCGCCGCCTGCAGCTTCGGTGCGGCCTCGCGATAGCGCGCCATGAAATCCAGCAGCGGCTCGCTGTGGGTGAGGTTGAGCCCGCCGCGGCCGGCCATCAGGAATTTTCGGCCCGCGGACGGCATCGCGTCGTACACGGTGACGCGCGCGCCGCCCTGCGCCAGCATCTCCGCCGCCATCAGCCCGGCGGGACCGGCCCCGATGACGGCGACGTCGGTCAGAGCTTGATCCCCGCCCGTGCCGCCGCCTGCGCCACGTATTTCTGGGTCTGCTCGAACGCCCCGGTCAGCGCCTTGGCTTTCGACATGTCGCTGATCTCGGCGAAATGCGCGGCGACGGCGTCCGGCGTCCATTCGGATTCCGGCAGGTTGATGCCCTCGCTCTCCACGATCTTGATCACGGCGAACGATCCTGCGCCGGCGCCCATGATGGTGCGGGTCGGCGCGTCCTCGCTGAGCATGTACTCGACCGCGGGCGTGATCGCGTTCGGCTTCATCAGCTGCAGCGCCTGCGGCGGCAACAGCTCTTCCGTCATGCGGGTCGCCGCCGTCGGCGAGATGATGTTGACGCGGATGTCGGACTTGCGGCCTTCTTCGGCGAGCACGTTCATCAGGCCGACCATGCCGGACTTGGCCGCGCCGTAATTGGCCTGGCCGAAATTACCGTAAAGGCCGGAGGACGACGTCGTCAGCACGATGCGGCCATAGTTGCGGTCGCGCATGCCGGCCCAGGCCGCCTTGCAGCAATAGAAGGTGCCGACGAGATGCACGTCGAGCACCTTTTGGAAGTCGGCCGCTTCCATCTTGCCGAACGACTTGTCGCGCAAAATGCCCGCATTGGCGCACAAGAGGTCGACGCTGCCCCACTCCTTGGTGGCGCTCGACCATGGCGGTGACCTGCTCGAAATTGGAGACGTCGGCGCCATCCGCCATCGCGGTGCCGCCGGCCTTGCGGATTTCCTCGACCACGGTCTCGGCCGGCGACAGCGAGCCACCGGTGCCGTCACGCGCGCCGCCGAAATCGTTGACCACGACCTTGGCGCCGCGGCTGGCCAATCCCAGCGCATGCGCCTTGCCGAGACCATTGCCCGCGCCGGTGACGATGGCGACGCGTCCGTCGAACCTGATTGCCATGAGTGAAGGTCTCTATTTCTTCTTCCCTTCTCCCCTTGTGGGAGAAGGTGGCGCGCAGCGCCGGATGAGGGGTCTCTCTCGACAGATGCGCTCGCGGAGAGAGACCCCTCACCCGCCTCGCGTTCCGCGAGGCACCCTCTCCCACAAGGGGAGAGGGTAAAACCCCGCTCTGGGTTGCCTTTTTGAGCAGCGATGGCTGGCCGGGTCAAGCCCGGCCCGGCCTACGCGAAATAGATCAGACCCAGCCACTCCGCGACCAGCGCCGGCTTGTCCTCGCCCTCGATCTCCACGGTGACATTGGTGCGGGACTGCAATTCATTGGCCTTACGGAGCTTGGCTTCGGCCAGCACGAAACGGCCGCGAACGCGCTTGCCCGAGCGCACCGGCGAGATGAAGCGCAGCTTGTCGAAGCCATAATTGACGCCCATCGTGGTGCCCGCGATCACGGGCATCACCTCATAGGACATGATCGACAGCAGCGACATCGTCAGGAAGCCGTGCGCGATGGTGGTGCCGAAGGCGGTCTCCTTCTTGGCGCGTTCAGGATCGACGTGGATGAACTGGTGATCCTCGATCACGTCGGCATAGGTGTCGATGCGCGGCTGATCGATCAGGTGCCACGACGATACGCCGATCTCCTTGCCGACCATGGCCTGGTAGGCTTCCAAGGAAATCGGCGGCTTCTTCCAGACTTCGTTCACTTAGGTCTCACTCCGTGTTTTCGGCAGTTCCGGAAAATCCTCCTCACGGAATTCCCGGCCGCGCAGCGGATCGTTGCGATCATCGTCCCGCTCCAGCCTGCGTAGCTGCACCCGGCGGATTTTGCCAGAGATCGTCTTCGGCAGCTCGGTGACGATTTCGAGGCGACGGATGCGCTTGAACGGGGCGAGCCGCGTGTGCAGGTGCTGGAAGATCGACAGCGCGGTCTCAGGCGTCCGCTCCGCGCCCGAGGTCAGCAGGACGAACGCCTTGGGGATCGCGAGCCGGATCGGGTCCGGGCTCGGCACCACCGCGGCTTCGGCCACCAGCTCGTGCTCGAGCAGAACGCTCTCCAGCTCGAACGGGCTGATTCGGTAGTCCGACGACTTGAACACGTCGTCGGAGCGGCCGACAAAGGTAAGATAGCCCTCGTCATCTTCGAACACGACATCGCCGCTGCGATAGAGCTCGCCTTCGGCACCGGCGAGCTTGCCGTCGTCGCTCTGATAACCCTGCATCAGGCCGGCGGGCCGCTCGGCGCCGAGCACCAGCGTGACCTCGCCTTCCTTCGCCTTGTTGCCGTCGGCATCGCTGATCTGCACGCGATAGCCAGGCAGCGGCCGGCCCATCGAGCCGATCTTGATGTTCTGGCCCGGCGAGTTGCCGGCCAGCGCCGTGGTTTCGGTCTGGCCGTATCCGTCACGGATGGTGAGCCCCCAGGCGGCCCGCACCTGGTCGATCACTTCAGGGTTGAGCGGCTCGCCGGCGCCGCAGACCTCGCGCAAGCTCACCTTGAAGGACGCCAGGTCCTCCTGGATGAACAGCCGCCACACCGTCGGCGGCGCGCACAGCGTGGTGACGCCGCAGCGGCCGATGGTGGCAAGCAGGCTCTTGGCGTCGAAGCGCGGCTGGTTGACCACGAACACGGTGGCGCCCGCGTTCCACGGCGCGAAGAAACAGCTCCAGGCATGCTTGGCCCAGCCGGGCGATGAGATATTGAGATGGACGTCGCCGGGCTGCAGCCCGATCCAGTACATGGTCGACAGATGCCCGACCGGATAGCTGCGCTGGCTGTGCCGGACAAGTTTTGGTTTTGCAGTGGTCCCCGAGGTGAAATAGAGCAGCATCGGGTCGTCGGCATTAGTCGGCCCATCGGCGGTAAAACTCTCCGGGGCCTTTGCGGCCTCATCATAGGAGAGCCATCCGTCGTGAGCCGTGCCGACCACGATGCGAACGATGTTCTCGGCACCAAGGCTTGCGAATTTCGCGACCTGGTCCTCGGCGGCCACCACCGCCCTCGCCTTGCCGCGATCGAGGCGATCACGCAGCTCATCCGCGGTGAGTAGCGTGGTCGCGGGGATCACGACGACGCCGAGCTTCATCGCCGCCAGCATCGTCTCCCACAGCGGAACCACATTGCCGAGCAACAACAGGAGATGATCGCCGCGCTTCAGGCCCTGCGCGCGGAGGAAATTCGCGACCTGGTTCGAGCGCTTCGAGAGCGCCGCAAAGGACAGTTTTGTCTGGCGATCCTGCGCGGCATCGACGATCCAGAGCGCGGGCCGGTCCTTGGCTTCGGCGTCCTTTGCCAGCTCGTCGAACCAGTCGAGCGCCCAGTTGAAGGGAACCGGATCCGGCCAGCGGAATCCCTTGACCGCGGCCTCGTAATCCGTGCGGTGCTTGAGCAGAAACGCGCGCGCGTCCTGAAATGTCGTCATGTTCCGGGCCCGTCGAATTGATCTTCGAACGTAGCCCGGATGGAGCGAAGCGCAATCGGGGGCCGGCTACGCCATTGGAAGCAGCTGTCCCGGATTTCGCCTCGCTCCATCCGGGCTACGAAGCCTCGCTATTTTCCAGCGAGGCTGCGAACGTGCTTGATAATTCCGGAAAAATCCACCCCGCCCTGCCCGGCTGCGTCGAAAGACTGATAGATCTCCTGCGCATGCTTGCCGAGCGGCGTCGCCGCGCCGGCCGCCTTCGCGGCGTCCTGCGCCAGCGTCAGATCCTTCACCATCAGCGCCGAGGCGAATCCCGGCTTGTAGTCGTTGTTGGCCGGCGAGGTCGGCACCGGGCCCGGCACCGGGCAATAGGTCGTCAGCGACCAGCACTGGCCCGACGAAGTCGAGGCGACGTCGAACAGCGCCTGGTGCGAGAGGCCGAGCTTCTCGCCGAGCGCGAAAGCTTCGCTCACCGCGATCATGGAAATGCCGAGGATCATGTTGTTGCAGATCTTGGCCGCCTGCCCTGCGCCGGCGCCGCCGCAATGCACGATCTTCTTGCCCATGTTCTCCAGCACGGGCTTTGCCGCGGCGAATGCGCTCTCCTCGCCGCCGCACATGAAGGTGAGCGTCGCGCCCTTGGCGCCGCCGGTGCCGCCGGAGACCGGCGCATCCACCGAGAGCACACCGTGCTTGCCGGCGAGCGCATGCGCCTGCCGCGCACTCTCGACGTCGATGGTGGAGCTGTCGATGACCAGCGCGCCCTTGGTCATCGCGGGAAGGACCTCGTTCCAGACGCCGAGCACATGCTTGCCGGCCGGCAGCATGGTGACGACTACGTCGGCGCCCTTCACCGCGCCCGCGGCGCTGTCGGCGATGCTGGCGCCGTCGGCTTTGGCCTGCGCGCGCGAGGCTTCGACGAGGTCGAACGCGACGACCTTGTGGCCGGCCTTCACGAGGTTGGCCGCCATAGGGCCGCCCATGTTGCCGAGACCGATGAACGCGATCGTGGCCATTGTCGTTTCCTCCGCTTCAATCGTTGATTAGTTGAACTTCAGCTCGTCGGCGCCGATCTCTGCGAGATACGGTGCAAGCATTTGCGGCGTCACATCCTCAATTCGTGGCGGCGACCAGATCGGGTTGCGGTCCTTGTCGATCACGGCCGCGCGCACGCCCTCGCGAAAATCATCGCTGCGAAACACCTCCAGCGCGGCACGGTATTCCCGCACCAGGCATTCCTCCAGGCTCGACGCCTCGCGCGCCAGTCGCAACAGTTTCAGCGTCACCACCATGCCGCGCGGCGATTTCTCGTTGAGCGTCTTCAGCGTCGCCAGCGCGAATTCGGAGCCGTCGCGTTTCAGGGCAGCAAAGATGTCTTCCATGCGGTCGAAGCCGAACAATGCGTCGATAGCAGGCTCTTTTGCAGCGACCGGGCCCGCAGTCTCGCCGGTCGCAAAACTGTTGATGAGCTTGGTCACCTCAGCCGCGGTCACGCCCTGACGGAGCCTGGTCAGCGTCTCGCGCAGCGCCGGCCATTTCGCCGCCGGCACCACGGCGTCGGCGAATTTCGCGTGGATCGCGTCGGGCCCGTTCATGGTCTGGCCGGTCAGGCCGAAGTAAGTGCCGACCTCGCCCGGCGAACGCGACAACAGATAGGTGCCGCCGACGTCGGGGAAGAAGCCGAGCCCGACCTCGGGCATCGCCAGCTTCGTGCGATCGGTGACGATGCGATGGCTGGCATGGGCGGAGAGCCCGACACCGCCGCCCATCACGATGCCGTCCATGAAGGCGATATATGGTTTTGGGAATTTCTTGATCCGGGCGTTGAGGATGTATTCCTCGCGCCAGAGTATCTTGCCGAGGTCGCCGTTGACCTTCGAGCTCTCCCAGAGCGTGCGGATGTCGCCGCCGGCACAGAGGCCGCGCTCGCCGGAGCCTTCCAGCACGATCACCGTGACGGCCGGATCGGCCTCGAAGCGGTCGAGCGCCTTGTCGATGTCGCGAAACATCTCCAGCGTGACGGCGTTGATGGCCTTCGGACGATTGAGCCTGATCACGCCGGCCGCGCCCTCGACGCGGGCAACGAGATCGCCCTCTTCCACTGAACTCATCGCGCGCCCTCGATCAGTTTGCGCGCCACGATGAGCCGCATGATTTCATTGGTGCCTTCGAGGATCTGATGCACACGCAAATCGCGCACGATCTTCTCGATGCCGTATTCGCTGAGGTACCCGTAGCCACCGTGAAGCTGCAGCGCATGGTTGGCGACCTCGAAGCCGACGTCGGTGCCGAAGCGTTTTGCCATCGCACACAGCATGGTGGCATCAGGGTCCTTGCGGTCCAGCGCCGCAGCGGCGCGCCACAGGAAGGTACGCGCGGCTTCCAGTTCGATCGCCATGTCGGCGAGGCGAAACTGCAGCGCCTGGAATTCGTCGAGACGCTTTCCGAACGCCTTGCGCTCCTTCATGTAGGCCCGCGCCTTGTCGAGCGCGGTCTGCGCACCACCCAACGAGCACGCGGTGATGTTGAGGCGGCCGCCATCGAGGCCCGCCATCGCGATCTTGAAGCCGATGCCTTCCTCGCCGAGGCGATTGGCCACCGGCACGCGGGCGTTCTCGAACATCACGGCGCGGGTCGGCTGCGCGTTCCAGCCCATCTTGCGCTCATTGGCGCCGAAGGAGACGCCCGGCGTCTTGCCGTCGATGACGAGGGTCGAGATGCCGCCCGGGCCATCGCCGCCGGTGCGCACCATCGCGACCAGCAGATCGGTGCCGCCGGCGCCGGAGATGAACTGCTTCTGGCCGTTGAGCACGTAGTGATCGCCATCGCGCACGGCGCGCGTACGCAGCGCCGCGGCATCCGAGCCCGCGCCCGGCTCGGTCAGGCAGTAGCTGGCGATCAGCTCCATGGTGCAGAGTTTTGGCAGCCATGTGTGGCGCTGGGTGTCGCTGCCGAAGGCATCGATCATCCAGCTCGCCATGTTGTGGATGGAGATGAAGGCCGAAGTGGTCGGACAGCCCGTCGCCAGCGCCTCGAAGATCAGCGCCGCGTCGAACCGCGTCATCGCGGATCCGCCGACATCCTCGCGGATGTAGATGCCGCCCATGCCAAGCGTCGCGGCCTCGCGCATCACGTCGACGGGGAAATGCTTCTCCTCGTCCCAGCGCAGCGCGTGCGGCGCGATCTTCTCCGCCGCAAACGCCAACGCCATGTCGCGAACCGCGATCTGATCCTCGTTCAGAGCGAACTGCATATGAGCCTCGCTCTCAAGGGGATCACTTCATCAGCGGGATCGAAAACTCCGCGCCTTCCTTGACGCCGGACGGCCAGCGCGAGGTCACCGTCTTGGTTTTGGTGTAGAAGCGGACCGAGTCCGGACCGTGCTGGTTGAGATCGCCAAAACCCGACTTCTTCCAGCCGCCAAAGGTGTAATAGGCGATCGGCACCGGGATCGGCACGTTGATGCCGACCATGCCGACATTGACCTTGGCCGCGAAGTCGCGGGCGGCGTCGCCGTCGCGGGTGAAGATGGCAACGCCGTTGCCGTAGTCGTGATCCGACGGCAGCGCCAGCGCCTCCTTGTAGTCGTGCGCACGCACGACCGAGAGCACGGGGCCGAAGATCTCTTCCTTGTAGATCCGCATGTCCTTGGTGACGTTGTCGAACAGCGAGCCGCCGAGATAAAAGCCGTTCTCGTAGCCCTGCATCTTGAAGCCGCGGCCATCGACTGCGAGCGTCGCGCCTTCCTTGATGCCGATGTCGATGTAGCCCTTGACCTTCTCGACCGCCTCGCGCGTGACCAGCGGGCCGTAATCGGCGGACGGATCGATCGAGGTGCCGATCTTGAGGCTCTCGACCCGCGGGATCAGCTTTTCCATGAGACGGTCGGCGGTGGACTTGCCGACGGGGACCGCGACCGAGACGGCCATGCAGCGCTCGCCCGCCGAGCCATAGCCCGCACCGATCAGCGCGTCGACCGCCTGGTCCATGTCGGCATCCGGCATGATGATGGCGTGGTTCTTGGCGCCGCCAAAGCACTGGCAGCGCTTGCCGGTTTGGGCGGCGCGCTCATAGATGTACTGCGCGATCGGCGTGGAGCCGACGAAGCCGACGGCTTTGATATCGGGATCGTCCAGGATGGCGTCGACCGCCTCCTTATCGCCGTTGACGACGTTGAGGATGCCGGCCGGCAGGCCTGCCTCGATCATGAGCTCGGCGAGCAGCATCGGCACGCCGGGATCGCGCTCGGAGGGCTTGAGGATGAAGGCGTTGCCGCAGGCGATCGCGGGCGCGAACTTCCACATCGGGATCATTGCCGGGAAGTTGAACGGCGTGATACCGGCGACGACACCGAGTGCCTGGCGCATCGAATAGATGTCGATCCCGGGGCCGGCGCCTTCGGTGTATTCGCCCTTCATCAGATGCGGGATGCCGCAGGCGAACTCGGCGACCTCGAGGCCGCGCTGGATGTCGCCCTTGGCGTCCGGCACGGTCTTGCCGTGCTCGCGGGCCAGCAGCTCGGCCAGCTTGTCGTAGTCGCGCTGCACCAGCTCGACGAATCTCATCATGACGCGGGCGCGGCGCTGCGGGTTGGTCGCGGCCCATTCGGGCTGTGCCGCGCGGGCGTTCTCGACGGCGGCGCGGACCTCCGCCTTGGACGCCAGCGCCACCTTGGCCTGGACGTCACCGGTCATCGGCTCGAAAACGTCGGCGGTGCGGCCAGAGGTGCCCTTTACTTCCTTGCCACCGATGAAATGTCCGACTGAACGCATGGAATGATCTCCTTGAGGCCGAGCTTGAACGCTTTGACAAATCCTATCGACCTGCATTTTATAGGATTCAAGTCTGAGATAATGCACCATAGATGTGCGAAAATGCTGGATCAAGGCGCTATCGATTGGGACGACTTTCGCTTCGTGCTGGCCATCGTGCGGGGCGGCTCGGTGTCGGCTGCGGCAAAACAGCTCGGAGTGGACCATGCCACGGTGATCCGCCGCGTCGACCGGCTGGAAAAGCACCTGTCGGCCAAGCTGTTCGACCGGCGCAAGACCGGCTACCTCCTCACCGAGGCCGGCCAGCGCGTCGCCGACAGCGCGGAAGCCATGGAATCGACCATCGTCGCCAACCAGGAGCAGGTCGGCGGCTCGGTGGCGCGTCTGACGGGGACGGTGCGGATCGGCGCGCCCGACGGGTTCGGCACGGCCTTCCTGGCACCGCGGCTGGCCCCCTTCGCCGACCGGTATCCCGATCTCGATCTGCAACTTGTGGCCACCGCGCGGCTGTTCAGTCTCTCCAAGCGCGAGGCCGACATCGCCATCAGCCTGACCATGCCGAAGGAAGGCCGCATCGTCGGCCGCAAGCTGCTCGACTACCGCCTCGGCCTCTACGCCGCACCTGGCTATCTCGACCGCTTCCCCGCGATCACCTCTCGGCAGGATCTGCCGCAGCACCGCTTCGTCGGCTACATCGAAGAGCTCTTGTTCACGCCGGAACTCGATTATCTGCCGCAGGTGTCGCCACGGATCTCCGCGCGCTTCCGCAGCGCCAATCTGATTGCGCAGCTCAACGCCACGCTCTCGGGCTTCGGCATCGCAGTGCTGCCGCACTTCATGGCGAGCGATTATCCGCAACTCGTGCCGGTGCTGCCCGAGGAGATCTCGATCACGCGGACGTTCTGGATGCTGATGCACGCCGACAGCAAGGATCTGGCGCGGATCAGAGCGGTGGCGGACTACATCGGCGAGATCGTCGAGCGCGAACGGGCGCTGTTTGCGGGGCGGTAGCGACGGTCCCGTAGGGTGGGCAAAGGCGCAAAGCGCCGTGCCCACCATCTCTCTTCGATAGCGACGAAGTCGTGGGCACGCTTCGCTTTGCCCACCCTACGGCACCTCGCCTAGGTCTTCACCTTCTTCATCGCCGCCGCCTTCGGCTCGCGCTTCGTGCCCTCCAGCGCACTGTCCCGGCCCACCTTCAACACCTCGTCGGACAGCTCGCTCGACCCGGCAATGCGGGCCAGCAGCATGGTGCCGGCCATCGTCGCCAGCGTCGCGACCGCCTGCTTGCGTGCGGCCTTGCGCGGCATGTTCGGAATGTTGTCCGCCAGCTGCTCGATCATCTCGTCGAGCTTGCCGGCAAATGCCTTTCGCGCCTTCGGGCTCTCGCGGGCGATCTCGGCACCGAGAGCGGGAATCGAGCAGCCATGGCCGGGATTGTCGCGATGCAGCGCCGACAGGTAGGCCTCCGCGATTATCGCCAGCCGCTTGTCCGGCGAAACCTCGTCGGTGATCTTGCGCCAGTGCTCCATCGAGCGGTCCATCGCATAACCGAACGCCTCGATCACCAGCGCCTCGCGGGAATCGAAATGCGCGTAGAAGCCGCCATGGGTCAGGCCTGCCTCCTTCATGAGGTCGGCGACGCCGATGCCATGGGCGCCCTTTTCGCGCAGCCGCACGGAGGCCTTCCTCACGATGCGGTCGTGGGTTTCCTGCTTGTGTTCCCGGGAGTAGCGCATGCGGTTCTCATTGAATGTCGATGGTCATCTCATAACACGCAAATGACGAAAAGGGTGCATTAATTCATGTTAAGTTGCTTCCGATCATGGAAAACGTTGCAGTTGCGTGCACCGCAAGGGCGCCCTTGCCGTCCCGGACGAAGCCTTCGGTGTAGCTGGTCTGCCGCCCCAGCTTGATCACCCTGCCTTCGGCCGAGATCAGGCCCGAGCGAACCGAGAGCGGACGCAGGAAGGTCATTTTCAGGTCGAGCGTCACGGAACTCTGCCCGGCTTCCAACCGGGTCGAGATCGCGCATCCCATCGCGGTATCGAGCAGCGCAGCTGCGGTCGCGCCGTGAATCAGTCCGATGGTGTTTTCGAGATCCTCGCGCGGCTCCAGTTCCATGACGATCCGACCCGGCTCGACCACCCCCACATTGAAGCCGATCAGTTTTGCAAAAGGCGGCGGCGGCAGCCGGCCGTCGCGAATGCCCAGCATGGCGTCCATGCCCGACAGGCCCATCGCGACTTTCGCGACCGGCGCCGGCACCTGCCAGTCCACCACGCGCTCGCGCCGCTGCGCGGGCGAAAACAGTTCGAGTTGGTCGGCTTCAGTCATGGGATCCCTTTTGTATGATATATGTCATACTATGCGACGGACTTCGCACTTGCAACTCGCCCCCACCCCGCTTGACAACAAGGACGTTTCGGCCCGGAAGTGGCACCGACCCGCGCGCCTCGCGCCGGTCCACGAAACCTTCGAGATGCCACGATGGAAATGCTCAACCACCACTGCGGCGTGACGCGCGATACGCGCGGGGTCGTTCATGTCGCGATCTGCAACGCCGGCCCGCTCAATATTCTCGGCTCGCCGGTGACCGACGCCGTGCGCGAAGGCCTGCATCGGCTTGCATCCGACCGCAGCATCCGCGTCGTGGTGCTGCGCGGCCAGAGCGAGAAGAGCATGATCGGCGGCGCCGACATCAAGGAGATGGCCAAGCTCGAGCAGAAATCGGCGGAGGCCTTCATCAGCCGCCTGCGCGATCTCTGCGAAGCGGTGCGCCAATTCCCGGCACCGGTGATCGCCCGCATGCCCGGCTGGTGCCTCGGCGGCGGCCTCGAAGTGGCGGCCGCCTGCGATTTCCGGATTGCCGCGCATGATGCGCATTTCGGCATGCCGGAGGTGCGCGTCGGCATCCCCTCGGTGATCCACGCAGCGCTCTTGCCGCGCCTGATCGGCTGGGCCCGAGCGCGCTGGCTGGTGATGACGGCGGAGAACATCGACGCAGCCACCGCGCTCGCCTGGGGGCTGGTCGACAAGGTGGCACTTGAGGGCGGACTGGATGCCGAGATCGAGCATCTCGTGAACGCACTGCTCGCATGCGGCCCCGAGGCACTGCGGTCGCAGAAGGCGCTGCTTCGGCAATGGGAGGAGCTGCCGCTAACGGAGTCGGTGAATCTGAGTGTCAAGGTGTTCGGCGAGTCGTTCCTCACGGACGAGCCGACGCGGCTGATGCAGGCGTTCGTGAACAGGAAGCGGTAGGAGCGCGCCACCCCTCCTCAACCGCACGACCAAATCTCATCCGAGCCCAGACAATTTCTCATCCCCGTCGCGGTTGCATTTTTTGCGGCGCATCATATGATGATCATAATCCTACACATCATCGCCAGGGAGTCCCATCATGGCCGAAGCCGCCGATCCCGTCGTCATCGTCTCCGCCGCCCGCACCCCGCTCGGCCGCTTCATGGGCGAGCTCTCGCCTCTTCCCGCGCACAAGCTCGGGTCACACGTGATCGGCGCGGCGCTGGAGCGCGCAAGACTCGCGCCCGAGAAAGTCGACGAGGTCTTCATGGGCTGCGTGCTGCCGGCCGGCCAGGGCCAGGCGCCCGCGCGGCAGGCGGCGCGCGCGGCCGGGCTGCCCGACGCCACCGGCGCGACCACGGTCAACAAGGTCTGCGGTTCCGGCATGAAGGCAACCATGCTGGCGCACGACATCATTCGCGCCGGCTCGGCCGACATCGTCGTCTCCGGCGGCATGGAGAGCATGAGCAACGCGCCCTATCTCCTCGCCAAGGCGCGCGGCGGCTACCGCGTCGGCCACGACCGCATCATCGACCACATGATGATGGATGGCCTTGAGGACGCCTACGAGACCGGCCGTTCCATGGGCGATTTCGGCGAGGCCACCGCGGAGACGTACCAGTTCACCCGCAAGGACCAGGACGCCTATGCGATGGAGACGCTGAGCCGCGCCCGCAAGGCGGTCGAGGGCGGCGCGTTCAAGGCTGAGATTGCGCCGATCACGCTCGCGGAAAGGGCCGGTCCCCGCATCGTCGCCAATGATGAGCATCCGCTGAAGGTCGATCCGGCCAAGATCCCAGGCCTGAAGCCGGCGTTCCGCGCCAACGGCACCATCACGCCGGCCGCCTCCTCCGCCAATGCTGACGGCGCCGCGGCGCTGGTGCTGGCGAAGCGCTCGCTCGCCGATCGGGGCGGCTTGCCCGTTCTCGCGGAGATCAAGGGCCACGCCACCCACAGCCAGGAGCCGCAATGGTTCACCACGGCGCCGATCCCGGCGATCCGCAAGCTGCTCGACAAGGTCGGTTGGGCTGCCTCCGACGTCGATCTGTTCGAGATCAACGAGGCCTTTGCCGTGGTGGCGATGGCGGCACAGCGCGATCTCGGCATTCCCCGAGATAAGCTGAACATCAATGGCGGCGCCTGCGCGCTCGGGCATCCCATCGGCGCCACCGGCGCGCGGCTGATCGTGACGCTGCTGCATGCGCTCGAGGCGAACAACCTCAAGCGCGGTATCGCCGCGCTCTGCATCGGCGGCGGCGAAGCCACGGCGATCGCGGTGGAGCGGCTGGCGCGCTGACGCGCGGGTGTCCGAAATAGAGGGAAGTCTGTCATTTCAGACTTCCCTTCCCCATGCCAGACTGGAACCATGACGCGAGTCCGACCCGGGCTCGCCAAACCACATTGAGGCCCAATGATCTCGAACTGGCTCGCGGCAGCATTGTCCCGCCGCAACATTCATTACGGCTGGGTGATGGTCGGCGTGACCTTCCTCGCCGCGCTGATCAGCGCCGGCACGGTCGGCGCGCCCGGGGTGTTCATCGTTCCGCTTCAAAAGGAGTTCGGCTGGAGCACGGCGCAGATCTCCTCCGCACTGTCGATCCGTTTCATCCTATTCGGACTGATGGCGCCATTCGCGGCCGCCCTGCTCAACCGCTACGGCCTGCGCAACGTCACGCTGGCGGCACAGCTAATCGTTGTCTCGGCGCTCGTGCTCTCGCTCGGCATGACCGAGGTCTGGCAGCTCGTCGCGCTGTGGGGCGTGGTGATCGGCATCGGCACCGGCATGACCGCGCTGGTGCTCGGCGCAACCATTGCCACGCGCTGGTTCGCGGCACGGCGCGGCCTCGTCGTCGGCATCATGACCGCGAGCGTCGCCACCGGCCAGCTCGTGTTCCTGCCGCTGCTCGCAAGCCTCACCGAACGCTATGGCTGGCGGCTCGCGCTCGGCTTCGTCTGCATCATGCTCGCCGTCTCCGCGCTGGCCGTCCTGCTCGCGATGCGCGACCGGCCGAGCGATGTCGGTCTGCGTCCGTTCGGCGATGAGGGCACCGAGCCCCTGCCCGCCCCGCCTGTGAGCCACGGCTCGATCACGGGCGTGGCGCTCGGCACGCTGCGCGACGCCTCGAAGTCGACTGCATTCTGGATCCTGTTTGCGACCTTCTTCGTGTGCGGCGCTTCCACCAACGGCCTCGTCCAGGTGCACCTGATCCCGATGTGCCTCGATTTCGGCATCCCGCAAGTGCAGGCCGCGAGCCTGCTTGCGGCCATGGGCATCTTCGACTTCTTCGGCACCATCATGTCGGGCTGGCTGTCGGACCGCTATGACAATCGCTATCTCCTGTTCTGGTATTACGGCCTGCGCGGGCTCTCGCTGATCTTCCTTCCCTTCAGCGACTTCTCGTTCTACGGCCTGTCAATCTTCGCGATGTTCTACGGTCTCGACTGGATCGCAACCGTACCGCCGACGGTGCGCCTCACCGCGCAAAAGTTCGGGCCCGAGCGCGCCAATCTGGTGTTCGGCTGGATCTTTGCGGGCCACCAGCTCGGCGCCGGGACCGCCGCCTTCGGCGCTGGTCTCTCGCGGACGGTCTATGAGAGCTACCTGCCCGCGTTCTTCATCGCCGGCGCGCTCTGCGTGTTCGCCTCGCTGATCGTGCTGGCGCTGTCGCGGCAGCCGAAACTACAGCCGGCGGCGGCCTCGGCCTAGTACCGGATCGTGTAGGTGACGCCGAACACCGCGGCGTCACCGATCCGCGAAACACCGCTGGGATCGTTCGGGTTCTGAATTCCGCCCGAGGGGCGGAACACATATTGGAAGTATGGCGCGATCAACCAGCCCGGCTTGACGTGCGCCTCGTAGATCATCTCGATCAGTGTCTCGTTGCTGCGCACCGGGCTGCGGATGCCGGTGAAGGCCTGCGTATCGACGTCGAGATTGCGCGCAGTGTTCGAGATCCGCATGTAGGCCATCGCCACGCCGAACCGGTCGAGCGGACGGCCCGGCGTGAAGCCGACGAAGCCGATGCCGCCGTCCATATAGAGATCGATCAGATTGCGGTCCGGCGGGCTGTAGGCGATGCGGCCGAACGCGGTGATGCCGGGGAGCGAGGCCGACGTGCTGGTCTCGGTGACCTCAGGCGGGCGATAGAGCACCTGCTCGATCACGGCGAAGATGCCGTAATTGCCTTTGAGCCTTGCAGGAATACCGCTGCCGCCGGGATCGGCGATCGACATCCCCTCCGCCGTCAAGCGCTGGCTGTCGAACGAGCCGTAATGCTTCCACGCACCCGGGGTGAAATTGCCGGCGAGCGGGCGGCCGCCGATATCGATGGCGTAGTTGAAGCGGACCTGCCCGATCACCCACGGCGGATCGTTGATGCGGAATGCCAGGCCATGATGATCGCGCAGCTGCGGATCGACATCGCCGGGCCCTGACGGATCGCCGTTGAACACCGCACCATAAGCGGTGATCTTGTCGGTCAGCGCGGCCTTGATGCGAATGCCGGGCACCGCGATCGGCGGCGCCGGGCCGCCGGCCGGAAGGTTGCTGGCCTTGATCGCCGGCCAGCCGAAGGTGCCGTTGACGAAGAGGTCGTCGGTCTGGCTGTCGAAGAACTCGACATCGGCGGCCTGCTGGCCGGCCCGGATGTTCAGGCGGTCATTGAAAAAGCTCTGCTCGAAATAGGCATTGTAGAGCCGCTGGTCCGGCAGCGCCTCGATCTCGCTGATGGTGGCGAGGTTCATCACGTAGTTGCGGGAAAGGCCCTGGCCGTAGATGATGAAGGCATTGGCGTAAAAGCGGCCACCGGTCCAGCCGACCAGCTTGTCGAGGTCGGCATCGACCGACAGATCGAGCCGGCCGAAATGGATGGCGCCGCGCTTCACGCCGCCGGCGGCATTGGCGATATTGTCTGCGATATAGGTGGCGCCAAAATTCAGGCCCTTGCCGGCAAGGCCGTCATGCCACGCGTTGAACCATTTGGGAAACAGCCATGCGGCCGCGCTCTCGTCCTTGGCGCCGGCGCGCGCGCTCGTCGCCGTGCAGGCCATCGCAATCGCGGCCGCTACGGATATTTGGGTCGCCCAACTCACCATCGACACACGCTACTTGAAGATACCGGTGCGCCTCATGAAGAGATAGGCCGCAGCAACCGAGGAGGCCATCAGCACCGCTGCCCAGAGGAATCCGCTCTCGACCTCGGTCAACGGCAGGCCCTTGGTGTTCATGCCGAAGATGCCGGTGATCAGCGTCGGCGGCAGCAACAGCGAGGTCACGATCGAGAGGGTGTGGAGATGGCGATTGCTCTCCTCCTCGTTCTTGAACCGCAGCTCCTCCTCGAGCAGGCGGCTGCGTTCGCGCAGCTCGACGATGTCGTGATCGAGGCCATCGAGCCGCTGCGCGAGCTTGCCGGCCTGGATCCGCAACGCCGGCGACAAATGATCGGTGTTCTTCTGATCGAGACGGTGAAACAGCGTGCGCAATCCCGTGAGCTGCCGATGCAGCCGCACGCAGGTGCGGCGGAGCCGGCCGAGGTTGCGGCGCATCTCGGGCCTGGCGTCATCGGCGAGGATGCGCTCCTCGATATCGTCGATCTCCTGGCCGAGCTTGTCGGCCATCCGGTCCAGCGTGTCGGCGACCTCGTCGACGATCTTTTCGAGCAGATGAGCGACGTTGTCGACGCGGTAGCCGCCTTCGAGCACCCGCCGCGTGGCGTCCGCCGAGCACAGTGCCTGGTGGCGGCCGGAGACCAGCAGCCGCTCGGTCATGGCAAAGCGGAGGAACGCGGTCTCCTCCGTCGCGCTGTCGATCTCGCGTACGAGGTCGGAGAATACGCCGTAGACACAGTGGTCGATGACGTGAAGCTGCTGGAAGGTGTCGCTCGACAGCAGCAGCTCGCGCGCCAGCGGCGGCAGCTGCGACGCTCCGATCCAAGGCCGTGCCCGCGCGTCAGTCAGGTTGAAATGCAGCCAGAGCCGGCCGTCATGGCTGAACTCGATCGGCTGGTCGATCGGCAGCGCCTCGGCACTGCCGTCGCTGTGCAGGCGAAAGGCCCAGACCAGGCCGGGAATGGCGGGATCAGTGCTCGATAAGGCGCTGACAAGCTTTGCCGGCTCAGCCATGGCCAACCCCAACCGCCAACAACTGCCCCATTCCGGACGATGGCTGACGGCATCTTCCGGACCCAGGCGGTACTCAATTACGCCAGTGTTACAGTTTGATGATGCCGCCCTATTCCGCCGCCAGCCCGGTCGCGGCCGCCTCGGCTTGCCTGATGTAGTCGTGCACGACGCGGCCGAACGGCAGCGTCAGATCGGCGATGTAGTGATGCGCGCCGAGGCAGCGGCGCACCGGGAAATCCGCGACCGGCGCGTTGACATGCGGCACCAGATGCAGCCGTCCCGGCCCCATCCAGGAGCCCTTCGGCACGATGTCGACGAGGTTGATCGCGACCAGCTGGCAGACCTCGAGACGGCCGTCGACGCCCGGGATCATCTTCAGATTGATCTGCGTCTTCGACAGCGTGGCGCGGGTGAGATCGCCGTTGCCGGCCATGCTCTCGTGCTTGTAGCCCATGGTGCCCATGGCGACGAGCTGGCCGGCATATTCCAGCGTGCCCGTCAGCGTGTCCTTGACGATCTCGAGCTTGGGATGTGCGTACTTCTTGGGAAAGCCCCAGATCTCGCGGCCGGCGGCGATCGGCGGATCGTCGTCGAGATACATCTGCGAGACGAAATTGACCTCCTCGCCATTGAGGCGCGCGGGGATGACGAGGCCGGATTCGGTGTAGCTGCCGAAGCCGGAGGAGTCAGGCATCCTGATCCATTCGTAATGCACGATCGGCTGGTCGATCGGCTGCAGCGGCTCGGGCAGGCCGGCGCGGATCAGCTCCGGATCGGTCTCGTAGGTGATGACGAGGAATTCGCGGTTGACGAACCGATACGGCCCGGCCGGATAGCTCGGCCCCGCCGCCGGCATGGACGGAAGTCTCAGCACGTCTTCGCTACGCATCGCAGGTCTCCTGTGATCCTGATCGGCGGCAATTGCTAGCGATCCTCATTGACTGCGATGTGAAGCTTTTCCGTCAGCCGCACGACCCCTGCCGTTGCAGCGTGGTCGGTCTGCGTTGCCGGCGCTGCATCGGTGCCGCCTTGTCATCACGCCGTCACCACGGGACGCAATCGTCTGGCGCAAGCAGGAGGCATCGCCATGGACGCCCGCACGTCGCAACCGACATATCAGACACATCAGGCGCCCTCGCGGGGCTGGCGGCCCGAGCGCTGCGATCGCGCCGCGCTGGTGCTGCAGGGCGGCGGCGCGCTCGGCGCCTACCAGGCCGGCGTCTATCAGGCGCTGCACGAGGCCGGCATCGAGCCCGACTGGGTCTGCGGCGTCTCGATCGGCGCGATCAACTCCGCCATCATCGCCGGCAACAAGCCGGAGAAGCGGCTCGAGGCGCTGCGCATCTTCTGGGAGCGCATCACCAACCGCAAGATCTGGCACTACACCCCTGACGGCGACGTCTTCCGCCAGTGGCGCAACCTCACCAGCGCCTGGATGACCTCGGCGATGGGCCAGCCCGGCTTCTTTACCCCGCACCAGGTCAATCCCTGGTTCAGCCCGGTCGGCGCGCGCACCGCGACCAGCTATTACGACACGATGCCGCTGAAGGAGAGCCTGCTCGAGCTGGTCGACTTCGATCTCATCAACGAGAAAAGGGTCCGCTTCGCGGTCGGTGCAGTCAACGTGCTCTCGGGCAATTTCATCTATTTCGACAATTCCCATGACGAGATCGAGCCGGAGCACATCATGGCCTCCGGCGCCCTGCCCCCGGCGCTGCCGATGGTGCGGATCGGCACCGATCATTTCTGGGACGGCGGCATCGTCTCCAACACACCGCTGCAGCATCTGCTCGACCAGGAGGATGCGCTCAACTCGCTGGTGTTCCAGGTCGACCTGTTCAGCGCGCGCGGCGTGCTGCCGCGCTCGATCCAGGACGTGATGGCCCGCCACAAGGACATCATGTATTCCTCGCGCACGCGCCACAACACGGACGTCTATCGCCGCACCCACAATCTCAAGGTCCTGCTCCACAAGGCGCTGGCGAAGCTGCCGGACGAGCAGCTGTCCGACGAGGAGCGCAAGCTGAAGGCGAGCCTGTGCCACATGCCGGAGATCGCGATCCTGCATCTGATCTACCAGCAGAAGGCCTATGAGGGCGACGCCAAGGACCACGAATTCTCGGGCACCTCGATGCGCGAGCACTGGACCAGCGGCTATGAGGACACCAAGCGCACCCTGAAGCGCCGCGACTGGATCAAGATGCCGGAGGAAGGCATGGGCCTCGTGGTGCACGACGTGCACCGGGAGACGGAGAGCGCGTAGGAGCCCTCGTGTCCCGGACGCGCTGCAATGCGTAGCATTGCTGCGCAGAGCCGGGACCCAGACACTGCGCGATCCGTCGCAACATAGGCCCCGGCTCTGCAGCCGCATCGTCGTTCTGGACGATGCTTTGCATCGCCAGGGGGACGCCGCGCTACGTCCGGGGCACGAGACTGCCCATAAAACATGATCCATTCAGAAGACACACTGTCGCAATCTCGCGGCTCATTTCGCCTGAGCTTTGCTCTCTTCGTTGCCCTTCTTGTTCAGAAAGGGCGCAGGGAAGGCCGGGCGCCGGCTGGCACCCGCGGTCCCGTGTGCGAACAAGACGCGCACGGGGTGGACTACAGGTGTAGCCGTGCGACCGGCCTTCCCTGCGCGAATGGCTTTACGGCTTATGTCGCGCTCTCCCCGGGGAGCGATGCACTATTGCCCCCGTCGCCTTGCGGATGACTGATGTACGAACCCGGTTGGGCCGCAACATCACCGCAACACTTGACGCACAGACCCCGGGCGTCAGGACCACACGATTTTGCCGTCCGCGCACATCCCCGTTCCTGTCCCCGATGGCTTGCGTGCGCTCACCATCGAGGCCGAACCGAGGACGCCGTCAGCGCCGTGTCGTATCGCGCGTGCTGCTGCTCACGGGATTCCCGCCCTGCAGCCAGCCCAGCGCGCCGACGCCGTCGCGGCCACCGCCTCCCGGCCCGCGTCTCGTGACGATCGCGAAACGCCCCTTGCGACGGGCGGGATGGGCCATTGATACGACATATCCGAAATTCGGTAAATAGGAATGTTTTTGCGTCGAGGGATTGACAGGGGTGTTTTGCCCGACGGGCGGCGAGCGCGCGCCTGGTCAAGCGTTCGAGCCGCGACATGGAGTACTCGTCAGGTCAATTGCCCGTCAATTTCCACTGCGCAGCTTCGTCAACGGTGCTGACGGTAATTCTCCGGAATTGCTGTTGCGTCTTCCCCGGTCTGGGATGGACCATTCAATGCATCCACTTCGAGACAGACGACTGCCCCTGTATCTGTATCGTACATTGAGTCTGGAGATGATCATGCGCAACATTGCATCGGCGATTGCAATCGTGATCTCGTTGAGCGCGCCGGCTTTGGCTCAGAAGGCCGAGATCGAAGCAAACAACGCGAAATGGATAGAGATGTTCAACAAGGGAGATTTTTCCGGGATTGCGTCCCTCTACAGTGCCGATGCGACCGCGCTCCCGCCCGGCTCCGCGATGGTGCAGGGCCGACCAGCCATCGAGGTCATGTGGAAAAGCATGGCTGAACAAGTGAGCGATCCGAAGCTCACAACGGTGGATGTCAAGTCACTCGGTTCTTCCGCGGCCCGTGAGATCGGCACGTTCGTCCTGAAGACCAAGGGATCGACACCGCAGGACGTGACCGGAAAGTATGTCGTCGTCTGGGAGAAGGTCGGAAACGACTGGAAGCTCGCCACCGACATCTGGAACGACGGCAAGTAGCCGTCTTACCTCCAAGCCAGCGCTTGCGCAGAAGCAGGAGTGATCAAACCGACGCGCGTGTTCATTCGCCGTTGTCATTCGATACGCAGGCGCTATCGTGCGCATGCGGCGCAGCCGCGACATTCATCCGATAATTCTAGTCATGGGAGAATCGCATGAAATTCATAACCACCTGGAGCGTACCTCAAGGCACCTTCAATGCAGCCGTCGCCCGCTTTCTCGAGACCGGTGGCGCACCACCCGAGGGCGTCAAGATGCTGGGTCGCTGGCATGGCATGAATGGACAGGGATTTGCGATCTCTGAATCGAGTGATCCAAAAGCCATGTATCGTTGGCTCGCGCAATGGTCTGACCTGCTCCCGTTGACCGTCACGCCCTGCCTCGAGGACGGGGACGCGGGCGAGGTGATGGCGTCGCTCCCCAAGCGTTGATCATCAATACTCACGTCGCTGCCGCCGCTGAAACCGGCGGTGGTGACGTGTTCAACCGTGGTGAAGTCGCCGCTAAAGCGCATGCGATTAGGATGATTCGTCATCGCGCTTTGAGTTGTTGTTTGAGCATGATCTTTTCGGAAGACCGCTGCGCACTTTTCCGACTCATGCTTTAGCGCTCAGACAGGGGCCGAATCTCCCATCGCTCGAGCGGTCGATTGGCGCGCGGCCGTTCGTGCTGGCCCAGCCAGATCATGAGGAGAACCGGCGCGCCAGCGAGACCGCTGATGCCATCATTGGGCACTTGCGCCATCTTCGTCCTCAATCCTGCAGAATGGTCTCCGACAACAGGGCGGCTGCCTTTTGAAGCGGCGCGATGAACCGGTCCAGTTCGACGAAGCTCACGCGCGCCACCGGCACCGAGACGCCCAGGCAAGCGATCAATTCTCGATCGGGTGACAGAATGGGGACGGCGCACCCCACAACGCCCTTGACGTATTCTTCGTTTGTCTTGGCCCAGCCCTTCTGCCGCGTGTCCTCGAGGGTCTTCATCAGTCCGTGGACATCGACGATCGTCGTGTCCGTGTATCTGGTCAGAGGGAGTGCGCGGCACAAATTCGCCCTCGTCCGCTCAGGCAGTCTGCTCATGTAGATCTTTCCGGTCGACGTGCAGTGTAGCGGCGCCGCTTCTCCCGGATTGAACTGAAGGCCTTGCGGCTCCGAAACGCGAACGCTGTCGACATAGGCAACGACATTGTCGCGGACGACGCCAATCTCGCACTGTTCGCCGATCTCTCCCGCAACCGCCCGAAGCACCGCGTGCCGTCGCGCGGTGCGGAAGGCCGCTCCGATGACGGTCGCGGACAGTGTGACGAGCTGGTTTCCGACAACGTAACGCTTGGTCCCCAACGCCTTCTGAAGCAGTCCGCGGTCCTCGAGATTTCCGATCAACCTGTGCGCCGTCGGCAGCGGCAGCGAGAGAGCCTTTGCGATCTCGGCCGCCGAGACGGCTTTGCGCTGGTCGGCGACGTGCCGAACGATCGCGAAAGCACGATCCAATGGCCCGTCCTTCTGAATGCGCTTCGTCATTGCCCCCGGCCAAATTAGCTAGCGAAATCAAGATTTCGCATGATATTATCATTTTTCGGAATGAAAGATATTGAAAATCGAAAAATAAGTTTGTCGAAACTCCTAAAGCTCATATTCTCGGCGCGGCCGGTGACTGACCAGAAATTGTGCAACGCAGTCTCGCCGTTCCCAGAATCTCGCTCCGCCGCTTGGCCGAGAGCCAAGTCGCTGGCGGGGCGCCAACAGGAGATGTGCATGTCTCGTCACTACGACGTGGACGCCGTGAGGAAGGAATTCCCCGCTGTCGAGCGGATGGTCTATTTGGACTCCGGGTTTCAAACCCCGCTTGCACGCCCGGTGAAGGCCGCGATCGAGCTCTTCCTTCGCGAGGGCTTCGAGACGGCCGGACCGAAGAGCGTCTGGCTCGACCGGGTGGAGCAGACCCGCGCCAAGGTCGCTCGCTTCCTCGGCGTGACGGCGGATGAAATCGCCTTCACGAAAAACACGTCGGAAAGCATGAATGTCGCGGCAAACGCACTGCCGCTCCGGGCCGGTGACAATGTCCTGATGATCCACGGCGATCATCCGAACAACGCCTACGCATTCCTCCACCTGCAACGGAAGGGCGTCGAGGTCCGCTTCATCCCGATGACTGACGTCGTCGATGCCGACAGCTTTGCGCCCTTCATCGACGAGAACACGCGTGCGATCTCGATGTCGCACGTGACCTTCCACGCCGGTCACCGCTTTGACATCGAGAGCGTCGGCGCGATGTGCAGCAGGAAGAAGCTCTACTTCGTGGTGGACGTGATGCAGGCAATCGGCGTGGTGCCGGTCAACGCGAGGGCGATTGGCGCAACCTTCATCGGCTCCGGCAGCCACAAGGGATTGCTGGTTCCGCAAGGACTCGGGCTTCTCTATTGGGACAAGACGCTCAAAGAGCTGGAGCCGGCCTATCTGGCGGCCGCGAGCCTCGCCGAGGTCCCTGATGATCTCATCGCGCGTGCCGACAGAATGGCGCCCTCGCCCGCCGCCAGGCGCTTTGAGCTCGGCAACTTCAATCTGCCCGCGGTCCATGCGCTGAGTGCTTCGCTCGACATGATCGAGCAGATCGGGATCCAGAACATCCAGAACCACTGCTTCGACCTCGGCGATCACCTGATCACGCGCCTGGACGAGCTGGGCGTCGGCCTCGTTGGCCCGCGCGAGCGCAAGCATCGCGCTCCGCACATCTACGTCATCGCCCTGCCGGCATCGGACTGGCTTGGCCATTTCGAGGAGAACGGTGTGCGCGTGTCGCCCGAACGGGATGGCATTCGCGTCTCACTCGGCATGTTCAACACCGCCACCGACATCGATCGCCTGATCGACGTCATCCGCCGGCGAGGGCTCGGACGCCCTTCCGCCGCAGCTTGACCTCGAGAACCGATGGGAAGGGAAAAACCATGAAGACGCTTGTTCAGATGCTCGGACGCCTCTCAGGACTCCTGGCCGTCCTCCTGGCCGTCAGCCCAAGTCCCTCCGCGGCAGCCGACAGCCCGACGCTCGATAAGATCAAATCCAGCGGCGCAATCACGATCGGCCACCGCGAGGCTTCCATACCGTTCTCGTACCTCGGGCCCGATCAGAAGCCCATCGGCTTCTCGCTCGATCTCTGCGCGGCGATCGTCGATCGCATCAAGGAGGAGCTGAAGTTGCCCAACCTCAAAGTCAACTACACGCCAGTGAACTCCTCGAACCGGATTCCGCTGATCCAGAGCGGGACCGTCGACATCGAGTGCGGCGGCACCGCGAACGACAAGAAGCGGCAGGAACAAGTCTCGTTTTCGGTCGCGACGTTCGTCAGCCAACCGCGATGGCTCGTCAAGGCCACCAGCGGCGTGAAGACCGCCGGCGACCTGAAAGGCAAGACGATTGTCGTCACCCAAGGCTCCAACGCAGTCGGTTTCGCGCAGAGCGTCAACGCTAGGGAGCAACTCGGCCTCAACATCGTCCAGGCCAAGGACCATGCGGAATCCTTCCTGATGTTGAACACCGGCCGTGCGGCCGCCTTCATGGAGGACGATATCCTCCTCGCCGGGCTCAAGGCCGCCGCGCCAAATCCGGACGCGCTCCTGTTCCTTCCCGAGGGCTACGCAAAGATCTACTATGGATTGATGTTCACGAAGGGTGATGCCGGCTTCAAGGGCCTCGTCGACGACGTCCTCTCCAAGCAAATGGCATCCGGCCAGTTCGAGAAGACCTACGCGAAATGGTTCACCAAGCCGATTCCGCCCAAGGGTGAGAACCTCGCATTCCCCCTCACGGACGAGTTGATGGCGCGGATCGCGCATCCCAGCGATGCTGTCGACTGATTGACGGAGCTGACCGTCCCGCACGGAAATCCTCGTTCGCACCTGCAACCTGAGGGCTCGCGATGTTCGGAGTGCTTTTTGAACAGACGGCGGACGGCCAGCGCTATATCGACTGGCTTCTGTCGGGTCTCGGTTGGACGTTGGCCCTGGCCTTCTTCGGTTGGTGGATCGCCTTCGGCATCGGTGTGGTCGTCGGCGTAGGCCGCACGGTGCAGAATCGCTTCTTCTCCGTCCCGGCCCGGCTCTATGTCGAGATATTCCGGAACATCCCTGTCCTGGTGCAGATGTTCCTCTGGTACTTCGTCTTCCCGGAGGTCGTGCCCAGCGCGCTGGGCGATGCCATCAAGCAGATCCCGCCACCCTGGGCGTCGTTTTTCCCGGCGCTCCTCTGCCTGGGACTCTACACGGCGTCCCGAATAGCCGAGCAGGTCCGGGCGGGCATCGAAGCGCTCCCAAGGGGACAGATCGAAGCGGCCAACGCTCTCGGCCTCAATGGCTATCTCACTTATCGATACGTCATCGTGCCGCAGGCCTTGCGCCTCATCGTGCCGAGCCTCACCAGCGAGGTGATGGGCATCTACAAGAACACCTCCGTCGCCTTCACGATCGGCTTGATGGAGCTGACCGCCCAGGCGCGCCAGATCAGCGAGGCCACGTTCCAGACATTTACGGCATTTGGCGCAGCGACGATCATCTACCTTTGTCTGGCGCTGGTCGCCTATCAGGCCATGACCCTCATCGACAAAGCCGTCCGCATTCCGGGCAGCGCTCCCGTCAAGCCCGGGACTGACGAGGATCTGGCCACTGAGATGCGGCAAGGCGGCGCCGTGCCCAACGCCATGGAGGTCGTGAAATGAACACCCTCGATTTCTCGATCGTAACGCAATCGTGGCCCTATCTCTGGTCGGGCCTGCTCTTCTCGCTTGCGCTCACGGCCGCCGCATTCGTCATCGGCATGGTTCTCGGAACCTGCCTGGCGCTCGTTCAGCATTTCGAGATTCCGGTGTTCGCCCAGATCATCCGCGGCTACGTTGCGGTCATCCGATCGATTCCGCTGATCCTCGTCCTGTTCTGGTTCTTCTTCCTGGTGCCGATCGTGCTTGGGCATCTCAGCGGCAACGGCCGCCCGATTCCGATCGGCGCCACCTATACGGCCTTCATCACCTTCGGCCTGTTCGAGGCCGCCTACTACTCCGAGATCATCCGTGTCGGGCTGCGAGCGGTGAACAAGGGCCAGTTCGAGGCCTGCCAAGCGCTCGCGCTGTCCACCTACGACACCTACCGCCACATCGTCCTCCCGCAGGTCCTGCGCGTGGCCAGTCCGATCATCCTCAGCCAGACGATCATCCTCTTTCAGGACACCTCGCTCGTTTACGTCCTTTCCCTGACGGATCTTCTGGGTGCCGCTTCCAAGCTTGCACAGCTCAACGGCCGCCTCGTCGAAATGTACCTCGTCGTCGCAGTGGCCTATCTCGCCATCAGCTCGGCAGCTTCCCAGTGTGTCGCTGTCCTTCGCAAACGATACGCGCTCGCCACATCGCGATAACGCCTCTAGTCCGGGAGACGAACATGCATCGAGAGACCTCCAGCAATGCCGCACAGTCCGGTGCGATCGTCGTCGTCGAGAGCTTGGTGAAGCGGTTCGGCGCATTCACCGCGCTGAACGACGTCAATCTCAGCGTCGGCAAAGGCGAGAAGATCGTGCTGTGCGGACCTTCGGGCTCCGGCAAGTCGACGCTGATCCGCTGCATCAACCATATCGAGAAGCACGACGGAGGCCGGATCATCGTGGACGGCACCGAACTGAGCAACCGCCTCGCCGACATCAACAGCGTGCGCTGCGAAACCGGGATGGTGTTTCAGAGTTTCAACCTGTTTCCGCACCTCACGGTCGCCGAGAACTGCATGCTGGCCCCGATGAAGGTTCGCGGCATTTCGCAGGCAGATGCCCGCGATCGCGCACTGGGCTTGCTGCGGAAGGTTCGCATTCAGGATCAGGCGGACAAATATCCTGCACAATTGTCAGGCGGTCAGCAGCAACGCGTTGCCATCGCCCGAGCGCTGTGCATGCAGCCCAAGATCATGCTGTTCGACGAACCGACATCCGCGCTCGATCCCGAGATGGTCAAGGAAGTGCTGGACACCATGGTCGAGTTGGCGCGGGACGGAATGACGATGGTCTGCGTGACACACGAGATGGGCTTCGCCCGCGAGGTTGCCGACCGTGTGGTCTTCATGGATCGCGGAAGCATCGTCGAGGAGGCAGATCCGGAAACATTCTTTCGGGCTCCCCGCACGGAGCGAGCGAAGGGCTTTCTGAACCAGATCATCCACTAAAGGCGCGATGAGATCAGGATGAATCGTCATCGCGCTTTGATTTGGTGTTTGGCTACTTCACATCCTTGTTCAATTCGATCGCGACTTCCGCCATCCAAGAGCCCGGTGCCTCCATCAGGAAGGACTGATGGTTGCTCCTGGTCTGGATCGTCACCAGCGCGGCCACCGTATTTCCCTCTATTCGCGCCTCGATGAGGCCGTCCTTGTTGGTGCCGTAGACCTTGCCGCCCTGCCGGTACTCGCTCTCGAACCAGTTGCCGGAAAGCTCCGTCCCGCTCTGCTCGATGTTCGCGGACAGGACCATCTTGTACGCATCGCTCGCGCAGCGCAGGTCGAGTGTCAACGACCGCCCCGGCCTGGTCACGTTGTACGCCACCTTGCAGCGAACCTTCTCTCGCGGACCGTCCGACGGCTTCATCGTGCCGATGCCCGACCAGGCACCGGCCAGGCTGTCGAACACCGGCTCTGCGCACAATGGGCTGACGCCGCCAAGCACGAGGCAGGCCGCGCCGATGCCCATGCGCGCCGCCGAAAACTTCAATCGCATTCCATCAATCCCGATCTGAAAAGTCCGAGCGCGTTCTACGCCCGAACAGTCGCGGGAAGTTGTCGAAGATGTATAGAAACGTTGCAGAGATTGTCCGAACGTTGCCGCAATCGGCATTTTGGTACTTGGCGACCTGAGCGCGCGCCTCGCCCTTCGAGACGACCGCTTTCAGCGGTCTCCTCAGGATGAGGCTAAGCGGCATCGGAGCTCGTTAAGAGTGCTGCCGCACACTCCGTCCTCATCCTGAGGGCCCGCCAACGGCGGGCGTCTCGAAGGATGGCCACAGAGAAGTCGCCAAATGCGCTTGCCCTGCCTGCAAGCGGGAGAGAGTCGCGGCAGATCGGAGCGAAACCCGCCTCACCCCGGACCGGGCATGTTGCCCGCGAACTGGGGATAGCACTCCCGCAGCTCCTCGCGAATTCGGCCCCGGATCAAGGACAACGTCGCCTCGTCCGGCAAGGGCGTCGTGACCTCGCATTGCTCGTTGTCATACGAGAAGCCGGTTGTGCCTCGAATGTCGCGCCAACCATATCCCGGATGGGTGCTCTCGAGGCGAAAACGTCCCGCCTCCCGGTCAAAGGAAAACAGCGCCGCATTGGTCAGCAGCGCATGAGGACCGCCTCGCCGATAGACCGTCTCGTCGGTAACTCCAGGCGCAGAGACGAAGTCCACGCGCTCCACCAGGGATCGCAAGCTGTGCTCCTCACGGAACAGAATGACCCGCGGCACCAGGAAATACAGATAGGCGGAGCCGAATGAGCCGGGCCATCTGACCGGATTGTTCGGATAGTCGCCGGTGCCAACAAGGTTGACGTTGCCCCGGCCGTCGATCTGGCCGCCGCCGAGAAAGAAGGCGTCGAGACGTCCCTGCGCGGCGCAATCGAACAGCTCCTCGGCACCGCCGGTGAAGGAATTGTGCTTGACCGACCCCAGGATCGAGACCTGCACGTGCTCCAATCCGTCACGCTGGTTGAGCGCACGCAAAAGCATCGCTCCCGCCGCCGGCATCGGCGAGGATTGACCGACCGCAACATGCCGCACGCCCTTCAGCAGCCGCGAGATCGTGTAGATCATCAACTCACGGCTGGTGCACGCCTCGCTCATGCCGCGCTCCCCAGGCCCCGAACGTAGGCCTGGAAGCCTTCCGGCGAGCGCGCCGCGCGCGCGTATTTCTCGATTTCCTGCCCGTCCCTGGGATATTCGGCGTAGAGCCCGGTCGGCCACCCACCCTTCTCGAGCTGCGCCACCGCGCTCACGTAGATTGCGGGCAGCACGCCCGCTGCCATTTTCTCGTCGTCGAGCAGCGACACTTCGGAGATGCGCTCGACGGTCACAAAAGCCTTCTTCGACGCATGGGCCAGCAGCATCGTTTCGCGCCGGCGCCCGAGCCTGACGTTGCCGAACCGGTCCGCTTCAGGTGCATGAAACAAGGCGATGTCGGGCTGGATCGCCGAGACCACGACGATCTTCTCAGCGTCATCGAACGGATTGGACGTCACCTTCCAGTCGTCGCGCTTCTCCAGGACGTCGCTGCCGATGATGCCGCGGATCGGCATGAACGGCACCCCCTTCTCCGCGGCCGTTAACCCTGCGAACACCGCCGGACAAGTGGCATCACGGAGGCGGATGGATCCGTCGCGCACAGCCCGGCTGAAACAAGGCGCGCCGCCCGCTTCGCCGAGACTGACGGCGCTCGTCTCCAGCGTCGCCACGGCGCCGGCGCCGATCAGCATATCGACCTGCATGCCGCCAATCGGCGCGCAGACCACATGAAGATCGCGAATGCCGCGATCGATCAGCATCCGGACCAGTCCGGGGGCCGCGGCGTAGTCGTCCGGCGCCAGGCCGAGCTTGCACCCGGAGGGTATCATCTCCGCCATCTCTCGCGGCGTTACGAAGTCTGTCATGTCTTCACCTCTCCCTCGGGTCCCCATCAACACGCCGTGTCGCGTACGATAGCGCCCTAGTCCTTTGCCGCAAGGTCCCTTGACACGACGTAGCCATCGCGCGTCTGCGGCAGCTTCCAGCCCAGGACCTTGCTGGCAACCAAGGTGCGCAGCACCTGGGCCGTGCCGCCGCCGATCGTGAACATGCGGACATCGCGCGCCATCCGTTCGAGCGGAAAGTCGCGCGAATAGCCGCGGGCGCCGAACACCTGCAGCGCGTCGTTGACGATCTTGATGGCGGCTTCCGAGGCGAAGATCTTCGCCTGAGCGGCAAGCATGGGATCGGGGAATGCGCTGCCGCCCGGCCCCCGTGAAGCCGCCGCCGCGTGCAGCATCAGGCGCGATGCGGTCAGCTGCGTCTGCATATCGGCGAGCATCCAGTGCAGACCTTGAAACTCGCCGATCGGCCGGCCGAACTGCTCGCGCGTCTTGGCCCATGCGATGGCGTGCTCCAGTGCGCCGGCCGCAATCCCCATGGCGACCGTGCCGGCGCCGACACGCTGGCTGTTGTAGGCATTGATGAGGTCGGCGAAGCCGCGCCTGAAGCCCGACGGCGGCAGCAGCACCATGTCCGGCGTGATCTCGAGGTCCTCGAACACGAGCTCGCCCTCGGGCATGCCGCACAGCCCCATCGTCGTCTCGCGCTTGCTGACGCGGAGCCCTTCCGCCTCGCCGCGCACCGCCAGGAAGCCGCCGACGCCCAGCTCCTCTCCGCTCTCGTCGAACACGCGCGCAAAGATCAAATGGAGACGAGACACCCCGGCGCCGGTGATCCAATGCTTCCTGCCGTTGAGCACATAGCGGTTGCCGCGCTTGTCGGCTCGCGTCGTCATTCCGCTCGCGTCGCTCCCCGCATCCGGCTCCGTGATGCAGATGGCCGGCTTGTCGCCATCCAGGACGAGATCGGCCGCGCGCTTTTTCTGCGCGTCGGTCCCGTAGGCCATCACGGTCGAGATGGCGCCCATGTTGGCCTCGACCACGATGCGCGCAGACACGGTGCAGGACCGGGCGATCTCCTCGATGACCAGCACCGTGTCGAGGAAGCTCCGACCCTGGCCGCCATATTCGACCGGAATGGTCATTCCCATGAAGCGCTCGACCTTCAGCGCCTCGACGACGTCCCATGGATATTCACGCGACCGGTCGATGTCGGCGGCACGTTTGCGGATCGTCTCGTTGGAGAGCGCAGCAGCCCTCTCCTTCAGCGCCAGCTGCTGGGTTGAGAGCTCCATGTCCGTTCTCCATGTCCGCGGACGAGCGTGCTTGCCGAACAGGTCAGTCAGCCCGATCAGCCGCGTCCCATGTTATAGAATTCCGGGTTCGGACGCATGCTGGTGACGTTGGCAAGCCGGTTGGAGAGACCGAAGAAGGCCGAGATCGCGGCAATGTCCCAGATGTCGTCTTCCGTGAACCCGTGCGATTTCAGCGTGGCGAAATCGGATTCGGAAACCTTGTAGGCCTCGGTCGAAACGCGCACGGCGAAGTCGAGCATCGCCTTCTGCCGGTCGGTGATATCCGCCTTGCGGTAATTGACCGCGACCTGATCGGCAATCAGCGGATCCTTGGCGCGGATGCGCAGGATCGCGCCATGCGCGATAACGCAATACTGGCATTGATTTAGGTTGCTGGTCGCAACCACGATCATTTCCCGCTCGGCCTTGCTGAGGTTGCCGGGCTTGTCCATCAGCGCGTCGTGATAGGCAAAGAACGCGCGAAACTCGTCCGGCCGGTGCGCCAGCACGAGAAAGACGTTCGGAATGAAGCCGGACTTCTCCTGGACCGCCACGATGCGGGCGCGGATGTCGTCTGGCATGTCGGCCAGATCAGGGACAGGGAAGCGGCTGACTGCAAGTGCCTGGGTCATGGCGTTATCCTCGGTACTCGTCGATGGAAGTTGGTACGATCACGCGTTCCTTGGCCTGGATCATCGCGATAAATCCTCGCGCGAAGACGTCGAGTGCGTCGGGGCGTCTTTCCAGCTTCGCCCGCAGCACCGCGCCCTCCCAGCCGATCCAGAAGAAATGCGCGAGGCTGTCGCAATCGGCGTCTTTCGGAATGTGGCCCGCCTGCTGCGCCGCGTGGAGGCAGCGGGCGGTCCGGGCTTCCCAATCCCTGAGAACGGCAGCGAGGCGCTTTCGAAACGGCTCCGGCAGCGCCCCCATCTCCTGCCCGAGATTGCCGACGAGACAGCCGCGTCGATAGCCGTAGCGCGCCATGCCCGACCGCGCGTCCGCGATGAAATCGCGCAGGCGGTCCAGCGGAGCCCGCGCTGCATCGTCGAACCATCGATCCAGCTTGCGGGCGAAATAGGCGGCGTAAGCATCGATCAGTTCGAGGCCGAAAGCCTCCTTGCTGCCGAAGTAGTGATAGAACGAACCCTTCGGCACGTCGGCGGAGTCCAGGATCTCCTCGACGCCGACGGCGCTGAATCCCTTTTCGGTCAGAATCGCAACGCCCGTGCGCAACAGACGCGCGCGCGGCGCATTCGGTTGCGACTGGTCCTTGGGAGGACGGCCCCGTCGGCGCGGCTCTGATACCGAGGCTGCTCTGTTCATGAAGGTTTATTAGACCGATCGTCTTGTCAAATCAACCCTCTTCCTCCCAAGGCTCAGATCTCTCGCGGAGCGCCTTCGTCACCGGCTGCAGTTCGAGACATCTTGCCGTTAGACTCCCTGCGCCAAACGTGGACAATACCCAGGCACGTCACGTGCGCAGTGCACACCAAGATGCGCCAGGGGAAACGAAAATGCCGGCTGCCTTCCCGTCGTCCGAACCCGCTATTCCAACCACTCCCTTGACTGTCGAGATGCGCGATGCGTTGCGCGCGATCGTGGGTGACAAGGGCCTCATCGAGGATGAGCACGGCAAGCAACCGTTCGTGACGGATTGGCGGGGATTGCTGGTTGGCGGTGCCGGCGCCGTCGTCCGTCCTGGCAGCACCGCGGAAGTTTCGAAAGTGGTCCGGCTTTGCCATGAGCACGGCGTCGCCATCGTGCCGCAGGGCGGCAACACCGGCCTGATGGGTGGGGCGACGCCCTGGCCTGCACACACCGGCATCGTGTTGTCGCTCGGCCGCATGAACCGCGTGCTGAACGTCGATCCCGTCGGCTACGCGATGACGGTCGAGGCCGGCTGCGTGCTGCAGACGCTTCAGGAGACGGCAAGCCGGCACGACAGGTTCCTGCCGCTCAGCCTCGGCGCCCAGGGCTCGTGCATGATCGGCGGCAATCTGTCGACCAACGCTGGCGGCGTGCAGGTGCTGCGCTACGGCAATGCCCGCAATCTCGTGCTGGGGCTCGAAGTCGTCCTGGCAAACGGCGAGGTCTGGGACGGATTGCGCGCGCTCAAGAAGGACAACACCGGTTATGACCTCAAGCACCTCTTCATGGGCGCTGAAGGCACGCTGGGCATCATCACCAAGGCCGTGCTCAAGCTGTGGCCGGCGCCGAAGGACGTCTCTACATCATGGCTCGCGATCCGCGATCCACGCGCGGCCCTGGAGATCCTGTCGGAAGCGCACGCGGCATCCGGAGACAATGTCGGCTCTTGCGAGCTGATGAGCCGCAGCGCGATCGACATGGTGCTGCGCCATATTCCCGGCACCCAGGATCCTCTCAAGGCCGACACGCCGTGGTACCTGCTGCTGGAATGGTCGTCCTCGCGGGCGCGCCAGGACGGCACTGAGGGCATGTCCGAGAAAATGGAGCAGTTTCTCGCCGATCAACTCGAGGCCGGCCGCGTGCTCGATGCGGTGATCGCTCACACGGTCAGTCAATCGCGCAACATGTGGCGCATCCGCGAAAGTGTCGCCGAGGCCTCCCGGGCCGAAGGTCCGGGGCTCAGCTTCGATGTGTCGGTGGCGATCTCAGGGATTCCGGAGTTCATCGCCAAGGGCACCACGGCGGTGCTCGACATTCTCCCGACCATCCGGCCCTATCCTTTGGGGCACATCGGCGATGGCAATCTGCATTTTTCGTTCATGGGGCCGACCGGCATGGATCAGCAGACGCTGACCCAATACAAGGGCGCCATCACTCGGGCCGTGAACGATCTCGTCACCTCGATGGGCGGCTCGATCTCGGCGGAACATGGCATCGGCATCGACAAGCTCGACGAGCTCAGCCATTACCGCTCGAAGACCGAGCTCGACATCATGCGGACCATCAAGCGCGCGCTCGATCCGCAGAACATCATGAATCCCGGCAAGGTGCTGCGGCTGTGACCGACGCTGCGCCCCGCGTCAACGATTGGTCGAGCGTGGGCAGGTCGCAACGATGTTGCGACCCGTCCGCGATCTTGTCGAGAGTGGTGTCCGCGGCCCTCAAGCCGCCGAACCGCCGCGCGGATTCACGATCGCGTACCCTCGCAATAACGTGCGTGGATTCGCGTAGCGTGTCCGCCCGAGTTGGCGTCATAGGCCATCCAGACATCGCCTCCGAGGTGCTGCTCCAGAACGAAAACGTGTCCTCGGCGCGCAGCAACCATTCCCGGCGCGGGTGATGTCCGCGGAAAGCGCAGCCAATTGGCCGCAAGATTCAATTCCGGCACGATACGACCGAACACGCGCAGAGCCGCGCCGCAGCCGCAGAAGGACGAAGGGCAGCCTGCCGGACGACCGCCGACAACGCGAGCCCCGGAAACACCGGAGACGGTCGCCGGCGTGGCGGCGCCCCCTGCGTCAGTCACTGTCAGCTGCGTCGAGCGGTACGCTTGCAGTGACGGCGTGGAATTCAGTGAGGATCTGGAAGCTAGTGAGTATCTGGAAGTTAGTGAGGACCTGGAAGTCCGCTCGCGCTGCATCTGCGAATACGAGAAGTCGCAGGGCATGGTGACATTGCATTCGGAAGCATGATGAATGCGATAAGGTCGCGCTTCCGAAGGGATAGAGCTCAAGACAACGAAGAGGTACGCAGAAATTACTAGCCTGTACATTGCAGGACTCCAAAATAGAGTGGTCCTGCCCCAGGCAACGAGAAACCAATAACAGTTTGGCTGAAATGGGCCTAAAGAGCGGCTGAAAATGGCTGCATCTGCGCGACGCTGTCTGCAATCATCATAGCCTACAAATAGCGAGCGAAATGATTAACTCGCAGAGAACGAATGAGCGCTCCGCGCGTTCAACGCACTGCATGCAACCAAGTCCAGTTCGCAATGGTCGAGGCTTCTGCAGCAAGCTCTCCCCGTCACTGCGCTGCCCCTGATCGGCACGACGCCGCTATTCACTGCATCATCGCAGCCGCGATCTTCTCCGCCGACATCAACACGGGAAAATTGGTGTTGGCGCATGGCACCACCGGAAAGATCGAGGCGTCGACGACGCGCAGGCCCTGGATGCCCTTGACGCGGCCCTGATTGTCGACCACCGCCATCGGATCGTCGGCGCGGCCCATGCGGCATGAGCAGGAGGCGTGCCACACGCCGATCGTCGCCTTGCGCACGAAGGCCTCCAGCGCCTCGTCGTCGTTCATCACCTGATCGAAGGTGAAACCTTCGACCACGAAATTGTCGATCATGTAGTGGCGCAGCGCCGCCGGCCCGTCCATCAGCGTCGCGGCGATCTTGGTCAAGATCCTGTTCTTGGTGTTGACCACGCCGATCTTGCGGACCTTGTCCGTATAGGCGGCCGGGAACGGCTTGTCCGTCACCGCCTTGACCACGTCGCTCATCTGCACCGCCGCCATCTTGCGGAAGCCGCTCATCAGGCGATCGAGATCGCGCCGGTCGGACAACAGATTGAACTCGACGACCGGCTCTGCCGACGGATCGCGCGAGGCGAGCTTGACCTGTCCGGTCTCCGAATAGGTCTTGTTGACGAAGGTCAGCAGCGAGCCGATCTGCTCGCCGACCGCATGCCAGGCCGACTTGGAGAGCAGGACGACGAACATGTCGCCCTTCGGCACGCCTGCGAGATCGGAGGAATAGCGCAGGCCCAGCTGCATGTGGCGCCTGGTGTGCTCGTTCATGCGCGCGCCGCGGCGGACAAAGGACGACAGCGAGATCGAGGGATGATCCATCAGGCGCTGGCCGACGCCCGGCAGTCCCATCAGCACAGGAATGCCGAGATCCTTGAGGTGGCCGACCGGCCCGATGCCGGCGCGCAACAGATGCGCCGGCGAATGGATGGCGCCGCTGGACAGAATGATCTCGCGTCCGCGGAATTCCTGCTCGCGTCCGTCAACCATCGCTTTGACGCCGACGCAGCGCGTGCCCTCGAACAGCAGCTCGCGCACTTGCGTGTTGGTGGAGATGGTGAGATTGGCGCGCTGGCGGGTGTCGCGATCGAGATAGCCCATCGCGGCGGAGACGCGTTGTTCGGCCTGGTTCGAATGCGTCACCGGGAAGAAGCCGTCGACGAACTCGCCGTTCTGGTCCGGCAGGAATCGGTGGCCGGCCTGCTGGAAAGCATCGGCGAAGGCCTGCGAATGCCGCGTCCAGTGCTCCCTGGGGATGCGGCGGACCGGGATCCGGCCATCCTTGCCATGGTACGGTCCGTCGAAATCGAGGTCGCGCTCGACTTTCTTAAAGAAGGGCAGCACGTCGTTCCAGGTCCACCCTTCGGCGCCGCGCGCGTCCCATTCGTCGTAATCGGTGGGGGCGCCGCGGTTGGCCATCTGGCCGTTGATCGACGAGCCGCCACCGAGCACGCGCGCCTGCTCGTATTTGCGCAAGGGAGGCCGGCCCACGTGTGGGTTGTTGTGGCTGACGACCTGCGTCGTGACCTTGAGCTCGGTCCAGTGGAAGCGCGGATCGAAATAGGCCGTGCCCGGATAGCTGTCCCTGATCTCGGCCGGCTCGTTACCGGGCGGCGTGTCCTGGCCGGCTTCGCACAGCAGGACCTTGTTGGCACTCTTCGCGGAGAGCCGGTGGGCCAGCACGGACCCCGCCGAGCCGCCGCCCACGATAATGAAGTCATACACGATTGGCGCGTCCTCTTGTTCTTGTTCGGGGAACGTAGCGCGTAATTGTTTTGAGGTCACGCCATCGCAGCCGCGACAAGATTGTCGCGCGGCAGCGATGGCCAATATCAAGGCCTGATCGAAAAGTTCTCCGGCGGCCCCGGCTTTCGCAGCGGCTCGGCGAGGCGCGCGAACTCGCACAGCAGCGACCTCGTCTTCCGGGGATCGATGATCTCCTCGACCCAGAACTTTTCGGCCGAGCGGAACGGAGAGCGCAGCTTGTTGAGGCGCACCTCGATCTCCTTGAGCTTCTCCGCCTTGTCCTCGGCCGCGTGGATGTCGGCGCGATAGGCGGCCTCGATGCCGCCTTCGAGCGGCAGCGAGCCCCAATAGGCCGACGGCCAAGCGTAGCGGATCGAGAAGCGGTCGGCCGGCTGATGCACGACACCTGCAACACCAAACGCGTTGCGCAGGATCACGGTACACCAGGGCACGGTGGTCTGGTTCACCGCAGCCATGGCGCGAACGCCGTGGCGGATCGTGGCCGCCTTCTCGGCATCGAGACCGATCATGAAGCCCGGGCAATCCATGAGATAGACGACCGGCAGATGGAAGGTCTCGGCGAAGTCGACCCAGCGCACCACCTTCTGGCAGGCATCCGCGGTCCAGGAGCCGCCATAGTGAAAGCTGTCGCTGGCAAGCAGCAGCACCGCCCTGCCCTCCAGCCGCGCAAGGCCGACGATGACAGGCTTGCCGAAATTCTTGCCGATCTCGAAGAACGAGCCCTTGTCCACGACGGACTCGATAATGGGGCGCATCTTGTAGACCTGCTTGCGGTTGCGCGGCACCGCATTAATCAGCGCCTCTTCGCTCCGCTCCGGATTGTCGGTGCAGGGCAAGGTCGGCGGCAGCTCGTAGACCGACGACGGCAGATAAGACAGGAAACGCCGCGCGCAGGCAAAGGCCTCTTCTTCCGTGTCGACGGCATGATCGACCGCGCCGGCGCGGGTCTGGATGTCGGCGCCGCCGAGCTCCTCCTTCGAGAGGTCCTGCCCCAGCGCCTTCACCACCGGCGGCCCCGCGACGAACATCGCGGACTTCCGGGTCATGATGGAATAGTGGCTGGCGGCAAGGCGGGCGGCGCCAAGGCCTGCGACCGAGCCGAGGCCGAGTGCGACCACCGGCACGCGCGACAAATTCTCCGTCGTGAACCGATACCAGCGCGTGCCGCCGATGCCTCCAGGCAGATTCGCCGCGCCCTTGGTCTCGATGGTCTTGACCGAGCCGCCGCCGCCGGAGCCTTCGATGATGCGGACGATGGGCAGACGGAAATCGTGCGCCATCTCCTCCGCCATCAACGGCTTTGCCGAGATCGACGCATCAGCCGAACCGCCGCGCACCGTGAAATCATCGCCAACCACGACCACGGTGCGGCCGTCGACGCGCGCACGGCCGAACACGCAATTCGCCGGCGTGAGCTTTTTCAAATCGCCGCTGGAATCGTACTCTCCGATGCCGGAGACGGCACCGATCTCGTGAAAGCTGCCTTTGTCGATCAGCTTGTCGATACGCTCCCGAACAGTCAGCCGGCCCTGGTCATGCTGTCGCTTGACCTTGTCAACGCCGCCCATCTCCCGCGCGAAGGCTTCGCGCCGGGCGAGCTCGTCGAGTTCCGGCTTCCAGTTCATTCACTCCCTCCGAATGGATCGGCTTGTTATTGTTATGCACGGCCATTGCGACCGGTTTACGCGGGATACGGTTGGCGAAGGCGTCGCCCTCGGAGCCTTCCATCAGGCTGCCGAGCGAGCGACCGAGCGTAAGCATCAGCGGCGCGACTTCGTCATGCAGACGCTGCTCGTCATACATCGCCGAGAGCAGGCCGATCGTGATGACCACGAAGGTCTGGTACTGCGGCGACCAGATCGGCACCGCGAGGCCGTTGATGTGCGGACTCCACAAGCCGCAGGCCACGACATAGCCGCGCTCTCGCAACATCTGCCGGTTGGCCTCGATGCGGGGCTTCAGGATCTTCGCGGCCTCGGGCGCCTCCCGTTCGAAGTCCGCGATGAAGGCATCGCCGATCTCCGGCGCGAGCGCTGCGGTGTAGGCCGCGCCCGCGGCGGTCGAGGCCATCGAGATGCGACTGCCGGTGCCCTCATGCAGGCCCAGCGCAGAGGGCGAGCGTGCGAACTGGAGATAGACCAGATGAAAGCGGTCGGGCACGACGAACCCCACCGTGCCCGGCAGCTGCTCGGCGACTTCCTGGAGCCGCTGGCGGATCATGCTGCGCAGCTGCGCGCCCTTCATCATCGAAGCGCTCATCGCAACCGCGCTCGGGCCGATGCGATATTTCTGATCGCGCGGCAGATAGACGAGCTGGCCCATCCGCGTCAGCGTATGCGTGAGCCGCGACACCGTCGAGCGCGGCAAGCCGCAGCGATTTGAAATCTCGAGATTGCCGAGCCTTGCCTCGTGGCCCTCGAAGCATCGCAACACGTCGAACGCGCGCGAGACCACCTGGATGACATCACCCTCACCGGCATCGCCAGCGAGCACGCCTTGCCTACTCAACCGCTCCGATCGTCGTCCCATGTGTTCCCTACCGTTGTTCCGCTCTGCGGAATTAAATTCCACTTGCAGACGACGCTACCTCAGGCATTTTGCGACGACAACAAAAAGGGATGGCATGCCAGAAATTAAGATCGTCACGGAGGTCGCCGGGCGCGTCTGCGCAACTCCCGTGCAAGTTGGAGGAACCATTGCGGATGGCGATGAAATTGTAATCGTCGAAGCCATGAAGATGGAAATACCGGTGCTCTCGCCTGCAAGCGGCACGATCACATCGCTTCTCGTCAAGCTCGACGACGTCGTTGCGGAGGGACAGGCGGTCGCGATTGTCGCGTGCTGACAGCGTTATCCGTCGCTTCCGCGGCAATCTGTCAGTTGTGTTCCCGCATGCGCGGTACGGCGTTGCCATCGCCTGACGCGGGTGACATGATCCATCGCAAACAAAACTCTGTTTCAAACAAAGAACGAAAATCTTCGCGGCAAACGCGAAAGATCATTGGAGGGAAACATGCTTCGTGGGCTGCTCGTGCTCGCGCCTGCCTTGGTGGCGGGCATCTCTTTTGCGTCTACACGCTATTCGTTCGCCGAAGACATCAAGCTGCCGGCGACTTTGACGTTTACCGCCTATGACACCGGAACCGCCGGCTTCAACATCGCGGTCGGCGTCGGCAAGATGATGAAGGACAAATACGGCACCGACGTGCGCGTGCTGCCCGCAGGCAACGACGTTGCCCGTCTCGCGCCGCTGCGCGCCAAGCGCGCGGCATCCTCGGCGATGGGATCCGGCACCTACTTCGCGCAGGAAGGCATGTTCGAGTTCGGCGCGAAGGAATGGGGTCCGCAGCTGCTTCAGATCCTGCTTTCGAGCGTCGACTGCAATTGCGGATCGCTCGGCGTCGCCGCCGACACCGGCGTGAAGGAGCTGAAGGACCTCAAGGGCAAGCGTGTCGGCTTCGTGGTCGGCTCACCCGCGCTGAACCAGAACTCGCTCGCCGTGCTCGCCTTCGCCGGGCTGACGCAAAAAGACATCAAGGCCGTCGAATTCGCAAGCTACGGCGCGATGTGGAAAGGGCTGATCAACAACGACGTCGATGCCGCATTCGGCACCACCATCACCGGCCCCGCCAAGGAAGCCGAGACCTCGCCGCGCGGCCTGATCTGGCCGCCGCTGCCTGCCAAGGACAAGGAAGGCTGGGCGCGAATGCAGAAGGTCGGATCGTTCTTCTTCCCACAAGTGGCGACCTGCGGGGCCGGCATCTCGCCGGACAAGCCGGTCGAGCTCGGCAACTACCCCTACCCGATCTTCGTCGCCTATGCCTCGCAGCCGGCCGACCAGGTCTATGCGATCACCAAGGCGATGATCACGAACTACGACGCTTACAAGGATTCGGCGCCCGGTGCCGGCGGGCTCGCGGCCGACCGCCAGACCAAGAACTGGGTGGTGCCGGTGCATCCTGGCTCGGTGAAGGCGTTGAAGGAAGTCGGACAGTGGAGCGACGCGCAGGAGGTGCACAACAACAAGCTGATCAAGCGGCAGGAGGTGCTGGCAGCCGCGTGGGCCGATTACGGCAAGTCCAACCCGCCGTCGGACGACAAGGCGTTCCTCGACGGCTGGATGAAGGCTCGCGCAACAGCGCTTGCGAAAGCCGACATGCCGAACGGGTTCGAGGATTGAAGCGCGATGTTGTTGGGCTTGATGGCCGCCGCGCGAGAAGTGCGCTCCCTTTCCCGCTTGCGGGAGAGGGTTGGGGGAGAGGGCATCTCCGCAGTGGGATTCCCCCAGAGGAGACAGCCCTCACCCGGCGCTACGCGCCGACCTCTCCCGCAAGCGGGAAAGGTTGAGGAGCCCGCGGCTTGATCGATTCAACCAACGGCCATTCGCTTAGTTAGTTACCAGCCCACGCGCGGGGTCGACGATGTCTTCTGTTTCCACCTCCACTGCCCCGCAAGACGAGACCAAGCGGATCGTGTTCGACGATCCCCATGGCGCGGCCGGCAACATGCAGGAGGCCGAAGTCACGCGCGTGCGCACCTTGCGCGGCGTCTGGCGCTGGACGCTGGTCGCAGCGACCGCGGCAACGATCCTGCTCTGCATCAACCAGCAGTTCTCGCTGCGCTTCTTCATCGGCTACACCCAGCTCAACACGGAGTATTTCTATCTCCTGATCGCGTTGATGCTTCCCTTCACCTTCCTGATCTTTCCCGGCACCGAGCGCGCCCCGCTCGACCGGATCCCCTGGTACGACCTCGTCTTGTTCGTCGCGACTTTCGCCGCAGCGCTGCTGCTGATGTCGAACGTGCGCAAGGCGGCGGAGGCCGGCTGGGAGTTCGGCGGCGCGCCGAACAACGCGATCGCGGCGGGCCTCGTGATGTGGGCGATGCTGATGGAGGCACTGCGCCGCACCGGCGGCTGGAGCCTGCTGTTGAGCGTGCTTCCCTTCACCGTCTATCCGCTGTTCGCCGAATCCAGCTGGCTCGGCCCGTTCCGCGGCACGCAATCGACGCTGGAGCAGGCGACCGCCTATCACGTGCTGTCGGGCGAGAGCCTGCTCGGTATTCCGATCCAGGCCTTCGCCGACACCGTGATCGGCTTCCTCGTGTTCGGCACCGCGCTGATGATGACCGGCGCCGGAAAATTCTTCATAAACCTTGCCTTCGCGCTGTGCGGCACCTTCCGCGGCGGCGCGGCCAAGGTCTGCATCTTCGCCAGCGGCTTGTTCGGCATGATGTCGGGCTCGATCATCTCCAACGTGCTGACCGCCGGCACCATGACCATCCCCGTGATGAAGAAGAGCGGCTTCCGCGCCTCCTATGCCGGCGCGATCGAAGCCTGCGCCTCGACAGGTGCGGTGCTGGCGCCGCCGGTGATGGGCGCGACCGCGTTCGTGATCGCGCAGTTCCTCAATGTAAGCTACGCCGACGTCGCCCTCGCCGCGATCATTCCGGCTGTGCTCTACTACATCGGCCTGTTCATGCAGGTCGACGCCTATGCTGCCCGCCACAAGCTGAAAGGCATCCCACGCGCCGAGCTGCCGCGCATCATGGATACGATCAAGGACGGCTGGTATTACGTCTTCGTGATCGCGCTCTTGATCGTGATGCTGCTCTACTTCAAGCGCGAAAGCCATGCGCCGTTCTACGCGACCGCGCTGCTGCTCGTGCTCAACCAGTTCTTCTCCAAGGACACGCGCTGGACCTTTGCGACGATCGGCAAATTCCTCGAGGTCAACGGCCGCACCTTCGTCGAGCTGGTCGGCATCCTCGCCGGCTGCGGTCTCCTGATCGGCGCGTTCTCGATGACCGGCGTGGTGTCGAGCCTCGCCAACGACCTCCTGCATATTGCCGGAGACAATCCCTTCCTGCTGCTCGGCATGTGTGCGCTCACCAGCCTGATCCTCGGCCTCGGGCTGACGACGACGGCCTGCTACATCTTCCTCGCCATCCTGGTCGCGCCAGCGCTGGAGAAGCTCGGGCTGAACAAGATGGCCGTGCATATGTTCATCTTCTATTGGGGCATGCTGTCCTCGATCACCCCGCCGGTCGCGATCGCGTCCTTCGCGGCCGCAGGCATTGCCGGCTCGCCGGCGATGAAGACGGGCTGGGAGTCGATGTGGGTCGGCAGCATCATCTATTTCATCCCGTTCTTCTTCGTGCTCAATCCGGCGCTGGTGCTGCAAGGGCCGAGCCCGTATCTCGCCGGTCTCGGCCTGATGGGACTTGCGGCGTTCGGCACGCTCTTCATCTGCGGCGGCATCCAGGGCTATCAGCCCTTCGTCGGTGACCTCCGCCGCGCCGGCGCGCTGGAATGGCCGATCCGCGTGCTTCTGGTGATCGGCGGCTTCGTGGTGGCGACACCGGGCGGCGGGATCATGCCGCTGTCGCAGATGCAGGTGGCGCTACTGGGCCTTGCCATCCTTGTGCCCACGGCTTTGCTCGCCCTGCTGCTGGTCCGGCGGCAGACCGTGGTTCCGAACGGGTTGCGCGAGCCCTGATTGCGTTGCACAAGAGAGGCGATGACCCCGCTCTCGCCTCTCGCCGCCGCCTGGACCCGCTCGAAGCCGCCCTTGCTGCGGTTTCTGGACAATTGCCTCAACGAATTCTCCGCCGAAACTTCGGGCAGCGTCGCCGACTACATTCCCGAGCTGAGCAAGGCTGATCCTGCCTATTTTGGCATCAGCCTCGCGACACTGGACGGCCACGTCTACGAGGTCGGCGACTCCAGGGTGCCCTTCACCATCCAGTCGATGTCAAAACCGTTCGTGTTCGCGCTGGCGCTGGACCTTCTGGGCGCAGGCCGGGTCGAGAGCGCGATCGGCGTCGAACCGTCGGGCGATCCCTTCAACTCGATCCGGCTTAATTCCGAGAACCACCCGTTCAACCCGATGGTCAATGCCGGCGCGATCGCCTGCACCGGGCTGATTTACGACAGCAAGGGCGCAGATGCCTTCGAGCAAATTCGGCTCGCGCTGAGCCGCTTCGCGGGCCGCGATCTCGCCGTGGACGAGGCCGTCTACGGCTCGGAGAGCCAGACCGGCGACCGCAACCGCGCGATCGGTTATCTGCTCAAGACCAACGCGGTGATCTCCGACAACGTTGCAGCCGTGCTCGACGTCTATTTCCGGCAATGCGCCGTGCTGGTCACCGCACGCGACATCGCGGTGATGGCGGCGACACTTGCCAATCGCGGCGTCAATCCGGTCACGGGCGAGCAGGTGCTGACGCCTTACGCCATCTCGCGCACGCTCTCGGTGATGACCTCGTCGGGCATGTACGACTATGCCGGCGAATGGATCTACCGGATCGGCATTCCCGCCAAGAGCGGCGTCGGAGGCGGCATCCTCGCCGCGCTCCCCGCCCGCCTCGGGCTCGGCAGCTATTCGCCGAAGCTCGACAAGCACGGCAACAGCGTGCGCGGCATCAAGGTCTGCGAGGCGCTGTCCTCGCACTACGATCTGCACATGCTCAACCGCAGCGACGATGCCCGCAACGCCGTCATCGCCGATTACGATATCGGCAAGAGCCCGTCACGCCGCGTGCGCCGGCCGCAGGAGCGCGAGATTCTCGCCGCGCATGAGCAGGAGGTGCGGATCATCGAGCTGGTCGGCACGCTGTCGCTGTCCGCGGTCGACTACGTCTCCCGGCGGCTCGCTGCCCGGCCCCGCCCCCAATTCGTGATCTTCGATCTGCATCGCGTCACCTCCACCACGCGCGCCGGCGCGCGGCTGGTCGCCGAAGCGTTCGAGGAGCTCGCCGCTCTGAATGTCACGGTGGTGCTGTCGGGCGTCAGGCGCGCATCCAGGGAGTGGGACACGTTGCGGGAATGGACGGCCGAGCTGAAGAACGTCCGCGACTTCTACCTGCTCGACACCGCGATCGAATGGGCCGAAGATCAGATCGTCTACCGCTACGGCGGCTCGATCGACTTTCATGAGACCACCGAGCTTGCCGAGCAGCCGCTGCTCGAGGGCCTCGGCGAGGACGAGCTGGCGGATCTCGCCTCGATCTGCACCATCCGCACCTATCAGTCCGGCGCGAAGATTCTCACCACCGGCGATCGCGCCGATTCCCTGTTCTTCCTGCGCAGCGGCGCCGTGCACGTCACGCTACCCGACGGCGTGCGGCTCGCGACGCTGACCGCGGGCATGGCGTTCGGCGAGATGGCACTGCTGGAGTCCACGCGCTCGGCCGACGTCTTCGCCGACATGGCGGCGACCGCCTATGAGGCTCCGCTGCAGGAATTCGAACGCTTCCGCCAGCAGCACCCGCACGCCAGCGAGCGCATCATGCGCAATCTCGCCCAGCTCCTCGCCGATCGCCTGATCGTGGCGAACGCGAAGGTGGATATCTTGACGTCGACGTGAGCGAGCCTACCGGCTCGCCGCCTCGCTCAGCCGCCGCTTGATCTTTGCCGCGCTCCTTTCGAGCAGCTCGGACGGTTTCTGGCCGGTCGTCGCGCAGAGGCAGGCCCAGTAGTAGATGACGTCGCCGAGCTCATCGACGAGGCCCGCCTTGTCGAGCCAGTCATCGCGCAACAGCTTCTTGATGTGCTCGGCCACCTCGCCGGCCTCGCCCGCGAGGCCGAGACCGAGATAGGAGAGCCGCTCGTTGGACGGATGTTCATCGACTTTCGCAACGCTCGCGGCCCAGGCCGCATATTCATCGATCGTCATTGGCATCCCTCGCCGCGGTGCTTCGATCAGCCCACCACTTCGGTGACGGGCTGGAGATCGATCTCGAACGTCTCCAGGAATTTCGAGGTCATGATGTAGAAGCCGACCGAGAGCTGGAGCTCGACCAGCGCGGCCGGCGTCAGCTTCGCTGCGATCGCCTTGAAGGTCGCATCCGTCGGCTTCCTGAGCTTCACGATCTCGTCGGTGAAGGCGAGCGCGGCGCGCTGCACCTCGTTGAAGCACGTCGCCGCCTGCCAGTTTTCGAGCGCCTCGTTCTGCGCGTCGGTGACGCCGACATTCTTGCCGATCCGCTTGTGCGCGACGATCTCGTACGGCGCCTCGCACAAGATTCCGGTGCGGGTGATCGCAAGCTCGCGCACGACCGGATCGAGCTCGCCCTTGTGACGGATGGCGCCCCCCAAGCGGCAGTACTGCTCGAAATAGCTGGGCGAGTGCGCCATCATGCGGAAGATGTTGGCGTTGCGGTTCTTGTCGAGAATTTCGCGGGTGCGGTCGGATGCCTTGGACGGGTCGCTGTAGCTGATGCGGGCCATGATTTTCCTGAAGTTTTCCCTGATTTTTTGATGCTTTTTGTCGTCGTCCGCGCAAGTTCCCAAAGACTCTATTCGCGCGAGGACGCAGGAGCAACATTATCGAGTCAAATTGCCGCCGCATTGCTGATCGACCCTGACACAGTCGATATTCGCCGCGTGGGGACAAATCGCGGTGAGTACTCGCAAATGGGGTGTTCCGAGTAAAACAATTGGCCATCGGGTGCGCTAGCCGCACAACGATGAGTCACGCCCAAGTCTAGGGAGAAAAAGGCATGAAGGAAGCCACCAAGGGGGCGGCCTCGGGAGCGATCGCGCATATGCTGGCGGTGACGGCGATGCTCGTCATCGCCAGCATCTTGTTCTACGGGCGTTAGTTGGAGTTCTAGAGTTTTCGTCATTCCGGGGTGGCCCCTCGCACAGGCCAGGCCCAGAATACCCGTTCCAGGCTCGGTCCATGACCGCCCCCGAATGACGAATCCCGTTACATTTCCTTCGTGAAGAACGGCACGAGCTCCCCGGCGAACGGTTTGAAGCTCGCAACGACCGAGTCGCCGATGGCGAGTCCGTTGTCGCCATGCGCCATCATGCGAAAGCCCTCGGCGCAATCGACCAGCAGGATGTTGTAGGGCACGTGTGCGCGCGTCTCGGGCGTCGCGGCGCGGCAGACCAGCGAGGTGGCATAGACCCTGCCCTTGCCGCTGGCGCGCTGTTCGCGCGGATCCGATTCGCCACAAGCCGCGCAGAAGGCGCGGTGGAAGTACTGCACATGCCCGCATGAGTTGCAGGTCTGGTAGGTGATGGCCGCTTCGCCCTTGGTCCAGTCTGCCAGACGCCCACTCATCGCACTCGCTCCAGGAACATGCTCACATGCGACGACAGCACGCCGCCGTCGCCATGCAGCAGCGCAATCGAGGCGTCGCGCACCTGGCGGCTCGCCGCCCGCCCCGTCATCTGCAAATGCGCCTCGACCAGATGCGCCATGGCGCCGCCAACGCCGCAATGACCGTAGCTGAGCAGGCCGCCATGCGTGTTCAGCGGCATCGCGCCGTCGCGGCTGAAATGGCCTGATCGCACGCGGGCTGCGGCCTCACCGCGGCCGGCAAGGCCGAGGTCTTCCAGCAGCATCGCGAGCGTGATGGTAAAACTGTCGTAGATCGCGGCGTAGCGCACGTCGGAGATCGCAAGGCCCGTGGCCTTCTTGGCGCGGGCGATGGAGATCTCGGCGCCGAGTTCAATGAGCGCGGGCGCGGCCGTGACATGCTGATGGGTATGCGCCTGCGCGCAGCCGCGGATGCGCACGCCCGCCTCCCCGGTCCGCTCGCGGCAAATGACGAAGGCGGCGCCGCCGTCGGAGACCGGACAGCAGTCGAGCAGCTTGAGCGGCATCGCCACCGGCTTCGAGGCCATGACGTCGGCAACCGTGATGGGCTCGTGGAATTGCGCGCCGGGATGGGTGCAGGCGTGGCTGCGCATCAGCACGGCGAATTCGGCGAGATCCTCTTCGGTGACGCCGTATTCGTGCATGTACCTGTTGGCGACGAGGCCGTAATAGGCGGGAATGGTCGGCCCCAGCGGCACCTCGTAATCGGGATGGCCGACCTGCGCCAGCGCCTGGATCGAGGCATCGCGGCTCTGCCCGGTGAGGCGGTTCTCGCCGGCGACGACGAGCACATTGCGCGCGACGCCCGAGGTGACGAGGTGATGCGCCAGCATCGTCATCGCCAGCCCCGTGGCGCCGCCGACCTGCACGGCGTGGGCGTAAGACGGGCGAATGCCAAAGTGCTCGGCGAACACGGTCGCCAGCATGATGTGCGGCGAGACGGTGGAATAGCCGCAGAGGATGCCGTCGATGTCCGCACGCTTCAGCCCGGCATCGTCGAGCGCGGCTTGCGCGGCCTGGCTCATCAGGTCGAGCGAGGACGAGCCTTCATGTTTGCCGAAGGATGTGAGGCCGACGCCGGTGATGAAGCTCATGGTGCCTCCCCTACTCCGGCACCGACCGCGTAACACCGTCTCGCACCATGGCGGCGATCTCGTCGGCGGAGTATCCGATCCCGCGAAGAATCTCCGCGCCGTGCTCGTTGAGACGCGGGGCCAGCCGCACCGGCTCGGCCTCCGTCTCCGACCAGGTCGCCGTCACCTTCATGCTGCGGATCGGGCCCTCGGTCGGATGGGTCACGACGGGGAAGAAATTCGTCGCCTCCAGATGCTCGTCGTGCAGGATCGAGGCGAGGTCGTGCATCGGCATCACGGGGACATCGGCCTTGGTCAGCAGATCGATCCATTCGGCGGTCGTGCGCGTCTCGAAGATGCGCGCGAGCTCGGCATAGACGACATCGATATTGGCTGCACGGCCGGCGAAGGTCGCAAATCTGGGATCGGCGCGGAGGTCGTCGCGCGCGGTCGCCTTGAAGAAATTGTCCCACTGCTTGTCGTTGTAGACGATGACGCTGAGATAGCCGTCCGAGGTCTTGTACGGCCTGCGGTCGCGCGAGAGGTGGCGGGCATAGCCGCCCTTGTCGAGCGGCGGCTCATAGGTGAGACCGCCCATGTGATCGCCCATGACGAAGCCGGCCATGGTCTCGAACATCGGGATATCGACCCGCTGGCCGCGTCCGGTGCGGTCGCGATGCACGAGACTGGCGCAGATCGCGCCGACGGCGGTAAGGCCGACGATGCGGTCGACCAGCGCGTTCGGCACATAGCGCGGCACGCCGTCCCCGGTCTGCGCCATCAGCGCCGGCAGCGCGGTGGCGCCCTGGATCAGATCGTCATAGGCGGGCTTTGCGGCATACGGGCCATCCTGGCCAAAGCCGAACACGCCGGCATAGACGAGGCGCGGGTTGATTTTCGAGACGACGTCGTAGCCGAGCTGAAGCCGCGCCATCGCCTGCGGGCGGACGTTGTAGACGAGAACGTCGGCGTCCTTCAGCAGTCGCAACACGGCCTCGCGGCCCGCCGGCTTTTTCAGATCGAGGCAGATCGAGCGCTTGCTGCGGTTGGTGTTGAGGAACACCGGGCCCATGCCGGCGTGGCGCATCGGGCCGATCAGGCGGGTGACGTCGCCATCGAGCGATTCCACCTTGATGACGTCGGCGCCGTAATCGCCGAGCATCTGGGTCGCATAAGGCCCCATCAGCACGGTGGTCATGTCGATGACCTTGATGCCCTTTAGTGGCCCCATCATTGGCTCCCGATTGCGCGGGGGCCAGGCGCGGCCCCGCGATTTCGGTCCAGCTAAAGGCAGCAAAGCCGCGCGCACAAGGGCGGCCGGCGTATGGCCGCATGCGCCGTGCGGTGATATCGGCGGCTATTTCTTCTGGCGGGATTCGCGGATCTTGAGGAGCCGGTCGAGCTCTTCGTTCTGCTGGTTGATCCGGTCGGCGATGCGCGACTCGTTCTGCTCGCCTGAAGCGGCCGCGGCCTGCTCGATGAGCTGCCTTATATTGTCCTCGAGGATCGCAATCCGACCGTTGAGTGCGTCCATCGACAGCGAGTCTTCGTAGTCAGTGCTCATGATGCTCTTCCGCCAATCAATCAGGAGCCATAGGGTGGGCCAGGCGAAGCGGGCCCACCATGATCTAACGCAAGGAAGATGGTGGGCACGGCGCCTTCGCGCCTTTGCCCACCCTACGAGAGCCTACTTCAGCGGCTCCAGCACCGAGACGTAGTTGGCGACCGCGGCGCCGCCCATGTTGAAGATGCCGCCGAGCTTGGCGTTCTTGAGCTGCATGCCCTCGGGCGCCTGGCCTGCGAGCTGCATCGCGGTCATCACGTGCATGGAGACGCCGGTGGCGCCGATCGGATGGCCCTTGGCCTTGAGGCCGCCGGACGGATTGACCGGCAGCTTGCCGTCCTTCAGCGTCCAGCCTTCCTTGATGGCGCGGGCGCCCTGCCCCCGCGGCGTCAGGCCCATCGCTTCGTATTCGATCAGCTCGGCCACGGTGAAGCAGTCATGGGTCTCGACGAAGGAGAGATCGGACAGCGTGACCCCCGCCTTTTCCAGCGCACGCTGCCAGGCGACGGTGCAGCCCTCGAACTGGAGGATGTCGCGCTTGCTCATGGGCAGGAAATCCTGGGCGTGCGCGGTGGCGCGGAAGCCGATCGACTTGGCCATGCCCTTGGCGGTCTCGGCGTCGGCCAGCACCAGCGCGGCGGCGCCGTCGGAGACCAACGAGCAATCGGTGCGCTTCAGGGGGCCGGCGACGTAGGGGTTCTTCTCGCTCTCGGCGCGGCAGAAGTCGAAACCGAAATCCTTGCGCATCTGGGCGAAGGGATTAGCGACGCCGTTCTTGTGGTTCTTGGCCGCGATCAGCGCCAGAGCGTCGGACTGGTCGCCGTATTTCTGGAAATAGGAGCTGGCGATCTTGCCGAACACACCGGCAAAGCCGCCGACGGTGTCGCCGTCCTCGGGCAGGTAGGACGCCTTCAGCAGGTTCTTGCCGATCTCGGCGCCCGGGGTGCGGGTCATCTGCTCGACGCCGACGACCAGGACGATCTTGGCGGCGCCTGCGGCAATCGCGCGCAGGCCCTGGTGCACGGCGGCAGAACCGGTGGCGCAGGCGTTCTCGACACGGGTCGCCGGCTTGAAGCGCAGCTTCGGGTCGGCCTGGAGCACCAGCGAGGCGGTAAAATCCTGCGCCGAGAAGCCGGCGTTGAAATGGCCGAGCACGATCTCGTCGACATCGCCGGCCGAAATGCCGGCATCGGCCATCGCCTCATTGGCGACGCGGGTGACGAGGCTTTCGACGGTTTCGGTGTCGAACTTGCCGAACGGCGTATGCGCCCATCCGACGATGCTGGCGGTCATGGTCATGTCTCCCTGGGGTCTCTCTTCCTGAGCTAAGTCTTAGCGCAGGGATGGCAAGACTTCACGCAGGTTTCAGGGCCTTGAGGGTGCGCTGGCAGATGGCAGTTATGCCGGCCCAGTTCCCGGCCCTGATCTCGGCCGTCGGGCACAGCCAGGAACCGCCGACCGCGACCACGTTGGGCTCGGCGAGCCAGCTCGCCGCGTTGGCCTCACCGATGCCGCCGGTCGGGCAGAACCGCACGTTCGGGAACGGTCCGCCGAGCGAACGCAGGCCCTTGATGCCGCCGGCCTGCTCGGCCGGGAAGAATTTTGCGACGTCGAGGCCGTGCGACAGCGCCAGCATCAGCTCGGACGCCGTGGCGATGCCCGGCGCGAACGGCAGGGAGCTGTGGGCGGCGGCCTTCAGGAGATCGGGGGTCAGGCCGGGGCTGATGCCGAAGGCGACGCCGAGCTTCTCGACACGGGTGAAGTCGGCCGGATTGAGGATCGTGCCGATGCCGACGACCGCCTCCGGGACTTCGGCCATCATCGCCCTCGCCGCCTCGATCGCAACCGGGGTGCGCATGGTCACCTCCAGCGTGCGGACGCCGCCGGCAACCAGCGCGCGCGCCAGCGGCACGGCATCCTGGATGCGCTCGATGGTGAGCACGGGAATGACGGTCGCTGCCTTGAACAGCGCGGCGAGATGGTTCTGTTGGGCAGTCGTGGTCATAGGTCTCGATCTTTACTTGGTCGCTTCTACTTGGTCGCCTGGCGGGAGGTCGCCGGCCGGTGTCGTTTCTTCGGCGGCATGGCATAGCCCGGAATAATGGCACCGGAATAGCAGATCACGAGGCTGGCGAGGCGATGCCCGGCCTGGGCGGCCTCGACCGGATCGGAACCGGCGAGCCGGGCCGCGATATAGGCCGCGGCAAAGCTGTCTCCGGCCGCCGTGGTGTCGACGACGGGCTTGGTCATCGGTTCGGCACGGACCTCGCTCGTTCCGCCGGGGAAGCGCAGCAGGCTCACGGGCTCGGCGAGCCGGAACACCAGCTCGGGCGTCGGGATACGTGCCATCAGCTGATCGTTGCTCTCGTCGGGATAGAGCGCGAGCAGATCCTCGGTGGAGGTCAGCACGATGTCGGCGGCGGTGAAAGCAGCCGCAAATACCTCGCGCGCGACGTCGCGGTCCGGCCACCCCCGCGCGCGAAAATTGGTGTCGAACACGAAGCGAGTGCCGAGCAGGCGTGCGCGCTTGATTGCCGCGAACAGCCGCTCGCGGCCGGGCGCATCGTAGATCGAGAGCGTGATCGCGGAGAGATAGACGATGTCGTAGCTCATCAGCGAGTTGAGGAGCTCATCGGTCTCTGGCAGGCTCATCAGCTGCCGCGCCGCCGCGCTGTCGCGCCAGTGAAAAAACTGACGCTCGCCCTTCGCATCCAACTGGATCATGTAGAGGCCGGGCAGCTTGCCGGCCAGCCGCATGACACGCCTCGTGCCGACATTCTCCGCGTTCCAGGCCGCGATCATCTCGTCGCTGAGGCCGTCATCGCCGAGCGCGGTGAAATAATCGACCTTGACCTCGAGCCGCGCCAGATAGACGGCGGTGTTGAGGGTGTCACCGCCGAAGCCGCGCGAATACAGCCCGCCGCCCTGCCCTTGCCCGGCAGACGCGCCGCCTTGCGCCTGCCTGAGCTCGACCATGCATTCGCCGATGCAAGCAACGCTCGCCATCACCAGGGCCCGCTCAGTCGGAGATCATGCGACGAAGTTGCCGCCGAGCTCGTCTTCGATGTGAATGCGGATGATGTCGTCGAAGGTCTTCTCGGCAGTGGTGAAGCCGAGCTCGAGCGACCGCTTCGCATTGAAATTGCGCGGCCAACCGCCGACGATGCCGACGATGAAGGGATCGGGCTCGCGCTTGATGCGCGCGGCGACCTTCTCGCCCGCAACCCGCTTCAGGGCGGCGATCTGCTCGCCGACCGTTGCCGAAAGTCCCGGCATGGTCAGATTGCGTCGCGGGCCCACCGCGGCAAGATCCATGGTGCCGGCATGGAGCAGGAAGCCGACGGCCGAGCGCGGCGTGGCGTGCCAGTGGCGGACGTCCTCGGACACCGGGAGGATCACGTCCTTGCCGGCCAGCGGCTCGCGCAGGATGCTGGAGAAGAAGCCTGATGCCGCCTTGTTGGGCAGGCCGGGCCGGATGCAGATGGTCGGCAGCCGGATGCCGATGCCGTCGAGGAAGCCGCGGCGCGAATAGTCGGCCAGCAGCAATTCGCCGATCGCCTTCTGAGCGCCGTAGCTGAGCAGCGGGGTGTGGAAGAACTCGTCGCCAATCGCATCCGGGAACGGCGCGCCGAACACCGCGATCGAGGACGTGAACACCACGCGCGGCTTGTAGCCGCCACCGACCAACCGAATGGCATCGAGCAGCATTCGCGTGCCATCGAGATTGATGCGGTAACCCTTGTCGAAATCGAGCTCGGCCTCGCCCGAGACGATCGCGGCGAGATGGAAGATCACGTCCGGGCGGCCGGCGATCAGCTTTTCGGCAGCGCCCGGCACCGCGAAATCGCCCGACACCGTCTCGACGGGAAAACCGGCCTTCTCCGGCTTCTTCGGCTCGACCACGTCATGCATGGTGAGCTTGGTGATGTCGCTCTTGCCCAGCCGGCCGTCACGCAACAGCCGTTCACACAATTTGCGGCCGACCATGCCGGCGGCGCCCAGAACCAGAACGTGCAAGAGCTTAACTCCTTGGTTATTGGCCCGAGCGCGCAGCCTCCGGCGCGCTCCCGTGGCAGACCCCGCGATTATTCCTTCACGGCGCCGGTCATCGCGGACACATAATGCTCCACGAAGAAGGCGTAAAGGATGACGAGCGGCAGCGAGCCGGCCAAGGCTCCGGCCATCAGCGAACCCCAGCGGTAGATGTCACCGTCCACGAACTCGTTGACGATCGCGACCGGCACCGTCTTGTTGCTGGTCGACTGCAGGAAGGTCAACGCGTAGATGAACTCGTTCCAGCACAGCGTGAAGCAGAAGATGAAGGCCGAGATCAGGCCGGGGATTGCGAGCGGCAGAACGATCTTGACCAGGATCTGCCAGCGGCTCGCCCCGTCGATCAGCGCGCATTCCTCGAGCTCGAACGGGATGGTCTTGAAATAGCCCATCAGCAGCCAGGTCGAGAACGGGATCAGGATGGTCGGATAGGTCAGGATCAACGCCAGCGGCGAGTCGAACAGCCCGTACTGGAACACGACGGTGGCGAGCGGGATGAACAGGATCGACGGCGGCACCAGATAAGCGAGGAAGATCAGCCCGCCGACGAGATTGGCGCCCTTGTAGCGCAAGCGCACGATGGCGTAGGCAGCCAACACCGACGCGATGATCGAAAGCACCGTCGCGCAGACGGCCACGTACATCGTGTTCCAGAGCCAGTACGGGTAGTAGCTCTCGAACAGCAGCTTGTGGAAATGCTTGAAGGTCGGATTCCAGGTCCAGAACGGGTTGTACCTGTCGAGATCGAGCAACTGCTCGTCCGGCTTCACCGAGGTCAGCGCCATCCAGTAGAACGGGAACAGCAGAACGATGACGATGATCGCGAGCGGCAGGTACAGCGTCACCATCCGGCGCGGCACCGACTGCAGATAGCTCATGCCCTCGCTGTGATCGTCCTTCGCCACCGTCGGAGAGGATCCCGATAGCACGGCCTTGAGATCAACGGACCTGGTGGGCAGATCAGTCATTGTTCTCTCCCTGCTGCCATTTCCTGCGCTGGAGGCCGAACCACGAGACCATGATTGCGGCGAGCAGGAACGGGATCATGGCGCTCGAGATCGCGGCGCCCTCGCCCAGCTGCCCGGCGATGATCGCGCGCTGGTAGGACAGCGTCGCCATCAGATGGGTGGCGTTGACCGGTCCGCCGCGCGTCATCGCCCAGATCAGCTGGAAGTCGGTGAAGGTGAACAGCACCGAGAAGGTCATCACGACGGCGATGATCGGCGTCAGCAGCGGATAGGTGATGAAGCGGAAATTCTGCCAGCGCGTGGCGCCGTCGAGCGTTGCGGCTTCATAGAGCGAGGGCGACACCGTCTGCAGGCCGGCCAGCAGCGTGATCGCGACGAACGGCACGCCGCGCCAGATATTGGCGAAGATCACGCAAATGCGTGCCCAGGTCGTGTCGCCGAGGAAGTTGATGTTCTGGTCGATCAGGCCGAGATGCCTCAGCGACCAGGAGATGATGGAGAATTGCGAATCGAAGATCCACCAGAACGCCAGCGCCGAGAGCACCGTCGGCACGATGAAGGGGATCAGGACCATCGCGCGCAGCATCGCCTTGAACGGCATGTTCTCGTTCAGCAGCAACGCGAGATAAAGCCCAATCGCGAATTTGAGGGCGCTGGCGATGAAGGTGTAGAGCAGCGTGTTGAACACCGACAGCCAGAAGATGGAATCGTCCCACAGCCACTCATAGTTCTCGGTGGCGACGAAATGCCCGACCCTGCCGATGCGGGTGTCGGTGAAGGACAACCAGATGCCTAGGCCCAGCGGATAAGCCAGGAAAAAGATCAGGAAGGCCATGGCCGGCACCATGAACCAGAAGCCGAGCCAGTTGCGATTGTGTTTGAGCTGGGTCCAGGCGCTGTCCTCGCTCATCTGAGGCTTGGCCCGGGGAATTGCGACATCAGCCATGCCCGATATCCCTGATCGAAATGTTGACGAGCGGGCGGCCGAATGGCCGCCCGCCCCGTGACGCTCAGCGGTAGATGCGCTTCAGCTGGCGCTCGGCTTCCGCCATCGCGCCCTTCGCATCCTTGGTGCCGGTGCAGTAGTTGGCGAACATGTCGACGACGATGAAGTCGGCGATGGCCGTCGCCGCCTTTTCGCCGACCGAACCGATACCGGCCGCCGGCAAAGTGCGCTTGGAGGCCTGCGAGAACACGGCATTCTTGGGATCCGCCGTCCAGATCGGCGCCGACTCATAAGCGTTCAAGGTCTGCGTCAGATAGCCCTGCGCGCCGTCCAGCCACTTCTCGTAGTTCTCCTTCTCCAGCATGAAGGCGACGAAGGCCTTCGCCGCATTCGGATATTTGGTGAAGTTGAAGGCGAGGATCGGCAGCGCAAGCTGCAGCTCGGTCGGCTTGCCCACCGGCCCGACCGGCCAGAGCGCGTGATAGGTGTCCTCGGCGAGCTCCTTCTTGCTCGCATCGGTCTTGGCGGCGACGTAGATCGAGATGCCGTTCGCCGTGCAATAGAGCTCGCCGGCGAGGAACGCCTTGTTGTTGGAGGAATCGTTCCAGGACGCGGTGCCCGGGATGAAGGCATCGTACAGCGACTTGCAATATTCAAGCGCCTTTGCCGTCTCCGGCGAATTGATGATGATCTTGTCGTTCTGGTCGACCGTGTAGGCGCCGTGGCCCCACAGCACCCAGTGCAGCCACGAATTGCCGTCGCCCGAGGCGTGCCCGAGAGCGAAGCCGGCCGGCGTGTTGTTCGCCTTCAGCGCCTTGCACATCTCGAGGAAGCTGGGGAAGTCCTTCGGGAATTCCTTGAACCCCGCCTTGTCGAGCGCCGACTTGCGGTACGTCATGTAACCGCCGTTGGTCGCGACGGGAATGCCGAGCCAGTCATTGCCTTGCTTGCAGGTCTTGGCGGCCGCATCGGTCCAGCCGCCGTACTTCTTGCCGAGATAATCGGCGACGTCGTTCATCTTCAGCACTTTGGTGGGGAACAGCTGCGGCAGCGTGTGCAGGCCCCAGGCGAGATCGAGCCCGGAGCCGGTATTGGCCGCAACCGAAGCCTTCGGCTGCACGTCCTCGAAGGATTCGCTGAACACGTTCATCTCGGTGCCGGTGGCAGCCTTGAACGCCGCGACCATTGCGTTGAACGCATCGTCCTCAGCCGGCACGAAGCGCTTCCACCGCATCACGGTCAGCTTGGCACCGGGCTCCGCCTTCCAGGGCGCGCTCTGCGCCCAGGCCTTGGCGAAATCGAACAGTGCCGGCCCGGTGAGCATGCCGGTCGCAGCCAGTGCCGTTCCGCCTTGAAGCAGAGTCCGGCGGGTAAAGTCTTGCATGTCGTCCTCCCTGTGATGCTTTTTATTGTCTTGACTTAAACTTACGCTACGCGTTCAGGCGCTTTCCCGTCGCCTCGTCGAACAGATGCACCAGTGACGGGTCCGGCTTCAGCCGGACCTTGTCGCCCGGGTTGAACTGGTGGCGTTCGCGGAAGACCGCGACGACCTGCTCGCCGCCGATCTTGGCAAACACCTGCGTCTCCGAGCCGGTCGGCTCGACCACGATGATCTCGGCTTCGGCGCCGTCGTCGGCAATGGTGAAATGCTCGGGCCGCACGCCATAGACCGCGGGACGGCCGTCGGACGCCGCGGGCGCGGTCTTGAGCGGCAGCTTGACACCGTTCGGTCCCTCGAAGGTCGCAACGCCGTTGACGCGCACATGCCCCTTCAGGAAGTTCATCGCGGGCGAGCCGATGAAGCCGGCAACGAACTGATTGTCGGGCTTGTCATAGAGCTCGAGCGGCGTGCCCATCTGCTCGACGATGCCGTCATGCATGACGACGATCTTGTCGGCCATGGTCATGGCTTCGATCTGGTCGTGGGTGACGTAGACGGTCGTCGTCTTCAGCCGCTGGTGCAGCTCCTTGATCTCGGTGCGCATGGCGACGCGCAGCTTGGCGTCGAGGTTGGACAAGGGCTCGTCGAACAGGAAGACTTGCGGGTCGCGCACGATGGCGCGGCCCATCGCGACGCGCTGCCGCTGGCCGCCGGAGAGCTGGCGCGGATAGCGATCGAGCAGCGGCGACAGCGCGAGGATCTCGGCGGCGCGCTTGACGCGCTTGTTGATCTCGTCGGCGCCCGCATTCCGCAGCTTCAGCGAGAAGCCCATGTTGTCGGCGACCGTCATGTGCGGATAGAGCGCGTAGTTCTGGAACACCATCGCAATGTCCCGCTCCTTGGGCTGGACATTGTTGACGACGCGGTCGCCGATCGAGATCGTGCCGGAGGTGATGTTCTCGAGACCGGCGAGCATGCGCAGAAGCGTCGACTTGCCGCAGCCGGAGGGGCCGACCAGAACGACGAACTGGCCGTCCTCAATCGGTACAGTCACGCCGTGCAGGACTTCAAAATTGCCGAACGATTTCCGCACGTCGCGGATTTGCACAGACGACATCTAGCTCCCTCCTCGAAAGTCCACGGCGCCTCGAGCGCCGCGACCGTCTTGTTTTTTCAGACTTCACCGAACTCGGCCCGATCTTAGCGGGCAACATTGTCGGCAGTTTGTGCGGTTTTGGCAATTTGTCTTTGGTTAGTCGTTGCTGGTAGCGCTGTCAACGTTCCTTTGTTTGCGGGACTGACTGTGTTAAGAGCAGCAAATGGGTCGAAAACGCACCAAGTCAGGCAAGATCCGGCTGGCGGAAGTCGCCGAGCTTGCCGGCGTCAGCCCGATTACGGCGTCCCGCTTCTTCCGTAATCCGGAGGCCCTCTCGGTTGCCAAGCGGACACGGGTCGAGAGCGCCGCCAAGGAGCTCGGCTATGTGCCGAACCTTGCGGCCCGCGCGCTGGCCTCGCAACGCACCGAGGTGATCGGTGTCTTGATCCCCTCCCTCACCAACAACGTGTTCTCGGACGTGCTGCGCGGCATCTACGACGCGTCCGAAGGCAGCCGTTACTCGATCCAGCTGTCCAACACGCGCTACAGCATCCTCCAGGAAGAGAAGCTGCTGCGACTGTTTCTGGCGCAGAAGCCGGCCGGGCTGATCGTCACCGGCATCGACCAGACCACGGAATCGCGCGCCATGCTGGAGGCCGCCGATTGCCCGATCGTGCAGATCATGGAGATCGGCCCCGACCCGGTCGACATGATGATCGGCTTTTCGCACTATGATGCAGCCCGCGCAGCGGTTGCGCACCTGTTCGAGCAGGGCCGCCGCAAGATCGGCTTCGTCGGTGCGCGCATGGACCCGCGGGTGCAGCGGCGGCTGGACGGATATGTCTCGGCGATGAAGGATGCCGCACTGTTCGAGCAGCGCCTCGTCGTCACCACGGCGACACCGACCTCCGTGACGCTGGGCGGCGCCCTGTTCACCGATCTCCTGGCGCGCGAGCCGAATCTCGATGCGGTGTTCTGTGCCAATGACGACCTTGCGCTCGGCGTGCTGTTCGAATGCCGGCGCCGGGAGATCGCTGTCCCCGAGCAGATCGCGATCGTCGGCTTCAACGACCTCGAATTCATGGCCTCCGCCGTCCCCACCCTTACCAGCGTGCGCACCAACCGCTACGAGATGGGCAAAACGGCCGCCACCATGCTGATCGAGGCGATCGACGGACGGCGCCCGGAGCAGCCGGTGCTCGATCTCGGCTTCCGGGTGATCGAGCGGCAAAGCTCGTCGCCGCGCCATTCAGACAGCCGGCCGACTGTCTCGGGCGTGGGCACGGCGAACAAAATGGTAGCGTTACCAAGTAGCCATGACTAGTATCGCATTTGTGAGGAAACGACCCGCCAGCGGGCCAGCGATCCGTCATTCGCGCCGTTGGGCATCGCACAAGCCGACACCCTAGGACGGACGCCAGTGCGTTTGCATTGCAGGAGAAACCAATGACAAAAAAACCGACCAATGGGCATGCGCCCGCCGGCAACGGCTCCCGACGCCACCTTCGCTCCCAGGAATGGTTCAACAACCCGCATAATCCGGGCATGACGGCGCTCTACATGGAGCGCTACCTCAATTACGGCCTCACCCGTGCCGAGCTGCAATCCGGCAAGCCGATCATCGGCATCGCCCAGACCGGCAACGACCTCTCTCCCTGCAACCGCCACCATATCGAGCTGGCCCACCGCGTCCGCGAGGGCATCCGCGAGGCCGGCGGCATCGCGATGGAATTCCCGACCCATCCGATCCAGGAGACCGGCAAGCGCCCGACCGCCGCGCTCGACCGCAACCTCGCCTATCTCGGCCTGGTCGAGATCCTCTACGGCTATCCGCTCGACGGCGTCGTGCTCACCACCGGCTGCGACAAGACCACGCCGGCCTGCATGATGGCGGCTGCGACCGTCAACCTGCCCGCGATCGTGCTGTCGGGCGGCCCGATGCTCAACGGCTGGCATGCCGGCGAACGCACCGGCTCGGGCACCATCGTCTGGAAGTCGCGCGAGCGGCTCGCCGCGGGCGAGATCGACTATGAAGAGTTCATGGAGATCGTGGCCTCGTCGGCACCCTCGGTCGGCCATTGCAACACCATGGGCACCGCCTCGACCATGAACGGTCTTGCCGAAGCGCTCGGCTTCTCGCTGCCGGGGTGCGCGGCGATCCCCGCCCCCTACCGCGAGCGCGGCCAGATCGCCTACGAAACCGGCAAGCGCGCCGTCGAGATGGTCTGGGAAGACCTCAAGCCCTCGGACATCCTGACCCGCAAGGCGTTCGAGAACTGCATCGTGATCAATTCGGCGATCGGCGGCTCGACCAACGCGCCGATCCACATCAACGCGCTGGCCCGCCACATCGGCGTCGAGCTCACCATCGAGGACTGGCAGAAGGTCGGCCACGACGTGCCGCTCCTGGTCAACATGCAGCCGGCCGGCTTCTATCTCGGCGAGGAATTCCACCGTGCCGGCGGCGTACCTGCGGTGGTGCGCGAGTTGATGAAGCACAAGCGCATCCATGAGGACGCCGTCACCGTCAACGGCCGCGGCATCGGCGAGAACTGCAAGGACGCGCCGGTCCCCGACAACGACGTGATCTGGGCTTACGACAAGCCGCTGGTGAAGGACGCCGGCTTCCTGGTGCTGAAGGGCAATCTGTTCGATTCCGCGATCATGAAGACCTCAGTGATCTCCAAGGAATTCCGCGATCGCTATCTCAGCAATCCGAAAGACCCCAACGCATTCGAGGGCCGCGCCATCGTGTTCGAGGGTCCGGAGGACTATCACGAGCGGATCGACGACGCCTCGCTCGATATCGACGAGCACTGCGTGTTGTTCATCCGCGGCACCGGGCCGATCGGCTATCCTGGTGGAGCCGAGGTCGTGAACATGCAGCCCCCGGCAGCGCTGATCAAACGCGGTATCCTGTCCCTGCCCTGCATCGGCGACGGCCGCCAGTCCGGCACCTCGGGCTCGCCCTCGATCCTGAACGCCTCGCCGGAAGCTGCCGCCAATGGCGGGCTTGCGGTCCTCAAGACCGGCGACAAGGTCCGCGTCGACCTCAACAAGGGCAGCGCCAACATCCTGATCTCGGACGAGGAGCTGAAGAAGCGTCACGCCGAGCTCAAGGCCAATGGCGGCTTCAAGCATCCGCAGAACCAGACGCCGTGGCAGGAGATCTATCGCAACACTGTCGGCCAGCAATCGACCGGCGCCTGCATGGAACTCGCCACACGCTACCAGAACGTCGCCGGCACGTTTGGTGTGGCGCGGGATAATCACTGAACTGGGCACCCGTAGCCCGGATGGAGCGTAGCGAAATCCGGGTTCACCATCCGCGAACGCAGGATCCCGGATTACGCTGGCGCTCCATCCGGGCTACGGCGTCACGGCAATGAAGAAATCGAGGAGAACAAGAAAATGGCAGACCGCCTCAAGGGCAAACGCGCCGTCGTCACGGCTGCGGCCGCCGGCATCGGGCGCGCATGCGCCCTCGCATTCGCGCGTGAAGGCGCAACCGTCATCGCCACCGACATCAATGAAGCCGGCATCGCCGGCCTGACCAAGGAAGGCATCGCCGAGGTCGCAAAGCTCGACGTCCGCAACACCGCCGACGTCAACGCCTTCGCCAAGCGTATCGGCAAAATCGACATCCTGCTCAACGCGGCCGGCTTCGTGCATCACGGCACCATCCTGGAATGCTCGGAAGAGGATTTCGATTTCTCGTTCGACCTCAACGTCAAATCGATGCACCGGACCATCAGGGCCTTCCTGCCCGACATGATCGCGGGCGGCGGCGGCAGCATCGTCAACATCTCCTCCTGCGCGGCCTTGAGGCCGCCGGCGAACCGCTACGTCTACAGCTCGTCGAAGGCGGCAGTGTCGCTGCTATCGCGTGCGGTCGCGCTCGATTTCATCACCAAGGGCATCCGCTGCAACTCGATCTGCCCCGGCACCGTCGAGACGCCCTCGATGCTCGACCGCGCCGCCGCGCAGGGACCGCAAGGCAAGGAGATGTTCATCTCCCGCCAGAAGATGGGCCGGCTCGGCACCGCCGACGAGATCGCATCCATGGCGGTCTATCTCGGCAGCGACGAGAGCGCCTTCACCACCGGCGTCGACCTCGTCGTCGACGGCGGCTACATGCTCTGATCCCAGAGGCACCCGGCATGAACAAGATCGACCTCAACGGCCGCGTCGCCATCGTCACCGGCGGCGCGCAGGGCTTTGGCCGCGCCATCACCGAGCGCCTCACCGCCTCCGGCGCCAAGGTCGCGATCTGGGATTTTGACTCCGCGCTGGCCGAGAAGACGGCGAAAGAGATCGGCGGCAAGACCAAGGTCTTCAAGGTCGATGTCACCGACACCGCGGCCGTCGAGCAGGCGCGCGATGCGACGCTCGCCGCGTTCGGCAAGATCGACATCCTCGTCAACAATGCCGGCATCGCCGGCGTCAACAAGCCGGTCTGGGAAACCGACCTCGATGAATGGCGCAAGGTGCTGCGCATCAACCTCGACGGTCCCTTCATCGTCTGCAAGGCCATCGTGCCCGCGATGCTCAAGCAGAAATACGGGCGCATCGTGAACATCGCCTCGATCGCCGGCAAGGAAGGCAACCCGAACGCCTCGCACTATTCGGCGTCCAAGGCCGGCCTGATCGCGCTGACAAAGTCGCTCGGCAAGGAGCTCGCCGCGCATGACATCCTCGTCAACGCGGTGACGCCGGCCGCGGCCAAGACCGCGATCTTCGACCAGATGACGCAGCAGCATATCGACTTCATGCTGTCGAAGATCCCGAAGGGGCGCTTCGTGCTGGTCGAAGAGCTCGCCGCGATGGTGGCCTGGCTCGCGTCCGAGGACTGCGCCTTCTCGACCGGCGCGGTGTTCGACATCTCGGGCGGACGCGCAACCTATTGAGGGCAGCATGATCCGGGAAGGCGGATGCCTGTGCGGCGCGGTCCGGTTCAAGGCGGAGGGCGAGCCGCTCAACGTTCGCGTCTGCCATTGCCGCAACTGTCAGAAGGCGATGGGCTCGCCCTTCTTCGCCCGCGCGCAGTTCGACCAGCGCGCGCTGAGCGTCGAAGGCGAGACCGAGCGCTATGCATCGTCCGAGGCGATCGACCGCGTGTTCTGCAAACGCTGCGGCACCCGCCTGTTCGCCTGGCGGCGCAACGGCACGCTCGCGGGCGTCGCCCTCTCCGTGTTCGATGATCGCAATGCCTTCGCGCCGACCGAGCACATCTGGGTCTCGGAGAAGCCGATCTGGCTGAAGCTCGACGACGGCCTGGTGCAATATCCGGGAACGATCCCGGCGTGATGTCAGGCTTGGCCTGACGCAGACGCGCTTGCCGCCGGCGCCCGCCGGCCCGTTGTCGTCGCGATCCAGATCCCGCCAAACACCGCGACGATGCCGGCCGCCAGATTCCAGCGCAACGGCTCGTTCAGCAGCCAAGCGCCGACCAGCGACGCCGTGATCGGGTTGACCGTCACCGAGATCGCGACACGCGTCGGCGTCGTCCGCTCCAGCGCGAAAGCCCAGAGATAGAAGGTCAGCGCCGCGCCGAATGCACCGAGATAGAGAGCCGCCAGCCATTGCGGCGCGCCGAAGCCCGCGACCGGCGCAAAGCTACCGCGGATCCAAGAGAGCAGGATGAGGCAGGCAGCGCCCGCCGCCATGCTCATGGTGGTGAAGGCGATCGGGCTGGAGCGCCGGATCAGTGGCTTCGACCAGATACCATACAGTGCCATGCACAGTGCGGCCGCCATCATCAGGAGATCACCGCGCCAGGCGCCCGGCGGTGCCGAGGTCAGGTCGGAGAGAAGCGCTACAGCAACACCCAATGTCGCAATCACCACGCCGATCGATTTGCGCCAGGTCAGCGCTTCGGCACCGAGCGCGGCGCCGATCACGAGGGATAACAGCGGCAGCGTGGATAAGGCGAGCGCCCCGCGCGCGGCAGTCGTGAAGATCAACGATGCATTGAACAGGATCGGAAACAAAACGAAGAACAGCATGCCGAGCCCGATTGCGGCGGCCCAGTCCCCTCGCAGTGGCCAGCGATCTGCGCGCAGCAGCGTCAGTGGTAACAGCAGGAGAAAGCCGATGCCGAAGCGGAACGAACCGATCGCCAGCGGGTCGAGGTTGCTCACGAGATAGCGCGTGGCGCCGATCGAGGTGCCGCCAAGACCGCTCGACAGCATGGCGGCCAGAACGCCGGAGATTTCGCCCACGCTTCCTCCCGTCGATACTTCGAAGGCAGCATACGAGGCACGCCGAAACAGGGAATGGAATTTCCGTGATGCTGGGATAAGTTTTCGTCATGAGCGCACCCGATCTCGATCCCGAGCTGCTGAAGGCGTTTCTCGCGGTCGACGAGCATCGTTCGTTCACGCGCGCGGCCGATGTGCTCAATCGCACGCAATCGGCGGTGAGCGTCCAGATCAGGCGGCTGGAGGAGCGGCTTGGCACCAAGCTGTTTCAGCGCACCAGGGCTGGGGTCGTGCCGACCGCGACGGGCGAAGAGTTGCGCGCTTATGCGCGGCGCATTCTCGCACTCAACGCGGAGGCCGTCGGGGCGCTCCGCGCACGCAAGGCCGACGCCGTCGTCCGTCTCGGCGTGATGGACGATTACGGCACCATCGTCATTCCGCCCCTGCTGGCGAGCTTTGCCAGGCACCATCCACTGGTCAGGGTCGAGATCGAGACGGGATTGACCGCGACGATGCCGGCGCGGCTCGGCGAGGCCTACGACCTCGTCATCGCCATGCATCCACAAGGATGCGGCGATGGCGAGTTATTGAGGCGCGAACAGGCGGTCTGGGCCGCCGCCCCATCCTATCGGACAGCGGCGCAGTGTCCCCTTCCCATGGCGCTCTACCCGCCGGGCTGTCTGTTTCGCCAGTGGGCTGCGGAAGCGCTCGACGCCGCGGACCTGCCCTGGCGTCTCGCCTATGTCAGCCGGACGCTCGCTGCGGTCGAGACGATCGCGGCTCAAGGTCTCGCAGTGACGGTGGTAAAGGCCGGGACCTTGCCGCCGAGCCTTCGTGCGCTGTCCGATCGTGACGGCATGCCGCCGTTGCCGGCGGCGGAGATCCGCCTCCACCGCGCGAACGACCTGTCGACCGCAGGCGCCCTCCTTGCAGATCATTTGCAACGGGCAATTTCGGAATTGGGCGCCATATAACGCTAGATCGTGAAGGATTGTGGCCCTATACGGCCTGCTTTGCGAAGCGCGCAGGCAAACCAGGACGGACGAGCCGTGAACATTTCCTTTTATGACCTTTCCGTCTGGGTGCTGCCGCTGGTGCTTGCCATCACCTTCCACGAGGCCGCGCACGCCTTCGTCGCCGACCGGCTTGGCGACAACACAGCCGCACAGCTCGGCCGCGTCAGCTTCAACCCCATCAGGCATATTGACCCGTTCGGCACCCTGATCCTACCGGCGATGCTGCTGTTCGCGCACTCGCCGTTCCTGTTCGGCTATGCCAAGCCGGTGCCGGTCAACTTCCGCAAGCTGAACAACCCCAAACTGGACATGGTCTGGGTGGCATTGGCGGGGCCTGTCACCAACATCCTGCTGGCGCTTGCAGTGGCCCTCGCCTTCCACGCCCTGCCCCTTGTCCCCGCAAGCTCGGCGAAATGGGTCGCCGACAACCTCAAGAATGCGCTCATCATCAACGCCATCCTCGCGGTCTTCAACATGATGCCGATCCCGCCGCTCGATGGCGGGCGCGTTGCGGTCGGGCTGTTGCCGCGCCCGCTCGCCATGCCACTGGCCCGGCTCGAGCCATTCGGGATGCTGATCCTGATCGGCCTGTTGATCCTGCTGCCCCTTGCAGGTTCCCAGTTCGGTCTAAATCTTGATGTTATTTCAGCAATACTGCGAACGTTGACCGGTTATGTGATTCAGGCTGTTCTGTTCCTGACCGGCAATGCGTAGTTGAACAACCGCACCCGAACTTTAAGCCGAAGGGCCAGAGGCCGACTTGGTCAAAGCTGCCGATATGCTGATCGCGCGACGCGCGGACACCCGCGCCCGCGCCGATTTTGCCACCTGGAAGATGATGGCCAAGCTCAATGGGGCGTCCGCGCTCCCACCGGAGGCCCAGGAGTTTCTGGCGAGCTACCAGAACCTGCTGGCGCAGATGAGCGAGGGCGAGGCCACCGAGGCGACCATCGGTGCGATCTACAAGGCCTATTATGCCGAGATGGGTGGCGCGGGAACGGCACCCGACGTCCGCCCTCGCCCGCCTGAAGCAGCGGCGGACAATGTTACCGCTTTCCGCCGCCCGGCGCCGAAGCCAAAGACGACCAGCTTTTTCGGGGCTGGCGCGGCAGCTGGAACCCAGAAACGGCCGCTCCCGGTGGCGCTGATCTTCGCCTGCCTCGTCGTCGTCTATGTCGGGATCCGGCTCTACTGGCGCTGAGCCGTCTTCTTCTTTTTCGCGTCGGCCGGCGTGAAGATGATATCGACGGTCCGCTCGAACCGATCCTCGGTCAGCCCGGCAGGCGGCTGCGGGATCGGATCGGACTTGCGGACAATCGAGACCGCGGCCGCGTCGTAGGCTGAATCCCCGGATGACTCCACGACATCCACCGACAGCACGTTGCCCTTCCGGTTGATCGCGAAGCTCACCTTGACCTTCTGGTTATTGGGCTGCTTGCCTTCCGGATTGATCTTGTGCAGCGACAAATGCGCGCTGATCTTGCGGTTCCAGTCGGCGGTCAGCTTCAGGATGTCCTTGCCGATGCCGATGACGGGCGCCAGCGCCTTCTCGGCCTCGCGCGCGTCCTCCTCGAGCGTCTGCCGTGCCGTCGCAACCGATTTCGGCGAGGCCTCGGCGGCCGGCGTTTCGACCGCCTGAATCTTCGGATCGTCTTCCGTCGGCTTCTTCGCGTTGTTCTCGGTCACGACGCGATCGGGATCCTCGACCTGCTGCGACTGGTCCTTCGGAAGCTCCGTCTCCTTGGTCTCGGCCTTTTGCTCGGGAAGCGCCTGCTGCTCCTGCATCGCTTCGCTGTCGGGCCCGGGCGGCAGATCGGTTTCGGGCGCCTTGGGCGATGCCATCTCCACGGCGAATTCCGCACCGTTCGCACCGAGGCCATCGCCGTCGTCGTCAGCACGCAAATGAGCCAGCGCGAGCGCAGCACCGCCCAGATGGAGCACGAGCGCGGCCACCGCCGCCAGGATCCAGAGCTTCCGGGATGGTCTGTGTTCGTCCGACATAGCGGGCCTCTAAGGCTGAGCGGTGCCTGCCGCAGGCGCTCCCGGTGCGCCTTCCAGCGCCACCAGTTTCACCCGCGTATAGCCGCCTGAGCGCAGGAGCTCCATGACGCCCATCAACTCCCCGTACGGCACCGAACGATCGGCGCGCAGGAAGACGTACTTGTCCTTGCTCATGTCGGACAGTCCGTCGAGCGTCCCGATCAGCTCGGCCCGGTGAACGGGGTTCTCCCCGAGGGCAAGCGTCAGATCGGGCTTGATGCTGAGATAGGTCGGCTTGTCCGGCTTCTTCTGCGGCGTCGCGCTCGACGTCGGCAAATCGATCGGCAGGTCGACCGTGGAGAGCGGCGCTGCGACCATGAAGATGATCAGCAGCACCAGGATGACGTCGATGAACGGCGTGACGTTGATGTCATGCGTTTCCGAGAAATCGTCGTCGTCGCCGTCGTTGTCTGCGAGCGAAACGCCCATGGCTCACTCCGCTGCGCGCGAATGCACGCTGCCGTGGCTGCGGTCGAGATCGCGCGAGAGCAGCCGCGCCGCCGCACCCGAGGCGCGGCTGACGAGCTCGAGATAGCCCTTCGTCACGCGCGAGAAGTGATTGTAGATGATGACGGCGGGAATGGCGGCGACGAGGCCGATCGCCGTGGCGAGCAGCGCTTCGGCGATGCCGGGCGCGACGACGGCGAGGTTCGTGGTCTGCGACTTCGAGATGCCGATGAAGCTGTTCATGATGCCCCAGACCGTGCCGAACAGGCCGACGAAGGGCGAGGTCGAGCCGATGGTCGCAAGCACGCCCATGCCGATGCGGATCCGCCGCGCCTCGGCGCGCACGATCTCGGAAAAGCTGGAGGCTGCGCGCTCCTTGATGCCGGCGTCGCTGGACAGGCCGGCCGACATCCGCGCCTCGCGCAGGGCCGCCGTCAGGAACGACGGCAGGATACCCTCCTTGGCTCCGAGCGCCATCTGCGCTTCGGCGAGGGAGCGCGTCTCCGCAACCTTCTTCAGCGCCGAACGAAGCTTGGAGGATGCGACCGACAGCTCGATCGACTTGGCGATGAAGACGGTCCAGGTCATCAGCGATGCGAAGGCGAGCCCGATCATCACCGCCTTCACGATGACGTCCGCCGACATGAACATCACCCAGGGCGACAATTCCTTCATCGCCGGCGCGATGCCAGCCGCGGCATCAGGCTTGGCGGTGGTCGAAACGGCGGCCGCGGAGGGCGCCGTCGGAGCAACCGGGGTGGCTGCCGTCGAAGCCGAAGGCGCCGGGACCGCAGGCGTGGTCGCCGCGGGCGCCGCCGGAGCCGGAGCGACCGGGGCCGGCTGAGCCGTCGACTGCGCCGGTGCCGAGGGGGGTTGTGTCTGGGCGGAAACGGGGGATGCGAGCCAGGCGGCCGCCAGCATCAAGGCTGCGGCAAGGCTTGCTTGGAAGGTCATGGTCTTCATACTTCGGCCCAGTAGCGAATGAGGTTGTGATAGATACCCGTCAATTTGACCGTTTCGGGATCGTCACGCCCGAGCCGGTCCACCAGCGCCTGAATCGCGGTGTCGAGGTCGAAGATCATGCTCCGGGCTTGATCGTCCCGTATCATGCTCTGAAGCCAGAAGAAAGACGCAACCCGTGTTCCCCTGGTCACCGGCGTGACGAGGTGGAGGCTGGTCGAGGGGTAGAGCACGCAGTCGCCGGCTGGCAACTTGACTTCGTGCGAGCCGTAAGTGTCCTCGATCACAAGTTCGCCACCGTCGTACTCTTCCGGCTCGGCGAGGAACAGCGTCACCGAGAGGTCCGTGCGGATGCGAAGGCCGGTCAGACGGTCGCCGCGGATCGCATTGTCGACATGCAGGCCGAAATGGTGGCCGCTATCCGCCGCATAGCGGTTGAACAGCGGCGGGAAGATCTGGAGCGGTATAGCCGCCGCGATGAAGCGCGGGTTCGATGTCAGCGCCGAGATGATGCGGTTGCCGAGTTTTCGCGCGACTTCGCTATCGGGCGGCAATTGCTCGTTGCGCTTGACCATCGCCGACTGCGCGCCGGCGGTGGACCGGCCATCCTCCCATTCGCTGGCGTCCATGATGCGGCGGAAATCCGCCACATCATCCTTGCTGAGAACGCCTGGCAGGCACGTCAACATGATCAGAACTTCGCTGTCGTCACGACATAGAACGCGCGCCCGGGCGCGACCGCTACGAACGGTACGTTGCTGCGATAGAACGAGTCGTAATAGAGCTTGTTGGTCAGGTTCTGAGCGTAGAACTTCATGGTCCAGTTCTTGTCGATCTTCTTCTCGACGAAGGCATCGAAGCGCCAATAGCTCGGCAGCTCGTTGGTGTTGGCCGCGAACGTGCCGCCGTAAACCTTCGAGCGGTACACCGCCTGCCCGCCGAGCTCCCAGCCGTCATCGAACTTGTACTTGGTCAGCATGCTGAACGACTGGTGGGCAATGTTGGCGAGCTGCAGGCCGAGATTGGAGGCAACCCCGCTCTGGGTGACCTTGGACTGCATCAGCACCAGGCCGCCGAAGATGCTCCAACGATCGGTGATCTTGCCCTCGGCTTCGATGTCGATGCCCTGGATCCTGTAGGCAGCGCCCGAGGTCAGCAGGCCGTTGACGGTCTCGCGCGCGTTGTCCTTGGTGGTCTGGAACAGCGCGCCGGTCACCAGCAGGTGGCGGTCGGCGAGTTCCCATTTGGTGCCGAGCTCGATCGCCTTGTTGCGCTCGGGCCCGAGCAAGAGGGTCGAGTTGGGCGGAACGCCGCCGTAATCGGTGCCGGTCGCGTCAAGCTCCGAACCGAACGGATTGGCCGAGGTCGCATAGGCTGCATAGATGCTGCCGATCGACATCGGCTTGTAGACCAGGCCGACGTTGTAGTTCACGAGATCCGCGTTCTGCTTCACGAAGCTCGAATTGTTCGACGCGCTCTGGCTGTAGCCGTCGTAGCGCACGCCGCCATTGACGATGATCGTGTCCTGCCAGTTCGCGGTGTCCATGACATAGACGCTGCTGGTGTTGACGCCGTAGCGCGTCGGGTTTCCGAGGAGTGACGGAATGCCGAAGGGAATGTTGGTGTATTGCGGGGAGTAGAGATTGACCCCTGTCACGGCACCGTTGCTCGTGAAGGGCGAGCCGGACAGCTCCGACGCGAGGCCGGCATAGCGGTCGATCGAGATGTTCTCGTTCGAATATTCGACTCCGAACACGGCGGTGTGCTTGACCCCGCCGGTGTCGAGCTTGAACGTGGCCTCGTTCTGGTTGGCCCACACGTCCACGGTCTGGTAGCGGCTCTGCGCGCTCGCCGTCGTGGTCCAGAGCAGCGGATTGGGGCTGGTCGTATTCGGATTCTGCGGCAGCGTGCCGATATAGTTGAGCACCGAGTGCTCGCCGCGCACCTTGCTGGTCAGCGTGATGGCCTCGTTGACCTTGTACTCGATCGTGCCGGTACCGAAATCCTGCCGCGCCGTCTGGAAGTCGCGATTGAGGAAGCCGTACCAATTGCCGCGCGGAATGCCGGCCGAGGTCACCGGCACATTGCCCTGCTTGTAATAGGGTACGCCGAAATCCGGCAGGCCGCTGAGGTCGGTGTGGACGTAGTTCGTGGTGATCTTGATGTCGTTGGTCGGGGTGTACTTGGTCGAGATGAAGGTGCCCCAGCGATTGTCGGTCACGTAGTCGCGGCCGGCGACGTTGGCATCCTGGAACAGGCCGCCGGTGCGCACCGAGAAGGTCGGGTCGATGACCTGGTTGACGTCGAGCGTGACGCGCTTGGTCTGATCGGTGCCGAACTCGGAGTCCATGCGCTTGAAGTTGACGTCGCCAGCCTGCTTGGTGACGATGTTGATGGCACCGCCGGCGGTGCCGCGGCCGGCGTAGGAGGATGCGGGCCCGCGCAGGATCTCGATCTGCTCGGTGAAGAAGTTCTCGCGGATGGAAACCGCGGGATCGCGGATGCCGTCGATGAACACGTCGTTGCGCGCATCGAAGCCGCGGATGAAGAAACGGTCGCCGAACGCGTTGCCGCCCTCGCCCGAGCCGAGCGTCACGCCCGCGGTCGAGCGCCCGATCTCCTTCAGCGTCGTCGCGTTCTTGTCCTCGAGCACTTCCTTGCTGAGCACCGTGATCGACTTGGGCGTGTTCAGCATCTTCTCGGGAAACTTGCCGCTGGCCTGGACGTGGTCGACCTTGTAGGGCGCGGCCGGATCGGCATAGGGATTGCCGTCGGGAGCGCCTGACGGCGTGGTCGGCGCCGTCTGCTGTGCCGCCTGCTCGCGCTGCGCGGCGCGACGAATCGCATTGCGGGCGCGGACCTGCTCCGGCGAAGGCTTCGACGACGTTGGACGCGGACGTTCGACGGGAGCATCGACCGTTACCGGCGGCAGGTTGGACTGCTGCGCCTGCGCGCCACTCGACACCGACGCCACCGCGATCAAGCTCGCAACTGCCGAGACCTTCTTGCCGGAAACACCTGCGAACTTTTCATCCACCAGACCGAATGCTGCGACCGAACGCAACGACTTCGGTGCGACCACCTGCCCCATTACCAAACGCCCCATCTTCCTGTTCGCTCACTCACTTTGACGAACGATGAGTTGTTGGTATCGGCCGCAAAATAGCGGGTCAATGCGAGCGCCTCGCAAGAACCCTTGAATCGGTCCAGTTCAAAACAATTCTAAATTACAGTTTGAAATCGTTCTAAACTGATATTGGACTCGTTCTAAAAAACAGCGCACCGAAGGCCGGGCAATCGATGGCTCGCTCACAGCATCAATCGCTGCTCGGCGGCTTCATCAGCGAAAACAATTCGTCGACGGTTTTCAGCGCAACAGCGCGCACGCGATCGGTTGAGTCCATGCCGGCGATGTTGACGCCGCTCACGACCGCTTTGATCTCGTCCCGGAAGTCGGTGAGGAAGCGCAAGGGATCACGCTGCTCATTGGCGACACGCGCGATCAATCCCGTGATCAGAATCTGACACGCGATCAGCTTGCCGTTCAGCTCGTCCATCCTGCGCTCCCGTTGTGGCGGCGCCGATATGGACGATGCTGAAATCCCTGACAACCGAAACGGCTTCCGCCCGACTTAGAACCATTCTTGTTACCGATACCGACCGGCGGCTCGACCCGGCGCCATTCGGCCCGAGCACACCGTCCGGGAGTGCTGCTTGAGGTGTGTTCGCCGATCGCGCCTGCCGGGAAAATGCAGCACTGCACACCGCCGCGCCAGACCTCTGCCCAGACGGTGCAAAGCTTTCCAATTGTTTAGGATTCTCAACTGATAGTGCTGTTTACACTGGAACTTGGCGTGTATTATACAAACGCTCTGGAACCCTACGATTGCCCCAATAATTCGTAGCTGAGGGCACAAGAGCCGACACGAGACGATATGAAAAAGTCCCGGCCGATCCTCTGGATTCTGATCATCGCGGCCGTGGCCTCCGCGGGTTACTATGGTTGGCAGAAATTCGACGCCTCCCAGGCTGGAAAAACCCAGACCGCCCAGAAGGGTCCACCCCGCCCGCCCGCCGTCCCCGTCAGCGTTGCCCCGGTCCAGAAGGTCGATTTCCCGGTCTATCTGACCGGTCTCGGCACGGTTCAGGGGTTCAACACCGTGCAAGTCCGCACCCGCGTGGATGGCCAGATCGACAAGCTCGCCTTCCGCGAAGGCCAGATCGTCCAGCAGGGCGAGCTTCTGGTCTCGATCGATCCCCGTCCCTATCAAGCCACGCTCGACCAAGCCAAGGCCAAGAAGGCGCAGGACGAGGCTAGTCTGGCCAACGCCAATCTCGAACTTCAGCGCGCCACGAAGCTCGGCGAATTCGCGACCGCCCAGCGGGTCGACACCCAGCGCACGACCGTCGCCCAGCTCACCGCCCAGATCGCCGCCGATGACGCCGCGATCGCCAACGCCCAGACCCAGCTCGACTACACCCAGGTCAAGGCGCCGATCACCGGCGTCGCCGGCCTGCGCCAGGTCGACATCGGCAACATCGTCAACGCCTCGACGCAGACGGGCATCGTCACGATCTCGCAAGTCGAGCCGATCTCCGTGATCTTCACCGCGCCGGAAGACCAGCTGCCCTATATCACCGAAGGCCAGAAGAGCGGCGCGCTCAAGGTGATCGCCTTCACCACCGACGGCAAGAAGACGCTGGCCGAGGGCAAGCTTGCGGTCATCAACAACCAGGTCGACACCAGCAGCGGAACGATCCGGCTCAAGGCGGTGTTCGACAACAGGGACCACACGCTGTGGCCGGGCCAGTCGGTTTCGACGCGGCTTCTGGTGCGGACGCTGAAGGATGCGACCGTGGTTCCGGATGACGCGGTCCAGCATTCGACCAACGGCCTCTACGCTTATACCGTCAATCAGGACAACAAGGCCGAGGTGCACAAGGTCAAGGTCACCTACGCTATCGATGGACATTCGGTCATCGAAGAAGGGCTGAGCCCCGGTCAGCAGGTGATCACCGGCGGCCAGTTCAAGGTGCAGCCCGGAAGCCTCGTCTCGACGGCGGTGGCGAGTTCGAACCCGGCCCAGAACGCCCAGAACAAGGTACGACAGGAATGACCGAGGGCGGGATTTCGGCACCTTTCATCCGTTATCCCATCGGCACCTCGCTGCTGATGGCCGGCATCCTCTTCGTCGGTCTCGTCGCCTATCCCCTGCTCCCGGTCGCACCGCTGCCGCAGGTCGACTTCCCGACCATCCAGATCACCGCCAATTTGCCGGGCGGCAGTCCCGAGACGATGGCTTCGTCGGTGGCGCAGCCGCTGGAGCGGCAGTTCGCCCAGATTCCCGGCATCGCGCAGATGACCTCGACGAGCTATCTGGGCACCGCGTCGATCACCATCCAGTTCGATCTCAACCGCAGCATCGACGGTGCTGCCAATGACGTGCAGGGTGCCATCAACGCCGCCAGCGGCCAGTTGCCGAAGAATCTTCCCTCGCCGCCGACCTACCGCAAGGTCAACCCGGCCGATGCGCCGATCCTGCTGCTGTCGGCGACATCGGAGACGTTGCCTCTGACCAGCGTCAGCGACGCGGTCGACGCCCAGCTCGCCCAGCAGATCAGCCAGCTCTCCGGCGTCGCCCAGGTCTTCATCGGCGGCCAGCAGAAACCCTCCATCCGCGTTCAGGTCGATCCCGCGAAACTGGTCGCCAAGGGCCTGTCGATGGAGGACGTACGCAGCCAGATCGCGATCACCACGGTCGACAGTCCGAAGGGCAATATCGACGGCGAGAAGCGCGCCTACACGATCTACGCCAACGACCAGCTCACGCACGCGAAGGACTGGAACGACGTCATCATCGCCTATCGCAACGGCGCTCCGTTGCGAATCCGCGACATCGGCCAAGCGGTCAGCGCCGCTGAAGACGCCAAGCAGGCGGCCTGGGCCAACGGCAAGCGCGGCGTGTTCCTGGTGATCTTCAAGCAGCCGGGCGCCAACGTCATCGAGACCGTCGATCGGATCAAGGCGACCCTGCCCCGCCTCGTGGCGGCGATCCCGCCCGCCATCAAGATCGAGCTCATCAGCGACCGTACCACGACCATCCGCGCCGCGGTCGAGGACGTCCAGTTCACCTTGCTGCTGACCATCGCGCTCGTGGTCATGGTCATCTTCATCTTCCTGCGCAGCTTCTGGGCCACCGTCATTCCCGCCATCACGGTTCCGCTGGCGCTGCTCGGCGCCTGCGCGCTGATGTGGGTCGTCGGCTATTCGCTCGACAATCTGTCGCTGATGGCGCTCACCATCGCGGTCGGATTCGTCGTCGACGATGCCATCGTGATGCTCGAGAACATCACGCGCTACATCGAGGAAGGCGAATCGCCGATGGCGGCTGCCTTCCGTGGCTCGAAGGAAATCGGCTTCACCATCGTGTCGATCAGCATCTCGCTGGTCGCGGTGCTGATCCCGCTGCTCTTGATGGGCGGCATCATCGGGCGCCTGTTCCGCGAATTCGCCGTCGTGCTGGCGATGACCATCTTCGTCTCGATGTTCGTGTCGCTGACCCTGACGCCGATGATGGCTTCGCGCTTCCTGCGCGCCCATGGCGAGGTGCGCCACGGTCGCTTCTATCAATGGAGCGAGCGCGCCTTCGATGCGATGCTGCGCGGCTACGAATACGTTCTCGATCACGCCCTGGCCTGGCGGCGCACCACGCTGGCGATCTTCTTCGCCACGCTCGGACTGTCGATCTATTTGTTCGTCCTGATCCCGAAGGGATTCTTCCCGCAGCAGGATGTCGGCCTGATCACGGCGACTTCGGAAGCCTCGCAGGACATTTCGTTCAAGGAGATGACCCGGCGTCAGGAACAGCTCGGTAAGATCATCCTCGCCGATCCCGATGTTGCCAGCGTCGCCATGTCGATCGGCGGCAGCGGCCGCGCCGGCAACAACGGCAACATATTCATCACGCTGAAGGCTCGCGACAAGCGCGATGCCTCGGCTCAGCAGATCATCGCGCGACTGCGTCCGCAGTTCGACAAGGTCGAGGGCGCCCGCGTCTACATGCAGGCGGCCCAGGACGTGCGGCTCGGCGGGCGGCCGACGCGCACCCAATTCGAGTTCACCTTGCAGGACGCCGACCTCGCCGAGCTCAACGAGTGGGCGCCGAAAATCCTCGCCAAGATGCAGACGCTGCCGGAGCTGCGCGACGTCGCGACCGACCAGCAGACCCAGGGCACCACGGTCCAGCTCAAGATCAACCGCGACACCGCCGCGCGCTACGGCATCCAGCCGCAGCTGATCGACGACACGCTGTATGATGCCTTCGGACAACGACAGGTCACGCAGTATTTCACCCAGCTCAACACCTACAAGGTGATCCTGGAGATCCTGCCGGAGATGCAGGGCAATCTCGACAGCCTGAACAAGCTCTATCTGAAGTCGCCGCTGACCGGCGACCAGGTGCCGCTGTCGACCTTCGCGACCTGGACCACCGATCCGGTCCGTCCGCTTTCGATCAGCCACCAGGGCCAATTCCCGGCGATCACCATCAGCTTCAACCTCGGCCAGGGCGTCGCGCTCGGCCAGGCGACGGAAGCCGTGCAGAAGGCGATGGCCGAGCTCGGCGCGCCGCCGACGCTGAACTCGAGCTTCCAGGGCACGGCGCAGGCGTTCCAGCAATCGCTCGGCACCGTGCCGCTGCTGATCCTTGCGGCGCTGGTCGTGGTCTACCTGATCCTCGGCATCCTCTACGAGAGCTATATCCATCCGATCACGATTCTGTCGACGCTGCCCTCGGCCGGCGTCGGCGCGCTCGCGATCCTGATGGCGGCCGGGTTCGACTTCAGCCTCATTGCCTTGATCGGAATCATTCTCCTGATCGGCATCGTGAAGAAGAACGGCATCATGATGGTCGACTTCGCCATCGCCGCCGAACGCGACGAGCACAAGACGCCGGCGGAATCGATCCGCCAGGCCGCCCTGCTCCGCTTCCGCCCGATCATGATGACGACGATGGCCGCGCTGCTCGGCGGCGTGCCGCTGATGCTCGGTCACGGCACCGGCGCCGAGATCCGCCAGCCGCTCGGCTACGCCATGGTCGGCGGCCTGATCGTCAGCCAGGCGCTGACGCTGTTCACCACGCCGGTGGTCTATCTCTATCTCGACGAGCTCAACAACTGGTTCTCGGGCTGGGGCCGTTCGGGTGACGGCGAAGGCGGCGAGGCGGTGGAGCACGGCACCGTTAAGGAAGCTGCCGAGTAGCGGCTTGCACGGCGCTTCCGGCGACGCTACAGCGAGGCCCCCGGTTCACGCCAACGCGGTTTCGCCATGCTCATGCAATCCAGACTTGTCGCCCTCACCGCAGCTGTCCTGTTGCCCTTGGGCGCCGCGCCTGCCCAACAAGCCGCCAAGAAGAACGCTCCCGCTCCTGCGGCGCAGCCGGCACCGGCTCCGACGCAGCCACAGGCTGACGGCGCGCCGGCGCAACAGCCCGGCTGGATCGTGCGCTGCACCAGCGCCAGCCGTGACGCGCCGCTCGAATGTGCGATGGAGCAGAACGCGGTGCTGACAAAGACCGGCCAGACCATCGTGCTGATCAACATCCGCATCGCGCCCGACACCCGCACGCCGGTGGCGCTGCTGCAATTGCCGCTCGGCCTCAACCTTCCCATCGGCGCCAAGCTCCAGGTCGACGAGGGCAAGACGGTCGATCTCCAGATCCAGACCTGCGAGAACCGCGGCTGCTACGCCTCGGCGCCGATCGCGCCGGATCTGCTTGCCGCGTTGCGGTCGGGCAAGCAGCTCAAAGTCTCCTTCCAGAACATGGCCAAGGAGACGATCGCGATTCCGATGCCGCTGGGCGATTTCGCTTCCGCTTACGACAAGATCAAGTAACGCAAGTCCCCGTTACTGCCTCGCCATCTGCGCGTTGCCGACGGCATCGCCATCGAGCCGCTGGTCATTGTGATGGTGACGGCGTGCAGCAGCCCCGTCGATCAGCAGCGTGTATTCGGTGATGGAGGCGCGGCTCGCCGGCTGCCTGTTGCTGCTGCTGCAGGCCGAAGTCGACCGCGCGCCTCCGAGATAGGCTTTCTCCCCCGCCTGTCAGCTGACGACGTCGCTCGCCCGGAGCAAGGTCGTGAAGCCGCCATAGATCATGCGCTTGCCGTCGAACGGCATGCCCTCCATCTTCAGCCGCGGGTCCTCCATCACCTTCTTGTTGACGGCATCGCGGGTCTCCCGGTCGCGGTAGACGATCCAGGCGAACACCACGACCTCGTCCTCCTTCGCCATCACCGCGCGCGGAAACGAGGTGAGCTCGCCATAGGGGACATCGTCAGCGACGCATTCGACATAATCGAGCGCGCCGTGCTCCATCCAGAGCGCGCAGGCGGTCGTCGACAGCGTCTTGTAGGCCTCGATCTTGTCCTTCGGCACAGCCAGAACGAAACCATCGACATAGGGCATCAGGAATCTCCTTGAGTTGTGTGACCCAAGGACGATGCAGACCACGGCGATCCGACCGGGGAAATGCGATTTCAGATGAGGCAAACGGTCGCGACCGGCGGCGCGGCCCGTGGACCGTCACTGTCACCGAAGGACCTGAAGATCTGGACTTTTGGGCATGCCCGGAACTGGCTGGGGAACCTGGATTCGAACCAAGACAAACAGAGTCAGAGTCTGTTGTGCTACCGTTACACCATTCCCCACCGAAGCGCTTGAAATCGCTAAGCTTTCTTCGGAAGTTCTGCGAGGGCGGGCTGACAGCTTTGCAAATCAGCGGCTCGCAGGCCGCTCATATAGCCGCGCTGACCTTCGCGGTCCAGCCCTTCTGTGAACATCTCGGCTTGTTCTGGCTGCGTTCGCACCGACAGACGGACTGTCTCAAGCCTTCCCGAAGGAATCCTGCGGCCCTTTGCGGTTGTAGAACAGCGATCGGCGCGCCCGATCGATCCATCGCTGCACCGTGAACTCGAAGGCGAGCGCGACGACCGTGGATGCGAGCAGGATGCCCAAGGTCTGAAACAGAATTCGCCAATGGCTCACAATGTGCGGATTGGTCAGCGTGATCGGATCAAAGACCTGCAGATTGATCGCGATCTGGATGAAGAGAAAATGCGAGAGATAGACGCCATAGGAGGCATCGCCCAACGCGGTCGACAGGGGTCCGTTGATCCTTGAGAAGAGCGTCGGAATAACGATGCAGGTTGCGATAAGCAGCGGCACGCCCTGAACGATGCCCCCGTGATAGTCGACGTCGGCATAGACGTCGGCGAGGAGATAGAGGCAGTAGAGAGCCGCGAGCCAGTAGCCCGCACGCGTCGACCATGTCAGGCGATCTCGCAACGAGAAGAGCACAACGCCGGTGCCGAAATAGCCGATCTGGCTGTAAAACGGGAAGTAAGCCCATTTCCATTCGTAGACGTGCAGAATGGTCATCTTGATCGCGAAGGCGGCGACAACCAACCCGGCGAGCCATTTTCTGTTCAGGAGAAGCAAGGCAGGCAGCAACGCGTAGAAGACGATCTCCGCGCTGATCGACCACGCCTGCGGAACCAGGAGATACGTGGTGCTGTGCATGGCCGAATAGAGATCGAGACCCAGCAGCGACAGGTTGATCACATAGGGCCGCTCTTCCGTTCGGAGGGAATTGAAGATGCCGCTCTCGTTCGCCGGGTTCCACAGGTGTAGCGCGAACGTAGCTACCAGGACAGCGAGGTAGAACGGATAAAGCCTCGCGAAGCGGCTGGCGAAGAATGCAGCAGGCCGTCCCGGATAGTGCCGCTCATAGGCGGCGGCCATGTAGAAGCCACTGATGATGTAGAAGACTTCTACAGCGGCCAAACCTCCGATTGTCTGGTGAATGACGCCAAATTGGCAATGAAATCCAACGACGATCGCCGCCAGCAGAAAACGAACAGTCCCCATCAGCCCCGCACCCGTTGGCTGATGCGAACTTAGACCGACGACCGGCGCTGAACAAGCGGCCGCCCCATCTGCATGCGGCGGCCGGCTCATCTCATCGCGTGCCGCCCTAATCCAGCTTGATGTTGGCGGCCTCGATCACCTTCTTCCAGCGCGCCGTCTCGGCGTTGATGTAGGCAGCGAACGGTTCGGAATCCACGGCGACCGCGGTGGCACCGAGTTCGGCCATCTTCTGCACCGTCTCCGGCTGCGCCATGAAGGCGCGAATCTCGGCCGAGAGCTTTTCGACGATCGGCTTGGGCGTGCCCGCGGGCACAATGAAACCGTGCCAGGCCACCGCCTCGAAGCCGGGCAGGAATTCGGCCACGGCCGGAGCTTCGGGATCGAAGGCGGCGCGCTTCGGCGTTGCGGTCGCGAGCAGCGCGAGCTGGCCGGTCTTCACCTGCGGCAGCAGCAGCGGAACGTTGTCGAAGGCGAGATCGATCTGGCCGCTGAGCAGGTCCGTCAGCATCTGGCTGGAGCCCTTGTAGGGCACGTGCACCATCTTAGTGCCCGTCATCTGCTGGAATAGCTCGCTGGCAAGGTGCTGCGAGGTGCCGACGCCGGCCGAGCCGAACGAGACCTTGTCCGGATTCGCCTTCAGATAGGCAATCAGCTCCGGCACGGTACGCGCCTTGATCTTGTTGGGATTGACGACGAGAACATTGGGCACGACGCTGATCTGGGCGACCGGCACCAGATCCTTGTCCGGCTGGTAGCTGAGCTTCGGCCCGTAGAGCGACGGGTTGATCGCAAGCGCGGACGTGCTGGCAAGGCCGAGCGTGATGCCATCCGGCGTCGATTTCGCCACCCGCGTCACGCCGAGGATCGAGCCGGCACCGCCGACATTCTCGACTACGAAGGGCTTGCCGAACTTCGCCTGCAAATGGTTGGAGACCATCCGCGCGAAGATGTCCGCGGTGCCGCCGGCGGCGAAGGGAACGACCACCGTCACCTGCTTGGACGGATAGCCGTCCTGCGCCTTTGCGGGTGAGGCCGCCAGCACCAAGGCTGAGGCAAGGACAAGCCACATCGATCTCATAGAAGTTTCCTCTGTTTTCCGTGTTGTTGATTGGTTGCCGCGCGCGAGCCGCGGAGACGGTCAGAACGCGACCTCGTACATGTTCAGGATCGCATCCCGGCCGAGGTCGCGCGGATTGTTGTCGAGCAGGCGGCGAATGGCGTGCGCCTCGTCGGCCATCACGCCGAAATCGTCCCGAGGCACGCCGAGCGCGGACAGCCGCATCTCGATGCCGAGATCGCTGCAGAACTTGTAGCTTGCCTCGAACGCGAGCTTCGGATCGCCCTGCTCCGGCAGGCCGAGCGCCTGGAGCACCGCGATCGTCTTCGCTTCCACCGCCGGCATGTTGAACGCCAGCGTATGCGGGAAGATCACCGCACAGGCGAGGCCATGTGCCACGTGGTGCCGCGTGCCGAGCGGATACGCCACCGCGTGGCCGGCTGTCGTGTTCACCGGTCCCAGGCAATAGCCGCCATAGAGCGAGGCCAGCGCGAGGCCCGCACGCGCCTCGCGATCGCCGCCATCGGCCACCGCGCGCTTGAGATAACGTCCGACCAGCCGCGCGCCTTCGAGCGCGTAGAGGTCGATCGTCGGATGCGCCTTGCGGCTGGTATAGGCCTCGACGCAATGCGCCAGCGCATCGACCCCGGTTGCCGCGGTGACCTCTTTCGGCACGGTCATCGTCAGATCCGGATCGACGATGGCGATGTCGGCCAGCATGAAGCGGCTCTGCACCGCCTGCTTGTTCTGGCTGACGGGATCGGTGACGAGCGCACGGGTGCCGGCTTCGCTGCCGGTGCCCGACGTGGTCGGAATCTGCATCAGCGCGACGCTGCGGCCGGCCACCTTCTCCGGCCCGACGATGTCGGCAAAGGGCACGTCGCTCGTGCACATCACCGCGACCAGCTTGGCGAGATCCATCGCGCTGCCGCCGCCGAAGCCGACGACGAGATCGGGCTTGACGTCCTTCGCCATCGCCACCGCCTTCTCGAGATTAGGCAGGTCCGGCTCGGGCTTGACGTCACCGAACACCTTCACCGCACCCGGCAGCGCCAGCATGTCGACGCGGCGTGCGTTGAACGGATCCGAGATCACCAGCGGCCGCCTGGCGCCGATCCGCTCGGCGTAGCGCGCCGCAGCCCCGATCGTGCCGTTGCCGAACTCGAGGATGGTGGGGCGCTGGATTTCGATGGGCGTGAAGGCGTTGGTCATCGTGCGTTCGAACTCATGATTTGGATACGGAGGCGCCAGCGGCGAGCCGCTCGGCATAGTCGATGGCCTCGATCAGGCTGTGCTCGTTGGCGATGCCCTTGCCGGCGATGTCGAAGGCGGTGCCGTGATCGACGGAGGTGCGGATGATCGGCAGGCCCAGCGTGATGTTGACGCCGGACAATTCCTGCCAGCGGCCGGTCGCGGGATCGACCTGGAAGCCGAGCAGCTTGACCGGAATGTGCCCCTGGTCGTGATACATTGCGACGGCGGCATCGTACTGGCCGGCGCGCAGCTTGACGAAGATGGTATCGCCCGGCACGGGCCCGACGACGTCGAGGCCGTCGGCGACCGCTTTCGCGATCGTCGGTGCAGACACGTCGATGTCCTGCCGGCCGAACAGGCCGCCCTCGCCGGCATGCGGATTGAGCGCCGCGATCGCGATCTTCGGTTTGGCAATTCCGAGCCGCAGCAGGGCATCGTTGGTGAGGTCGATCACCATGCGCAGACGCTCCGGCGTCAGGCGCTTCGGCACGTCCTCCAGCGCCACATGGGTCGAGACATGGCTGACGCGCATGTTGCCATGGGCGAGCAGCATCACCGAGCCGCGCACGCCGGTGAGATGCGCCAGCATCTCGGTATGACCAGGGAAATGATAGCCGGCCTTGTTGAGCGCTTCCTTGTTGAGCGGCGCCGTGACGATCGCCGCGGTCCGGCCCGCCTGCGTCAGACGCACGCCCTGCTCGATCGCCTTGTAGGCAAAGCGGCCGCCATCGGCGCTGAGCACTCCGGGCTTGATCGGGTCGCCCTCGATGTCGGCCTGGAGGAAGCAGAGGTTCGGCCAGTCGCGATCCTCGGCGCGCACTTCGGGAATCGCAATGCCGGCACCGAGCGCGGCTTTCGCGCCATCGAGCGCCGCGCCGTTGCCGATGATGAGGATCCGCAGATCGCCTTTCGCGATCCGGTCCTTCAGCCCGACGCAGGCCTTGACGATGATCTCCGGTCCGATCCCGGCGGGATCGCCCATGGTGATGGCAAGATGACGAGAGGTCATGTCGGACTCCCCTTGCTGAGCAAATGATTATCCCGAAGCAGGTCGCGCCACAGCTCGCTGGGACCGAACGCGCCGGACTTCGAGATGACATCGACGCTGGCCCAGCGGCCGCCTTGCAAGGTCGAGCGCGGCAATCCGGGCACGATACGTCCTGTCACCTCGAGCGCATGCGCGCCAACGGCAACGCAAGCGGCCTTCAGTGTTTCTCCCCCGGCAACAACCAGCGTGCCCGGTGGTTCGAGTGCTGCGATCAGCCGCGTCATCTCGTGCGCGATCCGCCGCGCCGCCTCGGCCCGCGTCAAGCCGTCAGCGAGGGCGAATTTGACCAGCGCCACGCCCTCGTCGGCCAGCTTGCGTCGAACGCCCGCGCCGCCCTCCCCCTCGGCCAGCGCGATGGTGGCGTGACCACATGCCGCGAGCTGGGATGCGGTGGCAGCCTGGTCGGAGCCGAACAGCCCCAACACCGGCCGCTTCAGTTGCGACGGCGCAGCGGCGCCTTGACCGCGGGCAAGCGCACCGGCCAGGCCGCCGCTGCCACACCACAACACGGGCCCCGGCATGCGCCGCGCCATTTCGACGACGCGATCGAGGTCGAGGTCGCTCTCGGCATCGAACACCTGAACGCCGCCTTGCGAGAGCGTTTCGGCCGTGCCCTGTCGTGCTTCGATGCCGTCTTGCCGCAACTGATCCAGCAAATTGTCGCCGACCCTGTGCCAATCGCCATGCACGGTGCGGGCGAATTGCTGGCCACCGACGGTGCGGCGTCCCTGATAATCGAACGCCGGCGCGACCACGCAAGAAGCCCAATGGCCGCTGCGCAGGCAGGCGTCGAGCTCAGCCGCCCACGCGCCCCGAAGGAGGCTATCGACCTTCTTGTAGGCGATCGTCCCGCCCTGAAGGTGGGACGCCAGTCGCCCAACGATTTCGACGCTCTCGGCCTTCGACCGCTCACGGGTGCCGCTATCGATTGCCAGGCTCCCGGACTCCAGCGGCGCAAGCGCGCCCGACCAGACGACATCGAACGGACCGCACAGGCCGACGAACTCCGCCGCGGTGTCGAGCGCACCGGTGAGATCGTCGGCAAGCAGGCGGACGCTCGTCATGGTTATGCCGCTCCCGCACCAAAAATCTTGCCGGGATTCATCAAGCCCTTCGGATCGAGCAATTTCTTGATATCGCGCATCAGCTCGACGTCGAGAGGATCGGCAACACGGGCAAGCCGGCCGCGATTGGTGATGCCGATGCCGTGCTCGGCACTGATCGCACCGCCCTGCGCTGCGGTCTCGTCGTCAACGATCTCGTTGATCTCGGCCACCAGCGCCGCCGTCGCCGCCGGATCCTGGCAACGCGCGCGGTCGATCAGGGCGATGACGTGGATGTTGCCGTCGCCGATGTGGCCATGCATCACGACCCGCGCGTGCGGTACCGCGGCGTTGATCCGGGCCTCGACATTGGTGACGAAGGCGGCCTGGCGCTCCAGCGGAACGACACTGTCGTGCGAGACGACATAGCCGCTACGCTTGTTGCCTTCGGACACGCTGTGCCTGACAGCCCAGATCGCCTTCGCCTGTGCGAGGTTGGAGGCCAGGATCACGTCGTCGGCAAGGCCGGCCTCCATCGCCTCCGCCAGCGCGGTGGCGAGCGGCTCGTCGAGGTCGACGCCGGCGAGCGTGTCGGTCAGTTCGACGATCAGATACCACGGCGTCGTCAGCTCGAAGGGGATCGTGACATGCGGCACGGACTCTGCGATCGCCTCGATCTGCGCGCGCGACATGATCTCGAGGCTGCCGAGCCGGTCGCCGACCGTGCCGCGCAGACGCTGCATGATCTCGAGCGCCTGCTCCACGCCCTGCAATTTCAGCAGCGCCAGCGCCGAGCTGCGCGGCGGCGCGAACAGCTTCAACGCCGCCGCGGTGACGATGCCGAGCGTCCCCTCCGCCCCGATGAACAGCTGCTTGAGCGCGTAACCGGTATTGTCCTTGCGCAGTGCGCGCAGGCCGTTGAAGATTCGCCCGTCGGGCAGCACGACCTCCAGCCCGAGCACGAGATCGCGCGTCGGCCCGTAGCGCAGCACCGCTGTGCCGCCGGCATTGGTCGAGATATTGCCGCCGATCTGGCAGGAGCCTTCGGCACCCAGGCTCAAGGGAAAGTAGCGATCGACCTCGCGCGCCGCATTCTGCACCTCCGCGAGGATGCAGCCGGCCTCGACTGTGATCGTGTTCGCGAGCGGGCTGACGTCGCGCACGGCCCGCATCCGGTCGAGCCGGATCACCACATTGCCGGCCCGATCGTCCGGCGTTGCCGCCCCGCACATGCCGGTGTTGCCGCCCTGCGGCACGATCGCGAGCTGCCGTGCCGCACAGAATTTGACGACGGCGGCGACCTCGGCGGTGGAGCCGGGCTTCACCACCGCAACCGCGCGGCCGTGATAACGCCCGCGCCAGTCCACCACATAAGGCTCCTGGTCGGGTCCGGACGCGATGATTTGCTTGTCGCCGACGATCGCGGCAAGCCCGGAAAGCGCGTCCTGGAAGGAGTCCGACATCGGATCGCCTCGTCGTCGCGCCGGCTACAAAGCGGCTGCGAATGCCGCAGCATTCGCGAGCAGCTCTTTCACCTGCTCGGGCGGCAACGACTCCAGCGGCGGTCGCAGGCGCTGCCATCCTGCGTGGCCAGTGCGCTCTGCCACCAATGTCTTCAGCGAGGCCATCTGCGGGAAGCGCGAGACCAGCTCGCGCGCTTTCACGATGCGCGCCTGCGCCGTCTTGAGCGCCGCGTCGTCGTCGCTATCGCGAAAATGCTTGTAGACATAGGCAAGGTCCCGCGCGACCAGATTGGAGGACGCCGTGATGCAGCCGGCGCCGCCCTTGCGCAGCAGCGGCAGCAGCAACGGATCGGCTCCGACCAGAACCGAAAAGCCGGGGAAGCGCTCGACCATCGCGGTCATGTTCGCGAAGTCACCGGAGGAATCCTTGATACCCACGAACGTTGCCGGATAAGCCGTTCGCAGCCGCTCGATCAGCGCATGCGAGATCGGCTGCGCCGACATCTGCGGGATGTGATAGAGCACGACCTTGAGCCTGGCATCGCCAATGCGCTGCACGATTTCGCTATAGGACGCGTAAACGCCGTCGTCCGTGACACCCTTGTAATAGAACGGCGGCAGCATCACGACGGTGTCGACGCCGACCGAGAGTGCGTGGCGCGTCAGGACAATGGTCTCGCTGAGCGCGGCCACGCCGGTGCCCGGCAGAAGACGTTGCGGCGCGATGCCGGCAGCCACCACCGCCTCGAGCAGCGCCATGCGCTCCGCCGCGGAGAAGGAGTTCGCCTCGCCCGTCGTGCCGAGCAGCGCGATACCGTCGCAGCCCTCATCGAGGAGATAGCGGCAATGCGCGATGAAGCGCGCATGATCGGGAGCGAGCTGGGCGTCGAGCGGGGTCAGCGCGGCGGAAAACACGCCATGAGGGTGCAGCGATGGTGTCGACAAACTTCCTCCGATCGTCAAATCAGTTGTTCGGAATGCGAACATTTGTTATTGGCTTCGACCAGTCGTAAAATCAGCTTGCCGCCGCGTCAAGGGCGGTGGCTGTCATGGCAAGGCATTCGGGCATGGCCAAGGTCGAAAAGAAGGCCACAAAGCGCAAATCGGAATCGCCCCCGAAAAACCCCAAGAATCATGTGGCGTCCGTCGGCAAGGCCTTTGCCGTGCTCAAGAGCTTCAGCAGCGAGGCCTTCGAGCTCACCCTGAGTGAGATTGCCGCACGGGCCGATCTCGATCGCGGAACGGCGTTCCGGTTGATTCAGACCCTGACCGAGATCGGCTATCTCCAGGCCGTGCCGCAGAGCCGCCGGTTCCGCCTCGGCGTTGCCTGCCTCGACCTCGGTTACACCGTGCTATCGCATGGGTCGTTGCGCCCAATGGTCGAGCCGTTGCTGCGCGATCTCGTGCCCGATGTCGGCGATGCGGCTTCGCTCGGCATCCTCGACGGCGGCGACGTGGTCTATCTCGCGCGCGTCGGCGCGGGCCTCGACCGCCACAAGATGGATCGCCGGCCCGGCACGCGCATTCCAGCCTACAGCGCCGCGCTCGGTCACGTCATGCTGGCGCATCTGGCGCGGGACGAGCAGATCGAGCGACTGGAATCGCGCCCTCGCGTCAAACTGTCGGAGCGGACGCTGACCGATCTCGATGCCTTGCTCGCCCGGCTCGATCAGGTGAAGAGAAAAGGCCATGCCGTCTCCGACGGCGAGAACGCCTACGGCCTGCGCACGCTGGCAACGCCGATCTTCGACGCCCAGGGCTCGGTGATCGGGGGATTGAGCATCACGGTCGATGCCATGCGCATGGACATGGCGGCCTTCCGCGACCAGGCGCTGCCGCGGCTGATGGAGCTGACCAGTCAGGTACAGGATCTCGCGATCAAGTCGGGATTGACGAGCTGAGCGATCTCTTCGCGGGCGTGTCCCGTGCGACGTCACAGCTGACGATCTGCATCCGAAGATCATTGTGAAAACGCTTTCGCGACCTATATCGTCAAGGCTTCCTTCCGAAACCCGATTTCCCCTTGCGAAGAGCCGTGCTCATTTTCTTCCTGCTCCTGTTCGTGCCGATCGGCCTATCGGCCGCACGGTACTATTGGCTTGGAGATGGCCGCGGCAATTGGCAGACGGCTGACCGTTCCAGCGCAGGCCTGCTGCCGCCGGCTTCTTCCCATCCCGATGCCCTGATCCGGGTTTATGCGGCCCGAACGGTCCGGTGGCGAAGCATCTTCGCCGTCCACACGTGGATCGTCGTCAAGGAAAAGGATGCGACCAGCTACAGCCGATACGACTACACCGCCTGGGGCGAACCGATCCGGAGCAACGGCTTCGCTCCCGATGGAAGGTGGTTCGGCGCCCTGCCGGAAACCGTCGTCGCGGTAGATGGGTCACGGGCCGAGCTCCTCATTCCCAGGATTCGGACTGTGATCGAGACCTACAAGTTTCGAACCTACGGCGACTACAGCGCCTGGCCGGGACCGAATTCAAACACCTTCGTTCAAGCCGCTCTTGATGCCGTGCCGGAACTTCGCGCGGTTCTGCCACCGACCGCGATCGGCAAGGATTATCCCTATTCCGGGGAATGGATTGGGCTGACCGCCTCGCGCACCGGCTTCTATGCCTCGCTCTTCGGCTATCTCGGCCTGACCCTCGGCTGGGTCGAAGGCCTCGAGATCAACTTCTTCGGCGCCGTGCTCGGCCTCGACATCCGCCGGCCCGCCGTCAAGCTGCCGGGCATCGGCCGCCTCGGTGTTGCCGCCGGTCTGTAGCGCCGGACGAGACCGCGACTGGCGATGTTTCGTAGCGACGGCTAGACCACGATGTGATCGAAGTCGGCGGCGATCCGGGTGTTCGGAAAGATCCTCGCCGCCTCGGCGAGAATCTCTTCGTCCTCATAGCGTCCCGACATATGGGTCAGCACGAGCTGCTTCACATTGCGCGCTGCCGCAAACGACGCCGCTTCTGCCGCGGTGAGATGGCCGTAATCCCGCGCGGTCGAGGCGTCACGATCGAGGAACGTTGCCTCGATCACCAACATGTCGGCGTCGACGACGTGTTGCGCCAGCCCCTCGGTGGTTTCGGTGTCGCCGATCACGACAAGGTTCCTGCCGCCGCTCGGCGGTCCCAGGACATCTTCCGGATCGATCGTTCGATCGCCGTCGATCACGACCGCCCGGCCTGCGGCCAACTCGCCGCGCAAGGGACCGTCGGGAACGTCCAGCGCCGCCAGCAGATTTGGCTGAAGGTGGCGGCGAGCGGGGCTTTGGAAGACGAATCCAAAACTGTCGGTGTCGCGATGGCGGACCGGAAAACAGTCGATGGTGAAGTCGCCGGCGTCAACGAACCGTCCTGCGGCCAACGAGGCGAACTCCACCGGAAGCGGCGCCCTGCCCGCACCCCACAAGCCGGCCAGCATCTGAATGACCGTCTCGAGCGTCGCTGGACCGCCATGAACCATCATCACCTCGGCGCTCTGCCGCAAGCGCAGCGTCGAGAACAGGCCGGGGATGCCGAGCACATGATCGAGATGCGCATGCGTCAGCAGAATGCGGTCGAGCCGTCGAAAACCTGCGCCACTGCGCAGTAACTGGCGCTGCGTGCCCTCGCCGCAATCGACCAGCATGCGATGTCCGGCGGCCTCGATCAGCAGGGCCGGATGGTTGCGCTCCGCGGAAGGAACGCTCGCCGAGGTGCCGAGGAATGTCAGGGCAAACATGGTCGTCGATGTCCAGCGACCGCCCCTCTCCGCGACGGTACGGTGAACGGTCTCACCGTCCCCAATGCCACGCGAGCAACAGCGCGTACAGCCCCATCGACGCGGCGTAGAGTGCGGCAAGAAGTGCGTAGCCCGCGATTTGGCGACTGATCGCCGCCTTCGGCGCGACCCACCAGTCGAGTGCCTTGAAGGCGGCGGGCACCAGCCACCAGCCGAGCAACTGGGTGCTGACGAGATTGCCGACGAACAGCGACAGCCAGATCGGCACGCCATGACTGTCGATCAGCGGTCGGCTGATGAAAGTGCCCCAGAGATAGACCACGGGATAGAGCACCAAGAGGACGATGAGGTTGCTCTTCCAGATCAGGGCCGGGCCCTGCTCCGGCGCCTGGGCTTTGCCGGCGGGAAACCAAAATTTGAAGCCGTAGCTTGCGCGCTTCACGTTCATGCCCGCGTTAAAGCGCTCGCCCTCCTTCAGCAGGGTCTGCCGGACGGGCGAGCCCAGCCATGCATTGAGGTTGGCATCGCTGTCGAACGACAGGATGACGATCCATTCGTCGCGCAAGCCCGGAATCGGCCGCTCGATCTTGTGGCGCAAGAACCCCTTGAACTCGGCCTCGGCAGCCTGGATGCGCTGCTGCCATTTCAGAAACGCGTCCTCCAGGCCATCCGGCACCTTGAAGGAGATGACGGCCGACACCGCGCTGTCGCGCTGGACGCCGGTGTCGGGCAGGATATGAACATCCTCCGAACCGACGAAGAAGCGCTGCACCTCTCCGATCAGCTTCGCCCGCACCTCGCTCTGGAGCCAGGCGCGCGCGGCGGCCGGGCTGGCGAAGCGCAGGATCGTCACCCAGTCGACATGCGCCGGCGGCTGTGGCGGCACCACCTCCTGCCCCAGGAAACCGGGCCAGGCCTTGAGCGCCTCGCCCACCTCGCCGTTCCACCGCGCGAACGCGGCAAAGCCGTCATCAGCGATGCGGCGCTGGATGACGAGGGCGACCGGCTTGCCGGCTGTGTCGGGAGATGTGCTCATCGCGGCGGCTTCAGCTCTTCTTGTAGAGCCGCTTGCCCATCACCCAGGTCTCGTCGACGCAGCGATCGTCGCCGACCATCATCACCGCGAACAGCATGCTCGCGGCCTCGTCCATCGTGCGCGGGCCGGCGCCCTCGGCGATCAGCGATTGGTGCCACGCTTGCGCGATCTGCCCGCCATTCGGATCAAGCGCGACGAAATCAGCTTCCTTGCCGGGCTCGAAATTGCCGAGCTTGTCGTCGATGTAGAGGCCCCCGGCGCCGCCGAGCGTGATCGACCAGAAGCCGCGATAGGGCGAGAGCTTGTTGCGCTCGGCCTCCGCGAGGTCCTTCCGCGTGGGATCGATGCTGCCGTCGAGCAGCGTGTTGTTGCACATGCCGACCTTGTAGGCGTCGTCGAGCACGGAGATCATCGAGAAGCGATTGCCGCCGCCGACATCGGTGCCGAACGACATCTTCACGCGATGCTCCGGATCAGTGGCGCGGCCGAGGCGAAACAGGCCACTGCCGAGGAACAAGTTAGAGCACGGGCAGAACACCACCGCCGCGCCCTTCTTCGACATGCGCCGGAATTCGTTGTTGGAGAGATAGACGCCGTGGCCGCCGGAGAATTTCGGCCCGACCAGGTCGAACTTCTCGTAGACGCCAAGATAGTCCTGGCAGTCCGGGTGCTCGACCAGCACGCCACTGCATTCAGCCGGGTTCTCGGAGATGTGGGTATTGACCCAGCAGTCCGGATGCTCGTGCTTGAGGCGCTGACAGGCTTTGAGCAATTCCGGCGAAGCGCCGAAGGCGAAACGCGGCGTGATGGCGTAGAGGTTGCGGCCCTTGTTGTGATACTCTGCGATCAGCCGCTTGCTGTCGCGATAGAAATTCTCCGGCGTATCGATGAAATCGGCTGGCGCGTTGCGATCGATGCCGGTGAGGCCCGCGATGACGCGCATGTTGCGGCGGGCCGCTTCCTCGAACAGTTCCTCGGTTGAAACTGGCGAGGAGCTCGTGAAGGCCTGGCAGGTGGTAGTGCCGGAGGCCAGCAGCGCGTCGAGGAAACGCTTGACGCCCTCGCGCGCGTAGTTGCGATCCCGGTATTTGAGCTCTTCCGGATAGACCCATTTCTGCAGCCACGGCAACAGCTGCTCGCCATAGGCCCCGAGCACGCGGGTCTGCGGCAGATGGATGTGGCCGTCGATGAAGCCGGGGACGATGATCCGGTCCTTGATACGGGTGATCTCAACGCCCGGATGGCGGGCGGCGATCGTCTCGTAAGGACCGAATGCCTTGATGACGCCGTCCGTGACGATCATGAGGCCGTCGTGATGAAAGCGCGCGGCGGCCTGCTCGTTGCCGACGTGCTTCCATGGATCGTCGACGAAGTCGAAGAACGTGCCGCGAATACCGACCGTGGTCATGATTGGGTCCCTTCCTTAAGACTGTTTGGCTGGCGCACTGACGGCAAGGAGATCGCGAGCAGCGTGCCCGCGATGGCGCAGAGGCCGAGATAGAGCCATCCGATCGGCGCCTGCGTTGCTTCAGGCAACACCGCCGCGATCGCCATGGCGCCGCTCACGGCGAGATAGCAGAGCGCGCTGATGAGGCCGCCGATCAGGCCGTGGTCGCGTTCGAACAGGCCGAGCGCCATGCCGTACATCATCGGACACAGCACGCCGCAGCCGCCGAGCACCAGCGCGCCGCCGATCGTGATCGACGCGAAATCGAGACCGACGGCCATGCCTGTCACGGTCAGCACCGCGGAGCCGGCGAGAAACAGCGCGAAGGCGCCGAAGCCCAGCATGCGGGCCGGCATGAAGCGCGCAAAATGCGCGCAGCCGAGCTCGCCGGCGAGGTTGACCCCGCCAAGGCCGAGCGCGACGAGGCCGTAGATCGCCGCCGAGTAACCGAGGCCGGTCTGGTAGAAGAACGGTGCGACGACGCCGAATGCCAGCTGCGCGCTCGCGGCCGCAGCGAACACCAGCACGAAAGCCAGGAAGCCAGGGCGGACCACCGCCTCGCGCAAGATACCCGCGGTGCGGCGCGGATCGAACGGCGCGCGCCGCTCGGCCGGCAACGTCTTGGGCAGAAGAAACACGACGATCGCATAAACGATGACCGCAGCAATCGCAATGATGACGAAGACACCACGCCATGACGTCAACTCGACGATGAAGCCGCCGGCCGCGGGCGCTAGCACCGGCGCGAGCCCCCAGGCCGCGCCAAGCAGGCCGGAGATCGCCGTGAGCTCACGGCCGCGATAGCAATCGGCCGCAACCGCATAGGCCACGACAAGGCAGGTGCAGCCGCCGATCCCTTGCAGGAAACGCAAGCCGAGCAGCAGCGAGGCGCTGGTGGCGAGCGCGCAGGCGATGCTCATCGCGATCAGCACCGACAGGCCTGCGAGCAGGACGTTGCGGCGGCCCAGCGTGTCGGAGGCGATGCCGACCGGCACCAGCGCCAGACTCATGCCGAGCATGTAGGCGGTGACGGTGTTCTGCATCGAGGCGGGATCGGCGGCGAGATCCACCACCATCTGCGGCAGGCCGGGCGTATAGGCATCGAGCGGAATTTGGCTGAACGGCACGACGCACAGCAGGATCGGCACGATCCCCCGCTTCGCGCAACCGGCGTCCGAAGCAAATGCAATCATGAGCAACGCCCCTTTGATCTCCGCGGGCCCCATCTTTTCGTGCGCGCAATGAGACGCGACGATGCAGGTTGCGGAACTTGACGCGCGGGAGCGTGCCAGAACTGTGTGTAAGAATTCTTAGGAGCGCCCGTATCGAGACGGCCTTTGACGGCTGATGCCCTGGCCCGGGGGACGCCCAAACAAAAAACGCGAAAACAACCCCATGCAAAGTACAAATCATTGAAGAATTTCGCGCCGCACGTCGCCGAGGCCTGCCCGCGCGGACGTTTGACACGTCGGGCAAAGCAGGCGCTGACTCGCCTGATGGCCGATTGGGAATCCCGCCAGCGCGCCGGTCCGTTAACGGGTCGGAAGGCATAGCTGCTTCGAAGCCCAGCTTCCGCATCGGTGCCCCCGGCAAGCAGATCTGATGTCCGTTGCGCCGCCTCCTCATCCCCCTTTCAAAATCGCATGTTCGGTGCCCCGAGCGATCTGCAGCGGGGTAGCGTCGACACCGCGATGAGATACATTGGAGTTCGTGATGACCGCAGATGCTGCTGACTTGACCTACGGCTCGATCAGAGCACTGGCGAGCGCCCTGCACGCGCGCAAGATATCTGCGTTGGAATTGCTCGAGCACACCATCGCGCGCATCGAGGCGTTGGACGGGCGGATCAACGCGATCATCGTGCGCGATTTCGATCGCGCGAGAGCGGCCGCGCGCGCTGCCGATGCCGCGCTTGGCCGCGGCGAGCGGCAGCCATTGCTCGGCATCCCCGTGACCATGAAAGAGCCGTTCAACGTCGCCGGCCTGCCGACGAATTGGGGCTTTCCGCATTTCAGGGACTTCCAGCCGGTGGAGGATGCCCTCGTCGTCTCGCGGTTGAAGGCGGCCGGCGCCATCGTCATCGGCAAGACCAACATCCCGATCGGCCTCAGGGATTTCCAGAGCTACAATGAGATCTATGGGACGACCAACAACCCGTGGGACCTCGGCCGGTCGCCCGGCGGCTCCTCGGGCGGATCGGGCGCGGCACTGGCTGCTGGCTTCGGTCCACTCTCGATCGGCTCGGATATCGGCGGCTCGATCCGGGTCCCCTCGCATTTCTGCGGCGTGTTCGGCCACAAGCCAAGCCTCGGCCTGGTCCCGCTGCGCGGATATGGCCTGCCGCCGGCACCGCCCGTCCCCGGCCAGGGCGATCTCGCGGTCGTTGGGCCGATGGCGCGCACAGCCTCGGACCTCGCGCTGGCGCTCGACGTGATTGCCGGCCCGGACGAGACGCGCGACGGGATCGGCTATCGGCTTGCGCTGCCCGCCCCGCGCCATGATCATCTCGGGGATTTCAGGATCCTCGTGGTCGACACGCACCCGTTGATGCCGACGGGCGAGGCCGTGCGTTCAGCCATTGGACGATTGGCCGAGCGGCTCGGCAGTTCGGGCGCGCAGGTGGGACGCTCGAGCACGCTGCTGCCCGATCTCGCCGAGTCTGCGCGGCTCTACATGAAGCTGCTCAACGCCGCGCGAAGCCCGCGCCTGACAGCGATCGCCCTCGCCGAGGCGCAAGAAGCTGCCGCCGCACTCTCCCCCGACGACCGCAGCCTGCAGGCCGAGCGCGCCCGCGGCTGGGGCATGATCCATCGCGAATGGCTCGCGACCGATGCGGCGCGCTTGCAGCTGCAACGACGGTGGCAGCAGCTATTCCGTGAGTTCGACGCCGTGATCTACCCGGCCGCCGCCGTGCCGGCCTTTCCGCATGACCATTCCGAACCGTTCGACGCACGGCAGCTCGACATCGATGGCAAGCTCTACAACTACTCCGATGCGTGCTTCATCTGGGCCGACCCCGCGTCGACCTGCGGTTTGCCGGCAACCGCCGTTCCGATCGAGCGCACAGCGACGGGTCTCCCGGTCGGCGTCCAGATCATCGGGCCCTATCTGGAGGATCGTACGACGATTGCGCTGGCCGACCTGATCGAACGCGAGTTCGGCGGCTTCGTGCCGCCGCCGGCGCTGTCTGCATAAGCTGCGGGATGACGCGGGCGGCGCTTACGGCCATCACGTTCGGTCGGCCGACTGCGCCTCGACCGCCTGCACGGCGACGCTCGCCACCTGCCGCAGCGCTTCGCGATCTGCGCCCGAGGATGCCATCACGCCCATGCCGACCGCGACGGCCGAGACGTAGCGCGCGAGCGCGGCGGGATCGGCGCTCTCCTTGAGATCGCCATCGGCCTTGGCACGGACAAAACGGTCCCGGAGTTGGTCCTCGTTCTGGGCGCGGCGGGCGGCGAGCTCGAACGGGACGTTTTCGGAGCCGGTGCCGCAGGCGATGCCGCCCTGCACGAGCAGGCAGCCGGGCGGATTGGCGGGATCGGTCTGCTTCTCGGCGATGCCCATCAGCATCCGTTCGGCGACGTCGCGGGCGGTGGACGCGGCCACCACCTCGTCCATCCAGACGCCGCGCAGCTTGGTGTAGCGATCGAGCGCAGCCTTCAGCAGACCTTCCTTGTTGCCGAAACAGGCATAGAGGCTGGGCGGATTGATGCCCATGGCCTCGGTCAGCTGCGCGATCGTGGCGCCCTCATAGCCATGGCGCCAAAACACTTCCATCGCCTGGTCCAACGCCGTTTCGGCGTTGAATTCGCGGGGGCGTCCCATGCGCATGTGCCTGTCTCCTCGGAATCGGCGGCCTGTATCAACTTAACGCCGGTCCTATCTATTTGTTCTGGCTTTCTTTTTCTTGTGTCTTCCAATCGTCGCGGTATCGGCGTACATTTTTCTTAGTGAATGGTACATAAGTATCTTGCACTGCGACATCCAGCTCCACATCTGTAGTGAACACTACATATCTGGAGCGCGCAAATGCCCCCCTCCCAAAATACCTCCCGCGCCGGCCGCCTTGGCCGCCTTCTTGGCGGCGTCGCCATCGTGGGCGCCCTCGCCGTAGCCGGTACGATCGCGACCGGCCACTATCTTCGTTCCGCCCAGGCAACCGCAACCGCCGCCGCGGCTGAACAGGCGGTGCCCGTCACCGTCGCCATGATCGAGCCGCGGCAGACGGCGCTGTGGGACGACTTCTCCGGCCGGTTGGAAGCCATCAACCGTGTCGAGCTCCGCCCGCGCGTTGCCGGTGCGATCCTTTCCACCAACTTCACCGAAGGCGCGCTGGTTAAGGCTGGCGACGTGCTGTTCAAGATCGATCCGGCGCCTTACGCCGCCGAGGTCGACAAGGCCAACGCCCAACTCGAGGCCGCAAAGGCGCGCGTGGTGTTCACCACCAGCGAGGTCGAACGCGGCGCGCAGCTGGTCGGCAACGCCGTCGTGACACGCCGCGATTTCGACCAGCGCGAGAACGCCAACCGCGAAGCGATCGCCAGCGTGAAGGCGGCCGAGGCAACGCTCCAGACCGCAAAGCTCAATCTCGACTACACCGAGGTGCGCGCGCCCGTGGACGGTCGCGTCGGCAAGATCGAGATCACCGTCGGCAATCTCGTCGCTGCGGGCACCGCCTCCCCGGTACTGACCTCGCTGGTCTCGGTCAATCCGATCTATGCGTCATTCGATGCGGACGAAGAGGTCGTGCTGCGTGCGCTGAACTCGATCGCGGACGCCAAGGGCGGACGCGGCAAGCTCGACCAGATCCCGGTTGAGATGGCGACCTCCGGCGGCCTCTCGGCAAAAGGCCACATCCAGCTCATCGACAACCAGGTCAACGGCCAGAGCGGCACCATCCGGGTGCGCGCGGTATTCCGGAACGAGGACGGGCGTCTGATCCCCGGCCAGTTCGCCCGCGTGCGCATGGGCCAGCCGAAGCAGCAGACGCTGGTCATGATCGATGAGCGCGCGATCGGCACCGATCAGGACAAGAAGTTCGTGATGGCGGTCGGCGACGACAGCCGCGCGGTCTACCGTCCGATCACGCTCGGCAGCGCCGTCGACGGGCTTCGCATCGTCACCTCGGGCCTGAAGTCCGGCGATCGTATCGTCGTCAACGGCTTGCAGCGCGTGCGTCCCGGCGCCCTCCTCAAGACGGAGGTCGCAGCGATGGGCGCGCGTGGGCAGCAGGCTTCGAACCACAGCAACCAGGACGTCGTGCAACGCTAGTGTTCTCTGTCATTCCGGGGCGCGCGTAGCGCGAACCCGGAATCCAGCAGTTTGGAAACTCCGATCCATCTCACCTCCGAATTCCGGGTTCGCGCGCTGAGCGCGCGCCCCGGAATGACGGGGTGAGTTGGCGGAGACACGCAGGATACTGCCCAGGGCAAAGCCATGAATCTCTCAAAGTTCTTCATCGATCGTCCGATTTTTGCCGGCGTGCTGTCGGTCCTGATTTTCCTTGCCGGCCTGATCTCGCTGTTCGCGATGCCGATCTCGGAATATCCGGACGTGGTGCCGCCATCGGTCCTGGTGCGCGCCACCTATCCCGGCGCCAATCCCAAGGTGATCGCGGAGACGGTAGCGACCCCGATCGAGGAGCAGATCAACGGCGTCGAGAACATGCTCTACATGTCGAGCCAGGCGACCACCGACGGCGCGATGACGCTGACGGTGACGTTCCGGCTCGGCACCGACCCCGACAAGGCGACGCAGCTGGTGCAGAACCGCGTGCAGCAAGCCGAGCCGCGCCTGCCGGCCGTGGTGCGCCAGCTCGGCATCGTCACCAAGAAGTCCTCGCCCGACCTCACCATGGTCGTGCATCTCTTGTCGCCGAACGGCCGCTACGACATGACGTATTTGCGCAACTACGCGGTGCTCAACGTCAAGGACCGGCTCGCGCGGATCGACGGTGTCGGCGACGTCCAGCTCTACGGCGCCGGCGACTATTCGATGCGGGTCTGGGTTGATCCGCAGAAGGCGGCCGAGCACGGCCTGACTGCGAGCGACATCGTCAAATCGATCCAGGCGCAGAACGTCGAGGCCGCCGCCGGAGTCGTCGGCTCCTCCCCGAACGTGCAGGGCATCGACCTGCAACTGTCCGTCAATGCGGAAGGCCGGCTGTCCAGCGAAGAGCAGTTCGGCGACATCGTGGTCAAGACCGGCACGCGCGGCGAGGTCGTGCGGTTGCGCGACGTCGCGCGGATCGAGCTCGGCGCCTCGCAATATGGCCTGCGCTCGCTGCTCGACAACAAGCAGGCGGTCGCGATTCCGATCTTCCAGGCGCCGGGCTCCAATGCGCTGCAGATTTCCGACAACGTCCGCGCCACCATGGCCGAGATCAAGAAGAACATGCCGGAAGGCGTGTCCTACCAGATCGTCTACGACCCCACCCAGTTCGTACGCTCCTCGATCGAGGCCGTCATCCACACGCTACTCGAAGCGATCGCGCTGGTGGTGCTGGTGGTGATCCTGTTCCTCCAGACCTGGCGGGCCTCGATCATCCCGCTGCTGGCCGTGCCGGTGTCGATCGTCGGCACGTTCGCGGTGATGCACGTGTTCGGCTTCTCCATCAACGCGCTCAGCCTGTTCGGTCTCGTGCTCGCGATCGGCATCGTCGTCGACGACGCCATCGTCGTGGTCGAGAATGTCGAGCGCAACATCGAGGCCGGGCTGTCGCCGCGCGACGCCACCTATCAGGCCATGCGCGAGGTGTCGGGTCCGATCATCGCCATCGCCATGGTGCTGATCGCGGTGTTCGTGCCGCTGGCCTTCATCTCCGGCCTCACCGGGCAGTTCTACAAGCAGTTCGCACTGACGATCGCGATCTCGACCGTGATCTCGGCGGTCAACTCGCTGACGCTGTCGCCGGCGCTGTCGGCGCTGCTGCTCAAGGGACACAACGAGCCGAAGGACCGGCTGACGCTCGTCATGGAAAAGAGCCTTGGCTGGTTCTTCCGCGGCTTCAACAAGGCCTTCACGCGCTCCTCGGACAATTACAGCGGCACCGTCACCAAGGTGATCTCGGGCAAGGCCGCGGTGATGGGGCTCTACGTGGTCCTGGTCGGCCTCACCGCCCTCTTGTTCCAGCAGGTGCCGAGCGGCTTCGTGCCGGGCCAGGACAAGCAATATCTGGTCGGCTTTGCGCGCCTGCCCGATGGCGCAACGCTCGACCGCACCGAAGAGGTCATCCGCAAGATGAGCGACGTCGCGCTGACCCAGCCTGGCGTCGAGAGCTCCGTGGCCTTCCCCGGCCTGTCGATCTCCGGATTCACCAACTCGTCCAATGCCGGCATCGTGTTCTCGACGCTGAAGCCATTCGACGAGCGCAAGGGCCCGGCCCTGAGCGGGAATGCCATCGCGGCCGACCTGAACAAGAAATATGCCGGCATCCAGGAGGCCTTCATCGCCATGTTCCCGCCGCCGCCGGTCAACGGCCTCGGCACCATCGGCGGCTTCAAGCTCCAGATCGAGGACCGTGCCGGCCTCGGCTATGAGGCGCTGAACGAAGCGACGAAAGCGTTCATGGCGGCGATGCAGAAGGCGCCGGAGATCGCCGGCGTGTTCTCGAGCTTCCAGGTCAACGTGCCCCAGCTCTTCGCCGACATCGACCGCACCAAGGCGCTGCAGCTTGGCGTGCCGGTGACTGAGGTGTTCAACACGCTGCAGATTTATCTGGGGTCCTACTACGTCAACGACTTCAACAAGTTCGGCCGCACCTATTCGGTCTATGTGCAGGCCGACGCGCCGTTCCGTGCACGCGCCGATGACATCAGGCAGTTGAAGGTGCGCTCGTCCTCGGGCGACATGGTGCCGTTGTCGGCGCTGCTCAATATCCGCCAGAGCGCGGGACCGGAGCGCGCAATCCGCTACAACGGATTCCTGTCGTCCGACATCAACGCCGCCGCCGCGCCCGGCTTCTCGTCGGGCCAGGCGCAGGAGGCAGCAACCCGGATCGCGGCGGAGACGTTGCCACCCGGCTTTGCCTTCGAGTGGACCGACCTGACCTATCAGGAGTTCATCGCGGGCAATTCCGGTCTCTGGGTGTTTCCGCTGGCGATCCTGCTGGTGTTCCTGGTGCTGGCCGCGCTCTACGAGAGCCTGACCCTGCCGCTTTCGATCATCATGATCGTGCCGATGGGCCTGCTTGCCGCCATGTTCGGCGTCTGGATCTCCAAGGGCGACAACAACGTCTTCACCCAGATCGGCCTGATCGTTCTCGTGGGACTCTCGGCCAAGAACGCGATCCTGATCGTCGAGTTCGCGCGTGAGCTCGAATTCGCCGGGCGCACGCCGATCCGCGCCGCGATCGAGGCGAGCCGCTTAAGGCTTCGCCCGATCCTGATGACGTCGATGGCCTTCATCATGGGCGTACTGCCGCTGGTGCTGTCGACCGGCGCGGGCTCGGAGATGCGGCGAGCCATGGGCGTGGCCGTGTTCTCCGGCATGATCGGCGTCACCGTTTTCGGCCTGTTCCTGACGCCGGTGTTCTATGTGCTGCTGCGGACCGTGACCGGTAACAAGCCGCTGGTGCATCACGGCAGCGACATCAGCGCGGCGCCGGTCCAAGGACTTCACGAAGTCCAAGGACACTAAATCAGGGATATCCCCGACACGAGCAACAGAACGAGCACGGTCTTGCGAAAGACCGTCTCGTTGACCCGGTGGAAAGCGATCACGCCGAGCGCCGAGCCGGCGAACAACGCCGGCAGGCTGACGGCAAGGTCGACGAAGACCTTTGACGACAGGTCCTGATGCCCGACCAACAGTGCGATGGCAAACAGCTGCATTGCCGCGATGAAGGGCTGCACCAGGCCGCGCTGCTCGCTCTTGGGCATGCCGCGCATGTCGCACCAGATCGTCGGGATCGCGCCCGGCATCGCGGTGAGTCCGCCGACGAGCCCTCCTCCGAATCCGATCAGCGCCACCCAGTGCCGGCCGACCGCCTCGCCTGCCGTCACCAGCGTCGGCCGCAGCAGCATATAGGCCGCATAGAGCGCGACGATGATGCCGAAGCCGCGCCTGAGCAGATGCGTATCCGCGCTCTGCAACAGCGACACCGCGATGGGCACACCGATCAATCCGCCGACGATCAGCAGCAGACTGCCTTCCCAGCGGATGCTGCGCCGGAGCGCCCACAGATTGGTCGCCTGCACGCCGATGCTGCACGCCATCATCAACGGCACGGCTTCGAGCGGCTGAAATACCCGCAGCAGGATCGCGCCCGCGACGGCCGAAAACGCGAAACCCGAGAGTCCTGATACGAAGGCGCCGGCGAATACGGCAACGCTAAGCAGAATCAGAGTCGACGTCAGGCACGGACCGTCCTCCGGTCAATCATAGGGGATCTGCGGAACGACAGCATCCGGGCTCTCGGTGCATGCGGCCGCCTCGCTCGAAAACGACATTTGCATCGCATGAGCGTGGGATCGTTCCAGAAGCGCCAGCCCGACCAGTTGAAGAGCGACGAGCGCCGCGGTCAGCGCGATCGCGACGATGTTGAAATTAAGCGCGCTCGTAGGCGGGCTCGCCGGCGGCGTGCTCGCGCGCATCAGATCCGTGGGCATTTCCTGAAACATCCTCTTGCTTGCTGACCGGAATGATTTCGTTCAAAGGCAATGCTTCGCCGGGCTGGGCCAGCAAGTGGTGATAGCGTTGCAATGCGCGCTGCGCGTCGATCTTGCGCTGCTCACGGAAAACGGCGCCGACGCGAGCGACGATGTCGCGGAACCTGTCGGCCATCGCAAGTGACGTCTTTCGCATGACGACTTCCTCTCAACCTGTGCGCGAGAATGGTGAGATTCACCCCAGCCTGCTGTGAGTTGCTTCACAAAGAAGTCTGATACGTCGAACAAGAAATCGTGTGACGCGTCTGTAGAAGGAAACGCAAAAAAACGCGTCATTCGATCGAATGACGCGCGATAACTTTCTAATGATGTCTCTGTTTGAACCTATCCGCGTGCTGCCGCGAAGAGCGACGCGAGGCGCGTGCGCGTCAGTGCAGAAGCGGATTGGAAAATCCCGCCGCAAGCTTGACCAGATCGGCCTGACGGGACACGCCGGTCTTGGCAAATACACGGTGCAGATGCGTCCTCACCGTGGTCTCGGCGATCCCGAGGGCGGCCGCGGTCTCCGGCACACCGCCGACCTCGACGATCGATTGCAGAACCCTCAGTTCCGCGGGCGTCAGTTCGAACGTGCGGTCGATCAGGCCGGCACATGAGCGGCTGTCGAGTTCCGCCTTCCAGACCAGCAAGGCTCCGACGGCCAAGGTGCGCTCGGTCGCACCATCGCGGAGCAGCGAGGGCAGTGCAATCACGTGCACGACGTAGTGCGAACCGTCGTGCGACGTCAGAGGGATCTTTCGACCTTCGGCCGCAGCCAGAGCCACCTCTCCCGGATCGCGGAAGATATTGCGAAGGGCCAGATTGGCCTCGGAGGATCTCGTCACCAGCCGGCCCGAGATGGAGCGCAGGACATCGTCTGCGGCCAGGATCGTCTCGGCCGCCGGATTGCTGTGGACGATCCGACAGGCTGCATCGAGCAGGATGACGCCGGCATTCAGGCGATCCACGACGTCGGCCAGTGCGGTCGCGCGTTGCTGCTTCCGCTCGATCGCGCGGTTGATCATCAGCGCCCGGCTCGCATGCGGGACCAGGAACTGCATTCGCGCGCGCTGCTCGGCATCGAGCATCTCCCTGCCCGGGATGACGGTCAGCAACATCGGGCACGGCGACTTCGATTGCTCCAGCACCACGTTGGCGACGTCGACGCAGCCCTGGGGCTGCAGCCATTCCTGGTAGAATCGCCCCCGGCGGTACTCGTCGAAATTCACGAGGTCCGGGATGTTGCGCACCTCGCCATACCCAGGAAGCCGGGCGAGTGGATCGTACCGGGAGTAGGTTTCTGAATAGAGCTGGATGTAGTGCGGATCGACCCCGCAATAATAATGGGTCGCCCCGGACTTGCTGACCGTATCCTTCGAAATCAGGCCGCAGGCCTGACTGCCGATGAAGGCATTGAGCATGACGACGACCTCGGTCCACAACTCAGGGTGGAGCCCGGCATCATAGATGCTCTCGATCAGGTCGGAATGTCTTGGAAGTCGGGGCATCGGAAGAGCCAATGGTCAAATTCGAAGATTTGCGGATTTCTTCGTGCCCGGCGGCTCCTGTGAGTCTGTCGCGGGAGAAAAAGGTTCAACGCCGACGGCGAGCTTCAGTGGACGAGCGGATTGGCAAAACCCGCGGCGAGCTTGACGAGATCGACCTGCCGGGACACGCCGGTCTTGGCAAAGACGCGATGCAGATGCGTTTTAGCAGTCGTCTCTGCGATACCGAGCGCTGCCGCCGTCTCGGGGATGCCGCCGACGTCGACGATCGACAGGAACACGCGAAGCTCCGCCGGCGTCAGCTCGAAAGTCCGCGCGATCAATTCGCCACAGGACTGTCCGCCGAGCGATACCTTGCGCACAAGCAGCGCACCGGCGGCGTCGGCCACGCGCTCGCTGCCGTTGCGCAGCAGGGACGACAACGGCAGCATGTGAGCGACGTAACGCTCGCCGGTGGCGGACAACAGTGGAATCGCATGGCCGCCTGCGGCACGCACTGCACCGTCGCGATGGTCCGCAAACGCCTTGCGCAGGATCTGATTGGCTTCAGCGCTGCCGGTCACGAGTTGCCCGGCAACGGACCGGACCATATCATCGGCCGCGAGCAGGACCTGACCGGCCGAATTCGCATGCACCAGGCGGCAGAAGCCATCGAGCAGGAAGATCCCGACCGTCAAACTGTCGAGCACGTCAGCCAGTGCCGTCGCCAGCGTCAGTTGCGCGGTCATGGCGCGGTTGATCAGCAGCGCGCGGCTGGCGTGCGGCACCAGCAGCGAGAGGCGCTGCTTCATGCCCCGATCGACCATGCGGCGGCCCGACAGCACGGTCATCATCACCGGGCAGCTCGCATTCGATATCTCGAGCACGACATTGGCCGCATCGCTGCACCCCTGCGGCTGCATCCATTCCTGATAGAAGCGGCCGCGCCGGTACTCTTCGAAATTGACGAGATCCGGAATGCTCACAATCTTGCCGTGTGGCGGCAGAACAGTCAGCGGATCGAACTTCGAATGGGTCTCGGCATAGAGCTGGATGTAGTGCGGGTCCGCTCCGCAATAGTAATGCGTGACACCGGATTTGCTGATCGAATCCTTCGAGAACAGCCCGCAGGCCTGGCCCCCGACGAAATCCCGGATGCCGGCCACCGCGTTATTCCACAGCGAGGGATCGAGCCCGGCATCGTAGATGGACTCGACGAGATCTGGCAGCTTTTGCGATCCGTGCATGGCTCAAAATGGCACTGAATGATCAATGCCGGCGAACCTAACACAACCGTAGCATGCGACATCCTCCGATCGGAGGAGGCGCCGGCCGGGCGGATGGAGCCCGGCCGGCGGGCATCGCGTTCGAGCCGCCAGGGCTGATGCCGGCTCAGAACGCGACGCGAACGCCACCCTTGGCCGTGCCGGTGCGGCTCTGGTCGGACATCATCATGCCCTCGACCGCGCCGAACACGGACAAATTGGCCCCGGTGCGGTAGTCGAAGCCGAGGCCGGCCACCGCGGCGTCGAACTGGTGCAGAGTTGCTGCACCGAAGCGGCGCTCACGCCTGGTCCCAGCCCCGCTTCTCCGCGCATTCCGACCAGACCGGGGCGCGATAGATTTCGCGGCCGCTGTTGTCCCTGACGCGGATCCAGGCGTCGCGGTCACGCAGATCATCACGCCAGACGAACAGATGGTTTGCCATCTCGTTGGCCACCACGAATGTCGCTTCCGCACATTCGAACACCATGCCGCCCGGGTCGATCTTCACGATGTTGCCGACCAGGAGGTCGAAAAAGAAACGGCGCATTCAATACTCCGGCTGCGGATGCCGCACGCAACGCTTGGGTCATGGCTTCGCAATCAAGGATCACGTCGGACCCCTGTCTGCTGGCTGAAATCGGCAGTTGGCTGCAATTCAGTCGCGCGCGGTCACGACATTTCGCCGCTCCTGATGTCGCTCGGCGTCGCGTTATAGGTCCGCCGGAAACAGCGGTTGAAATAAGAGAGATCGCCGAAGCCGACGTCGTAGGCGATCGAACTCACCGTTCGCTCGGCGTATCCGGGCTCCCGCAGCATGCGATGCGCGCGCTTGACGCGTTGTTCGATCAGGAATGAGGAGAACGTCTTGCCGTCGGCCTCGAACAGGCGCTGCAGATAGCGCGGCGTCACGCCGAGTTCCTGGGCGACCGAGGCCACCGACAGATCCTGCCGCCAGCAATTGTTGGCGATGGAGACTTTCGCCTTCTGGAGCCGCGCCGCCTTGACGCCACGCCGTCCGGCCAGCTCCCGCGCTTCACCGGTGGCACCGAGGACGAGCGCCAGTAGATCGTGCAGATGCCCGACCCCGAGCTGCCGCAGCAAAGGCGTCACGAACGCCTTCTCCCGTACCAGCGTCACCGCATAGTCGACCAGCAGCCTCAGTCCGGCGGAGCTTTCCGGCATGACGCGCATCACGGCATCGTCGACGTCCACGATCATCGGCGCCAGCACGCGCCTCGGCACGCGCAGCGAGAAGCAGCTTCCCAGCGACAGCCGCTCGAACGTCGTGACGTCCTCCGCGCTCGTCAACACCGCCTCCCCTGCATGAAGCCTCAGATCGTGCCCCCGCTCGGATATGCCGAGAACGCCGGACCTGTTCACGATCAGCGCGAGGCTGTCGTCGCCATCGGCCACCAGTTGCTTGGTGCGAATGACCCGCGCGCCGCACAGGCCCCCGATCAACAACTGGGCTTCCGGCAAGACATGAGAGGTGAAGCTCGCCGCGGCCGGCTTTCCATCCCTTGCCTCGACCTCCGCCTTCAGCACCCCGCGGCAGTAGAAATCGCGGAGCAACGGGATGCGCTCGTTTTCGGGAATTTCGTTCGTTGAAACATTGAGAACGGAAAAATCAACCATGCTGCTCACTGCAATCTCTCCAGCCGACGAGCAGACCGGCCACACGCTGTCGTTTCCTCAGACGCGCGTTCGGTGCCGTTGTGGCAAGCTTCGCGGCGCTCGCTGCTCTTCAATTATCCGAAGCGCGATATACGAAAGTCCTGAATGACTCGCGTCCTGCATTCGGATGACCCGCGAGCGCCGATCATCACAATGGATTGAGAACGCGGCACGTAACATCGAGGCATGTGAAATGAATCACGCGGCGCCGTCATCGCCGCTCGTTCGCCGCGCGAACGGCACGGCAAAGCCGGCGGCGATCTTCACCAGATCAGCCTGCCTGCCGGCGCCCGTCTTCTCGAACAGGCGACCGAGATGCGTCTTCACCGTCGTCTCGGCGATGCCGAGTTTTGCGGCGATGTTGGGGACACCGCCGATCTCGATGATCGCCATCAGCACGCGCAATTCGGACGGCGTCAGCCTGAAGGCTGCGGCGATCGCGTCGGCTGCGAGCAGCGGCAGCATGGAAGCTCTTTGAACGAAGAGCATCGTGGCTGCAACGTCCCTTGGCAGGCTGCGATCCCGCTTCAGTGGAAAAGCATGGAGCAGATAATGCTGCCCATCGGCCGACGTCGCAAGTTCGATCTGACGACGAGCCGCGGAATGTGTGCCTTCATCGAATTCGCACAGGCCGCGGAATATTTTGTCGGTTCGGGTGTTGCGGGCCACGATCCGGTCGCCGACGATCGCAAGCAGATTGGCATCGGCGAACAACTGACGGCATGCCGCATTGGCATGGACGACGCGGCCGTCCGCGTCGAGCAGGCAGATCGCGGTGTTCAATCCGTCGAGGACGTCGGCAAGGTCGTCCACCGTATGCGAGCGTGCCCTGATCTGACGGCCCATGATCTGCGACCGATGGATGTGCGGAGCGAGCAGCCGCATGCGCTCGCGCATCGCCTCGTCGACGGTTCCGCGGGAGCGATGGCGCAACACCTGCAGGATCGTGGTGCGCGCGGCCGTTTTCTCGAGCGCGACGGTCGCAAGGTCTATCGCCCCTTGCGGCTCCACCCACTCGCGGTGGAAGCTCGTCTCGAGGAAGTCCGCATGGGGCATGATGTCGGTCACGCCGATCGTCTGTTCGGGCGCGAGGGTGAGATGACGGTCGAGCAGAGGATCGAGCTCCACATACCGGTCGCGATAAAGCTGACGGAAGCGGGCGTCGGTTCCAAAATGCTGGTGAATCTCGATCGAAAGCCGCGCTGAGTCCCTGGACAGGATCATCGCGGCGCAACCACCGACGAACTGCGAAACCTGCTCCAACGCGCCGCTGCGCAAGGCGGGGTCAACCGCCGCGTCGTAGATCTCGCCGATCAGAGACGAGAACCGATTTGCCTGATGGGTCGTCATCGGACGGACGACGCCATCAGCGTGCGGCCCGTCCGGGACGGAGAGCTCGCGATCCGGGAACTGACGGAGAAGACGGGCCGGTCAATTGCCGCCTTCGACGAGGAAAAAACGTTGCAGCCAGATGCTGGAATATCGAACATCGTCCTTGCGTAACGTCAACCGCAGGGTGCGGCTTGGACTGTTTCGCCAAAGACTAGGATAAATGCGAACAGCGCGCGGACTGTGTGCGATGAGTCACGCGCCGGTTCGTTGCCACCTACTTCGTTGCCGACGTCCTGCCGCTTTCACGGCCGGCAGCGGCAACTTATTTCCGGTTCTCCTCGCAGAACTTCAACGCCGCCAGCGCTTCGCCGGCACGCGGTACCTGCATCTCGATACTGTCGTCGTCATCGTCCTCGAAATCGAGCGTCAGGCGCCTCGCCTTCGACAGGCGGTCCATCATCGACTGGTCGTACTCGAAGATGCCGCGCACGGTGGTCTTGTCCATGACCTCCCACTTCGCCTTCTTCATGATGTCCGCATCATCAGTGCCCACATCGGCCCGAAGGATCTCGCCGACATTCTCCCATTCCCAGCCATCGTAGATCATCACGATCACGATCGCCTTCTCGGAATAGGTGATCACGATGACGTAGTCGCGGTTCTCGTCATCCTTGTCCTTGTAGCCGCGGCTTGCATTGCAATGCGTGTCCTGCGTGCGCTTTTCGATGGTCCAGTCGCCGACCCTGGATTGTTGCGCATGCGCCGGCCCGGCGCTTAAGGCGCCCGTCGCGATCAGCAAAGCGGCAAGAAGGAATCGTTTCATGTCAGCCTCCAGCGCGTTCCCCGGGCCGAGATGACCACCTCCGCGGGAGGGCCGCAAGGGCTTACCCGGGACAGAACGGCGGCGCCTGTGCCTATCCTCGTCGCGGCACGATCGCGATGGGGGTGAAGGTGTAAACCTCCTCGCCGCTCTGGTTGAACATGGTCCATTTCACCAGCGCGATACCCTGCGGCTTCGACTTCGAGGGCGTCAGGCTCATGACCTCCCCGACCAGATGCAGGCGATCATTGGGCCGCACCGGCATCGTCCAGCGCAGGCCGTCGACGCCGGCGCCGATCAGCGGGTGCGGGCCGAATGGGCGGGTCTGGATCGCGAGGTTCATGGCAATCGCCGCGGTGTGCCATCCCGATGCAGCAAGGCCCTTGAACAGGGTCGCCTTGGCCGCCTCGTGGTCGAGATGCATGGGCTGGGGATCGAACTCGGCCGCGAAGCGCTTGATGTCGGCTTCGGTGACCACGACCTCGGGCGACCTAAACCGCATTCCGATCGCCAGATCATCGAACCATTCGACCTGCGCCATGATTTTGCCTCGCAATGTCTTGCGCCGCCTTCGAAGAGGCGGCCAAAGGGCTCCAGCAATAGCGGGACCGCAGCGCACAAAACCAGCCCCGAGGTTCCCCGCGAAACCCCTTTCCCGAGGCGACGAAACACCGCTGAAACAGATCGCCGCTTAAGTCGTTGTCAAAATAAATACAGGGACGGCTACCATGCAATTCCTTCTCGACCTGATCTACGACTATTCCTGCTGCCGCAACCTCGTTGCCCATTCACTACGGGAGGACGAGCTATGATCGAGCTGATCTCGGGCCTGCTCGCCCTTTGCAGCGCCGGTGTCTTCGCGGCGCACGCGCTGGACGCCTACCGCACCACGCACCACTAACCACCGACCGCTTCGCTGTTTCAGCCGCTAGAAAGGCCGCCGGTAGAAGTGCTCCGAATGCGTTGCCGGCGGAAAGCGGTTGGCGAGAGAGAGCGCGCCTGTCTCATCCGTCTCGAGCGCGATCTTCTGCGCCAGCATGACGTCGCCCGGCACCAGGAAGCCTGACGGGACGAAGCACCATCCCATCGTCGCGCGGCCTTCGCCGTCGATTTCGTGGACATTGGCGGCGGTGCCGTAGTGAATGCGGTAGATCTTGCCGGTGTCGCATCCGATGACGTCGAAATACCGGTGCTCTTCGAATTGGGCGCGCTGTGCGGGCGAGAGCCAATCGAAGAGCAGCCGGCGGCCACGGGCATCCGGCGTGTTCTCGCCGAAGAAGCGCCGGTACAGTTCACGCAGCGCATGCAGACGCGCACGCGCCGGCGCGCGGAGCCAAACCGCCGTAATCATGAGCAGCTCAGATCAACCGCCGACCAGGCGGGGATAGAACAGGGTTTCCTGCGCGGTCGGGTCGAACGATCTGATACGAGTGACTTCGCCGGGTCCGTTGCGAAGGGCCGCGGTGAAGCCGGCTCCGGTCAGCTCCCGAAAGCGCCGTTCGGCTCGCGCCAGCGCTTCGGCATTGCCAGGATCAAACTCGTGGCGCGTATCGCCAGTCTGGTCCATCACGATCTGGGTTGCCATGTTGAGTCTCCTCATGCCCAGCCCTGAATCTGATCAAAGCAAACCTCGTGCCCTCGGTTCCTGATGGCAACAACTTTCTCATGCCGGCCTATCACGCCTTGCTGAGCAAGAGCGTTTTCGAGCGAAGTGGACGGGTTTTCGTCAGCGCGAGGCCGCCGCTCCGCCGCCCTCGTCGATCTGCCGGCCCATCAGCGCGATCGCCTTCTGATAAACACCGGCCGCATTCCAGGCCTCGATGGCGGCGAAATTCGGCTCGCCCGGCTGGTAACCGGCTCCTGCTTTCCAGCCATGACCTTTGAGGAAATTCGCCGTCGAGTTCAGCGCGTTGGCGGCCACCTCGAGGTTGCCGGTGCCATAGGCCAGGATGTTCTTGGGCATGAACTGGGTCTGGCCGACCTCGCCATGCATGGAGCCGCGGGTCGCCCCCGACAGCGTGCCGCGGTCGACCAGCTTCAAGGCCGCGTAGAGCTGGTCGGTGAAGAATTCGGGACGGCGGCAGTCATAAGCCAGGGTTGCGATCGACGACAGCATGTTCTGGTTGCCGCGCTGGCTGCCGAAACCGGTCTCCATGCCCCAGATCGCGATCAGCGGGCCGGGCGGGACGCCATAGCGCTGCTGGATGGAGGCGAACAAGGCAGCCTGCGACTGCTTGAGCTGGCGCCCCTTGGCGACGATAGTGGTGGCGCCGCGCTTGGCGAGAAACTGGTCGAGCGTCAGCGAAAAGCTGCGCTGGCCGCGGTCGGCCGCAATGGTGGCACTGGCGTAGTTGGTCTGCATCAGCGCCGAGAGCGCGGTCTGGCCGATGCCCTTGCCCTGCGCCTCTGCGCTGAACTCGCGTTTCCAGGCTTCGAACCCGCCCGGCCCGTTGCCGCAGGTGGCGGCCTCGGCGCGGGGCGCCAGAGAGAGCACCAGCGCTGTGGCGCCGATCATGGCCGTCGCAACGGTCCTGCCCTTGGTCATTCCTCTTATCCTCTCCTCAAATACGCGACCGGCTCGCGCGAGCGCATGATCCTACGTCGGCTTTGATCGCTCAAGCCCCGCGGAGCGCAACGGGCGCCTTGACATCCGGGCGGATCACCGCCCTTCGCCACGGCCGAGCAGGAAATCCACCATGATCCCCTGGTGCTGCTCGTACATGTCCGTGCCGGTCCCGGTCACGCAGCCGGCCTGTCGGGCCGCCGCGATGAAGGGCGAGATTTCGGGCTTGGTGATGACACAGCCGCAATAGGCCGAGGGCGCAAGCCGAGCGACATCGACCGGCGGCGGATCGCCTTCTTTCATCCCTGCCGGTGTCGCATTGGCGACAAATTCAAAGCCGGTGGGATCCGTGGTGCCGGCCCGCACTAGCGCCTTGCCGAGCCCGTTGAGTTGCCCGATCAGCGCGTCGCGGCGCTCAGTTGCGCTATCGTGAATGGCGAGCTTGCTCACGCCGGCCTCCACCAGCGCGAGCGCGATGGCCGAGCCCGCGCCGCCAGCGCCGATGAGCAGCGCCCGCAGGCCCGCAGGGTTGACCCCTTTCGCCCGCGCGGCACCGACGAAGCCAAGGCCGTCGACCATGTCGCCATGCCATGCGCCGTCGGCGCGCCGGCGCATGAGGTTGACGCTGCGCAGGAAGTGAGCGCGCTCCGTCGCACTCGTGCAAGCCTGGTAGCAGGTGAATTTGTGCGGGATGGTCACGACGAGGCCGTCGAGATTCTTCAGGCGCGGTGCCAATGAGAGGAAATCCGGCAGATCCGCGACCGAGACCTGAACCGGAACGAGAATGCCGTCATGGCCGCGGGCCGCGAAGGCTGCGGTCACGCCTGCGGGCGAGCGCACCTGGGCGATGGGATCGCCGACGATGACATAGAGGCGCGTGGCGCCCGCGGGTGGCGGGATCATGCCGCTCAAGCCGACAACGGAGAGCCGCCTGCCTCCGCCGCGGTCCCATAGGTCAACTCCAGTCCGTCCAGATTGCCCTCCTTCCGCCATTTGTCGAGCAGCCGCAGGAACGCCACCGGCCCGCGCCAATATTGGCTGTTTCTTGCCGCGATCGGATCGAACACGCCCTCGTTGTTGTAGTAACCGGGCGTGCATTCGGCGAGATAGGTCTGGCGGCCGAGCGCGGCCTTGACGACCTCCTCGACCCAGGCGTTTTCCGCGGCCAGCGTCGGCTCCAGCGTTCGGGCTTTGCGCTTGCGCGCTTCGGCGATCACATAGGCGATGTGCTGCGACTGCTCGTCGATGATGTGCGGGAAGTTGGCGCTCTGGCCAGCCTGCACCGTAACGATCAGGAAGCAGTTCGGAAAGCCGCGGCTGTAGAATCCATGCATCGTCTTGACGCCGCCCTGCCAGCGCTCGGTCAGGCTCATGCCGTCGCGGCCGTAGACCTCGAAGCCCATGCGGCGGGCGTAATCGGTGCCGACCTCGAAGCCGCTGGCATAGATCAGGCAGTCGAGCTCGTAAGCCTTGCCGCCAGCCACGACGGCGTTCTCGGTGATGCGCTCGACGCCCTGCCCTTTGGTGTCGACGAGATGCACGTTGGGACGATTGAAGACATCGAGATATTCGTCGTGGAAGCACGGCCGCTTGCAGAACGCCTTGTACCAGGGCTTGAGCGCGTCCGCGGTCGCCGTGTCCTTGACCACCGCATCGACGCGGGCGCGGATCTCCTCCATCTTGCGGTAGTCGGCCTGCTCGATGACTTTCAGCGCCTCTTCCATCGAGGTCACCGGCTGCGGCTGACGGCGCGGCGCCAGCAGGATCTCGCCGAGCAGGCCGGTCCAGCCGTCCTGCACCAGGTCCCATTCGACCGGCTCGCCGGAGATCACGGCGGTGAAATTGTCCATGCGCTCGCGCTGCCAGCCGGGCCTGAGGCTCTGCGCCCAGTTTTGATCCGTCGACCGGTCGTCCCGCACGCCGATCGCCGACGGTGTGCGCTGGAAGACATAGAGCTCCTTCGCAGCGCGTCCGAGATGCGGCACGCATTGCACGGCGGTGGCGCCGGTGCCGATGATGCCGACGCGCTTGTCGGCAAGTCCGGTCAGACCACCATCCGCATTGCCGCCGGTGTAGGCGTAGTCCCACCGACTGGTATGGAAGCTGTGGCTCTTGAAGGTCTCGATGCCGGGAATGCCCGGCAGCTTCGGTCTGCTGAGCGGACCTCCGGCGAGAATGACGAAGCGCGCACGGATGCGATCGCCCCGATCGGTCTCGACCAGCCAACGCGCCTCCTGCTCCTGCCATGCCATCCGCGAGATGACGGTCTGAAACAGCGCGCGGTCGTAGAGGCCGAAATGGCGGCCGATGCGGCGGGAGTGCTCGTAGATTTCCGGCGCGCGCGCATATTTGCGCACCGGCATGTAGCCGGTCTCTTCCAGCAGCGGCAGATAGATGTAGCTCTCGGTATCGCAGGCGGCGCCAGGATAGCGATTCCAGTACCAGGTGCCGCCGAAGTCGGCAGCCTTTTCCACGATGCGGAAATCATCGATGCCGGCTTCGCGCAAACGCGCGGCACAGAGAAGCCCGCCAAAGCCGCCACCAACGATGAGCACTTCAGTCTCTTCACTGACAGCTGCGCGCGCAAATCCGGGATCGGCCCAGGGGTCGTCGAGGTAGCGGCCGAATTCCCCTGTTACCTCGACATACTGGGCCTTGCCCTCGGCACGCAAACGGCGGTCGCGCTCGTCGCGATAGCGCGCGCGGAGGGCTGCAATATCGACGGTAGGTTCGCCGGCTGCACCGGTCTTGTGTCTTTCCGCTGACATGCATTTCCTCCACGGAGAACGCTGCTTCGCCGGCAGCTCGGATCAGTTAGCCCTGAAAAAGTGACGCATGCAATCGCGTCCAATGTTTTTTGCGTGAACGCCGCGCGACGTTCCGCTAACCTCACGCGCAAATCACAAGCACAACGCCACGCAACGACGTGGCCGTGGAGGAGACCATGCAGGGATTGATGATGGACATGCCGCTTCTGATCAGCGGCCTGATCCAGTATGCCGCGGACTATCACGGCGAGGCCGAGATCGTCGCGCGCGAGATCGAAGGCGACATCCATCGCTACACCTATGCCGACGCCCATCCGCGCATCAAGCGCATGGCGCTGGCGCTGAAGCGGCTCGGCATGAATCCCGGCGATCGCGTCGGCACGCTGGCCTGGAATACGCATCGTCATTTCGAGATGTTCTATGCCGCGCCGGGCATGGGCTATGTGCTGCACACCGTCAACCCGCGACTGTTTCCCGAGCAGCTCATCTACATCATCAACCACGCCGAAGACCGCCTGCTGTTCATCGACCGCGCCACGCTGCCGATCGTCGAGGCGATCGCGCCGCAGCTCAAGACGATCGAAGCCTATGTCGTGATGTCGTCGCGCGAGCGGATGCCCGAAACCAAGCTCGCCAACGTGCATTGCTACGAGGAGCTTCTGGAAAAAGAGAACGACGCCGGCTTCGTCTGGCCGGAGTTCGACGAAAAGTCCGCCTCGACCATCTGCTACACCTCAGGCACGACGGGCAATCCCAAGGGCGTGATCTATTCGCACCGCGCCGCGATCCTGCAGACCATGACGTGCTGCAATTTCGACTTCCTGCCGGGGCATGTCGAAGGCGTGCGCGAGGTGATGATGCCGATGGCGCCGCTGTTCCACGGCAATGGCTGGAACATGCCGTTCACCGCCCCCTATACCGGCTCGAAGCTGGTGCTGCCCGGCCGCAATTACGAGCCCGACAAGCTCTACGAATTGCTCGAAGGCGAGAAGGTGACGCTGTCGGCGGGCATGCCGAGCTTCTGGCTGATCCTGCTCGACTGGCTGGGGCGCACCGGCAACAAATTCTCCACGCTGCGGGCAACGCTGTCGTCGGGCTCGGCGCCGCCGCGCGCGATGGTCGAGAAGCTGAAGCGCGACTACAATATCGACTACATCCAGGCCTGGGGCATGACCGAGGCCCTGGGCTGCTCCATGCCGGGCTTGCGGCCGGGCTCGGAGCACCTCACCGACAAGGAGAAGTTCGACCGGCGCCAGGTGTCCGGCCGCGCCTGTTTCGGTACAACTCTTCGCATCGTCGACGACAGCGGCGTCGAGCTGCCACGCGACGGCAAGTCCGTCGGCCATTTGCGCGCCCGCGGTCCCTGGGTCGCCTCCGGCTACATGAAGTTGGAGGAAGGTCTCGACCGCGACGGCTGGCTGATCACCGGCGACATGGCGGTGATCGACCCGCAGGGCCACGTCACGCTCACCGACCGCTCCAAGGACGTGATCAAGTCCGGCGGCGAATGGATCTCCTCGATCCAGCTCGAGGACGTCGCCTTGTCTCACCCCGATGTGCTTCAGGCAGCCGTGGTCGCGATCAACCATGAGAAATGGCAGGAGCGTCCCCTCCTCCTCGTCGTCCGCAAGAAGGGCGCGACCGTCGACGGCAAGACGCTGCTCGACCACATGCGCCCGAAGGTCGCGAGCTGGTGGATGCCGGACGCCGTCGAATTCCTCGACGAATTCCCGATGACGGGGACCGGCAAGGTGTTGAAATCGGCTCTGCGCGAGAAGTTCAGGGAGTATCGCGTCGCATGAACGGCACGCGATCACATGCGGGCCGTTCCGTATCCGATCGTCTTCATCTTTTGGTGGATTTGGGGGCGATATAGCGAAACGTCGCTAATCGCTCATCGAGGACATCATGGCGTTTTCCGGATTGGGCCTGCATCTCGGCAATCTGTCGCGCCTGTCGAACGCGCAGACGCGTTCGATCAGCCCCGAGAACTTCACCGGCGAGAAGGGCAAGGGCGGCATGTCCGTCGATGGCCCCGCCGCCCGCCAGGCGCGCGATCTCGGACAGGGCTGGAAGGTCTCGCCCTATGTCGTCATCGAACCGGGCACGACCTTCGCGCTCGGCGACATCGCCGGGCAAGGCGCGATCCAGCAGATCTGGATGACGCTGGCGCGCGGACGGCTGCGGCATTCGATCCTGCGCATCTACTGGGACGACCAAACGCTGCCGAGCGTCGAGTGCCCGGCCGGCGATTTCTTCGCCTGCGGATGGGAGGAGTTCGCGCAGGTGTCCTCCCTCGCGGTCTGCGTCAATCCCGGCCGCGCCTTCAACTGCTATTGGGAGATGCCGTTTCGCAAGCGCGCGCGCGTCACGCTGGAGAACCGCAGCGAGGAGCAACTCACCGTCTACTACCAGATCAACTACACCCTGACCGACGTGCCGGAGGATTGCGCCTACTTCCATGCCCAGTTCCGCCGCACCAACCCGCTGCCTTACAAGGCGGTCTATACCATCCTCGACGGCATCAGCGGCGCGGGCCACTATGTCGGCACCTACATGGCCTGGGGCGTCAACAACAACGGCTGGTGGGGAGAAGGCGAAATCAAGTTCTACATCGACGGCGACGGTGACTTCCCGACGATCTGCGGCACCGGCACCGAGGACTATTTCTGCGGTGCCTATAATTTCGATCCCTATGTCGCCCATTCCGGCCAGGGCCAGCAATCGCGCTACCAGGAATTCACCACGCCCTATGCCGGCCTGCCCCAGGTGATCCGCCCCGACGGCGTCTACAAATCGCAGCAACGCTTCGGCATGTATCGCTGGCACATCCCCGATCCCGTGCGCTTCCGCTCCGATCTGCGCGTGACGATCCAGGCGCTGGGCTGGTTGCCGGGCACCAAGGAAGCCAAATACCTTCCGCTGCAGGACGATATCGCCTCCGTCGCGTTCTGGTATCAGACCCTGCCGACGGCGCCTTTCCCGAAACTGCCCGGCCCGGATTATCTCGAAATCGGCTGATCCTGCCGCCGATCAATCAAGGAGACCAGAGATGCTCTACCCGATGTCGCCAAAAGTCGTCGAGCTCAAGCGCAAGCTCGAGAGCTTCATGGACCGGCACATCTACCCGAACGAGGAGCGCTTCTATCGCGAGGCGGAAGAGCTGGGACCCTGGAAGGTCTATCCTGTCGTCGAGGAGTTGAAGCCGCTGGCACGTGCGGAAGGCCTCTGGAACCTGTTCCTGCCGGAGTCCGGCCATGGCGCAGGCCTGACCAATCTCGAATATGCCCCGCTCTGCGAGGTGATGGGCCGATCGCATCTGGCGCCCGAAGTGTTCAAATGCTCGGCGCCCGATACCGGCAACATGGAGGTGCTGGAGCGCTACGGTTCGGAGAAGGACAAGGAGCGTTGGCTGAAGCCGCTGCTCGCAGGTGAAATCCGCTCATGCTTCGCCATGACGGAGCCTGCGGTCGCCTCATCCGATGCGACCAACATCGAGAGTTCGATCCTGCGCGATGGCGACCATTACGTCATCAACGGCCGTAAATGGTATACGACCAATGCGACCGACCCGCGCTGCAAGATCTGCATCTTCATGGGCAAGACCGATCCTGACAATCCGGACCGCCACAAGCAGCAATCGATGATCCTGGTGCCGATGGACACGCCTTGCATCGAGGTGAAACGTCCCCTGCCCGTGTTCGGCTTCTACGGCGTGCCCGACCGGGCGTCCGAAGTCGTCTTCACCAATGTGCGGGTCCCCAAGGAGAACATGCTGCTCGGCGAAGGCCGTGGCTTCGAGATCGCACAGGGCCGCCTGGGGCCCGGCCGCATCCATCACTGCATGCGGCTGATCGGCCTTGCCGAACGCACGCTGGAGAAGATGTGCCGCCGCGTGCGCAGCCGCGTCGCCTTCGGCAAGCCGGTCTCCGAACAGACGGTGACGCAAGAGCGCATTGCAGAATCCCGCATCATGATCGAGCAGGCCCGGCTGCTCACGCTGAACGCGGCCTACGCGATGGACACGGTCGGCAACAAGGTCGCGAAGGCCGAGATCGCGATGATCAAGGTCGCCGTGCCCAACATGGCCTGCCAGATCATCGACTGGGCGATCCAGGCCCATGGCGGCGGCGGCACCTCGAACGATTTCGGTTTGACCCAGGCCTATGCCACTGCGCGTTTGCTGCGGCTTGCCGATGGACCGGATGAGGTCCACCGGAACCAGATCGCCCGGTTCGAGCTGAAGAAATATTCGAACGCTTAGAGCGCTTACTCACCGAGAGCACGGTGCCATCTTCCCTTCTCCCCTTGTGGGAGAAGGTGGCGCGAAGCGCCGGATGAGGGGTCTGCATCCATGGAGACAGACCCCTCACCCGAATGAACGCGCCTCAACAGCGGAGATGCCCTCTCCCACAAGGGGCCTGTTGCGTTATCGGTCTTGGAGGCTGAGGACATGAGGAGAGAGGGGCGCGGTCACGGCAATTGCCAGCGAGGTCTCTAGTGTTCGCCCTC
>NZ_JACIHC010000019.1:0-158701 GCF_014198205.1 Bradyrhizobium sp. SBR1B
AAAGCGGAAGGCAAAAAGCCCCGCATCGCGTTCCGTCCCAACAGACATCATCCGGAACTGCCGCCAAGGCTCAAACGCTACAACCGCCTCATCGCGCGCCGGCGAGCCCAGGTCGAGACCACCTTCGCCACTCTCAAACGCCGCATGCGACTGACCTGCATCCGCTACGTTGGTCTGATGAAGGCAAGCGGGCAGGTCCTGCTCGCCTCGATCGCCTTCAACATGAGGCGGTGGGCCACGATCGCGGCCTGAGCCGCCCGCCGAGGGCGACCACTACAGACTTGGCTGGCAATTGCCGTAACCACGGCCCTCTCTCCTCATGTCCTCAGCCTCCAAGACCGATAACGCAACAGGCCCCCTGTGGGAGAGGGTGGCTCGCCGCGGAGCGGCGAGACGGGTGAGGGGTATCTCTCCGCGAATCGATCTCGAAATTGAGTTTGCGGAGACAACCCCTCATCCGGCGCTTAGCGCCACCTTCTCCCACAAGGGGAGAAGGAAGAAAGGAGCGCTGCGTTCGCAGGGACGACAGTGGCGTTTGTGGCTGGCGCCCTACACCGCCACCTCTTCGCCGAGATACGACACCGCCGCTTCCAGTCCGCCCTTGCCGTGCGGAATCTTCAGGGCGTTCAGGCCAATCTCGATCACCCCTAACGTGCCGAGCAACATCGGCGCGTTGACGTGGCCCATATGGGCGATGCGGAAGGCTTGGCCCGAGAGGTCGCCGATGCCGGTGCCGAGCACGACGCCGCACTTGTCCTTGCAATAGCGTTGCAGCACCGCGGGATCGTGGCCGTTGCTCATGGTCACCGTGGTCACGGTGTTGGAGCGCTCGTTGGCCTCCGCCACGTTGAAGCCGAGCACCTGGCCTTCCGACCATGCGCCAACCGCGCGGCGTGCGGCTTCGCCGAGCAGGCTGTGGCGGCGGAAGGCGTTCTCGAGGCCTTCCTCGTGCAGCATGTCGATCGCCTTGCGCAGCGCGAACAACAGGTGCACCGGCGCGGTGCCGGCGTATTTGCGGTAATTCTCGGTGCCCTCGCGCTCGCTCCAGCTCCAATAGGGCGTCGACATGTCGGCCTTCTTGTGCACCTCGAGCGCACGCGCATTGGCGGCGACGAAGCCGAGGCCGGGCGGCGTCATCAGGCCCTTCTGCGAGCCCGACATCGCAACATCGATGCCCCATTTGTCCATCTCGAACGGCATGCAGCCGAGCGAGGCGACAGTGTCGACCATGTACAGCGCCGGATGGCCGCTCGCCTTGATCGCCTTGCCGATCGCCTCGATGTCGTTCTGCACACCCGAGGCCGTATCGACCTGGACCACGACGACGGCCTTGATGGTGTGCTCCTTGTCGCGGCGCAGGCGCTCCTCGACCTCGTGCGGCCGCACTGCGCGGCGCCAGTCGCCCTTGAGCACCTCGACCTCGGCGCCCATCAGCGCTGCCGCATTGCCCCAGCCGATCGCGAAGCGCCCGCTCTCCAGCACCAGCACCTTGTCGCCGCGCGACAGCACGTTGCTCAGCGCTGCTTCCCAGGCGCCGTGGCCGTTGGCGATGTAGATGTAGGACTTGCCCTTGGTCGCAAACAGTTTCGAGATGTCACTGAGCAGGCTCTCGGTCAGGTCGAGCATCTCCTTGGAGTAGATGTCGATCGCCGGACGGTGCATTGCCCGCAGCACCTCGTCGGGCATCGTGGTGGGCCCGGGGATGGCCAGAAATTCCCGGCCCGCGCGAACGGTCATTGCTGTTGGTCCTTGTTGCTTGAGAACGGACTGGTGGGTTTGCTGATTCACGTTTTACGCGCCGTGAACCCCCAAGAAAAGCACGCAAAACGCAGGTCTGGGGCTCTCATCTCTTGGTCTCGCGGCAGCCGGCGGCTTCCGCCTCCTCGACCGAGCAGAACCAGCGAGTGCCCTTGCTGATCTTCATCTTGATCTGGGTGTACCAGCGGCTGGTCGGCTGGTGAAAGATGCACTCGCCGGCGCTGTTGACGTTGCCCTTGATGGTGCAGTCCGGGGAAGGCGCGACCGGTCCCGAGGCCGAGGCGAGCAGCACCGCATGCGCCCCGTCGGGCGGCTTGGTGGCGCCGAGGATGGCGGTCTTCTTGTTGCGGACGCGCCAGTCCCAGGGCGCGATGAAGGCACCCTGCCACATCCCGGCTTTTGCCTCGCGCGCAGCGGCCTCGTCGGGCTCGTAGTCCTTGGAGATGCGGGTGTAGGCAAGCGCCCAGCCGCTGCGCACCAGCCATTTCTGGATGTCCTCGCCGCCGACCTCGCAGCGCGCCACAGTGCGGCCGCGCCGGTCGATTGAACGGGTGTGGCAGACCCAGCTCTTGCCCTCGGCATATTTGGCGAGCTCGTCGCGCGCCGCGACGCCGCAGGTCCAGCGCTCGCTTTTGGTGTTGAGGCAGAGCTGGTCGACCGCAGGCGCGTCGATGCCGCCGAGCCGGATCCGCATGTTGCCGATCACGACAGCATCGCCGGCGCGGACCTTGGCCATGCCGGTGATGTCGGTGGCCTCAGCCAGCGAGGGCAGGGCGAGCAAGGACAGCGCAATCAGGATTTTTCGCAGCATGCCGGTCCGCGTGTGATGAAAATCTCGATAGATCGCGCAATTGTGGTCGGCTTTTGGCCGTCGGGCCAGCGTATGCCTAACAGATAGGCTTTCAACTTCCCGTCATTGGTCGAAGGTCCCGTAGGGTGGGCAAAGCGAAAGCGTGCCCACGATGTCTTTCGTGGCGAGAGATCGTGGGCACGGCGCGAAGAGCGCGCCTTTGCCCACCCTACGAGATCTGCGTCCGGGCACGAAACCTACCCCCGCCCCGTCATCGCCCGCTTCGCCACCGCCAGCCCCATCAGCACGAACGCCGACGTCACCTCCGGGCCGCCCACCAAAATCCGCGTCGGCGTCTTCATCTTGTTCCACTCATAGGCGCGGAACGGGCCGCGGCGGCCGCCTTCGCCGAGACCGGCGACGATCACGTTCAGCGCCGGCGCGAAGGCGCGCGGGTCGGCGCCGAGATGGCCGAGCGCGATCAGCGCCAGCGCCGCGTCGAACACGTTCATCTCAGCGGCCATCAGCTCGCCCTTGACGTAGGACAGCACGCGATGGCGGATGAAGTCGAAATCGCCGGCGGGATCGATCGCGGCCTGCGCGGCCAGCGGCAGTGCCAGGAACGCCGCATAGCAGCGGCCGAAATACGCGCTGTAGAGCTCGGGCAGATAATAGATGTGCGAGCGCGGATTGGCGAAGGCGCCGCTCGCCGCCAGCCTCTTCTGGAAGCCGATGATGCGATGCACCGTGGCGAGCCGCGACGGCGTCTCCAGGACTTTCCAGCGCGCGAGGTTGCGAAAGCTCACCTCGAGAATGTCGAGATTGAGCGTCGGATCGAGATCGTTGCCATAGGGACGCTCGCCCTTGAGGTTGTCGATCCAGGTCGCGACGCCGCCCTCATAGTCGATATTGTCGTTGAGCGGCACGGTCACGCGCGGTTCGTTGACGCCGGCGCGCACCTGGTAGCCGGCGTAGAAATCCAGCAGCGGCTGGTCGATGATCTCATCAAGGCAGCCGGCCTGCGTCGCGGCCGAGATCGAGCACGCCGTGGTGTCGCAATCCGGCACGTAGACGCCGAAGCCGAGATCCTGCTTGATCTGCGCGAAGTAACGCGAAAAGCGCGGATGCGGCGGAGGCGCCAAGGCGGTGACGACGTTGAAGCGCGCGCCGTCGATGCCCTCGACCTCCTCGCGGCTGATGTTGACGCAAAAATTCACCATGTCGGCGATGGCGCGTTCGGCCGCAATCTTGTCGGCCTGGGAGGCGAGCCCGGTCTCGCCATAGCTGAGCAGCGCCTCGATGAAGAACGCATCGTAATAGGCCGAGCGGTGGCGGATCTGAACCGGTTCCCACATCGGCTCGGCGACCCCTCGCCAGGGAGGATTGACGACGGCCCGGGCTGGCGAGCGCGCGATGAAGACGCGGGCGAGGTTGAACAGCAGCGAGGAATTCTTGTAGCCGCGCGCGTTGAGGCCCGTGAGCGCCATGGTCAGCTCGCGGCCGCGAAAGTCAGGATCGCCGATCAGGTTGAAGGCGGCGTAGGTCGGCAGGAAACCGTTCTTGCGGTAGGAGCCGAGCAGATGCTGCGCGCAGTCGCGGATCACGCCTTCGATCTGCGACTCTGGCGGCGCGGAGCCGGTGAACATGGCCGGCGGCGGCTTGGGGTGGTCGAGCGCGATGCTGTCGACGAGATCGGCGACCGGCTGGCCGACCGCCGCCCAATCGGGCTCGGCCTCGTCGCGGGCGCGAACCAGCGCCTCGCGCAGCGCCGTCAGCCTGGCCTCGTCACGCAGCTCGGGCAGTCCAGCCCGCCGCAGCAGCACCCGCAACGCGGGATTGCCGAGCGCGGTCTTGTAGAATTTGGCCAGATGCGGATCGCCGCTGGCCGTAACAGACAATACGGGGTCGCAGACGTCGTAAAGCGAGGGGCCGTCCTTCCGGGCGGTCAGCGCCCGGCAGGCGGCGCCGGCAAAATAATGAAGGCTCATGAAATACCTGGTCGCGGGGCCTTGGTCGGGGGCCGGCACACTCCCATCTGCGCGCCGCCCCCTTGCCAAGTCGTTGAAAAGGCTACCCGGATTCGCAGGAAATACAAATGTGATGGAGGTCACGGAAAAAGCCGGCACGAAGGCTGCATGATCGAGGCTCGAAATGGGGTGCCAGGGGCAAAAACGCACAAATCTAGCTTGGAGAATTAACGAACATCTTCAGTCGCTTAGCTCAATTTTTGGGCAATCTATTGCCGGGGAGGCGATATCCGGTTAAGGGTTTGTTTGGTGCGGCGCCGCAAATTGCGCGCAATTCGGGGGCACATCCCCGGCCAATCCCTCAAACCTAAAGACGCTATCGCGCTACTCAAACAGTGTGCGCGCGCTTGGCTGGTCTTTGGCACTGACAGGAATGAAGCGAGATGAATGTTAGGCAGCTCGACATTTCCCGACGCACGATCGCGTTGGCCGCGGCCCTCATCGGCACGGTGTCGCTCGTGATCGGCGCCCATGCTGCTCTGAACATGCGCGCGATCGACGCCGCCAAGGCCGTCTCGACCGACCAGATCACGGGCTCGATCGCCCAGACCTCGCGCCTCGCCCTCGTCATCGGCAATGGACATTATCCCGACGCCAGCGCGCCGCTGACGCAGTCTATCAACGACGCCCGCGCGCTCTCCTCGTCCCTGCGCAAGAACGGTTTTGACGTCGACATGGTGGAAGACGCGACCAAGGACGACATGGTCCGCGCCGTCAATCGCCTGAAGTCCCGGATCAAGCGCGACACCGTCGTCATGCTGTTCTTCGGCGGCTACGGCGTGCAGGCGGGACGCGAGAGCTACATGCTGCCGGTCGATGCCGTGATCTGGAAGGAAAGCGACGTCCGCCGCCAGGGCGTCTCGATCGACGGCGTGATCGACATGATGAAGGAGCAGGGCGCCAAGGCCAAGCTCGTCGTCGTCGATGCCTCTCGCCGTAACCCTTACGAGCGTCGCTTCCGCTCCTACAGCCACGGCCTCGCGCCGATCAACGCGTCCGACAATGCGCTGATCCTGTCCTCGGCTTCGCCCGGCAAGGTCGTCGACGACGGCAAGGGCGAGCACAGCGTGCTGGTCAGCGAGTTCCTGAACAACCTCAGTGCAAAGGGCAGCGCCGAAAGCGTCTTCAACAAGACCCGCGTCGCCATCTCCCGCGCCAGCGAAGGCGACCAGGTCCCGACCGTCTCCTCCTCGCTGCTCGAAGACGTCCATTTCGGCGAAGCCGGCGGCTAGTTTTTTCGAGGGCGCGCGAGCTCTCGTAGGGTGGGCAAAGGCGCAAAGCGCCGTGCCCACCATTTTTCTCCGTCATTTCGATAGAAGACGTGGGCACGCTTCGCTTTGCCCACCCTACGAGACCGCCGGCTACTTCGCTGCTTCCGCGGCCATCACCGGCCGTACCGGATCGCCTTCGCGCAGCAGCGCGCCGGCGCGGGCGACGACGACATCGCCGTCGTTGAGGCCGTCGCGGACCTCGATATTGCCGCCCGACATCAATCCGACCTCGACACGCTTGGTCTCGACCCGGTTGCGGCGGATCACCTGCACCACGGTGCCGGCGGATGAATATTGCACGGCGGTCAGCGGCACCGCGACATTGCAGCTCTGCCCGGTCTTGATCAGCGCGCGTCCGCTCGCCTTCAGCAGCAGACGCTTCTGCGAGGAGATGCCGATATAGACCATGCCCTGCTGGATGTTCGGCTCCACGGTCGGGCCGATGCGGCGCACCTTGCCGTCGATGTCGCCGGCGCCGCCGATCCGCACGGTCGCCGGCTGATTGACCGCGAGCTTGCGCATATCGGTGGTCGCCACCAGACCGACGAGATCGTATTCGCTGCGCGCCACGATCGTGAACAGCGCCTCGCCCTTGGCCGAGGCGAAGTTGCCGATCTGGGCGGTCGACGTCGCGATCACGCCCGCCACCGGCGCGGTGACCTGCAGGGTGCCGCCCTCGGGGAGCGCCAGCCGCGCCAGCACCTGGCCGGCGGTGGTGGTGTCGCCGGCTTCCGCCAGCACGTCGGTGACCTTCAGGCCCGGACGCTCGGGCCGCACCGACGTTTCCTCCCGCGCGATGATCGTGCCGGTGGCCTCGACGATGTCGGAGAAGCAGGACTTTGCGACTTTCAGCACCGTGACCGCCGGCCCCTTGGGCGCGTCGTCATCGGCGGCTCGGGCCGGATATGGACCGAGGATGAGCATGCCGGCGACGGCTGCGGGACACAGGCTTCGAACGACGGCACGGGGCAAATGACGCATCGGAAATTCCACGGGTTCTATGCCTCCAATCGATAGCAGATGGCAGGGCTGCGGACTACGGCAGCGTTGTCCCAAAAAGAAGGCCACGCCACCGCGGGCCGACGCAGCAAGCCTTTGATTAGTCGCGGGATTGGAGAACAGGTTCGCATTTCCCGGGCGGCGCGCCGCGGGTCGGCACTACTCCAAAGTGCCGTCGATCACGGTCCTCTCATCGGTCAACGGCACAGGTCGCGGCGCGGGCGTAAACGGCCCGTCAGCCGCGGCGCTCACCCAGCAGCTTGCCGTTGGCCCGGTCGATCAAATGCAGGCGCGTGCAGGCCGGACAGGACACCGACACATGCGTGCGGTCGGCCGGCTCGTCGCCGAGCCGATGCTGCACGTTCATGCCGGTCTGCGGGCATTTGAAGACGATCTGACGGTCCATGACCGATGATATGACGACAAGGCGCGCTTTCCGAAATTACGGATGATTACGTAGGTCGGCGGCGGCGCCCCTCACGGCAGGTTCAGGAACTCCACCCAGTTCGGCTTCTTGCCGGTGGGGTAGGATTTCAGCTTGGCCAGCGCGCCGCTGCCCTGGTCGATCGCATAGACCGTCATGCTATCGGAGAGCTCGCCGACCGCGGCGAGGTAGCGCCCCGTCGGATCGATGTGGAAGCCGCGCGGCTGCTTCTCGGTCGGCACGCTGCCGATCGTGGTCAGCTTGCCGCTGGCCGCATCGACCTTGTAGGCGGTGAGCGTGTTGGTGGTGCGCTCGGAGGCGTAGAGGAAGCGGCCGTCCGGAGTGATGTGGATGTCGGCGGCCCAAGGCTTCTTATCAGACTCTTTTCCGTTAAAGCCCTCCGGCAGTGCGGTGGTGCGCTGGATCTCGTCCCAGGCGCCGCTCCTGGCCTCGTAGGTGAACGCGGCGACGTCGCCGTTCAACTCGTGGATCAGATAGACGAACTTGCCATTGGGATGGAATACGAAGTGCCGCGGGCCCGATTTCTCCGGCACCTTGTGGGCTGGCGGATCGCTCGGCGTCAGCGTACCGGCCGTGGCATCGAACGCGAAGGCCAGCACCTGGTCGGAGCCGAGATTGGTCGCGAACGCGAAGCGATTGTCGGGCGAGGGCAGGAAGGCGTGCGCGTTCAGCCCGGTCGGGATCACCTGTTTCGGCTCGCCGGCGACACCGTTGGCGGAAAGCGGATTCAGCGCGACCTTGTTGCCGCCATAGGAGGCGCTGAACAGGAACTTGCCGCTGCGGTCGATCGCGATATTGGCCATGCTGTCGGCGAGCGGCCCGTTGCCGATATGGCTGAGCTGGCCCGTTTTGGGATCAATCGCAAAGCTCACCGCGAGGTACGGCTGCGAGCGGACACCGGCGATCAGCACGCGGTGGTCGGGCGTGATCGCGAGCGGCGTCGAGGAGCCGGGCTTGTCGACGCCCTTGAAGGCGGCCGTCTGCACCGGAATCATCTCGCCGCTCTCGGTCATCTTGAACACGCTGATGTCGTTGCTGTCGGCGTTGCCGACATAGGCGAAGGTCTCGGCCATGCCGGCGTGGACTCCAGAAATGAGAGTGAGGACTGCGAACAGGGTGGTGGCGATTGCAGCGCGTGGCGCTTTGGATGCGATGCGTCGGGTCGGTCTCAACATGGGCTCCTCCTGAGGGCCGGTCGCGGCCTTGTCGTTTTGCCGGCGAGGATAGCGGGCGGCGCGCCGCCGCACCAAATTCCAGTTGGGATTGATCGATGCCGAAATTGTATCGGTCGCCGGGGAGGGACTACCGCATCGCCGCGGTTCGGGAGGGCAGATGCGGGCTGGACGGATGCGCGGGTGGTCCGAGCACGGCCCAGACCGCGACCGCAACCAGAGCGGACGTCAGGATGGTCCAGGCGATGAGCCGTTTCCGCATCTGGTCGAATCCGTCGCTGTCATGAAGTCGCGGGGCACCCGGAATCGTGCACTGCAAACCGCGGCAATCCTATGAACTCGTTCACAGGCGAAAACGGCGGGCGCAAGGCGAACCAATGCCGCGCGAGCGCATTGAACCGACATGCCCCGTGAAAACGATCTCGAAGGTAAGCCCGACATGGGCGGCAAGCATGGCGGTCAAGCCGGCCAGCCCAAGTCGCCGCCGCGCCCACACCAAGGCGAACACGATGAGGACGTCGTGGCAAAGCGCCACACCGGCCAAACCGATCACGCCTCGCCGCCGACCAAATCAAAATAGCGCCTCGCCGCGCGGCCGTGCCGCGCCGCGAGTCGGGAACGGCGGCATCGCTGTGCCGTTACCCCGGTCCCGCGGGCGTGACAGATCAAAACGGAGGCTGGCTCGTGTTTTGGATTTATTGGAACACCGCCTGGTCGCTGATTATCAGCGGCATCATGGTCGCCACCATCGTCAGCCACCCCGACGCGGAGCTCGTCGAGATCACCGCGGCAAAACAGAAGCTCTGAGCCCGCGCCAGGCGTCGTCGGCGACGACCGCCTGTGACCCTTTGCGGACGCCTTGAAGCCTTGTCTCGATTGGCTTGTTCAGCTTCAATCGCCGGCGCCGGCTTTGGTCCGGCTTGGATGTGCCAGGGGAAATTGAATGAGCCCATCCGCACCCATCAGCGCCGCCGACGCGATCAGCACGTACGTCTTTGCAAAGGATGGCAATCGACCGCAGATGATGAGGGACGCCTTTGCCTCAGACTGCGAATTGGAGATGGTCGTAAAGACCGACGCCATCTCATTCCCAAGCTCCGCAAAAGGGCTGGAGCAAGTTACCGAAGTACTGGTGACGAGCTTCGGCGATCAATACCAGAACGTCCGGACTTTTTGCCTCTCCCGTCCGACCTCACAGCAGCTACCGCGTTTCCGTTGCGATTGGCTCGTCGGGATGTCGGCAAGGCAAGGTGGTGCGGTTCGCGTCGGCTGCGGACGCTATGACTGGCGCTTCGGTTCCGGCCATGGCGGCCGCGTCGAGAAGCTCGCGATCGAAATCGAAGTCATGAGTGTACTTCCAGCCGAGATGTCGAAGCCGATCATGCAATGGCTCGCGGCCTTGCCGTATCCCTGGTGTTCAAGCGCCCAGGCCTGCGAGAGTATTCCAGCCATTGACGCCTTAGAGTCGATCAAGCACTTCCTCACGGTAACGAGCGAGGCAAGCCAGCAACCATGAGTTTGTTGAGCAGGGGTGCGGCTCATCAAGTCCGGATTTGACCCTAAAGCCAGACGTGGCGCCGCTAAGCCGCAACCGCCTGCGTCGCCAGCAGCTGCTTCAATTTCGACGCCGGCACCGCCGGACTGAACAGCCAGCCCTGCATCTGGCTGCAGCCGAGCTGGCGCAGCACCTCGCGCTGGGCTTCGGTCTCGACGCCTTCGGCGGTCGTCGCCATGTGGCGCGCGGCGGCCATGTGCACCACGGCCTGCACGATCGGCGAGGAATCTTCGGACTGACCGATGTCGCTGATGAAGCTGCGGTCGATCTTGATCTTGTCGAACGGGAAGCGGTGCAGATAGCTCAGCGACGAATAGCCGGTGCCGAAATCGTCGAGCGCGATACGCACGCCGAGCTCGCGCAGCTGCTGCAGGATCGTCAGCGCCTCCTCGTCGTCGCGGATCAGCACGGTCTCGGTGATCTCGAGCTCGAGCCGTCCGGGCGCAAGTCCGGACTCTGCGAGCGCGGCCGCGACCTTCAGCGCCAGCGTCCGCGTGCGGAACTGCACCGGCGAGACGTTGACGGCGATGTGGATCTGGCCGGGCCAGGAGGCGGCCTCACGGCAGGCCTGCTTCAGCACCCACTCGCCGATCTCCCCGATCAGCCCGGTGTCTTCCGCCACGGGAATAAAGTCCGCGGGCGAGACCATGCCGCGCTCGGGATGACGCCAGCGCAGCAGCGCTTCGCAGCCGGTCACGACATTGGCCGCGAGATCGACCAGCGGCTGGTAGTGCACCTCGAACTCGCCGCGAGCCAGCGCCTGACGCAGATCGAGCTCCAGCTGACGGCGCAGCCTCGCCTTGGCGTCGTATTCCGGCGTGAAGATGCGGTAGGTGCGGCGCCCCTCCGACTTCGCCGCATACATCGCAAGATCGGCGCGCTTGAGCAGGTCGTCGAGATTGTCGCCGTGGTCGGGCGCGATCGCGATGCCGATGCTGGCATCGGTCGGGATGTCCTGGCCCTTGCAGTCCACCGGCGCGCGCAGCGCCTTGAGGATATCTTCCGCCAGCGCCGACAGCTCGGCCGGATCGCGAGTGCCGGCCTTGACGATGGCAAACTCGTCGCCGCCGAGCCGCGCGACGAGGTCGTTGCCGGAAACGCAGGCGCGCAGCCGGTTCGCCACCTGCCGCAGCAACTCGTCGCCGACCTCGTGTCCGAGCGAATCGTTGACGCCCTTGAACTCGTCGACGTCGATATAGAGGATGGCGAACGGCTTGCCCTGGCTGAGCTCGGCGACGCGCCGCTCCAGATGGCCTCGCAGCAGCACGCGGTTGGGCAGGTCGGTCAGCGCGTCGTAATGCGCCATATGCGCGATGCGCTCGTCGGCGCGGATGCGCGCGGTGACGTCGTCGTGGGTCGCGAGCCAGCCGCCGGCGGCGCCGGGCTGGTTCTTGATCTCGACCAGGCGGCCATCCGCGGTCTCCACGATGGCGCTCTGGGTGCGCCCGATATGGCTCAGAATGTCGTCGCAATAGGTCTCGACGTCGCCGTGGAACGAGCCGGTGTCGTGGCGGTGCCGGATCACGTCACGGAAAGTGGCGCCGGGCTTCACCACCTCGGGGGACAAGCCGTACATCTCGATGTAGCGCCGGTTGCAGACGATCAGCCGCTCGTCCTGATCGAACATCAGGAGTCCTTGCGTCATCGTGTTCATCGCGGTGTCGAGCCGCTGTTTCTCCAGCGAGAGCCGGTGCGTCACCTGGCGGAAGATCAGGAACAGCGTGAGCACCAGCAGGCTGATCGACAGCACGGCGATGGTGACGAAGAATTTCGTTTGCGTGCGCCAGGTCGCAAGCGTCGCATCCAGCGACTTGGTCGCGACCACGACCAGCGGCTCGCCGGCGAGCAGGCGCGAGGCGACGATGCGGTCCTTGCCGTCGATCGGGCTGGCGATCTGCATCGAGACGAAGGTGCGGTCGAACACCGCCATCTGCTCCGGCGTGCCCTTGCGAAAGTTATGCCCGATCATCGCATCGACGCGCGGAACGCGCGCCAGCAATTGGCCGTTCTGGTGGTGCATCGCGATCGAGGATTCCTCGCCGAGCCCGGTCGAGGCGAAGAAGGATTCGAGCTGCTCGGGCGCGATCGCGCGCGAGACCACCCCAAGGAATTCGCCATGCGGGCCGGACACGCGCCGCGCGAACACGATCGCCGGTCCGTTGCCGATCCGGCCGTGCACCACCTCCACGTCCTCCTGCGCGGTCGGATCGTTCTTGAGGCGGTTGAAATAGCCGCGGTCCGCGACCGAGACGTTGGCGACCGGCCAGCGCCGCGACGAGTTGATCAGCAAGCCCCTGGCATCGAACACATTGGCGCCGGCAACGTCGGCCCAGCCGCTGGCTTTCGCACGCAGCACCTCGTGCATGGCGAGCGTGCCCATCTCGCTGCGGAAGACGTCGGCGGATTCGATGCCGCGGCTCTCGAGCTCGGTGATGATGCTCTTCTGCAGCACCGCGAAATCCTCGAACTCGCGGTCGAAATGCCGGGCCAGCAGGCGCACGGTGTTTTCAAGGCTGTCGCGGCCGCTCTCGATCGCATTCTGCCGGAAGCGGTCGACGGTGAGCGCGGTGCCGATTGCGGTCGCGGCCATCAGCACGAAGCCGCCGACGATCAGCCATGTCAGTGGCGCTCCCCGCCAGCGACGGAGCAGCGCGCGCATGCGCGCGGTCCATCGGATCGATGTGCCCATGCAGCCCTCCCGTGGGATGCAAGGTGCAGCAAAACCGACAAGACCCCGTTACCAGCGAAGGTTAGGGAACTATGAATCGGAACGGAATCAGTGGGTTGGTTCCATCGATCGCGGAAGCTGCCGTAGGGTGGGCAAAGGCGCGCTCTTCGCGCCGTGCCCACGACCCCTATCCGCATCATCCAACGTGATCGGTGGGCACGCTACGCTTTGCCCACCCTACGAGACCACCATTCACCGCTTGATCTCCCAGTTCAGCGCTTCCGCGTTGCCCTTGGCGAACATCTTGGGGACATCGAACTGGCCGGTCTTGAGGTCATAGCGGCATTTCCAGTCCGCGAGCCCTTTCACGGCGACGTTCTTCGGATGCTTGTCCATTTCGCCCGACAGCGAGATCAGGAGGTAGCGGTTGTTGGGCCAGTCAACGCCGAGCCAGCGATAGGCAGTTTCGGTGCCCTTCATCAGATTGGCCGAGATATGGTAGTCGAGCTTCATCTTCTTCGTGTCGGCACGGCTGTGGAAATAGGCCCAAGCGAGATCGCTGAGTGATTGTTTCGTCGCGCTGACGAAGGCGCCGTTCTCGACATGATAGAGAAACAGATCCTGCGAGCCTGAGCCGGTCTTCTGCATCCGCACCAGCCATTGCGAGTCGCTGGTGAAGCGGAAGCCCGCGCCGTAGCCCTGCTCCGGTTTCAGCTCCGTCATCTGGTCGCCGCGTCGCGCCCAGACCTGCCATTTGACCTCGAACAGGTCTTCACTGTCCTTCATGTATTGCTCGAGCCTGGTGGCACCGTCGGGCGAGGTGAAGGCGAGGTCGGCATTGTCGGTGAGGACGAAGCCCGGCGGCGGGCCGGAGGCTGCGAGCGCTGGGGAAGCTGTGAGCGTCAGGGCAAGCGCCAGCCCGAGGGCCAGGGTCAGACCGAGCGCCAGATTTGGGGCGGAACGGCAAAATGCGGTCACGGGAAAATTCCTCAAAAAATGCCGCGATTCAGTCTCGCGTGATTTGACGCCGGCGGGGTGGCACCGGTTCATCCCTGAGTGCGGGGACGGCGGTCTCATCCCATCGACCGTCTTGCTGCCGCAGCCAATTCGGCGCACCTTGCCCCCTCGGCTGATTTGCCATCCAAGGTTCTTTTCCGATGATGACCGCATCCAAGGCCTTCATTGCTCTTTGCCTGCTCGCCCTGGTCGGCACCGTGCTGGTGATCGGCCCGACCGAGCTGCGCCGCCTGCTGCCGGACGGGACCAAGACCGTCGTCGCAGCCACGCCCGAGGCCAAGGTCGAACCCAAGGTCGAACCCAAGGTCGAGGCCAAGGCCGAACTCAAGCCGGCCCCGAAACCGGAAGAATCCAAACCGGAACAGCCAAAGCTTGCCGCCGCCACGCCGCCTGCGCCCGCACCAGCCCCCGAGCCGAAGGCGGGGGCGCTGGCCGAGACCCAGAAGCAGGTCACGGCCGCGCTCGCCGATCTTGCACCGGTCAAGCCATCGCCGGCGGTCGCCGACACCGGCCCCCGTTTCGACGTCGCCCGCGTCGACGATCACGGCGAGGCCGCGGTGATCGCGGGCCAGGCCGCGCCGGGGGCAACGGTCGAGCTGCTGCGCGACGGCAAGCCGCTCGATACGGTGACTGCCGACGCCTCGGGCCAGTTCGTGATGACCCCGCCGCAGCTTCCCGCCGGCTCCTATGAATTGACGCTCCGCGCCAGGGCGCCGGATGGCACGGTCACGCAGTCCAGCCGGACCATGCCGGTGACCATCGCCGAGGTGGCGCCGCCGCCCGCGCGTCCGGCGCCGGTCGCGAGGCAAGACGTGAGGCAAGATACGAAGCAGGCCGAGAAGCCGGACGACAAATCGGATGTCGTGGCATCCCTGCAGTCGGCCTCGCCGCACCCCGCCTCGGCATCCGACAGGCCCGCGGTCCGGCCGAGGCTGGGCGGCGCGCCGAAGCCCCGGGTCATGGCGAGGGCGCCGGCGGCGACGACCGTTGCATCTGCCTCGCCGGCGGACGCCCTCAGCGTTGCGCCGGCAGAGACAGGCAGCCGGGTGATCTCCCGCGGCGACAGCCTGTGGGCACTCAGCCGGCTCGCCTATGGCGACGGCGCCCGCTACGCCGTGATCTTCAAGGCCAACCGCGACAAGATCCACAATCCCAATCTGATCTATCCCGGCCAGACGTTTGTGATGCCGCAAAAGGCGGAGTGAGGGGGCGGTCTTGCTCTTCCTCTCCCGCTTGCGGGTGAGGAAGCCGAGCGCCGATCCTGCACCACAGGCAATTGCCCAGCCTGGGAGATCAACCGCGACGCTTTGCCCTGTATCCCCAAGGAACATTTGGTTCCCCGGCGCGTCATCTCAATGCGACGCAGTGCGCGCTTGGCTGGGAGGAGGCCGAATTGGTCAGGTCAGCGGTCGTGTCAGGACGCGTGGGACTGGCGCTGGCGGGCGCGACCATCCTGATTGCGGCCCTGCTGCTGCCCGGTAAGGCTGAAGCGCAGTTCGGATTGCGTGGCGGCCCGTTTGGTGTCGCCCGTTTCGCCGTCGGCCACATGATCGGCATGTCGCGGCTGCGCCATTCCCGCATGGCAGTTCGGGGCGGCCGATACCGCTCCGCCGCGTTGAGATCACAAGATCCGCGCGGGGCCGAGCGCGGCCAGCCAGCCAACCCTTACGTCCTGCGCGCGGCGCTCACCGCGCAAGCGGCGCTGTCGGGCTGGCAGGGCGGTCGCCGCCCGCAGGGCTGGTGGCGCCATCCCGACGGCAGCTACGGCTGGGTCGGGCCGGTGTTCTGGCCGTTCGCGCATGACGACCTCACCAATGCCGTGGTGTTCGGCGATGCGACCAGCCTCTCGCTCTACGGCTATGGCGACATCTACGCCGCGCTCTTCGCGCCCTATGCGGCGACCGAGCTAGCCGCCTACACCGCACCGCAAGGCAAACGCGCGCGCCGAATTCCGTCGGCGCAGAACGTTTGCGATGCCAGCGATCCCCCCGGCTTTCCGGTGGATCGCATCGCCGCCACCGTGCAGCCCAACGAATTGCAACGCACCACGCTCGACGAGCTCGTAAATGCCTGGAGCGAAGCCCGCGACAGCATCCGTGCCGCCTGCCCATCGCAAGTGCCCGCGACCGCGGCGGAGCGCCTCGGCCTGATGCGCGAGCGGCTCGAGGCCATGATCAAGGCAACCGACGCCATCGAGGCGCCGCTGGCGAAGTTTACCAGGTCGCTCGATGACGATCAGAAGGCCCGGCTCAACGCTCTCGGCAATGAGCGCCGCGCCGCGCTCGCGGCCATGCAGCGCAAAGATACGAGCAAGGATACGAGCAAGGATGCGCAGGCCTCAAACGCCTGCGACCCCGACAGCGATCCGCGCTATGACGAGAAGCTGCAGCGGCAGTACGAGCAGCTCGTGCAGCAGCAATGGCCCGCGGGCGACATTGCCACCACGCTCCGCCTCGACGAGACCGCCCGCGCCCGCTTCGAGGTGCTGCAGGACACCACGCTGCGCACGATGCAGACGCTGAGCGCCTGCCCGGCGGAAGCCGCTGCGACTCCGCAGGCGCGCCTCACCGCCGCAAAGGCGCGGCTGGAGACGATGCTGCAAGCCGTGAACGGCGTCACCGATGCGCTCGACGATTTCGAGGCCGACTTGAGCGACGAGCAGAAGGCCGGCTTCGAGGCGATCGGGCCGAAGCGGGGGGCGTGATCAGTCGCACGCCCAGTCGAACTTCATGTCTTTGAAGTCGAGCTGCGCGTTGCCACTGCCGAAATTGTAGCCGCCGAAATATTCCTCGAACTCGATGTAGAACGGGCTCATCTCCGGCACCGCCTGGCACGGCCGCATGGTGCCGCCGAGATGGTTGCGGGCGTGGTCCTTGCACCAATCGTGCAGGCGGTAATTGTCGGCGGTCGGGACGCCGCCCTCAAAGTAGTAGTAGGACTGATAGCCGGTCGGCGGGTCGCGCGGAATGTGCGGGTCCTGCGGAGCCTTGCCGGCGTTGGGATCGGTTGCGCGCGGTGTCAGCGCGATCGCGAGGTTCGCGGCCAGCTCGGCACGCGGCGGGCCGGCGAACATCTTCTGCGCGAACGGCGCGGCGGTCTCGAAGAAGGCACTGGCGCCGCCGATATCGAGCCAGCGCGGCCGGTCGGCCGTCGCCAGCGCAAGCGGCGCCGGCGGTGTCGCGAACGGGCCGTCATATTCGGCCCTGGTCAGCAGCAGCGCAGCATATTCGTAGTCGAGGATATCGGTCATGCGCGACAGCCGCGGATGCGAGGTGCGCGCCTGCACGGCCTCGCGGATTTCAGGGTCATCGGGCGCGCCGCCGTCATTGTGATCGGGCGCGGTGGCAAAGAATGACAATGCGACGATGTCCTCGCCATGGACGCGGTAATCCTCCGGCAGCAGCAAGGTGAAGCCGTGCATCAGCGGATAGCCGGTGACGGGATCGAGCGGCCATTGCTCGCTGCTGATGCCCGGCGGCAGGCCAAAGACCCAGCCGTGGTCACGCGCGCGATCGGCGGGACGGTCCAGCATCTGCAAGTCATAAGCGCGCGAAGGCAAGGCAAGCGCCACAGGTGGTCTCCATTGGAATTGCTCGCCATTGAGGCGAGGGTTAGTCGCGGGGAGAAGGGATATGGTTCGGGGGAAGGGGATTGTCGGCACCGCCGTCGCCTCAAGCTCCGCTGTCGTGCCGGCGAACGCCGGGACGACCCCGGAGTCCACTGTCCCCACAGCGCCCGTCATCGAGCGGATCGACGTCGCTCGATGAGGATCGCCGACCGTGGCCGGCTTGCGCTTCGTCGTCAGCATGGGTCACCTGTAGCTGTGGTCGTCCAGATAGAGGTCGGTCGCCTCGACTGTCTCTCATAACCCATTGATCCGACAACCCCCGTCTACTGTGCATGGGGTTGTTTGCTCGATATCCGAATTTGTCATTCGAATAATCCAAAATTCGCTTTACTGGAAAAACGAAACACCCTATGCTCCTCCCAACTCATCCCATGGTAAGGGACGGATCGCGATCGTCAGGGTTCGTGGGATGAGGGGCGGTGGACGCGGGTGGCGTTGGCGCCAGATGCGGTCGCAGGGCGGGGTATCCCCGTGAGCGATCAGCGGGCGCGTGTACGACGGTGCTTGCCTCGCGTACGGCAAAATCGTGTGGTCGTGACGCCCGAATATCCGGCGTCAAGTCTTGCAGCGGTGCGCTGGTCCGACCGGACCTGCGCATCCCTCGAAAGCTGCAAGACGACGGTGGCAAAGGGATCGACTCACCGGCGAGAGCGCGACATAAGCCGTTTCAACCACTGCGCAGGGAAGGCCGGGCATTCGGCCGCACCTGTTTCTCCCCTGTGAGCGAATACCACGCACTCATGCACAGGGGTCTTGCGGGTGCCAGCCGGTGCCCGGTCTTCCCTGCGCCCTTCCATTTTGAAGGGTGCCGTGACCCAAGCAAAACCCGGGCGCAATGTGCCGCGGGATCGTGAAATACTGTCGGTGAGCGATACAAGGGCCTGTAGCCCGGATGGAGCGAAGCGCAATCCGGGACTGCCGTCGCTTGTGGCACGACCCCGGATTTCGCTTCGCTCCATCCGGGCTACACCAGCGCCAACGCCAGCTTTACCCCCTTCGTCGCACCGCCGAGGCATCCACCACGTTCTCGACTTCCTCGCGCCAGTTCAAGATCTCCATGGCGAGCACAGGGTGATTGAAACCCTTGAGCTGGAGATCGTCGAGGGCGCGCGCCTCCACCCAGGGCTCGACGATGCCGTAGACGCGGCGGCTCACCACGATCTGGTTGGGCTTGGCCTCGCCGCACAGGCGCGAGGCGAGGTTGGTGACGCTGCCAATCGCGGCATATTCCAGCCGCTGCTCGAAGCCGACCTGGCCGAGCGTGGCATAGCCGACCGCGATGCCGATGCCGAAGCCGAGGCTGTGCCCGCGGTTGCGCCAGCGCTCGGTCAGCGGGCCGATGGTGTCGCGCATCTCCACCGCCATCTTCACGGCGCGCTTGGTGTGGTCCTCGAACTGGATCGGCGCGTTGAACAGGATCATCACGCCGTCGCCGGCATATTTGTCGAGCGTGCCCTCATATTTGAAGATCAGCTTGCCGAGCGCGGCGTGATATTCGCGCAGCACGTTCATCGCCTCTTCCGGCTCGGTCGCTTCCGTGAACGCGGTGAAGCCGCGCAGATCGCAGAACACCACGGTCACTTCGCGGCGCTGGCTGGTGAGCAGTCCTTCCGGGCTGTCGGAGGAGGCGATCAGCTGCGCCACCTGCGGCGCCAGGAAACGCTCGAGCTTGCGGATGCGCTCGATCTCGCCGAGCTGGGTCTTGACGCGCTCCTCCAGCGACTTGTTCCAGTTCTTCAATTGCTCGGTCTGCTCGCGCAGCTTGTCGGCCTGGGCGCGCACGGTCTCGTTCGCCGTCTCCAGGGCGTGGCTCTTGTGGTCGACCTCGGTGAACAGCCGCGCATTGCGCATCGCCAGCACGGCCTGGTTGGCGAAGGTGCGCATCAGGCCGATGATGCTGGCGGCGAACTCGCCGTTCGCGCGGCGCAGCACCACCAGCGAGCCGAGCGTGCCCTGCTGGTCGACCAGCGGCACCACCAGCACCGAGTGGAAGCCGGCCGCGATGGCGACCTCGCGCAGCGGCTGCTCGGCGGCGGCGCCGAGTTCGGCAATCGCGATCGGCTCGCCGCTTTCGGCGGCATCGCTCAGGATGTTCTCGCCTTCGTCGATGGTGACATGGGCGCCGTCGGCGGATTTGTCGATGCCGTTGGCCTCGACCAGGTTGAAGCGGCGCGTCTCGGCATCGAAGCCGTAGATCAGCACCGCATCGGCATGGGTGATCTCGATCGCGCGCGCGGCGATCGTCGGCAGCACGGCGTTGAGATCGAGCGAGGAGGCGACGGCGCGGCCGACCTCCTCCAGCACCTTCAGCTCGTTGATCGACTGCGCCAGATCGCGCGTGCGCTCCTCGACCTTGGTCTCCAGGTCCGAATAGGTCTCCTGGATCTGGCCGGCCATGCGGTTGAACTGACCGGCGAGGTCTTCCAGCTCGTCCGAGGTGCGTACTTCGATGCGGTGATTGAAATCGCCCTCGCCGAGCCTGTAGGCGCCGTCGCGCAGCGCCGTGATCGGGATGATCATGCGGCGCGCGAGCAGCGTGCCGGCGAGGATCGCGACCATGAGGCCCATGCCGATCAAGAGCGCGATGCGCACCAGCTGGTCGCGGATCGGCGTCAGCGCCTGCGTGGTCGGCTGCTCGAACAGCACGCTCCAGCCGAGTTTCGGCACCGTGCTCGCGGCGCTCATCACCGCATGGCCGTTGAAGTCGGTGCCCGAACTGTCGCCCTCATGGCCAGGCGCGATCGCGGCCGCCACCTGCGGCAGCTTCGACAAATCCTTGCCGACATCCGGCCCTTTCGACGACGTCGCCAGCACGCGGCCGCGGGGATCGACGACATAGGCAAAGGCGGCCTTGCCGACCTGCGCGTCGGACAGGAAGTCGGAGAGAAAGCTGAGGTCGATCTCGGCCACGGTGACGCCGGCATTGAAGCCGGAATGCGCCACCGAGATCGACATGAATGGCGTCCGGTCGGCGAACCAGGCCGGCGCATAGCTGACGCCGCGGGCGACGGTGTCGGTGAAGCGCATGTCGCGGGAGAGGTCGGCATTGCTGCCGGTGGTGGTCGACTGGCGCGAGACGCGCAGCACCTCGCGGCCCTCGCCGTTGAGCTGGAACAGCTGGTTGACGACCGAGACCTGGTGCAGCAGCGATGCGTAGTCGGCACGGCGCTTTTCGAGGGTGTCCTGGCTCGCCCGCGTCACCCAGCTGATCTGGCGATCGAGCTCCGAGATCGACTGCTCGATCCGCCGGGCGGCGGCTTGCGCCTTGTCCTCCAGCCCGTCAGTCAGCTGGGTCTTGGTGGCGCGGTAGGAGATCCAGGTCTCCATCGCGCCGTTGACGGCGAGCACGAACACGACGAGGCCGACGAGGGAGACGACGTATTTGGCGAACAGGCCCTCGCGCAGAAACCGTGTCTTGTCGTTCGCTCCTGCCATCCCGATCCTCTCGCGCCGCCATCGACGCCGGCGCTCACGGGCCATGCAGGCCCTTCCCGGCCGTTCTATCACAATTTGGGGCAAAGGACCGCCGCGCGGGCCGGGGACCGGCCGGCGTGGTTACTCCCTGTGGACGCGGGGGCCGGCGAAAGGCCGGTGAGTTGCCGCAGCCTCATCCGTTCGGAGGAAGCCGATGACGGGGAAGCTGATGTAAGGGGATTGCCGTGGAGCTAAGCCCGCCCGTCCGCCAATCACCGGTTAAAGAGTTGCCGCAGCACGTCGTTCATTGGCTGACTGTCCTGCTGCGCGACCGGCGGGTCGTCCAGGGCCGGAGCCGCGGGCGAGGCCTGCGGTGTCGGCGTGGACGGCGTTGCCGGCAGGCTCCGGCTGCGGCCACTGCCCGGCGCGGCGCCAGTGCTGCTTGCCGCGCCGCTGGACAGCCCCTGCTGAATCAAATTGCCGATCGCCTCCCCCAGCGGACCGCCGAGCAGATTGTTCTGGCCCGGCTGCTGGGCTTGCGGATTGGCGTTGCCGGCCGCATTGCCGCCGGGCGCAGTCGTGCCGCCGAGACCAAGGCTGCCCAGAATGTTGCCGAGCCCGGCGCCGTCAGGGCCGAACAGGCCCTTGCCCATCTCGCGCAGCTTGGCATAAGCGGCGTCGGGATTGTCCAGCATGCCGGCCATGTCGGGGTAGATCTTGGGCTGCGACCAGCTGCCCTGGATCATCACGGGAATGCCGAAGCCAACAGGCTCATTGGCGCGGCCCTGACCTTCGGTCGTCATCACCAGCTTCGGCTCGACGCGAAAACCCATCATCTTGGTGTCGAGGGCGATGGTGCCCGCCCCGGTGACGCGCACCAGCGGCCCGATCAGGTTGAGATCGGTCGTCACCGCCTGGCCCTTGTCGATGCGGAACGAGGCCGAAAGCTGCGACAGGTCGGTGCTTTGCTCCTGGCCGGCATTCTGGTTGTCCTGCCAGCCGGACAGCGTGCCCGATGTCAGCGAACGGATCATCTGCGCGACATTGATGCCGCGGATGGCGCCGTCCTGGAAATTGACGAAGGCCGTGCCCTGCATGTTCGCCATCAGCGCGCGCTGGCTGGCGCCCGCGCTGCGCAAGGCGAGCTTGGCCTGCAGCTTGCCGTCGATGCGGTCGAATTCGGCGAGGCCCTGAAGCAGCGGCAGCGCGCGCACGCCGACGAGATCGGAATGCATGGCAAAGCTCGGCGCGCCGGTGGTTGCATCGAGGATCACCTCGCCGGAGACCTGGCCGCCATAGGCGCCGAGATTGGCGGTCCCCGCCTTCAGCACCCCGCCGGCGAGCTTCGCATCGAGTGCCAGAGGCGCGATGCGGGCATCACCGATCACGGCTTCGTTCGCGGAGATCCGCACTTGCGCATCGACATAATTGAGCCCGGAGACGTCGATCGGCGCATTGCTCCAGGGCTGCCCGGCGGCGCCCTCCGGCGATTTCGCCAGCGGAATCGCCAGCCGCTGGAAGTCGAGGTCGAGCTTGACCAGCGGCTTGCTGGCAATGTCGACCGAAGCCCAGCCGTTGAATGTGCCATCGCCGAGCCGGCCATTCACGCCGTTGATCATCACGACGTCGCCGTTCATTCGCATTTCGGCATGACCGCTGAGCTGAGACTTCAATACGTCGGGCATGTCGATGGCGAAATCCACCGGGATCGTCGGCCGGTCGGCCGGCGGCGCTGGCGTGGTCGCCTTGATGTCGAACTTGGTCGGGTGGTCGCCGACGCGCGCGGTGCCAGTGACATTGACCTTGCGGTCGCGGCCGATGGTCGCGTCGGCGTTGATGGCACTGATGCGGCCCTCGACGCGGTCGCGCACGCGCGAGAATGCGACTTCGCCGTCGGTGATCTTGACGCGGTCGATGGTCGCGCCATCCGCGTCGAGCGCGAGTGGCGGCCTCGACGAGCCTCCCGCATTCGGCAGGCGCTCCCGCAGCAGCGGCTGGTAAAGCACCGGATGGGTGACGATCAGCTCGCGGATCTCAGGGCGGCCCGACCACACGCTGGAGAGCGACATGTCGGCCTGCACGCTGTCGATCGTCAGGCGCGTGATGCCGCTGCGATCCCGGGGATCGGCAAGCGAGAGGTCGTTCAGGGTGACGTTCAGCGTCGGCCACAGGCTGATCTTGGTGGTGCCGTCGATCGACAGACGATAGCCGGTCGCGCTCTCGACGCGCGAGGCGATCGTCGACGTCAGGAAGCCCGAGGGGATTCCGACCACCAGCAGGAGTGCGATCACGATGATGACGGCGGCCAATGCCGCGCTGGCGAATTTTACTGCTCTCATCTCGACTTTCCACTGACGGACAATCGGCGTCGAATCCCGCCGGTTATCCATCCTTCGCGGCCGAGTTTATCCCCGGACGGGAAGCGGCTCCAAGCGCGTAAAAATAGTCTGGGGGTGCTGCAAAGTTATGTGACTTATGACACACTTCCCCGGCGCGGTTTTACGCGATCCTGATGGTGATGGTTTCAAGCGATTTGCCAAGCGTCTGACAAGATGACTGACCAGGACTTCACAAGGACATTGAAATGAGCAAGCAGGCCGAATTTGCGGTCATTTTGAAGATGAACGCGATGTTCGCGGATCTCGGTGCAGACGAGCTCCAGCGGCTGTCCAATCTCTGTCACACCCAGCATCTGGGGAATGGCGAGGTGCTGTTCCAGAAGGGCGATCCCGGCAACGCGCTGTTCGGCGTGCGCCGCGGACAGGTCCGCATCGAGACAGGTGCCTCCGACGGCAGCCGGCTGACGCTCAATTTCATGGGCCCCGGCGACCTGTTCGGCGAAGTCGCGGTGCTGGACGGCCAGAATCGGACCGCGGATGCGACCGCGGGCGAGGCCAGCGAATTGTTCGTGCTGCGGCGCGAAGATTTCCTCAGTTTCCTCGAGCGCGAGCCGAAGGTCGCGATCAAGATCATCGCATTGCTGTGCCAGCGCATTCGCTGGCAGAGCGAGCGCATGGAGGAATCGATGCTGCAGCCGCTGCCGGTGCGCCTCGCACGGCGGCTCTGCGCGCTGGCCGCCGATTTCGGTTCCGAGGTCCACATCTCGCAGGAGCAGCTCGGCGTCTTCGTCGGCGCCGCCCGCGAGAGCGTCAACCGCCAGCTCCAGGCCTGGCGCAAGGAAGCGATCCTCGATCTTCAGCGTGGCCGCATCCTGCTCAGGAACATGACCAAGCTGACCGCGATCGCGCGGAACGAGTAGGGCTCAGCCGCACAGCCCGCGAATGCAGGGCTTGCCGGTGCAGACCCAGGGCCGAGCGTGATCCGCGTGAAGGCTATTGGGGTAACATAGCGCCTTGAGGCGCCCTGCGTTAACGCGCCCCTCCGGCCACTCGCCTGAAATCTTACTCCGCAGCACGGTGGGCAACGTCTTTCGATGCCGGCGCCGCGCCGTGATGACTGTCCGTCTCGGCGTCCTCGCTGTGCACGATCAGCCGCTTGGCGAAGCGCCAGATCAGGGCGCCAAAATCGTCCATCACCATGAACATCGCGGGCACGAACACCAGCGACAGGATGGTGGAGAAGATCAGGCCGCCGATCACCGCGAGCGCCATCGGCGAGCGGAACTCGCCGCCGGCGCCGACCGCGAGCGCGCTCGGCATCATGCCCGCGGCCATCGCGATCGTGGTCATCACGATCGGCCGGGCGCGCTTCATGCCGGCGTCGATCATCGCCTCTTCGCGCGGCTTGCCGGCGTGAATGGCTTCGATCGCGAATTCCACCAGCATGATCGCGTTCTTGGTGACGATGCCCATCAGCATCAGAATGCCGATCCACACCGGCGTGGTCAGCTGCTTGCCGGTGAGGAGCAGGGCCGCGATCGCGCCGCCGATCGAGAGCGGCAGCGAGAACAGGATGGTGATCGGCTGCAGGAAGGTGCCGAACAGCAGCACCAGCACGGCGTAGACCATCATCAGGCCCGCCGTGATCGCGGTGGCGAAGCCGTCGGACAGTTCGTTGAGGCTTTCGGCGTCGCCGGAGGGAGAGACCTTCACGCCCTTCGGCCGGCTCTTCATCACCGGCAGATCGTAGATCTTCTTGGTGGCGTCGCCGAGTGCGGCGGAGCCGACGAGGTCGGCGGCGACCGTCGCCTGCCGCTCGCGATCGTAGCGGTTGATGCTGGTCGGACCCTGGTCGAGCTTGACGTCGGCGATGACCGAGAGCGGCACGCCGCCCTTCTCGCCGTGCTCGCCGAGCGGCACGCGCAACTGTTCCAGCGTCTTCAGATTGCCGCGCGCGGCATCCTCGAGCTGCACGCGGATCGGCACCAGACGGTCGCCGACGTCGAACTTGGCGAGCGCGGGTCCGACGTCGCCGATGGTGGCGACGCGGATGGTCTGCGACAGGCTTTCGGTCGAGACGCCGAGCCGCGCCGCGAGATCGGCGCGCGGTTCGACGCGCAGCTCGGGCCGCTCCAGCGTGGTTTCCGAGATCACGTTGGAGATGGTCGGAATCCGCTTCATTTGCGTCGCGAGCTCGCTCGCGAAATTGTTGACGATGTTGGCGTCGACGCCGGTCACGACCAGCGAGATGGCGCGCAGACCGTTCTCGTCGAGGAACCAGAAGCGGATGTCCGGGATGTTCTCCAGCTCCTGGCTGATCGAGAATTCGAGCTCGCGCTGGGTGATGTCGCGGGCATCCTTGGGCGTGTAGTTGATGATCAGTGCGGCGCGCCGGACTTCCTGGGTGCCCGGCGGGACGCGCCCGCCGTCGACGAAGATGCTCTTCACCTCGGGCCGCTTGCGCAGCCGCGCGACGATGTCCTCGGTGACCTTTTCGGTATAGGCAAGCTGGGTGCCCGGCGGAAGCTCGAGGGCCAGCAGTGAGCGCGAACTGTCCTGCGCCGGCAGAAAACCCTGCGGCAACAGCGTAATGCTCCAGATCGAGGCGGCGAAGATGCCGAAGCCGACCAGCACCGTGATGAAATAGTGTTTTACCGACCAGGCCACGATCCGATGATAGGCCCGCAGCACGCGGCCGGGCGGCGGTTCTTCGTGAGTGCCGGGCTTGAGGAAGTAGGCGGCGAGCACCGGCGTGACGAAGCGCGCGGCGAGCAGCGAGAAGAACACCTGCACCGAGACGGTGATGCCGAACTGCTTGAAGAACTGTCCGGCGATGCCCGACATGAAGCTCGCCGGTGCGAAGATCGCGATGATGGTGAGCGAGATCGCGATCACCGCGAGGCCGATCTCGTCGGCGGCTTCCAGGGCGGCACGATAGGGCGACTTGCCCATGTTCATGTGCCTGACGATGTTCTCGATCTCGACGATGGCGTCGTCGACCAGAATACCCGTCGACAGCGTGATGGCGAGGAAGCTGACGAGGTTCAGCGAGAAGCCGAGCAGGTCCATCGCCCAGAAGGCCGGGAAGATCGACAAGGGCAGCGAGATCGCGGCGATGATGGTGGCGCGCAGGTCGCGCAGGAACAAGAGCACGATGACGACGGCGAGGATGGCGCCTTCGAACAGGGTCGAGATCGCCGCGTGGTAATTGCCGTTGGTATATTCGACCGAGGTGTCGATCACCTTCAGGTCGACGTCGGGATAGGCGGCCTTGAGTACGTCGATGCGCTTCTGCACGGCCTCGGCCACCTTGACGTCGCTGGCGCCCTTGGAGCGCTTGATGCCGAGCGCGACGATCGGCTCGCCGTTGAAGCGGGCGAAGGTGCGGCGGTCGGCGATGGTGTCAGTGACGGTACCGAGATCGTCGAGCCGGACCTCGCCGCCGCCGAACAGCGGGATCATGGTGCCGGCAAGGTCGCTCAGCGTCTTGGCGCCGGCGAGCGTGCGGATGGCCTGGTCGTTCTTGCCGATCTCGGCGCGGCCGCCGGCGACGTCGACATTGGTGCCGCGCAGGCTCTGGCTGACATTGACCGCGGTCAGACCCATTGCCTGCAAACGGTCCGGGTCGAGCGAAACCAGGATTTCGCGCTCGACACCGCCGATGCGCTCGACCTGGGCGACGCCGCGCACGCCTTGCAGCGCGCGCTTGACCACGTCGTCGACGAAGTAAGAGAGTTGCTCCGGCGTCTTGCCGGGCGAGATCGCGGCATAGGTGACGATCGGCAGGCCGATCACGTCGACGCGCTGGATCAGCGGCTCGGTGACGTTCTGCGGCAGGTTCGACCGCACACGCGTCACCGCGTCCTTGACGTCGTTGAGCGCGCGGTCGGTGTTGGTCTCCAGCGCGAACTGGATGGTGGTGACCGACACACCGTCGGTGATCTGTGAGGTAATGTGCCGCACGCCCTCGACGCCGGAGACGGCGTCTTCGACCGTCTTGGTCACCTGCGATTCGAGTTCGGCGGGCGCCGCGCCGAACTGCGAGACCACGACCGAGATCACGGGAATGTCGGCCGAAGGCAGCCGCGTCACCGCGAGCTTGGTGAAAGACACCCAGCCGAGAATCAAGAGGATGATCGAGAAGACGACCGACGGCAGCGGATTACGGATCGACCATGCCGAGATATTGAGAGCCATCAGCGTACCCGCGTGCGATCGAGTTCATCGGCGAACATGGTCTTGATCTGGTCGCCGTCATGGAGCGAAGAGCCGGCGTCGGCCACGACGATTTCGCCGACGTCGAGGCCCTCCAGAATTTCCGTCGCGTTGTCGGACGAGAGCCCGACCCGCACCTTGCGCGTCTCGATGATGTTGCCCTTGACGACCTGAATGGTGAGATGGTCGATCGCGGTCTTGGGGATCGAGACGCCGCAGCTTCGCTTGGCGTCGATCGAGGCGCGGGCGAACACGCCGACCTTCAGCGACGGATTGTTGGTGACGCTGATGCGGACGCGGCCGAGCTGCGTGGCGCGGTCGATCTCGGGCGCAACCAGCCGGACCCGGCCGATCAGATCGGGCGCGTCATCGCGGCTGATGCGCACGGTGGCGCCGGAGTTGAGCTTGGGCATGTGCACCGCCGGGACCTGAGCATCGAGCTCGATCTCGTTGTTCACGGCGATGCGGAACATCGGGCCGGCCTGCGGGGAAGCGGGCGCGCCGACGATGGTGCGGACCTCGGTGATGAGGCCCGGCGCAGGTGATTTCAGCGAGATCGGACCTTGCGGACCGGGTCTCTGCGGCTGGCCCGGGATCTGCGGCGGCGCCGTCAGGCGCGCCAGCTCCTGGTTGTCGGCAACGACGGTGCCCTCGGTGACGAAGAGATCGGTGACCTTGGATCCCTCCTGGTCGGCGATGACCACGGCCTCGCGGCGCGGCACGAAGAAGCCGGTCACCCGTACAAGGTCGGAGAAGCAGGCATTGGTCGACTTCGTCACGATGACGAGCGCCTCGCTCTGCGTCTCCTTCGGCTCAGCGCGCTTGCGATGCTCGAACAGGTAATAGCCGACGCCGAGCGCGACGACGAACATCACGGTTCCGGCAGGCTTGAGATATTCGGAGAGGTTCATCGCCGGATCATCCTGGCCTGGCTCACGGCCATCCGCGCGAGGCCCATCGAGAGCATTTCCCTGAAACAAAGCGGCGTCCCGCAAGGCTGCGGGACGCGCTCTGGAAGCGAGACTTTACACCACATCACGACTTGTCACTTCAGAGGATTTTGTCGTGCTCACTTCGATGCGGTGGTCTTGTTTTCCATGTTGACGACCTGCACGCGGCGGTTGGCCTCGGCCATCGGCTGGCTCGGATTCTTCAGCTTGCTCTTGCCGTAGCCGACGGTGACGAGGTCGGTGGCGGAGATGCTGTACTTGTCGACGAGGTAGCGCTTGATCGCATCCGCGCGGCGTTCCGACAGGTCCTGGTTGTAGGTTTCGCCGCCGGCGGCATCGGTGTGGCCGGCCACCACGAAGGTGGAGCCCTTTAGGTCCGGACTGGTCAGCGCGCGACCGAGCGCCTGCACGGATGGCATCGACTTGGCGCTGATATTGGCGGAGTTGTAGTCGAACGTGATTTCGAGATCGATGTTCGGCTTGTCCTTGGCGACCGATGCGATTTCCTCGCGCTCGGTCGAGGACAGCGAACGCGTCGAGCGGCCGCGCACCGACTGGATCAGCTTGCTCTCGGCGGCGTTCGGCGCGGGATCGGCCTGCGGGGCGATCGAGAGGCCGCGGGTCAGGGGCTTCTTGGCCGGCGGCGCCAGCGCGCGGACGATGTCGTCCTCGGTAACGTTCTTGCTGTTGCCGTCATCGCCGGCGAAGGCCGGCGAGGCCGGCAGCGACAGCGCAGCGCCAAGAGTGATGATGGACAGGATCGCGGTAAGTCCCTTTGCAGCCGATTTCATAGCCAGTCCCTCCTGCGCAGCGAGCTCGCGCGGTTCGAAAATTCCTGCCAAAGTTCCTGCAATGAGCCCCCCGGGGAAGGCCGCCTGCGGCATCCGTTCGTTAGTCTTCCCTGGGCCCCCAAGGTTCGAGGCGCCGCCTGCCTCAATTCAAAAAAATACTAGCGCACTCCGTAGCTTGCGAACTCCTGAACGATGTTCGGATCCATCGCTTTGGCATTGGCGATATCAAGCGCGCCTTCCTGGGCGGAGCCATTGCGCTGCTTGGCGAGGCCGCGCCCATAAAGCGAGGAGGTCAGACGCGGGTTGATCCTCAGGGCCGCATCGAAATCGGCGATGGCATTCTTGACCGCGCCCGATTTGAGGTTGACGAGCCCGCGGCTGTCCAGCGCGTCGACGAAGTTGGGCCGCAGCCGCAACGCCTCGTTGCAATCCTTCAGCGCGCCCTGGAGGTCGCCGACCACGGTGCGGGTCCAGCAGCGGTTGTTCAGCGCCTCGACATCCTTGGTGTTGATCCGGAGCGTGTCGTCGAAATCCTTGATGGCGAGGTTGTAGGCGCCCTTGCTGGCATAGACCTGGCCGCGCCGGTACAGCGCGTTCACGTCGTCCGGATTGGCGGCAATCTTGGAGGTCAGGCTCTTGATCGTGGGATCGTCGGCCAGCGCGGCGGCGCTCGGCCCGCTGTCCGTGCTCGGTGCCGGAGCGGGATCAATCGGCTTGACCGGCGGTGGCGGCGGTGGCGGCGGGGGCAGGGCGGCCTCGACCTGCGGCTTCGGCGTGGGGGCCGGCGCAGGCGCAGGAGGTGGAGAAGCAGGCGCGGGTGCCGCCGCGGTGTCGGCCGGCTTCGGCGGCGGAGGCGGTGTCGGCGCCGCGGGCGGTGACGGCGGCGGGTTGTTGGCGACCACCGGCGGCGGCGCGGGAGGCGTCGACGGTGCCGGACGCGATCCGCCGGCTCCCGGGCTAAACGAGAAATCTTCGGCCAATGAAGAGGATATCCAAGGCACCTGCTCGCCGCGCGAAGCCCGGGTGACGCCCATCTTGGTCCGGTTCAGCGTCTCCTCGGCCATCAGGTCGGGGACCCGGATTTCCTTCAGGAGCTCCTGGACGAACAGGCTGTGCTCGCCGCCGGCGTCGGAGACCACCGAGGCCAGCGCCGCCGAATACATCACCAGCGTTCCGTTCGGCGCGATCACCGGGGTCAGGCCGGCCGAGAAGCTGCGGAACCGGCGCTCGAACGGATTGCGCCTGCTAGCGTCGACCAGCGCGATCTTGACGCCGGCGCCGCGGGTGTTGAGCTCGCCGAGGACGGTCTCGAGGCTGAAACCGTCGCGGCGCACGTCGGATTCGGTCCAGATCTGCGCATCGATCGGCAGCATGTAGCTCTGGCGCGCCGACTGGATGCCGAAGCCGCTGAAGAACACCAGCGCCACCGATCCCGGCTTGATCTTGCCGTAGAGCTTGTCGAAGGCGCGGCGCATGCCGTCGCCGGTCAGATTCTCGCCGATCTCGACCGAAAAGCCGTCGCGCTTGAGCTCGTCGGCGACGTCACGGGCATCGTTGATCGGTTCCTTCAGCGGGGCATCCGCATCCGGATATTTGGCGTTGCCGATGACCAGCGCAAAGCGGTCACCGGCCGCAAGCGATGGGGCAGTCGGGACGAGCGAGACGAGCAAGGGCAGAAGAAGAAAGAAGCGAATTTTCATAATCAGCGCGGTCCAGCCAAAAAGGCGCCGTTCCCAGCTTGCGCCGCGGCGACCTTAACTTACGCTTCCTGCATTATCAAACCGGGGACGGGGGGCGTCAACTGCTTGGAGATTCGGCGTTATCGCGACGATTGACCGCAACGCCTGGGTGCGCCGCAGAACGGATAAACAGGCTGTCATGTTTGTGCTCGACGCGATCCGGCTCGATCTTACCGGCGGACGTTAGGACCTCCATGGCGCCGAAAATGTGATTGGTCTCACATTGAAAGGCCTGCCGCCGTGATGCGGCGCGGCGTTTGACCTTTGCAGCGGAGAATGGCTTGGTGCGCAGGATCGTGCCGAAGATCCACTCAGAAAAGCAAAGCAAAAGCAAAAACCATGGGAAACGCCTACGAGATTTACGCCCTGCGCTATGCGACGATGTCGCCGCGCACCCCCAGCATGAACTTCCTTCAGCCCGATCCGCATGACAGCGCGGCGCAGGACCTCGACTATTTCGTCTGGCTGATCCGCGGGGGCGGCCGCGACATCCTGGTCGACACCGGCTTCAATGCCGAGGAGGCGAGCGCGCGGGCGCGCAAGCTGACGCTCAATCCGGTCGATGCGCTGGAGCGCTTTGGCGTCGCGGCGTCAAGCATTCGCGACGTCATCGTGACGCATCTGCATTACGACCACGCCGGCAATCTCGATCGCTTCCAGAATGCGCGCTTCCACCTCCAGGAGCGCGAGATGGCCTACGCGACCGGGCGCTGCATGTGCAACGGACTGCTGCGACATCCGTTCTCGGTCGAGCACGTCACGCAGATGGTGCGCCACGTCTATGGCGAGCGCGTCAATTTCTATTCGGGCGACGGCGAAGTCGCGCCCGGCGTCACCGTGCATCGCGTTGGCGGCCATTCGGACGGCTTGCAGGTGGTCAAGGTGGAGACCGCGCGCGGGCCGGTGGTGCTGGCATCCGATGCTGCGCATTACTACGCCAATCTGCAGCGCAAGAGCCCGTTCCCGATCGTCTACAATGTCGGCGACATGGCGGTGGGTTGGGAGACGATCGAGCGTCTCGCCGGCCATCCTGACAGGTTCATTCCCGGCCATGATCCGATCGTGACGGAAATTTATCCGCGCGCCAGCGACAAGGTCGACGCCTGGGCGCTGCATCTGCCGCCGTCGCGGTCGTTTGCGAAGTGAGGGCGAAGCCGTCATTCCGGGGCGCGCGAAGCGCGAACTATGGTGCGCAGTTGCGCACCTGAGAATCGCGCGCCACAATCTCTGGATTCCAGGTTCGCCGCTTTGCGGCGCCCCGGAATGACAGCGTCGGCTAATACGCCTGCTTGGCGTCGGCCTCTTTGCTGGTCTGGATCAGATCGAGACTCGCTTCGATCTCGCCGAGCCGGATCGAGAGCGCCGGGTTTGAGTCTCGATCGGCAATTCCGGTCTGACCTTTTCTTCGGACGTGTGCGGTCTCCGAGACGGGCGGCAGATATGGTTTCAGCGAGTGCCGGCAGGATCCACACAAGCAACGATATCGCGGGGAGATTTTCGAGCCGCTAGCTCCGGGGGAGAGAATATCGCCAGGTATCCTCCGTCCCCTGCGAGCTTATATGTGGCGACCTCGGCGATAGCCGACGGCAGTTAATTCGCAGCGCAAGAGCGCAATTGGCATGCCATGCTTCGACGTCGGAAGCTCAAGATCGACAATTCCGACCCGCGCACCCTGCTTCAAGGCGGGCGCGAGATTGTAGAGGAAGGCATAGGGTTGGGCTATCTCGTGATACATATGCGCAAGGATTACTGCATCCAGTGAAGAAGCGGGCAGACGCGGGTCGTGGGGTTCGCCGAGCGCGAATTGCACGTTCGTCAACTTCAGAAGTTTTGTTCGCCTAGCGAGTTCGACGAGGTAATCCCGCGTGACGTCCTGGGCAACGACAGAGCCGGCGGGTCCGACGAGGTGTGAGAGCCTGACCGTGTAGTAGCCACTGCCTGCTCCAATGTCACCGACTGTCACACCTGGTTTCAGTTCAAGAACGCGTGCGATTTGACCGGCCTCATTGAGGGCGTCGCGGCGCTCCTCGGAGGAGCGGCGCGGGCTGACGATTCGTGCGACAGGGCGCTGCGGTGAGGGAAACTCGTTTGCAGCGACTCCGGGGGGAGCCAGATAACCCATGTCAACGGCGTATGCGCGAGTTGCAGCAAAGGCCACAAGTAGCATCGCTATATTCGCCACTGCCGTCACGGGCCTACCAAGCTTTCTCAACCGGACTCCCAAAAGCCGACGTCTGCGCCTCCATGAGTACGCGTCCTAATACGCCTCTTTCGCGTCGGCCTCTTCGCTGGTCTGGATCAGATCGAGATTCGCTTCGATTTTGCCGAGCAGCACCGAGAGCTGCTTGCGCTCCTGCGCGGAGAGGCAGGCGAGGATTTCGTCTTCCCGCCGCAGCAGCTGCGGGAACAGCTCTTCGTAGAGCGCGCGGCCCTTCTTCGTCAGTTGCAGGCGGAATTCGCGGCGGTCGGCTTCGTTCTCGACCCGCTCGATCAGATCCTCGTTGAGCAGCGCAGTCACCGCGCGGCTGATGGTGGATTTGTGCGTGCGGGTGCATTGCGCGATGTACTGCGCGCTACACGCATCGTTGCGGAACCCGAGCGTGGCGATCACGCGCCAGGCCGGAATGTCGAGACCATGCCGTTCCTGGTATTCGACCGCGAGCGCGGAACTGACTTCCGCTGCGAGCCGGTTGAGGCGGAACGGCACGAACTTGAACAGGTCGAGCCGTGCCTTTGGCCGCACGGAGGCCTCGTCGGCTTCGCGTGCCTTCAGTGCGATGTCGCTGGATGTCCTCGCCAAGGCGCGCGCTCCGAATTCCAGTTGACGGCCGGCCGGCTCCGGTCCAAAATAGTTGCACGTGAGACTATCTAGCAGATCAGGCCTCTCCTGACCAGAGCCGAGGTTCGAGTATGGCGCAGGCCACGACCTATCAGGCCAAAGCCCAGTTCGGCTATCGCCGCCATGCCGATCAGGACCGCGCCGGCCAAGGCCCGGCCGAGCATCCGGTCGTGGTTGTCGGCGCCGGCCCGGTCGGGCTGTCGCTCGCGATCGACCTTGCCCAGCGCGGCCAGCGCGTCGTCCTTCTGGACGATGCCGACCGCATCGGTGAAGGCTCGCGCGCGATCTGCTTCTCGAAGCGGTCGCTGGAATATTGGGACCGGCTCGGCGTCGGCGACCGCATGGTCGCCAAGGGTGTGGTGTGGAGCGTCGGCCGGATCTTCCACGGGGAGTCCCTGCTCTACCAGTTCAACCTCCTGCCCGAGGACGGCCACAAGCGGCCCGCCTTCATCAATCTCCAGCAATACTACGCCGAAGCCTATCTGGTCGATCGTATCAGCGATCTACCCGAGATCGACTTGCGCTGGCGCAACAAGGTGACGGCGCTGGAGCAGCGCAACGATTCCGTCGCATTGACGATCGAAACCCCGGAGGGCGCCTACCATTTGCATGCGCAATATGTGATCGCCTGCGACGGCGCGCGCTCTTCGCTGCGGCAGATGGTCGGCGCCGAGTTCGCGGGGCAGGTGTTCGAGGACCAGTTCCTGATCGCCGACGTCAAAATGACCGCGGAATTCCCGACCGAGCGCTGGTTCTGGTTCGATCCGCCGTTCCATGCGGGACGTTCCGCCTTGCTGCACCGGCAGCCCGACGATGTCTGGCGCATCGACCTCCAGCTCAATCGCTACGCCGATCCCGTGGTCGAGAAGAAGCCGGAGAACGTGCGGCCGCGGATCGCGCGCATGCTCGGCCACGACAAGTTCGAGTTCGAGTGGATCTCGCTCTACAAATTCCAGTGTCGGCGGATGGACCGGTTCATCCATGGCCGTGTGATTTTTGCCGGCGATTCCGCGCATCAGGTTTCGCCATTCGGTGCCCGCGGCGCCAATTCCGGGCTCGAGGACGCGGAAAATCTGTCCTGGAAGCTCGATCGCGTGCTGCGGGGCACCTCGCCCGCAAGCCTGCTCGAGAGCTATCACGCCGAGCGCAGCCTGGCGGCCGACGAGAACATCCGCGAGTCGACGCGCTCGACCGATTTCATGGCGCCGAACTCGCATCAGGAAGCGCGGCTGCGCAAGGCGGTGCTGTCGCTGGCCAAGGAGACCGAGTTTGGCAAGCGCATGGTCAATGGCGGACGGCTGTCGGTGCCGTGCAGCTACGACACGCCGTTGTCGTCGCCGGATGCAGATGTGTGGGGCGGCGGACCCTCTCCCGGCTGCTCCATGCTCGATGCGCCAATTGCCGAGCAGGCCTATCTGACGGACGCCTTCCGCAAGGGTGGAACGGACTTCACCCTGCTCTCGTTCAGCAATGGCGCGGCGATTGATGTGCCCGATGGCCTCAAGAATGTTCGCATCGGTGGCGAGGGCGGACTTGCCGATCCCTCGGGCCTCGTCGCAAAGCGCTACGACGCCGCGCCGGGCGTTGCCTATCTGCTCAGGCCCGATGGCTATGTCGCCGCGCGCTTCCGCCATCCGACGCGCGCCGCGATCGCGGCGGCGTTGTCGCAGGCTCAAGGTCTCAATTGAGGTTTCGCATGCCGTTGTCTACCAGCTCCAACTTTGCGCGGCCGGACGATGCCTTTCGCGCCATCGTCGAAGCGCATCGCGGGTTCACCGAGGAACAAAGCGCTGATTTCGACGCGGCACTGGTGCTGATCCTCGCCAACCATATCGGCGACATCGGTGTGCTGCGTGAGGCGATCGAGCTTGCCAAGCGCCGTATGATCGACGGCCAGCAGCAACAACAACAGCAGCAACAACAATAACCCAAAAGACTCAAAGGACGAATTGATGGCGAAGAACTTCGCATCCACCGGTGACCTCTCGGAAAAGAAAATCACCTTCTCCGAGATCGGCACCGATCTCTATGCCTTTACCGCCGAGGGCGATCCGAACACCGCCGTCATCGTCGGCGACGACGGCTGCCTGGTATTCGACGCGCAGGCGACGCCGGCGATGGCGAACAAGGTGATCGAGCGCGTCCGCACCGTGACCGACAAGCCGATCAAGTACGTCGTGCTGTCGCACTATCACGCCGTGCGCGTGCTAGGGGCCTCCGCCTACAAGGCGCAAGGCATCGTCGCCTCGCAGGAGACCTATCGGCTGATCGAGGAGCGCGGCAAGCAGGATTGGGATTCCGAGTACGGCCGCTTCCCGCGGCTGTTCCAGGACGCCCAAAGCATCCCCGGCCTGACCTGGCCGACGCTGACCTTCGAAGGCGAGATGTCGATCTATCTCGGCAAGCGCGAGGTGCGGCTGATGCAGCTCGGGGCCGGCCACACCTCCGGCGATATCGTCGCCTGGGTGCCCGATGCCGAAGTGATGTTCTCCGGCGATCTCATCGAATATCACTCGGCCTGCTATTGCGGCGACGCGCATTTGCGCGAATGGCCGCTGACGCTGAACGAGATCCGCAACTTCAATCCCAAGGCGATCGCGCCGGGCCGCGGCGATGCGCTCAACGGCACCGCCACGGTGCGCGAAGCCATCGCGATGACCCGCGATTTCGTCACCTCGCTCTATGGCGCAGCCGAAATCTCGGTGGCCAAGGGGCGCACGCTGAAGGAATCGATGGCGGCGACCCGCGAGGTGATGGATCCGAAATTCCACAGCTTCGCCATCTACGAGCACTGCCTGCCGTTCAACGTGTCGCGTGCCTATGACGAGGCGTCCGGGATCGACGATCCCGTGATCTGGACCGACAAGCGCGACCAGGACATGTGGGCAGCCCTGCAAGGAGGAGGATAGTGATGAACATCAACACCTCGCCCGATCAGATCATCCGAAGCTCGGCGCAGGTGACGCCGGGCTACATGTCCGGCTTCGGCAACAGCTTCGAGACCGAAGCGCTGCCGGGCGCGCTGCCGATCGGGCGCAACTCGCCGCAGCGCTGCGCCTACGGGCTCTACGCCGAGCAATTGTCCGGCTCGCCCTTCACCGCGCCGCGCGGCACCAATGAGCGCTCCTGGCTCTATCGCATCCGCCCCTCGGTGAAGCATTCCGGCCGCTTCGAGAAAGCAGATGCCGGCCTGTGGCGTTCGGCGCCGTGCCATGAATACGATCTGCCGATCGCGCAGATGCGCTGGGACCCGACGCCGCTTCCGAAGGAAGAGGTCACCTTCGTGCAGGGCGTGCAAACCATGACGACGGCGGGCGATGTTAATACGCAGGCCGGCATGGCCGCGCATGTCTATCTCATCACCAAATCGATGGTGGACCAGCATTTCTACAATGCCGACGGCGAGCTGATGTTCGTGCTGCAGCAGGGCAATCTTCGTCTCGTCACCGAGTTCGGCCGCATCGATGCCGAGCCCGGCGAGATCGTCGTGATCCCGCGCGGCGTCAAATTCCGCGTCGAGATTCCGAACGGGCCGGCGCGCGGCTATCTCTGCGAGAACTACGGTGGTGCGTTCACGCTGCCGGAGCGCGGGCCGATCGGCGCCAATTGCCTCGCCAACGCCCGCGACTTCCTCACCCCCGTCGCGCATTACGAGGACAAGGACACGCCGACCGAGCTCTACGTGAAATGGGGCGGGGCGCTGTTCAAGACGACCTTGCCGCATTCGCCGATCGATGTCGTCGCCTGGCACGGCAATTACGCGCCCTACAAATACGATCTGCGCACCTTCTCGCCGGTCGGCGCGATCGGCTTCGATCATCCCGATCCCTCGATCTTCACGGTTCTCACTTCGCCGTCGGAGACGGCGGGCACCGCGAATATCGACTTCGTGATCTTCCCCGAGCGCTGGATGGTCGCCGACAACACCTTCCGGCCGCCCTGGTACCACATGAACATCATGAGCGAGTTCATGGGCCTGATCTACGGCGTCTACGATGCCAAGCCGCAAGGCTTCGTCCCCGGCGGCATCTCCTTGCACAATTGCATGCTGCCGCACGGCCCCGATCGCGACGCCTTCGAGCACGCCAGCAACGGTGAATTGAAGCCGGTGAAGCTGACGGGGACGATGGCCTTCATGTTCGAGACCCGCTATCCGCAGCGCGTCACCGCGCATGCGGCGAACTCCTCCACGCTGCAGGATGATTACGCGGATTGCTGGAAGGGACTCGAGAAGCGGTTCGATCCAAGCAAGCCGTAGCTTTCTACCCTCCCCTGGAGGGGAGGGTCGCTACGCATGCAGCGAAGCGGAATGCGTAGCGGGGTGGGGTGACAGTCTCTCCGCAAGGAACACTGCCCGCGTTGAGAGATCACCCCACCCCGTCTCATATTTCGCTGCGCTCAATATGAGCCGTCCCTCCCCCTCCAGGGGAGGGTGACACCCTCACCGCTGCGCCACGGGAAACCCATGCCCCACCCCAACGACCCCAGCCTCCGCTCCTTCATCGAGATCGATTCCGCCTCCGACTTCCCGATCCAGAACCTGCCCTACGGCGTGTTCTCGACGGCGGCCAATCCGACGCCGCGCGTCGGTGTCGCGATCGGCGATTACGTGCTCGATCTCTGGGAGCTCGAGCAGGAATCCCGCCTCGATGTCGGCCCGCTCGGGGTGTTCTCCGGGCCCTCGCTCAATCCCTTCATGACGCTGGGGCCAAAGGTCTGGGCCAAGACCCGGGCGCGGATCAGTGAGCTTCTGCGGGCCGATCATCCTGAGCTGCGTGACAATGGGGAACTGCGTAGCCGCGCGCTCGTGCCGATGCGCGATGCCAGGCTGCATCTGCCGTTCGCCGTCTCCGGCTATACCGATTTCTATTCGTCGAAGGAGCACGCCACCAATGTCGGCGTGATGTTCCGCGGCAAGGACAATGCGCTGCAGCCAAACTGGCTGCATATGCCGATCGCCTATAACGGCCGCGCCTCGACTGTGGTGGTTTCAGGCACCAAGGTGAAGCGGCCGCGCGGGCAGCTGAAGCCGCCGAATGTCGAGGTGCCGAGCTTCGGGCCCTGCAAGCGGCTCGATTTCGAGCTGGAGATGGGCGTCGTGATCGGCCAATCCTCGCCGATGGGCGGCATGCTGAGCGAGCAACAGGCGGAAGAGATGATCTTCGGCTTCGTGCTGCTCAACGACTGGAGCGCGCGCGATATCCAGCAATGGGAATATGTGCCGCTCGGTCCGTTCCTGGCCAAAGCGTTCGCGACCTCGATCAGCCCGTGGGTGGTGACGCGCGAGGCGCTGGAGCCGTTCCGCCTGATTGGACCGGAGCAGCAGCCGGTGCCGCTCGATTATCTCAGGCAGGACAGGCCGCAGAATTACGATGTCGAGCTCGACGTCTCCTTGCGCGCCGCCGGCGCCAACGCGCCCGCCAGCATCAGCCGCACCAATTTCAAGTACATGTATTGGTCCTCGGTGCAGCAGCTCATGCACCACGCTTCCTCCGGCTGCGCCATGAATGTCGGCGACCTCTTAGGGTCCGGCACCATCTCCGGTCCCGAGAAGAACCAGCGCGGCAGCTTGCTCGAGATCAGCTGGAACGGCACCGAGCCGGTTGAATTGCCCGGCGGCGCCAAGCGCTCCTTCCTGGAAGACGGCGACAGCCTCGTGATGCGCGGCTGGTGCCAGGGGAATGGCTATCGCGTCGGCTTCGGCGAGGTGGAAGGGACGATTTTGGCGGCGGAGTGATTGCGGCGCGCTCCGGTCTCGTAGGGTGGGCAAAGCGAAGCGTGCCCACCATATCGATGACGTGGGCACGGCGCTAACGCGCCTTTGCCCACCCTACGAGATCTACCGCTTCTCCGGCGGCACGTCCCGTATCCGCGCGCAATGTGCCGCGACGTCCTCGACGCTGTATTTCAAATGCACCCGCTTGTCCGACGGCACCTGCTTGCTCGTGCACACGCCCGGCCGCCATTCCTGCGTCGGCCTGATCGGGCGTGGCGCAAAACCGCCGCCGCAGTTCGGGCAGACGTTGGAGAGTTTCGTCTCGACGCAATCCGCACAGAACGTGCATTCGTAGGAGCAGATCCGCGCATCAATTGCATCGGGCGGCAGGTCGCGGTCGCAATATTCGCAGTTCGGTCGAAGCTGGAGGGCCATGGCTGAATCTCCGGATTGGCTGGGATCATCGCAGATCGCGCGGGAAGCGCGAATGACGTAGTTCCCTCGATTTCAGCCGGCCTTGATCTCCCTGAGCGGCAATCGCGAGCTCTCCTTCAGCCTGTCGAGCACGATGGAAGAGCGCACATGCGCCACGCTCTGATGCGGCATCAAGACGTCGTTGACGAGGTTGGAGAGCCCCTTGAGATCGCGCAGCACCGCCTTCAGCACGTAGTCGGCGTCACCGGTGAGCGAATAGGCCTCCTGAATCTCGTCGATACGGCCAACCAATGCGCGAAACCGCTTCGAGTTATCCGGCGAGTGAGTCGCGAGCGTCACCTGGATGAAGGCGACCACGCCGAAGCCGAGTGCCTCGCTGGAGAGATCGGCGTGATAGCCCGCGATCACCTTCTCCTCCTCCAGCCGCATCCGCCGGCGCGAGCATTGCGAGGCCGAAAGCCCCGCGAGGTCGGCGAGCTCCTGGTTGGTGAGGCGGCCATCGTCCTGGAGCGCGCCCAGGATCCTGAGGTCGAAGGCGTCAACCGAAATCATGCGTTGTTTGTCCATTTCATGCACGGATCGTGCATATGATACTCAAAGGCCGTTCCGTTTGCACGCTCATTGCGGGCTCCATGAAGGATAGTTCCTCCCAGCAGCAATTTGGGAGAGCCGTCTATGGGACCGTTTCCGCACGATGCACCGCCGGCCACTGTTAGCGCCGACAATCCGATGGGCACCGACGGGTTCGAATTCGTCGAATATGCGCATCCCAATCCAGAAGAGCTGCATGCGCTGTTCAAGCTGATGGGCTATGCGCCCGTCGCGCGCCACAAGACCAAGAAGATCACGGTCTACCGCCAGGGCGACATCAACTATCTCCTCAACGAGGAGCCCGGCAGCCACGGTTACGAGTTCGTTGCCACGCACGGGCCCTGCGCCCCCTCGATGGCGTTCCGCGTCGTCGATGCGAAGGCGGCCTATGACCGCGCGATTTCGCTCGGTGCGGAGCCTGCCGATGTGTCATCGGCGCAGAAGACGCTCGACGTGCCCGCGATCAAGGGCATCGGCGGCAGCCTGCTCTATCTGGTCGACCGCTACGGTGCCAAAGGTTCGGCCTATGATGCCGAGTTCGAATGGCTCGGCGCACGCGATCCGCGGCCTGCCGGCGCTGGCCTGTTCTATCTCGACCATCTCACCCACAACGTCCACCGCGGCCGCATGGATGTCTGGGCCGGCTTCTACGAGAAGCTATTCAACTTCCGCCAGATCCGCTTCTTCGACATCGAGGGCCGCGCCTCCGGACTGTTCTCCCGCGCGCTGACCAGCCCGGATGGCAAGATCCGGATTCCGATCAACGAGGATGCCGGCGATTCCGGCCAGATCGAGGAATATCTGAAGACCTATCGCGGCGAGGGCATCCAGCACATCGCCTGCGGCTGCCGCGATATCTACCGCACCATCGAAGACCTGCGTGACGCCGGTCTGCCGTTCATGCCGCCGCCGCCCGAGACTTATTTCGAGCGGATCGACGCGCGTCTGCCCAAGCATGGCGAGGACCTCGCGCGTCTCCAGAAGAACGGCATCCTGATCGACGGCGAAGGCGTGGTCGAGGGCGGCCAGACCAAGGTGCTGCTCCAAATCTTCTCGGCCAACGCGATCGGCCCGATCTTCTTCGAGTTCATCCAGCGCAAGGGCGACGACGGGTTCGGCGAGGGCAATTTCAAGGCCCTGTTCGAATCGATCGAGGAGGATCAGATCCGGCGCGGGGTTTTGAAGGTGGATGCGGCGTAGGTTCTAGCCTCACGCACACTGCCGTAGGGTGGGCAAAGCGAAGCGTGCCCACGTCCTGCCCAGTTGATGCGAAGACGTGGGCACGGCGCTGCGCGCCCTTGCCCACCCTACGCGACCTTTGTCCGGGTGAGACTTACCTCTTCCACGCCTGCATCACCGCGCCGATTTCCGCCGGCTCCGGCTCACGCACCGCCGACGGTGTCCGCGAGAAGCGCGGCGCCGGGGCGGGCTGCTTCACGCCGTGGCGCTCGACGAACACGTTGCGGGCGACCATGTGCGGATGCTGGGTTGCTTCCGACATGGTCAGCACCGGCGCGAAGCAGATGTCGGTGCCTTCCATGATCTTGCACCAGTCCTCGCGCGTCTTGCTCTTGAACACGGACTTCAGCTTCTCCTTCAGCGCCGGCCAGGCCTTGGGGTTCATCTGCGCGTCGAAATCGGCATCCGTCAGGCCCGCATGCTCGCGCAGCAGCGCGTAGAACTGCGGCTCGATCGAGCCGATCGAGACGAAATGGCCGCAGGCGCATTCATAGACGCCGTAAAAATGCGCGCCGCCGTCGAGGAAGTTCTGGTTGCGCCCCTCGGTCCAGCGGCCCAGCGTCGTCATGTCGAAGAAGAACGACATCAGCGAGGCCGCCCCGTCGCACATCGCGGCATCGACGACCTGGCCCTTGCCGGATCGCTGCGCTTCCAGCAGGGCTGCGAGCACGCCGACGACGAGATAAAGCGCGCCGCCGCCGAAATCGCCGACCAGATTGAGCGGCGGCACCGGCGCTTCCTTCGTGCCGATGGCCGCGAGCGCGCCGGTGATGGAGATGTAATTGATGTCGTGGCCGGCCGCGTTGGCGAGCGGGCCTTCCTGGCCCCAGCCGGTCATGCGGCCATAGACCAGTTTGGGATTGCGAGCGAGCACGACGTCCGGCCCGAGCCCGAGCCGCTCCATCACGCCGGGACGAAAGCCCTCGACCAGCGCATCGGCGCTGGCAAGCAGTTCGAGCACCTCTGCGATCGCCGCCTTGTCCTTCAGGTCGAGCTCGATCACCTTGCGGCCGCGTCCCGCCACCGACTTCATGCTCTTCTTCGCGCCGACCCGGTCGAGCGTGACGACGTCGGCGCCCATGTCCGCCAGCATCATGCAGGCGAACGGGCCAGGGCCGATGCCAGCGAATTCGACGATGCGGAAGCCCGAGAGCGGGCCGGAGGCGCGGACGGTCGAGGTGGGCGCTGATTTATCGAGCACGTTGTTGTTTCCTCGGGTCGCGGGCGGATGCCGATGGTTCGGTATCGCCGCTGACATTATTCTTGGAGCGAGTTAATCGGCTGATTAACTTTTCTCGCCTTCATGCCAGCGAGGCAAGCGCTTTTGATGCCGCACCGCCAAAATAAAACGGCGCGCACCGAAGTGCGCGCCGCGGAAAATTTGTGTCGAGGCGCTATCAGCGCGCCGCGGCCACCGCGCGCTGCGCCATTACCTTGATGAGGTTGGCGCGGTACTCGGCAGTGCCGTGGATGTCAGCCAGCAATCCGCTCGCCGAAATGCTGACGCCATCGATCGCCGACGGCGACCAGTTCGCTTTCAGCGCGGCTTCAATCGCGGGCACCCGCATCACACCGGATTGCGAGGCACCAGTCGCGGCGACGCGAACCTCGCCCGATTTGGTCTGCGCGACGAACACGCCGGTCAGCGCAAAGCGCGAGGCCGGATGCCGCATCTTCTCGTAGCCTGCTTTCGCCGGCACCGGGAACGACACGGCGGTGATGATCTCGCCGTCTTCGAGCGCCGTGGTGAACAGGCCCTGGAAGAAGTCCTCGGCCGAGATCGACCGCTTGTTGGTCTTCACGGTGGCGCCGAGTGCGAGCAATGCAGCGGGGAAATCCGCGGCGGGATCGTTGTTGGCGATCGAGCCGCCGATCGTACCGCGGTAACGCACGGCAGGGTCGCCGAGCACCGAGGTGAGATAGGCGATCGCAGGAATCGCCTTCTTCACATCGGCATTGGTCATGATGTCGTAATAGATCGTGGCGGCCTTGATGGTCAGCGTGTCGCCCGACAATTCGACGCCCTGCAGCTCCTTGATCTTGCCGAGGTCGATCACGTCGGACGGGCTTGCGAGGCGCTGCTTCATCACAGGCAGCAGCGTCTGGCCGCCGGCAAGGAACTTGGACTCGCTGCCCTTGGCGAACAGGCTTGCAGCCTCGTCGACCGAGGAAGCGCGATGATAGGTGGTCTGGTACATCTTCGTTCCTCCCTCTTAAGCCGCGTTGATCGTGCGCCACACCCGATCAGGGGTTGCGGGCATTTCCAGATTGTTCTTGCCGATCGCATCCGTGATCGCGTTGATCACGGCCGCAGAGGCGCCGATCGCGCCGGCCTCACCGCAGCCCTTGATTCCCAGGGGATTGCCCGGGCAAAGGGTCGTGGTGTGGGAGAGGTTGAAGGAGGGCACGTCGTCGGCGCGCGGCATGGCGTAGTCCATGAACGAGGCCGTGACCGGCTGGCCGTTGGCGTCGTAAATCGCGTGCTCGAGCAGCGCCTGCCCGATGCCTTGAACAAGGCCGCCATGGACCTGGCCCTCGACGATCATCGGGTTGATCAGCCGGCCGAAATCGTCGGCCGCGACGAAGTCGACGAAGGACGTCTTGCCGGTGCCGGGATCGACCTCGAGCTCGCAGATATAGGTGCCGGCCGGGAAGGTGAAGTTGGTCGGATCGTAGAAGGCGCTCTCCTTCAGACCCGGTTCCATCCCGTCAGGCAGGTTGTGCGCGGTATAGGCCGCGAGCGCGACCATCGGCAGGGCAATCGCCTTGTCGGTGCCGGTCACCTTGAACTCGCCGTTCTCGATGACGATGTCGGCCTCGGAAGCTTCCAGCGCATGGGCCGCAATCTTCTTGGCCTTCGATTCCATCTTCTCCATGGCCTTCAGGATCGCGGTGAGGCCGACGGCCGCCGAGCGCGAGCCGTAGGTGCCCATGCCGAACTGCACCTTGTCGGTGTCGCCATGGACGATCGAGACCTGGCTGATGGGAACGCCGAGGCGATCGGCGACGAGCTGGCAGAACGTGGTCTCGTGGCCCTGGCCGTGGCTGTGCGATCCCGTCAGGATCTCGATGGTGCCGACCGGGTTGACGCGCACCTCGGCCGATTCCCACAGGCCGACGCCGGCGCCGAGGCTGCCGACCGCCTTCGACGGCGCGATGCCGCAGGCCTCGATGTAGCAGGACACGCCGATGCCGCGCAGCTTGCCTTGCGACTTGGCTTGCGCCTTGCGCGCGGCGAAGCCGGCATAGTCGATCGCCTTCATCGCGGCATCGAGCGAGGCGTTAAAGTCGCCGGTGTCATAGGCCATGATCACAGGCGTCTGATGCGGGAACTGGGTGATGAAATTGGTCCGGCGCAGTTCGGCCGGATCGACCTTGAGCTGCCGCGCCGCCGTTTCCATCAGCCGCTCGATCAGATAGCTCGCCTCGGGGCGGCCCGCGCCGCGATAGGCGTCGACCGGCGTGGTGTTGGTGTAGACCCCGATCACCTCGGCATGGATCGCCGGGATGTTGTACTGGCCCGACAGCAGCGTCGCGTAGAGATAGGTCGGCACCGAGGACGAGAACAGCGACATGTAGGCGCCGAAATTGGCGTAGGTCTTCACCTTGAAGCCGGTGATCTTGTTGTTGGCGTCGAACGCCATCTCGGCATGGGTCACATGGTCGCGGCCGTGCGCGTCGGTGAGGAAGGCCTCGGTGCGGTCGCCGGTCCATTTCACGGGACGGCCGACCTTCTTGGAGGCCCACAGCGCCACCATCTCTTCGGGATAGATGAAGATCTTGGAGCCGAAGCCGCCGCCGACGTCAGGGGCGATCACGCGCAGCTTGTGCTCGGGGGCGATGTTGTAGAACGCCGAGAGCACGAGGCGGGCGACGTGCGGGTTCTGCGAGGTCGTATAGAGCGTGAAATGCTCTTCCGCCGCGTCGTAATCGGCGATCGCCGCGCGCGGCTCCATCGCGTTCGGGGCGAGGCGGTTGTTGGTGACGTCGAGCTTGACCACATTGGCGGCCTTGGCGAAGGCGGCATCGGTGGCGCCCTCGTCGCCGATCACCCAGTCATAGACCTGGTTGCCGGGAGCTTCGGGGTGAAGCTGCGGCGCGCCAGACTTGATCGCGGCCTGGACGTCGGCGACTGCGGGAAGTTCCTCGTAATCGACGGCGACGGCCTCGGCCGCATCGCGCGCGAGATTCTTGCTTTCGGCGATCACGACCGCGACGGCCTGCCCGACGAAGCGCACCGTCTCCGGCGCCATCGCCGGCCATGCGCCCATCTTCATCGGGCTGCCGTCCTTGGAGGTGATGGCCCAGCCGCAAATGAGATTGCCGACCTTGTCGTCGACAATCTCTCGGCCCGTGAGCACGGCGACCACGCCCGGCATCTTCAGCGCGGCGGAGGAATCGATCCCCTTCACCTTGGCGTGGGCGTGCGGGCTGCGGATGAAATGGGCATGGGTCATGCCCACCAATTTGATGTCGTCCACGTACCGGCCCTTGCCGGTGATGAAACGCTTGTCTTCCTTGCGCACGACTCGCGCGCCGATGCCTTCAACACCCATGTCTGGTCCTCCCGACCGGAAATTTCTTTGACCGCGCTTTCCCTCGAAAGCTGCAGCCGTGGTTCTTTTCGAGGCGCGCCGCTTTACTCGGCCGCCTGCGAGACCTTCATGCGCCCGGCTGCATCCAGCACGGCTTTGACGATGTTGTGGTAGCCGGTGCAGCGGCAGATATTGCCTTCGAGCTCGGTGCGGACGGTGGCTTCGTCGAGCTGGCCACCATGGCGGTGCACGATGTCGATCGCCGACATGATCATTCCCGGCGTGCAATAGCCGCATTGCAGGCCGTGATTGTCGCGGAAGGCGGCCTGCATCGGGTGCAGCTCGTCGCCCTTGGCGATGCCTTCGATGGTGGTGATGCTGGCGCCGTCGGCCTGGCCCGCCAGCATGGTGCAGGATTTCACCGCTCGGCCGTCCATGTGCACGACACAGGCGCCGCACTGGCTGGTGTCGCAGCCGACATGGGTCCCCGTGAGATTGAGATGATCGCGCAGCAGTTGGACCAGCAGCGTGCGGTCCTCGACGTCGACAGCAACGGCCTTGCCGTTCACTGTCAGTTTGACTGTAGACACGGTGTCGTCCTCCCAGAATGTTTGTAGTTATTCCAATTAGAAACAGCGCGATGAAACTTTGCAACTGGGATTTTGGGTCGCCGGGTGTCACGAAACGGTCGTCGAGGCGCTGCGATCAGACAACACCGATCCGTGTCGCCGCCAGTGCATGGCGCGACCCGTCTGAAACTTGCAAGGAGATGGTCTCTCGCGTCTTCCGCGGCGTCCTGCTCTGCCATCGCGCGAAGGCTGCTCGCCCCGTGGATGTCGGTCTTGGCGCCGCCGATTGTCTCTCCCTTGGGACGACTCCTGTCGTCGCTCCGCAAATAGGAGCACGGCCGGGCAACTTTGTAATCGCGATCTTGGTAGTAGGGTTTTGCACGATAAGTCATTGATTTTATTGGAATGTTGATCCGACATGACGAGCTGGACCGGCTTGGCCGGCCTGTCGGGAGGCGGCCTGCCCAAGTCCGCCCTGATCCCTGGCGATCGATGGACGCGAAGAAGACAACCAATCTCTCGAGATGGTTTCGCCGCCGAGCATCACCCTCGTGCCTGAATGCGGGCCGGTCAAAGCGAGCTGCAACGATACAGCGACATTGACGGATATTGTAACCGCTCAGCAGCCCTCGCCGCGGTTGAGCCGTCGTCGTGATTTGCGGTCGTCGCTGATGCCGACTTTCGACGGAACGCGCGGATGGCCACACGATGTTGCCGCAATCCGATCGCTGGTTTGGAGCTGCCAACAAGCGACAAGAAACGAGTGCCGACAACGAGATGAGCGGCCAAGCCTGACAACGATTTGCACTACTACCTTCCGCCTATACTAAGCGCGAAAAGGCGATGCTGTAATTTCCGTGATGGTTCGCAGTCGAACTGCGTATCGAAAAGCGCAAAAGCGCATCGGCGCTCAACGTGGCGCGCAAAGCAACATCACGGAGGGAATAAATGACCTTTGGAACGAGGGGCTTCTTGGCCGGCATTTCGATGATCGCGATGCTGGGCGCCGGCACAGTTGGCGTTCGCGCCAACGATTCACTGCTCAAAGCGCAATCCGATTCCAATCAATGGGCGGTCGCGGGCCACGACTACGCCAACACGCGTTTCAGCCCGCTCAACCAGATCAACGCCGAGAACGCCGGCAAGCTGTCGCTTGCCTATTCGTTCTCGCTTGCATCGCTGCGCTCGAACGAATCCTCGCCGATCGTCATCGGCAACACGTTGTACGTCTCGACCTCATGGGGGCCGAAATACGTCTATGCGCTCGACGCTGCGACCGGCGCGCGAAAGTGGACCTATGAGCCGGAGATTCCGGACGACGTGCTGCAATACGCCTGCTGCGACGTGAACAATCGCGGCGTCTCCTACGCCGACGGCAAGATCTTCGTCGGCCGGCTCGACGGCAAGTTGACCGCGCTCGACGCCGCGACGGGCAAGGCGCTGTGGACGGCGAAGGTGGTCGATTACAAGCAGGGCTCGGTCATCACCTCGCCGCCGCTGGTCGTGCGCGACAAGGTCATCACCGGCTTCGGCGGTGGCGAGTACGGCGTGCGCGGCGCGCTTCAGGCCTTCGACATCAACACCGGCAAGCTCGCCTGGCAGACCTACACCGTTCCGACGCCGGAGGAGCCCGGCGGCGATACCTGGAAGGGCGATTCCGCGCAGCATGGCGGCGGCGCGGCCTGGCTGGTCGGCTCTTATGATCCCAAGACCGATACCGTGTATTGGGGCACCAGCAATCCCGGGCCGTGGAACACTGCCGTGCGCTCGACCGGCAACGGCGATTTCGGCAAGCTGACCAATCTCTACACAGCCTCGACGCTCGCGCTCGACCCGAACACCGGCAAGATCAAATGGCATATCCAGACCACACCCGCCGACGCCTGGGATTATGACGGCGTGAATGAGGCCGTGCTCGCCGATCTCAACATCGGCGGCAGCAACGTTCCGGCGCTGATGAAGGCGGATCGCAACGGGTTCTTCTTCGTCGCCAACCGCGAGACCGGCAAGGTTCTTTCGGCGGAGAAGTATGTCTTCTCGAACTGGGCGCAGAAATTCGATCTCGCCACCATGCGCGCGGTCGAGGATCCCGACAAGCGTCCGGGCCCCGGCCATCCCGCCAAGGACATCTGCCCCAATTTGATCGGCGGCAAGAACTGGCAGCCGATGTCGTTCAACCCGCAGACCGGCCTCGTCTACATTCCCTCCAACAATGTCTGCATGGATTGGTCGGTCAGCGACGTCGCCTACAAGCGCGGCGTGTTCTATCTCGGAGCCGAATTCCCGACCAAGGAAGGCCCCGGTGGCTTGCTCGGCGAGCTCGTGGCCTGGGATCCCGTCAACCAGAAGAAGGTCTGGTCCATCAAGGAAGACCTGCCCTTCAATGGCGGGACGCTGACCACTGGCGGCGGCCTGGTGTTCGCCGGCAACATCCATGGCGATTTCCGTGCCATCGATGCGAAATCCGGCAAAATGCTCTGGAGCAAGAATCTCGGCTCCGGCATCGGCGCGGGCCCTGTGACCTACATGGTCGACGGCAAGCAATACGTCGCCATCGTCGTCGGCCGCACGGCAGCGCTGCCCGCGTTCCTGGGCGAGGTTGGCAAGAAGATGACGGCTGCAGCTCCCGAGGGCGGCTCGCTCTTCGTGTTCTCCGTCCAGTGACCACTGGCGCGTGTATCCCCGAGTGACGGGATACACGCGCTCTTTTCCCAAAATGTGATCGCGTCGTTGCGGCCGAGGCCAGGCCTTGTCCCAACGTCACGCCAACGATGCCCAACCACGGGAGGTGAGGATGCGTCCAAATCGTTCTGGCCTTGGCCACAGCAGACGTCGCGCCATCGCAGCTTTGCTCGCATGTGTTGCCGGCTCCGCGCTCATCGTGCCAGCCGCCCCGAGCCGCGCGAACGAAGTGCAGCCGTTCCGGCTCTGTGCCGATCCGACCAATCTTCCGTTCTCGAGCAACAGCCCCTCGCAACCCGGCCTCTATGTCGAGATCGGGCAGGCGCTGGCGCGGGCGCTCGGGCGGCCGATCGCCTACGACTGGTACAAATCGTATTTCGGCAAGCGCACTGTCCGCGTCACACTGCTCGGCAAGCAATGCGACGCCATGATCGGCCTGCCGCGCTCCGAGGATTTCATGGGGCCGGCCGTGATCTTCTCGAGCACGGTTGCGCGTGAAGGCTATGCCCTCGTGACCGCAAAGGACCGGACGATCTCAGGGGTCGACGATCTCCGGGGCAAACGGGTCGCCGTGCAGTTCGCCAGCACGCCGCAAAACCTCCTGGCGATGCGTGACGACATCCAGAAGGTGACGGTGCTGTCGCCCGAGGAAGGCATGCAGGCGCTGGATCGGGGCAAGGCCGACGTCGCCTTTATCTGGGGACCCGTGGCCGGCTGGCTGAACAAGACCGTCTACCAGGATCGCTATCGCGTTCAGCTCACCGAAGGCGAAGGTTTGTCGTGGGACGCGGCGATCGGCTTCGCGAAGGCCTCGACAGAGCTGCGCGACCAGATCGATGCGGTCTTGCCGGACCTCGAGCGGACCATCGCCGATCTCAAGGCGAAGTATGGCCTGCCGACCGGTCAGCCTCTCCGCCTCAGCGCCGTGCAGACACCGGCGGGAACCACGACCGGCGCCGGGACCGGCGTGGCGCAAGTGGCCAACGTCGTCGCGACCGAGACCAAGGGCGACGCGCTGGCGTCAAATGCCGAAGCTGTCGGTCAGGGCAAGGAGATCTTCAACGGTACCTGTGCGCATTGCCATGGTCCCGACGCGATCCAGAGTGAGCGGAAGATCGATCTGAGGCTGCTGCGTCACCGCTACGGCGACGAGATGCGAGAGAAATTCTTGACCACGGTGCATGAGGGGCGTCCGGCCAAGGGCATGCCGTCCTGGAAAGAGGTCTTCACCGACAGCCAGTTCGACAACATCTACGCCTTTCTGCTGACGGTTCAGGTCGAATCGAACGACTGAATGGTCTTGACCGGACGGCATCGGGGAGATGTTCTAGGGTCCGTTTCGCATCCATCGGCACCAACGTCCGATGGATGCGCCCGCGCGATGGACCCCGGGGAAGGTGCCATGACCAGCTTCCTGATCATCGATGATCATCCGCTGTTTCGCGAGGCGCTCGGCAATGCCGTGCGGCTGGCGCTGCCGGAGGCCCGCATTCTGGAAGCGATGTCGATCGAGGACGCCTTGCGGGTGCTTTCGGTCGAACGCGGGATCGACCTGGCGCTGCTCGATCTCTCGCTTCCCGACGCAACCGGCTTCTCCGGCTTTCTCAGGCTGCGCGAGACCTATCCGCGCCTGCCGGTCGCCATCGTCTCGAGCGAGGAGGATCAGCATGTGGTCCGCGAGGCGCTGGCGCTGGGTGCTGCCGGCTATCTGCCAAAATCCACGTCCAAGCGCGAGCTCGCGCAATCGATCGAAGGCGTGCTCGGCGGATCGGTGTCCGTGCCGAAGGATTTCGTGGCGGAGCCGCAGCGGAAGCGGGCCGACAGCAGCAAGGCACTCAAGGTCAAGCTCCGCGAACTGACGCCGCAGCAGCTTCGCGTGCTCGATCTGCTTCGTCGCGGCTATCCGAATCGGCAGATCGCGCAGGAGCTTCAACTCGCCGAATCGACCGTGAAGGCGCACATCACCGAGATCCTGCGCAAGCTCGGACTGTTCAGCCGCAACAAGGCGATCGTCGAGATCGGCAAGGTCGATCTGCCGGATCCGCGGCAGCGGCCCCAGCTAAGGACCGATCGCGGGAGGCCGCAATGAGCTGCTGGTCCGACTTGATCTGGATCAAGCCGGATTGCTCCGGCAACGGCATGCTCGCCGCTCTGATCGCTGACTTCGGTGACGAGCTGGGAACGGCCCAAATCTGATGCGGTTTCTGATTGTCGAGGATCATCCGCTGTTTCGCGAGGCGCTCGAGGGGGCGCTGCAAATGGCGACGCCGGATGCCGATATGCTTCAGGCCACCTCGATCGACGGTGCGCTCGAATTGTTGGCGTCGAGACCCGATGTCGACCTCATTCTCCTCGACCTGTCGATACCCGGGACGACCGGCCTGTCTGGCATCATCCGCATCCGCAAGGCGTTTCCGCGCATTCCCGTCGTCATCGTGTCGGGGCACCAGGACGCGCAGATCATCTCGGGCGCATTGTCGCTCGGCGTATCCGGCTACATCCTCAAATCCTCGTCCAAGCAGGAGCTGGCGCATTCGATCAGCGAAGTCGTGCGCGGCGCGGTGTGTCTGCCGGCCGCTTTTCGCGCGCTGGCCCGCCCGCAGCGCTCGCCGATCGCGGCCCAGGATCTCCTGAAGCGGCTTCACGATCTGACGCCGCAGCAATTGCGCGTCCTTGAAATGCTCAAGCGCGGCCTGCAGAACAAGCAGATCGCCTTTGAGCTGAAGATTTCCGAGACCACCGTGAAGGTTCACGTCTCGGATATCCTGCGCAAGCTGAACGTGCTGAGCCGCACCAAGGCGATCGTCGAAATGTCGAAGATCGATTTTGCCACCCTGGCGGGCTCCGGAGCTGCCGCGAAGCGCGACCGCGCCCGGACCGATCCGCCCGCATGATGCAGCCCTTGCTCGCCGCCGATGCGGCGCGAGGGGATGAACTAGCTCAGCAGGAACGACAACAGCGCGCGCATTTCCGCCGGCCTGATCGGCTTCTTCAGCACTTCCAGCCCATAGCGGCTGGCTTCCGCCGCGGCCTTTTCGGAATAATCCGCGGTGATGATCATCGCCGGCACGTCCGTGTTCAACTGGCGCCGGATTTCCTCGACGGCCGACAATCCGCTTTCGCCGTGATCGAGATGGAGATCGGCGACGATGGCGTCCGGCGAGCCGCCTAGCTCACTCAAACGCTGGGCGGCGTCGGCGGCGGATCTCGTGGTCGCGACATCGCAGCCCCATCCTTCCAGCAAGGCGGCCAGCGCCTCCGCGCCCGAGGCGTCGTTCTCGATCAGCAGGATCTTGGCCCCTCCCAGACCGCCATAGTGCAGATCGGCGGGCTTCATTTCCTGGAGGTCGTCGCTGACATCGGCGCGATCGGCCGGCTCCAGGTCGAGCACAAAGGTCGATCCCCGGCCGAGATGCGACGACAGCCGCACCTCGTGCCCGAGCGCCGTCGCGAAGCGGCGCACGATCGAAAGACCGAGACCGAAGCCGGCCTGGTCGGTCGCGCTCGCATCGCCGCGCTGGAACTCCCGGAAGATCGCCTCCTGCTGCGCTTGCGCAATCCCGGGTCCGGTATCGGAGACCTGGATCGCGATGCGATCGCCACGCCGCCTGCATCCCAGGATGACGCCGCCGCTGCGGGTATAGCGGATCGCATTCGCGAGAAGGTTTTGCAGGATCCTCCGGAGCATCAGCGGGTCGGACAGGACCGCAAGCGGCGAGGTGCGGATGCGCAGGGACAGTCCCTGCCTCCAGGCGATCGGCTCGAACTCGTCGCGGAGCTGGTCGAGCAGCGGCCCAAGCGCGATCGGCCGCACGTCGGGCCGGAGCGCGCCCGCATCGAGCTTCGCGATCTCCAGAAGCGAGCGCAGCAGGTCTTCCAGCGTAACCAGGGACCGGTCGACCTGGTCGATGAGCAGGCCCGCTTCCTGCGACTCCATCATCTCGGTGAGTGCCGACAGGGTCAGGCGCGCCGCGTTCAGCGGCTGGAGGAGATCGTGGGTGACCGAGATCAGCACGGACGATTTCAGCGAGCTTGCAGCCTCCGCCTGCTGCTTGGCGCGGTACAGGCCTTCATTGGCCCGTTCGACCGAACGCAGAGCATCCCGCAACTGATGGGTCCGGTCGCGAATCTGATGGTCGAGCGCAATTGCGGTTTCGAACAGCGAGAACGCATTGAGCTGCTGATCCATCGACCGCTCGACGCGGGACATCAGCGCCGCATTGATCTTCTTCAGCTTGACGGACTCCCGCCGGAGCTGCTCGATCGTTTCGGCATCCTGCCAGGTCTCTGCCACATCGGCTCCGTTACGTCGGCCGCCTGCCGATGGCGACGCCGGTGAAGGTCTGGTTCACGTGCATCGAGCCGAACTGTTCGCCGTAGGTATGGAATCCGACGACGCGGTTCTGCCGGTACAGCTCGGACATTTCGCGTGAGAGCTGGTGCTGCTCGGCATCCAGCCGGCGTAGCAGGCATTCGAAGCCAATATAGAGAGAGACGTCACCGATCTGGTCACGGGTTTCCGCGAAGGCGTCGCGGGTGGCTCCGACCAGGCTGCACGAGGTTGCCGTCGTCAGAACCATGCCCTCATCGATCGCGCAGAAGAAGCGCAGCGAGCCGTCGGGATCGACGCGCTGGATCGACCGCGCATAATAGGACCCGCCGACCCGGACCAGCACCGGATGGGAGGCGAAGGAGAACGGGTCGAGCTTGGCGTCGATGATTCCGACGGCGCGGGAATATTCCGCGGCGGCAGGCTCGGCGTTCAATTCCTTGACGACGCGCTGCTCGATATCGGCCTCGGTGACCACCATCTTCTGTGTGGTGGGCTCGAAATTGTCGCATTTGAACACGCGGAACGGCAGCGACGTGTTGAGGAGAATGAGGAGAGCCGCGTCGGTGTGGGCCCTGCCGTCGAAGAACACCCAGGTCCTTTCGAAGCGCAGGCCGTCGCCGGCCGACCCGCCGACGATCGGGATATTGTCGAGCGAGGCATAGAGGGCGGACATCACAGCCTCTTCGCGGCGGCACATGCCGTCGATCAGCACCAGGCCGAACGGGTTGCCGCCACTGACCTCCGAGGTCGTCCGCAGCAACTCGTGGCGAAGCTCGCTGCCGATCCGGCGGCCGTCCTCGACGTGGAAATTGGCGAGATTCAGGATCGGCCGGACCACGGCGTTGAAGTCGGCCTGGCTGAACGTCATCGCGACAACGCTGTTCTCGTCCCAGCCGTCCGGCGCCAGCTCGCCGGCCGTGGTGCAGCCGCAGACCGGCGTGTCCGCAAAGTGTCGCGTGATCTCGGCGATGAACCGATGAGGATCGTAGCAGGGGGAGAGGAAGACCAGGACCAGGGCCAGCTCGTCCGACGGAAGCTGGGCGACCAGCTCGGCAACGGCCTCGTCGACGGTCGGAGCTTTCGATTTCGCGACCGCAACGCCGGACGAACCGCCAAACCGAAGATCGGCCTGCCCCACTTCGTTTCTCTCCTCAAGGACCGGCTTGGTCTGTCGCCAAGATCTGCCGCCAAGTGCCGAAAACACTAGGGCTTTTCCAGTCTACCCGCAACATCGCGCGGTCTCCGGCCCGGACTGGAAATTGCCGGCCTGGTGCTTGCGCAGCCCGGGATAGCGGGCCGGAGGAATTTACCGCCCCTTGACGATTCTGCCTTAGTTTTGCGCATGCGGTCGGGGAGGCGGGGCGCCTTCGGATCGCGGCTGTTTGGAATAAATAATGGGGGTGGGAATGTCCGGGCGTATCGCGTCGCCGTCAAAGCGCACAATATTTCCTACCCTGAGGTTCCGCGCCAAGATCATCCTGGGCTTTGCGGTCGTGCTGGCGATCTCCGCCGGCAGCATGGCCTTCTCCTATTTCGGCTTCGAGCGAGTCTCCGCCGGGGTCGGGTCCTACCGTAGCAGCGTGTCGGAGGCGGACCTCGCCCGCAACATCGACCGCGAGCTGCTCGGCTACCGTTCGGCCGTCAAATATTTCGTCGTGACCGGCAAGGAAGATGACGCCAAGGCGGCGCTCGAGGCCGAGGCCAGCCTGAAGAATGCCATCGACCAGGCCGTCAAGAGCGCCAAGACCCCGGCACGGAAGGAGAGTCTCGACAAGCTCGCCAAGGAGTTCGCGAATTTCTCCGCAACCTTCGGCAAGGTTCTGCAGGCCAAGCGTGACAGCACGTTGCTGGTGCAGAACCAGCTGCAGCGCCAAGCCAATCTCCTGAAGTACAAGCTCGACGACGTCGGCAATAACGCTTCCGATTCCGAGGCGCAGGCGATCGAGTTCGGCACCAAGCAGGTCAACGCTCAGTTCCAAACCGCGAGTGCTGCAGCCACCAATTTCGTGCTGACGTCCGATCAGGCCATCGCGACCAGCGCGCTGGCGCGGCTGAAATTCGTCGAGAACTCGCTCGGCGCGGTCTATTCCATGGACGACAAGATCGTCGCCGGCCTGAAGGAGGCCAAGACCATCCTCGGCGCCTATCGCGAGGCGTTGGAGAAGCTGATCGCCAACGCCAAGATGGTCGACGAACTCGTCACCGAGATGAGCGGCTCGGCTGGTGCGATCCAGCAAGGCGCGACCGCCATGAAGGCGGACCTCGTCGCCGAACAGCAGCGGCTGGACACGGAGTCGGAGGCGACCATCGGGCAGACCGAGCAACTGGTGCTGATGCTGGCCATTGGCGGTACGCTGCTTGGGGCGGTCCTCGCCTTCCTGCTCGGCACCGGCATCTCGCGTCCGATGATCGCGATGTGCAAGGCGATGCGCGAGCTGGCCTCGGGCAATTTCGACGTGGTGCTGCCCGGTCTCGGCCGCAAGGACGAGATCGGCGAGATGGCGGGCGCGGTCGAGGAGTTCAAGGTCCAGGCCGTGGCAAAAGCCGAGCGCGATGCCGCCGCCAGCGAAGCCCAGAACAGGGAGGCGAGCGCTGCCCGCCGCTCCGAGCTGATCCGCTTCGCCGATGATTTCGAAAGCGCGGTCGGCGCCATCGTCTCCAACGTGTCGGCCTCGGCCGTGCAGCTGGAATCGGCGGCGTCCACGCTGACCCGCACTGCCGAGACCACCCAGAGCCTGTCGAGCCAGGTCGCCGGCGTGTCCGAGCAGGCGTCCTCCAACATGCAGTCGGTCGCCACCGCGACGGAAGAGCTCTCGGCCTCGGTCGAGGAGATCGGCCGTCAGGTCCGCGACTCCAGCCGGATTGCGGAAGCTGCCGTGGTGCAGGCCAAGGAGACTGACGGTCGCATCGGCAAGCTGTCGCATGCCGCCCAGCAGATCGGCGAAGTCGTCAAGCTGATCACCGCGATTGCCGAGCAGACCAACCTTCTGGCACTCAATGCCACCATCGAGGCGGCACGGGCCGGTGAAGCCGGCCGCGGCTTTGCCGTGGTCGCCAGCGAAGTGAAGTCATTGGCGAGCCAGACCGCGAAGGCGACGGACGAGATCTCCTCGCACATCACGGGCATGCAGGGCGCCACGGCCGAATCGGTTGCCGCGATCAAGGAGATCGGTGCGACCATCGGCCAGATCTCGTCGATCTCGACCTCGATCGCCAGCGCCGTCGAGCAGCAGGGCGCGGCGACGCAGGAAATCGCGCGCAGCGTCCAGACCGTCGCGCAGGGCACCCAGACCGCAGCCACCGACATCGGCGAGGTCAACCGCGGCGCCGCCGAGACCGGCTCGGCTTCCGAGGAGGTGCTGCACTCGGCCAAGACGCTGTCATCCGAAAGCACCCGCCTGCGCGCCGAGCTCGATCGCTTCATGGCCAATATTCGGGCGGCGTAAGGCTCGCTGAGCGTTAGACGCTCCGCTATCGTCAGCTGTCCGCTGTCGTCCCTGCGAACGCAGGGACCCATAACCCCAGGGAGAAGTTGGGACGCAAGACCCGTAACTCCGAGTCTTCGCCAAACCACTCCCTGTGGCTATGGCGATGAGCGCAAGCGCTCGCGCGGAGGTCCCCGATCTGCGCTTCACTTGTCGGGGACGACAGCGGAGTACGCATCTTCCCCGCGTCACCTAACCGCGAGTTGCGGCGCCACAAATTTACCACAGCTTATCCTTTGCCGATTACCGTGCGGGCGAGTCAGGAAGCGGGCTGCTTCCGGGCTGCGCCTGGTTTTCCGCGAATGGAATGGGGTGGGGGAATGTCGGTCAAGTCCAAGTCGAAGTCGAACCAATCGAAGCTGCCTACCTTGCGTTTTCGCGCAAAAATCATCCTCGGCTTCGTGGCGGTGCTAGCCATCCTCGCCGTCAGCATGGCTTTCGCCTATTTCGGCTTCGAGCGGATCCAGGCCGCCGTGGCTTCCTACCGCACCAGCGTATCGGAAGCCGACCTCGCGCGGACGGTCGATCGTGAGCTGATCGCCTATCAGGGACTGGCCCGGGCCTATACCCTGACGGGCGCGGTGGACGACGAGACCGCAGCCAAGGCTGCCGAAGACAATCTGAAGAGCGCGATCGCCAAGTCGATGTCCGCCACGACAGGCGCCGCCCGCCGTGAGCAGGTCGGCAAGCTGGAAGCCGAGTTTCAGCGCTTCACGAAGGTGTTCGGAGAGATCATCGTCCTGACGCGCGAGAACAACAAGATCGCGGCCGATGAGCTCAACAGCGTCGGCAACAAGATCCGCTTCAAGTTCGACGACCTCGCCGATACTGCCGCGCTGGCGGGGCTGGCATCGGTCCAGACCACGGCCAAGGACATCACCTCGCAATATCTGGCGGTCTCCACCTCGGTCGGCGCCTTCGTGGCCAAGCCGGAGCCGAAGACCGCCGACGGCGTGATCGCCCGCATCAAATTCCTGGAGACCCTGCTGGTCTCGATCTATGCCAGCGACCAGAAGATCACCGACCGCGTCACCGAGATCGGAAATCTGCTGAAGCAGTACCGCACCTCGTTCGCGAAGCTGACCGAGAATGTGAAGATCATCGTCAAGTCGAACGGTGAGATGACCAAGACGGCGGCGACCATCCTCAAGCTCTCGGCCGAGCTGCGTTCGGATTTGACTGCTGACCAGCAGCGCATCGAGGCGAGCGCCAACGCGACGATCGGAGAGACCGAGCAACTGATGCTGATGATGGCGCTCGGCGGCCTTGCCATCGGTGCCGTGTTGGCCCTGTGGCTCGGCAACGGTATCTCGCGTCCGATGATCGCGATGTGCAAGGCGATGCGTGAGCTCGCCTCTGGCAATTTCGACGTGGTGCTGCCCGGTCTCGGCCGCAAGGACGAGATCGGCGAGATGGCGGGCGCGGTCGAGGAGTTCAAGGTCCAGGCCGTGGCAAAAGCCGAGCGCGATGCCGCCGCCAGCGAAGCCCAGAACAGGGAGGCGAGCGCTGCCCGCCGCTCCGAGCTGATCCGCTTTGCCGATGATTTCGAGAGCGCGGTCGGCGCCATCGTCTCCAACGTGTCGGCCTCGGCCGTGCAGCTGGAATCGGCGGCGTCCACGCTGACCCGCACTGCCGAGACCACCCAGAGCCTGTCGAGCCAGGTCGCCGGCGTGTCCGAGCAGGCATCCTCCAACATGCAGTCGGTCGCCACCGCGACGGAAGAGCTCTCGGCCTCGGTCGAGGAGATCGGCCGTCAGGTCCGCGACTCCAGCCGGATTGCGGAAGCTGCCGTGGTGCAGGCCAAGGAGACTGACGGTCGCATCGGCAAGCTGTCGCACGCCGCCCAGCAGATCGGCGAAGTCGTCAAGCTGATCACCGCGATTGCCGAGCAGACCAACCTTCTCGCACTCAATGCCACCATCGAGGCGGCACGCGCCGGTGAAGCCGGCCGCGGCTTTGCCGTGGTCGCCAGCGAAGTGAAGTCATTGGCGAGCCAGACCGCGAAGGCGACGGACGAGATTTCCTCGCACATCACGGGCATGCAGGGCGCCACGGCCGAATCGGTCGCCGCGATCAAGGAGATCGGTGCGACCATCGGCCAGATCTCGTCGATCTCGACCTCGATCGCGAGCGCCGTCGAGCAGCAGGGCGCGGCGACGCAGGAAATCGCGCGCAGCGTCCAGACCGTCGCGCAGGGCACCCAGACCGCAGCCACCGACATCGGCGAGGTCAACCGCGGCGCCGCCGAGACCGGCTCGGCTTCCGAGGAGGTGCTGCATTCGGCCAAGACGCTGTCATCCGAAAGCACCCGCCTGCGCGCCGAGCTCGATCGCTTCATGGGCAATATCAGGGCGGCGTAGCGGACCGCGGAAAGAACGCGTAGGTGGATTAGCGAAGCGTAATCCACCACCTTGATGTCACGGCTGGGAGTCGACTGGTGGGTTACGGCTTCGCCTAACCCACCCTACAAATCTCACTCCCTCCCGAACGCCCGCTTCAGCTCCAGCTTCGCCTTCTCCAATCGCGTGCGCTGCGTCTTTGGCAAGGTCTTGCCGGCGCGGTTGATGTAGAAGGTCAGCATCGACAGCGCCGAGCGATAGGCGCCGGCCTTGCGGCGTGAGCTGTGCTCGGCCGATCGCTTCAGCGATGTCGCGATTCTCTTTGGGCTGGTCAGCTTGAACACGCCGCGCTTCAGGTCGAGCGCGTCGCTCTGCTTCGTCACGCGCTGCGACCAGCGCTTCGGCGCAGCACGCCTCGCACTCTTCCGCACGGCGCCGCGCTTGGCGCTCGTGGTCCTGCGCGCGGCTGTTTTGCGGGATTGTGTCGTCTTTCTGACATGAGCCATGCGTCAACTCCTTGCGGCTCCATCGGAAACGAGCGGTATGAAGGGCCGTTCCCCTGGGAACCCGGCCTCGCCGCAGACGTTGTCGCAGGTGGCAGGCGGAATGCCGCACCCCGATGATCGGATCGACCCCGTCCACATCATGTGAACCGGGGGCGCTTCCATTGATCAGACACAACAACCCGATGGAATTGCAGCAAAGCCCAGCGCCGAACTATGCTCCTGTGGTCGCGGCAGCCCCGGCCGATCGCATCGTCGAGACCAGTATCCCCGCGCGGCTCGACGCGCTGCCCTGGAGCGGCTTTCACACCCGCGTCGTGCTGGCCCTCGGCATCACCTGGATCCTCGACGGGCTCGAGGTGACGCTGGCCGGCGCGCTCTCCGGTGCGCTGAAGCAGAGCCCGTCGCTGCAATTCTCCAATCTCGATCTCGGTATTGCCAATTCCGCCTATCTCGCCGGCGCCGTGCTCGGTGCTCTCGGCTTCGGCTGGCTGACTGACCGCATCGGCCGCAAGAAGCTGTTCTTCATCACGCTGGCGCTCTATCTCTCGGCGACGGCCGCGACCGCGCTGTCATGGGATGTCGCCAGCTACGCGCTGTTTCGCTTCCTCACCGGCGCCGGCATCGGCGGCGAATACACCGCGATCAACTCGACCATCCAGGAGCTGGTGCCGGCGCGCTATCGCGGCTGGACCGATCTCGTCATCAACGGCAGCTTCTGGATCGGGGCCGCAATGGGCGCAGTGGCGTCCATCGTGCTGCTGGATCCTGCTGTGATCAGCCCCGATCTCGGCTGGCGCCTGGCTTATCTCATCGGCGCGACCGTCGGCCTCGTCGTGCTCCTGATGCGGATGTGGATTCCGGAGAGTCCGCGCTGGCTGATGATCCATGGCCGTCCCGATCAGGCCCATGCGATCGTCGACGAGATCGAACGCTCGGTGATCGGACGTGATAAGGATACGAGCGACGGGCGCTTCATGAAAATCCGGCTGAAGATGCGCGATCACACGCCGATCCGCTAGGTCGTGCACACGCTGTTCTCGGCATACCGCCAGCGCGCGCTGGTCGGCCTCGTGCTGATGAGCGCGCAGGCGTTCTTCTACAATGCCATCTTCTTCACCTTCGCGCTGGTGCTGACCGATTTCTACGGCATCAGTGCCGATCATGTCGGCTGGTACCTGCTCCCGTTCGCCGCCGGCAATTTCCTCGGGCCGCTGCTGCTCGGCCGGCTGTTCGATACGCTCGGCCGCCGTGTCATGATCATGTTCACCTATGGCGTATCGGGCCTGTTGCTGGCGATCTCCGGCTATCTGTTCTCCATCGGTGTGCTTACCGCGCAGGGGCAGACCATCGCCTGGATGGTGATCTTCTTCTTCGCCTCGCCGGCCGCGAGCGCGGCCTATCTCACCGTCAGCGAGACCTTTCCGCTCGAAGTTCGCGCGCTGGCGATCGCGGTGTTCTACGCGGTCGGCACCGGCATCGGCGGCGTGATTGGGCCGGCGCTGTTCGGCGTATTGATCGACACGGGATCACGCACCAGCGTGTTCGCCGGCTATCTGCTGGGGTCATTCCTGATGATCGCAGCCGCGATCGTGGCTTGGCGCTATGCCGTCCCTGCGGAGCGCAAATCGCTCGAACAAATCGCGCGGCCGCTTGCCTTTATGGAGTAGACTGATGAAATCAGAACTTGCAGAAATGGCGTTGGACCAGAAGCGCACCATGCATGACGACGAAGCACCGGATGCGGTGCCGGTTCCGCATGCGCTGGTGCCGCATCTCGACGAGACCGCAATCCTGCTCGACATCGACGGCACGCTGCTCGACCTGATGCCGACGCCGCGCGAAGTATGGGTGCCGCCGGGCCTGTCGGACACGCTGAATCGGCTGACCGAGCGTACCTCCGGCGCGCTGGCGCTGGTCAGCGGTCGTTCGCTCAACGACATCGACCTGATCTTCGCGCCCGATGTGTTCCGCGCCGTCGCCGGCCACGGCGCGGAGATGCGGCTGTCGATCGACAATGAGGCCGATGACGTGCACGCGCCGCCGCTGGACAAGGAGCTGAAGCGGCGGCTGGCCGCCATCGCCAAGCTTTCACCCGGCATTCTGCTCGAGGACAAGGGTTATTCGCTCGCGCTGCATTACCGCCTCGCGCCGCACGCGGAGAAAGCGATCTACGAATCGGTCTCGGTGATCCGCGCCGACCTGCCCAATGCGCCGATCGAAGTGCTGCCCGGCAAGTTCGTCTGCGAGATCAAGCATTCCGGATTCACCAAGGCGACCGGCGTGCGCGAATTGATGAAGCGGGAACCGTTCAAGGGACGGCGTCCGATCTTCATCGGTGATGACGTCACCGATGAAACCGTGTTCGCGATCATGCCCGACATGAACGGGCTTGCCTTCTCGGTCGGCCGCCGTGCCATGGGCGTGAATGGCCATTTCGACGCGCCGAACGATGTGCGTGCATTCCTCGCCCGCCTGCTCGACCCGAGGTGAAACAAAGGCAGCGCCATGTCGCAGACATGATGCTCTGGGAACGGCGCCGCCGCGCGCTGCAATGCGTGCTGCGCAACATGCCCGCATGAGCTGTCTTTGCAACGAAATCTAGGGTTCCCGAAGCGAAACCAGTTCCAACGCGCGTGCCCGATTTTGGTTTCAATTGGTTGAAACGATGATCAGGAACCATATTGATGAACGGCAGTTAAACGGGGTGGAATGAAACAGGAGGGGACGACCTGTGAACTTAGTCGTCGTTTCGAATCGCGTCGCCCGCGGCAAGCCTAACGAGCCCATGACGGGCGGCCTCGCGGCGGCCTTGTTGCCGGTTGTGGAACATTCGGGCGCGATCTGGGTGGGTTCTTCAGGCCGTGTGCGTGACGGCCATCAGAAGGAACCGTTCGCTGAGATCGAAGCGCTCGGATCGGGCGCGATTGCGACGTTGGATCTGCCGGCGGCGCATTACGGCGGCTATTACGAAGGCTTCGCCAATTCGGCGCTGTGGCCCGCGCTGCATTCGCGCAGCGATTTGATCCGCGTCTCGCGCGACGATTACCTCAGCTATCGCGAGGTCAACGCCTTCATGGCGCGCGCCTTGATGCGCTTCCGAAAAGCCAAGACTGCGTTCTGGGTGCAGGACTATCATTTCCTCGCGCTCGGCGCCGAACTGCGTGATCTCGGCCTCGACGATCCGATCGGCTTCTTCCTGCATACGCCGTGGCCGGTCGCCGCGGTGATGCAGGGCGTGCCCAATCATCGCGAGCTGATCACGGCAATGCTGGCCTACGATCTCTTGGGCTTCCAGACCGAGGAGGATTGTCAGAATTTTCTCGGCTATGTCGCGAGCGAGCTTGGCCTCGCCGTCGAGGACGGCGTTGCGATTTCGCAGCATGGCCGCACCCGCTGCGAGGTCTTCCCGATCGGCATCGATGCGGAGAAGTTCGCCCAATACGCGGCGAAATCAGCCTCGCATCCCGACGTGTCGCGGCTGCGGCGCAGCCTCAATGGCGAGCGCCTCGCGATCGGCGTCGACCGGCTCGACTATTCGAAGGGCCTCGTCAACCGCATCAGCGCGTTCGACCGGCTCTGGACCGAACAGCCGCAATTCTCGCGCAGCATCTCGCTGCTCCAGATCGCCAACCCCTCGCGCGGCGGCATCGAGGCCTATGGCAATCTGCAGAACGACGTCGCGCGCCTCGTCACCGACGTCAACGGCCGCCACGGCGAGGTCGACTGGACGCCGATCCGCTATTTGAACAAGGGCTTCAGCCAGGCGGTGCTCGCAGGGCTCTACCGGACCGCGCAGATCGGCGTGGTGACGCCGCTGCATGACGGCATGAACCTCGTCGCCAAGGAATATGTCGCCGCGCAAAACCCGGCCGATCCCGGCGTGCTGGTGCTGTCGAAATTCGCAGGCGCGGCCAACGAGCTCGACGCCGCGCTGGTTGTCAATCCGCATGACATCGACGGCATGGCCCGCGCGATCGCGATCGCTGCCGCGATGCCGCTCACAGAGCGCAAGATGCGCTGGGACGCGATGATGAAGAAGCTGCGCGGCCACACCATCCAGCAATGGTCGGCCGATTTCGTCGCCGAGCTCGAGAAGTGCCGGACCGAGAAGGCCGCGGTCGCCCCGCTCGCCGCGCAGCCGCCGCAGGCATTGCGCTGGCTGAAGTCGGCGATATCAGGCGTGAGGCTGATTTAGCTCTCACGAGCTTGCTCGATGCTCTTCCCCTCTCCCTTGCGGGAGAGGGTGGCTCGCCGCATATGCGGCGAGACGGGTGAGGGGTTTCTCTCTCGCGTAAATCTTCCGAAGCATATTTCGTTGATGCACACCCCTCATCCGGCGCTTCGCGCCACCTTCACCCGCAACAAGGGGAGAAGGAAAGAGGACATCAATAACAATACGACACCCCATCCAGGATCGCGCATTGCCGCTTGTTCGGCGCGTTCGGATCGTCCATTGGCACCATGCCCTTGCCCTGGCCGACGAACACGCCGGGCCCGACATGCACCGAGCTCTTGTTGCCGATGATCACGCTCGGATGCGGCGAGGCGCTCGAGCGCGTGCCGTCCGGCCAGATGATGGCATCGCCCGACAGCACCCCGCGCCGGCCGTCATTGCAGCTGACATCGACCCCTTGCCGGGTGCAGACCTGCGCGGCGGCGGGCACGGCGAAGGCGGAGCCAAGGGTCGAAATCAGGCCGACGGCGGCGATGGTACTTCGGATGGTCATGGCGTCCCCGGTCGTGTTTGCTGTTCTTACGTGAATCGTCGCGCCAAACCCGTCACCGGTTCAGCCGGCAGGCGGGTCATGGCATCTGCCGTGTCAGATATTATCCCGTAAATACAACAGCTTACGGAAAATTCACCCGATTTCCCCGCGGTCTCTTGCAAAATCATCGGCGCCCCTTCAAGAGAGGGCGCTCCGGAGAGATGGCCGAGTGGCTTAAGGCGCACGCTTGGAAAGCGTGTGTGCGGGAAACCGTACCGTGGGTTCGAATCCCACTCTCTCCGCCAGCCTTCAAACAAAGTTTGCGCAAGGCTGTCGCGCCGAAGCCCGCGGGGCGGAGGCGGACTCGTTGCCGCTTGCTTTGGTTCAGCAAGCCGGGACGAACTTTTTTCAAGGTCTCCGCTCCGACGCCGCCAGCATTTCCTGGACGGAATGCCGGTGCCAGCCATTGTCTACCGATGATCCATCGGGCGCCGCGCGAGCGTTCAGCACCGACCTGACGGGAAGCCGACACGCGTCGGATTACACTCCGGCGGCTTGTCCAACGAGCTGCCAAACCATCTACTCGTCAACGAGCCGTCATTGTCGATCCAGGGGATCGGCGGCAATTGCGGCAGGTAGGATGCATACGGCATGACTTTCGCAAGCGTCACTCTGCCCGGAAATTGTGTGAGAAATGCCTTGTTCATTCCGCCGTCCAGTCCGCTGTATATCGGGGCAGCCGGAAAATTGTCTTCGAGAAAGCGCGCGTATTCGAGCTCGTCGGAGCGCCTCTTCTCCAGCGCCCGCCGCGCGATTTGCGGGTTGACGACGAAGGGGGGACATTTTTCGGCAGGGTTGAACACTGGAGGCGACGGCGAATTCGGGGAAGGTTGCGCATCGAACACATAGCGGCGGTCGCACACATCCACCCTTGGTTCGAGTCGCGTCGTCTCGAAATGATCGTTGCCGATCTTGAGCATTTTCCAGAAGGCCAGGTTGGGACTATTTCGATGCCGCGCCAGGTTTGCCGGCGTCAGGCGGAACGGATAGGCCTGGACCTGGAACGAGGGCCGGCCGCCGAGGAATGAGTCGCGTGCCAGCGAATAGATTTCGCTGATCTGTTCGTCGGTCATGGCATAGCAACCGCTCGACCAGCAGTCGCCGTGGATCATGAGGAAGCTGCCGTTGCGCTTGTTCGCCCTGTCGAACGTGTTGGGGAAGCCGAGGTTGATCGAAAGATGGAAGTTGGAGTTCGGATTCATCAGCTCGGGCGTAATCGTATAGAACCCTTCCGGAGCCTGTCGGTCGCCCTCGTACAATTTCGGCCCGAGATCGCCCGACCACCGACAGATCGGATAGGTCTTGAGGATCTGGAAAAGGCCGGTCGCGTCCTGCTTCCAGACCTCGAGCTCGGCCTCCTCTTTGAACAGGCGCACGACGATAGGTGAATATTTCGGCATCTTCTTCTGTTCGAGCAGCGAGAGCAGCTCGGCAGGTAGTTCCCTCGTTGCCTTGGCCGGCAACGGCTTGCTGCTTTCGCCGAGACAAATGACCGGCGTCAAGGCAGTGGCAAAAGCCGCCGCCAGCACGAATACACGTCGGACCATGGCGCGGATCACTGCTGTGCCTCCAGCCCTTCCGACCGCGCGCCGCTACGTCTCGAACCCGACGAACACCGTCGCTTCCTCGATGGACTTCCGCTCCGACACCACCGCATTCGCCGGAAAAGATTCATCCGGCCAGCCCAGCGCGATGCTTTTCATGATGACTTGATCGTCGGCTATGCCTGCGTGCTCGCGCACCACGGGGGATTGCATGATGCCCTGGCTGTTGATCACGGCGCCGAGCCCGCGGGACCACGCGGCATTGACCAGGGCGGTCGCCACGGCGCCGCAGTCGAAGGGCGTATCGTCGCTGCCGTCAAGCACGCGGTCATAGGTGATGATCACGCAGACGGGCGCGTCGAACTGGCGGAAGCCGCGCAGTACCCAGTCCTGGCGTTTTTCCATGTTGTCGCGCTCGATTCCCATTGCGGAGAATAATTGCTTGGCGACGCCGACCTGCCTGTCGCGGTGCTTGCCTGCAAAGGCCTGGCCCGTGCGGAACTCGCGCGACTGCGGGATGCCCGCCACCATCCGTTCGGTGTTGCCGGCGCGGATCCGATCGAGCGGTTCGCCGGTGATGACATAGAAATTCCAGGGCTGGGTGTTCATCGACGACGGAGCGCGCATCGCCAAGCCAATGATTTCCGCAATCAGCTCCTTGGGGACCGGATCGGGTTTGTAGCCTCGGATACTCCGGCGACCGAGGATGACGTCATCGAACTGCATGTGTGTGGAATTCCCCTGACAAGTTCTGAAACAGTTGGGACTTTCGCGGTTTCGGCACCCTCGCGCAAGCGCCGGCGGCGTGTCCTCAATGGTCCAGCCACGCGAAACACGATCGCATCAGTCTGGATTGACTGACGCTCTCTCTGCCATCACGCCTCACCCCACCAATTTCCACCTCCCATCCGCCGCCCGCTTCAGCGCGGGATCGCTCACCCGCACGTGCTCGGCGAGAAAGTCGATGAACGCGCGGACGCGCGCGGGCAGGGGGGCGGTATGGCCGACATAGACGGCGTGGATGTCTTCGCGGTCGCCGGGATTGTAGCCTTGCAGCACCGGCACGAGCCTGCCGGATTCGATGTCGGCGCCGATATGGAAGAGGGCGAGGCGCGCGAGGCCGACGCCGCCGAGGCAGAGGCGTCGGGCGGCTTCGCCGTCGCTGGCGCGCGCGACCGGCGGCGGCACGGCTTCCTCGGTGCGATCGCCGCGCTTGAACGGCCAGCCGCCGCGGATGCGCGGAAAGGTCCAGCCGATGCCGCGGTGATCGGCGAGATCCGCCGGCGTCTGGGTGTGCCAAAGCGCGCCAGATAGTTGGGGGGGCCGACGACCACCATGCGGCTGCTGCCGAGCTTGCGGGCGATCAGGCGGGACGCTTTCAGAGGTCCTACCCGGATCGCAACGTCGGCGCGCTCCTGCATCAGGTCGATCGTCGTGTCCGTCAGCACGAGATCGAGCGTCACGTCGGGATGCTCTTTCAGAAAGCGCGGGATCAGCGGCATCAGATGCAGCATGCCGAACGGGATGTTGCTGTTCACGGTGAGGCGGCCGCGCGGCGCCGCGCCTGAGGCCGCCTCGCGTTCGGCTTCCTCCATCTCTGCGAGGATTCGCACGGCGCGCTGGTAGAACGCCTGGCCTTCCTCGGTCAGGGTCAGCTTGCGCGTGGTGCGGTTGACGAGCCGCGAGCCGAGCCGGGCCTCCAGCCGCGACATCAGCTTGCTCACGCCCGACGGCGTCAGGCGCAGCTTTCGCGCGGCCTGGGTGAACCCGCCGAGATCGACGACGCGGACGAAGACCTCCATCTCGGCGGAACGGTTGGTGTCGAAGCGGGCCATGTTGAATTCACGTCACAAATGATTGGATTGCGGACATTCTAATGATTTTGCGCGGGCACGGCTATCTGCGTGGCTCGTAATCATCCATCGGAGCTACGCATGCCTCCCGCCGTTCTCGCGCTCACCGCCGGTGCCTTCGGCATTGGCACCACTGAATTCATCATCATGGGCCTCTTGCTGCAGGTCGCGGCCGACATGCATGTCACGGTACCGGTCGCGGGCCTGCTCATCTCCGGTTATGCGCTCGGCGTGTTCGTCGGTGCGCCCGTCCTGACGCTGGCGACGCGGCGGATGCCGCGCAAAACCGTGCTGCTCGCGCTGATGGCGATCTTCACGCTCGGCAATGCGGCCTGTGCGCTGGCGCCGAATTACGAATTGCTGATGACGGCGCGCGTGCTGACCTCGCTCGCCCACGGCACTTTCTTCGGCGTCGGGTCGGTGGTGGCGACGAGCCTCGTCGCCGAGGACAAGCGGGCCTCCGCGATTTCCACCATGTTCATCGGTCTCACCGTCGCGACGCTGCTGGGCGTGCCCTTCGGTGCCTGGTTCGGCCTGATGCTCGGCTGGCGCGCGGCGTTCTGGGCCGTGACGGTCATCGGCGTGATCGCCTTTGCCGTGGTCGCAGCCCTCGTGCCCGGCCATGTCGGCAACGGCGACAAGCGGGTCTCGCTTGCCGAGGAAGTATCGGTGCTCGGCCGCCCGCAAGTGTTGCTCGGCCTTGCCATGACCGTGTTCGGCTTTGCCGGCCTGTTCGTCGTCTTCACCTACATCCAGCCGATCCTGACGCGCTTCACCGGGTTTTCGGAAGCAGCGGTCTCGCCGATCCTGCTGGTGTTCGGCGTCGGGCTCGCGATCGGCAACGTTGCCGGCGGTAAGCTCGCCGACCGTGGCCTCGCCGGCGCGTTGATCGGAACGCTCGCCGCGCTCGCCATCGTGTTGCTTGGCCTCGCCGCCGTGCTGTCGGTCAAGATCCCGGCGATCGTGCTGATCCTGCTGCTGGGCATCGCGGCCTTTGCGACTGTCGCCCCGCTCCAGCTTCGCGTGCTGGAAGCGGCCGGTCCCAGCGGCCGCACGCTAGCCTCGAGCCTCAACATCGCCGCGTTCAATCTCGGTAACGCGCTCGGCGCCTGGGCCGGCGGCGTCACCATCGACCGCGGGCTCGGCCTCTCGGCGCTGCCTCTGGTCGCAGCCGGCATCACCGCTATCGGTCTGGTGCTGGCGCTGTGGAGCCTGCGGCTCGACCGCGCTCCGGCGGCCGTCGCGGCCTGCCCCGCGGAATAACGCAAGCGGCGCGACCGCGGACAATTCGCCGCGTCGCGCCGTTGGCCCATGCATAAAACGCACCTGTACACATCCTTTCGCCATCCGTAACTTCCTCGGCGCAATTTCAGGAGATGCGACGTGGCGAAGAAGACAGCCAAGAAGACTGCCAAGAAGAAGACTGCTTCGAAGAAACCGGCGAAAACCTTGAGCAAGACCAGCGCAAGCCGCAAGGCCGTCGTTGCGAAGAAGGCCGCGGGGCTCAAGCTGGCTTCATCGCGCCGCCCCAAGGGACCGGCCTGGCAATGGTCGGCGGTGGAGACCGCGGCTGCAATCCGCTCCGGCGCAATCTCCGCCGTCGAGACCGTCGAAGCGCATCTCGAACGGATGCGCGCCGTCAATCCGAAGCTGAACGCGGTCGTCGTCGATCTCTCGGAAGAGGCGTTGAAGGCTGCGCATGCCGCGGACAAGCAGCGCGCCAAGGGCGGCGAGCTCGGCCTTCTGCACGGCGTGCCGATCACCATCAAGGAAAACGTCGACTACGAGGGCCGGCCGAACTTCAACGGCGTGCCCGCCAATGAGGACCTGGTCGCGCCGTCGGATGCGCCCGTGGTGCGCAACCTGAAGAAGGCCGGTGCGATCGTCATCGGGCTCACCAACACGCCGGAATTCTCCTTTCGCGGTTTTACCGACAATCCCCTGCACGGGCTGACGCTCAATCCCTGGGATCCCGACATCACCTGCGGCGGGTCGTCGGGCGGTGCGGGTTCGGCGGTCGCCGCCGGCATTGGCACCATCGCCCATGGCAATGACATCGGCGGCTCGCTGCGCTGGCCCGCGCATTGCAATGGGGTCGCCACCATCAAGCCGACGCAAGGACGCATCCCCGCGTTCAACGCAAGCGCAACCGCCGAGCGGCCGATGCTGGCGCATCTGATGTCGGCGCAGGGGCCGCTCGCCCGCCATGTCGGCGACGTTCGCCTTGCGCTCGAGGTGATGAGCCGGCGCGATCCGCGCGATCCCTGGTGGGTGCCGGCGCCGCTGGTCGGCGAGAGGCCGAAGGGGCCGATCAAGGTGGCGCTGGCCAAGATCCCCGAGGACATGGAGGTCGATCCCTCCGTAGGCGCTGCGCTGCGCCAGGCCGCGGACCATCTCGAACGTTCCGGCTATCGCGTCAGCGAGGTCGAGGTGCCCGACATCAACGGCGTCTGGCAGACCTGGTGCGACATCATCACCAACGAGACCGTGGTGATGCAGGAGGCCGGCATGCTGAAGGTCACCTCCGAGGATTTCCACAAGGCGTGGGGCGGCATGAAGGCCAAGGCCAACGTGCTCGATCTCAATGCCTGGATGCAGGCGACCGCCGCGCGCAACGGCCACATTCGCGCCTGGCAATTGTTCTTCGAGGAGTATCCGGTCGTTCTGGCGCCGACCACGGTGAAGCCGACGCCGGGCCCGCGCGAGGATACCGTCAGCCCCGAGCGCGTGCGCGAGATCTTCTGGGGCGAGATCCGCTTCATCTCCGCGATCAACGTGCTGGGCCTGCCCGGCGCCGTGGTGCCGGTGGCCCTCCACGACGGCAAGCCGATCGGCGTGCAGCTCATTGCCGGGCGCTATCGCGAGGACCTCGCGCTCGACGCAGCGGCCGCGATCGAGAAGCGCGCCGGCGTGCTCGCGCATCGGCTGTGGGAGAGCATGGCCTAGTCCAAGCCGGTTATCGCCGCATTGACAGTCTCACCCTCTCCTCTTGTGGGAGAGGGTGGCTCGCCGCATAGCGGCGAGACGGGTGAGGGGTCTCTCTCCGCGAACTCTATGGAAATTACTTCGCGGAGAGAGACCCCTCATCCGGCACTTCGCGCCACCTTCACAAGGGGAGAAGGAAGGGACCTCGCGAGGCGCACCAAAGCAGCACTTCGTTAATCGGCTTTAACCCGGATTCCGGCCAATTCGCCGACAAGCATTAGGGTTACTTCCTCGATCTCTAGGCGAATTATTGTCCGCTTTACCACCCGCCTCTAACACGGGGGCGGCGGACAACGCACATGCCTCATACAGGCCAATAAGTGCGGCCCGCCCCACGCGGAGGTGGCACGATGCGCAACGAGACGATCGCTATTCACGCCGGCTACGAACCCGAAGCGACCACGCACGCGGTCGCAGTGCCGATCTATCAGACCGCGGCCTACGCTTTCGACAGCGCCGATCACGGCGCGGCGCTCTTCAATCTCGAGGCCGAGGGTTTTCGCTACAGCCGCATCGCCAACCCCACCAGCGCGGTGCTGGAGAAGCGCATCGCGCAGCTCGAAGGCGGCGTCGGTGCACTCGCGGTCGCGACCGGCCAGGCGGCGCTGCATTTCGCCTTCGTCAACGTCGCCGATCACGGCGGCAACATCGTTTCCATGCCGCAGCTTTACGGCACCACGCATACGCTGCTCTCACACATCCTGCCGCGGCAGGGCATCACCGGCCGCTTCGCCGAGAGCGACAAGCCGGAGGCGGTCGAGAAGCTGATCGACGAGAATACCCGCGCGGTGTTCGCCGAGACCATCGGCAATCCCGCCGGCAATGTCTGCGACATCGAGGCGCTGGCCAAGGTCGCGCATGCGCATGGCGTGCCGCTGATCGTCGACAACACCGTCGCAACCCCGATCCTGCTGAGGCCGTTCGACTACGGCGCCGACATCGCCGTGCACTCGTTGACCAAGTTCCTCGGCGGTCACGGCACCACGCTCGGCGGCGCGATCGTCGATTCCGGGAACTTCCCGTGGGCGAAATACGCCGACCGTTTCCCGGCCTACAACAAGCCGGATGCCTCCTATCACGGCCTCGTCTATGCCGAGCGCTTCGGTCGCACCGCCTATATCGAGCGGGCGCGCAGCGTCTATCAGCGCACCATGGGCTCGGTGCTGTCGCCGTTCAACGCCTTCCTGCTGCTGCAGGGCATCGAGACCGTGGCGCTGCGCATGGAGCGCCATGTCGAGAACGCGCGCAAGGTCGCCGAATTCCTCCGCCAGGATCCGCGCGTCGCCTGGGTCAATTACACCGGCTTTCCCGACAGCCCGTATTATCCGCTGGTGCAGAAATATCTCGATGGCAACGCCTCCTCGCTGTTCACCTTCGGCATCAAAGGCGGGATGGAGGCGGGCAAGTCCTTCTATGATGCGCTGAAGCTGATCACGCGCCTCGTCAATATCGGCGATGCCAAGTCGCTGGCCTGCCATCCGGCCTCGACCACCCATCGGCAGATGTCGGCAGAGCAGCAGCGCGTCGCCGGCGTGCTGCCGGAGACGATCCGTCTGTCGATCGGCATCGAGCATGTCTCTGACATCATCGAGGACATCGACCAGGCGCTGGACAAGGCCTGCCGGTCAGCGCGCCTCGAGGCCGCGGAGTAGGCGACGGCGCCAATGACGATCTTGATCGACAGGGATCAAGTCATCTCGAGCCCGGCGCTGGTGCCGGCCGAGCGCGATCTTGCGCGCGATCACGGCGGCGAGCTCACGATCGGGCTCGTCAACAACATGCCGGATCCGGCGCTGAAGGCGACCGAGCGTCAATTCTTGAAGCTGCTTCAGGCTGCGGCCGGTCCGCGCCGCATTCGCTTCCACTGCTTCTCGCTGCCCAGCGTGAAGCGCTCGCCGGAAGCGAAGTGGCATGTCGAGAGCGAATATTCAGACTTGTCCGATCTCAAGCGCCAGAAATTCGACGGGCTGATCGTGACGGGCGCCGAGCCGGTCGCGCCCGAACTCGACCAGGAGCCGTATTGGCGCGACCTCGCCGACCTCATTGACTGGGCCAAGGCCAACACGCGCTCGACGATCTGGTCGTGTCTTGCCGCGCATGCGGCGGTGCTGCATCTCGACGGCATCGAGCGGCGGCGCCTGCCAGCCAAATGTCACGGTATCTTCGATTGCGACGCCGTGACGAGCGATGCGCTGACGCGCGCCGCGCCGGCGCCTTTGAAGGTGTCGCATTCGCGCCTGAACGAGATCGCGGAGAGCGATCTAGTGCAGGCCGGTTATCAGGTGCTGACACGCTCGGCTGAGGCCGGCGTCGACGTTTTCGTGCGCCAATATGCCAGCCGGTTCGTGTTCTTCCAGGGGCATCCGGAATATGACGCGCTGTCGCTCCAGCGCGAATATCTGCGCGACATCGGTCGCTATCTTGCGCGGGAGCGCGAGAACTATCCGCGGCTGCCCGTGAGCTATTTTGACGCAGCGACGGAAGAGAAATTGGTCCGCTTCGAGAAGAAGGCGGCCCACCAGCGCCATCCGGCGCTCACCAACGAGTTACCCGGGCTGAGTTTGCGCGCCGACATCGGCGCCGGCAGCGCCGCCGAGGTGCTTTTTCGCAATTGGCTGCAATATCTCAGTATGAAAGCCGAAGCGCCGGTCCTTGCGCGTTAGCCGATATTGGTGCCGCGTTAGGATTACCCAAGCGTTAGGCTTGCCTCGACCAGCGCGCGAATGTTTCAGTACAGACATACGTCAATCACGGGAAACGCAGTCGTGTGGTCGGCACTCCAGGGACGCGTGAGCAATCGGCTGGCCCGGCATTTCCGCGCCGCGCCGCATCGGCTGCCCGCGCATGCGCCGATCGTGAGCTTCACCTTCGATGATGCCCCGGATAGCGCTGCAGGCGAAGGCGCCGCGCTCCTGGAAGAGCATGGCGGCCGCGGTACGTTCTATCTCGCCGGCAGCCTGATCGGCCAGCCGTCAGATCATTGGCACGGCCTGTCGGATGACGCGATCGTGCGGCTTCACCGCGCCGGTCACGAGATTGCCTGCCACACCTTCTCGCACCAGAGCTCGGCCAAGCTCGACGAGGCCGCGATGGCTCGCGAGATCGAGCGGAACCGCACTTATTTTCGTAGTATCGATTCCTCGATCAATCTGGAGAACTTCGCCTATCCCTATGGGATTGCCTCTGTCTGGCGCAAGCCGCAGCTCGCCAGGGCGTTCCGTTCGGCGCGCGGCATCCTTCCCGGCGTCAACAGCGACGTCATCGATCTCCAGTTCCTGCGTGCGTCGCCTTTGGTCGATTGCGAGATCGACACGGCAGGCGTCGATCGCTATTTCGACGAGGCGGTCGCGAGCGGTGGATGGCTGATCTTCTACGGCCATGACGTCGCGGACGCGCCGAGCCCCTATGGCTGCACCCCGGGCCTGATGCGCCACGCGCTGGAGGCGGCCGGACAGCGCAACATGCCGATCGTGACGGTCGCGGAAGCGCTGCGCAGGATCGGGGCGTAGCTTTTTTTCACCTCTCCCCGCTTGCGGGGAGAGGTCGGTAGAAGATGGGCTTGCCACGCCCGCGCCGCCATGCGACTGGCCTTGTGACGAATCTCACGGCCTTGGTTCCAGCCCTCTCATGTCAGCCCCTTCCACCGCTCCGCGACCTGCGCCGGCCAACGGCCGTGACGCGCTGTCGGTGCTGCATTCGGTATTCGGCCTGCCGGGTTTTCGTGGCGCGCAGGGCGAGATCATCCGGCACGTCACCGACGGCGGCAATTGCCTGGTGCTGATGCCGACCGGCGGCGGCAAGTCGCTGTGCTATCAGCTGCCGTCGCTGCTGCGCGAAGGCTGCGGCATCGTGGTGTCGCCGTTGATCGCCTTGATGCGCGACCAGGTCGCGGGCCTGATCGAGGCCGGCGTCAACGCCGCTGCGTTGAACTCGTCGCTGAGCTTCCAGGAAGCCTCCGACATCGAGCGGCGCCTGCTCGCGGGCGATCTCGATCTGCTCTATGTTGCGCCGGAACGCCTGGTGACGCCGCGCTGCCTCTCGCTGCTGGCGCAGGCCAAGGTGGCGCTGTTCGCGATCGACGAGGCGCATTGCGTCTCGCAATGGGGCCATGACTTCCGCCCCGAATATGTCGGCCTCTCCATCATCGCCGAGCGCTTCCCGGACGTGCCGCGCATCGCGCTGACCGCGACCGCCGACGAGTTGACGCGCAAGGAGATCGTGGCGCGGCTTCAGCTAACGGACTCGCCGCAATTCGTCTCCAGCTTCGACCGGCCCAACATCCGCTACGAGATCGTCGACAAGCGCAGTGCGGTGTCGCAGCTGAAGGAGTTCATCCGGGAGCGCCATGCCGGCGACGCCGGCGTGGTCTATTGCCTGTCCCGCAACCGTGTCGAGGAGGTCGCCGCCGCGCTCGACGAGGCCGGCATTGCCGCGCTGCCCTATCACGCCGGGCTCGACAGCAGCGTGCGCTCGCGCAACCAGGACCGCTTCCTCAACGAGGACGGCATCGTCATCGTCGCGACCGTCGCGTTCGGCATGGGCATCGACAAGCCCGATGTACGCTTCGTCGCCCATCTCGACCTGCCCAAGAGCATCGAGGCCTATTACCAGGAGACCGGCCGCGCCGGCCGCGACGGCAAACCGTCGGCGGCCTGGATGGCCTACGGGCTCTCCGACATCGTGCAGCAGCGCCGCATGATCGACGAATCCAGCGCCTCCGACGAATTCAAGCGAGTCTCGATCGGCAAGCTTGATGCGCTGGTCGGCCTTGCCGAAACGCCGCACTGCCGGCGCCGGCGGCTGCTCGCCTATTTCGGCGAGATCGTGATGGGCGAGAGCTGCGGCAATTGCGACAACTGCCTGACGCCGCCGAAGATGCGCGACGGCAAGGTGCTGGCGCAGAAGCTGTTGTCCTGCGTCTATCGCACCGGGCAACGTTTCGGCGCGATGCACCTGATCGACGTGCTGGTGGGGCGCCTGACCGAGAAGGTGACGCAGTTCGGCCATGACAAATTGTCCGTGTTCGGCATCGGGCGCGAGCTCAACGAAAAGCAGTGGCGCACCGTGCTGCGGCAGCTGGTGGCGATGGGCCATTTGCAGAGCGACAGCGAAGCCTTTGGCGCGCTGAAGCTGACCGAGACCGCGCGCGGCGTGCTGCGCGGTGAGACCGAAGTGTGGCTGCGCGAGGAAGCGCCCGGCACCCGCATTCGCGCAAGCCGCGGCAAATCCCGCCGCGGCGACCTTGCGCCTGCGACCGGCGCGCCGGAAGGCGATGTCGATCCCGAGCTGCGCGCGCGGCTGCGCTCATGGCGCTCGGAGGTCGCGCGCGAGCGCGGCGTGCCGGCCTATGTGGTGCTGCACGATGCCACCATCGACGGCATCGTCCGGGCCTGGCCGACGACACTCGACGAGCTCCGCAACGTGCCCGGCATCGGCGACAAGAAGCTCGAGCATTACGGCGACGAGCTGCTGCAGATCGTCAGGACAAGGTAGGAATAGATGACGTAGCCCGGATGGAGCGTAGCGCAATCCGGGGCAGTCTTTCCGCATTCGCGAGTCCCGGATTACGCTGCGCTCCATCCGGGCTACGAAGATAGCGGGCGAGAGCTATGTCCTCACTCACCCGTTCCGGAACGCATACGCGTACCCGTTCAGCGCCGGCGCGCCGCCGAGATGGGCGTACAGAATCTTCGCGCCCTTCTCGAAATAGCCCTTCTGCGCGAGGTCGATCAGGCCCTGCATCGACTTGCCCTCGTAAACGGGGTCGGTGATCATGCCTTCGAGACGCGCGGTCAGGCGGATCGCGTCCTTGGTCTCTTCCGACGGCACGCCGTAGGCGGGGTAGGCGTAGTCCTCGATCAGCACGACGTCGTCAGCGACGAGCTCCTTGCCGAGCTCGACGAGTTTTGCCGTGTTCTGCGCGATCTCGAGCACCTGCGCCTTGGTCTGCGCGGGCGTGAAGGACGCATCGATGCCGATCACCTTGCGGGCGCGGCCATCGGCCGCGAAGCCGACCAGCATGCCGGCATGGGTGGAGCCAGTCACCGTGCAGACGACGATGTAGTCGAACGTGAAGCCGAGCTCTTTCTCCTGCTTGCGCACCTCTTCGGCGAAGCCGACATAGCCAAGGCCGCCGAACTTGTGCACGGAGGCGCCGGCCGGAATCGCGTAAGGCTTGCCGCCCGCTGCTTTCACTTCCTCGATCGCCTGTTCCCAGCTCTTGCGGATGCCGATGTCGAAGCCGTCGTCGACCAGGCGCACGTCGGCGCCCATGATGCGCGAGAGCATGATGTTGCCGACGCGGTCATAGACGGCGTCCTCGTGCGGCACCCAGGCTTCCTGCACCAGGCGGCACTTCATGCCGATCTTGGCGGCGACGGCGGCGATCATGCGGGTGTGGTTCGACTGCACGCCGCCGATCGAGACCAGCGTGTCGGCGTTGGAGGCGATCGCATCGGGGATGATGTATTCGAGCTTGCGCAGCTTGTTGCCACCATAGGCGAGGCCGGAATTGCAGTCCTCGCGCTTGGCATAGACCTCGACATTGCCGCCGAGATGTTTGGACAGCCGCTCCAGCTTCTCGATGGGCGTCGGGCCGAAGGTCAAAGGATAGCGCGGAAATTTGTCCAGCTTCATGGGTCATCCCGATTGGCGTTGGCGTCGGGCAGCTCCCTAGCATCGCGCCGGAAAAATGTGCTCTCGAATATTGCGCCAATATTGCGCAAATTCTTGCGGAAGCGGCGGCAATAGCTAATAATCCTTCCAGAATTCCGCCTATTTATGAAAGCTTCTCTCATGACAGCGCGGCTCGACCGCACCGACCTTAAGATATTGAGATTACTGCAGAATAACGGTCGGCTCAGCAACGCGGAGCTGGCGGAAACCGTCGCGATCAGCCCTGCCACATGCCATCGCCGCACCCAGCGCCTGTTCGAGGACGGCTTCATTGCCACGGTGCGCGCCATGGTCGCGCCGAAGAAGGTGGCGAAGGGCACCCTGGTGATGGTCGGCGTCGTGCTCGACCGCTCGACGCCGGAGAGCTTTGCCATCTTCGAGCAGGCGATCGCCAGGCTGAAATTCGTGCTCGACTGCCACCTCGTCGCCGGCGACTTCGACTACTTCCTCAAAATCCGCGTCGGCGACATGGAGGATTTCAACCGCATCCACGGCGAGCAGCTGATCGCGCTGCCCGGCGTGCGCCAGACCCGCACCTTCTTCGTGATGAAGGAAGTGGTCGACAACGCGCCGCTGGAATTTTGAGCGCGCCCTTGATGCGCAATGCGTGTCGTGAGAGATTCGCTCGATGCAGACATTTCCCTTCCGCCAGCACAATCCGGCCGGGCCGGCCTATCGGCGCGGCTGGGTCGATGAGGCCGTAGCCGCGATCGAGGCCGACCAGTGCCGCACCGCCGACACGCATCTGATCCGGCTGATCGTGCCGGCGCTATCGGGCATCGACATCTATCTCAAGGATGAATCCACCCATCCGACCGGCAGCCTGAAGCACCGGCTGGCGCGCTCGCTGTTCCTCTACGCGCTCTGCAATGGCCACATCCGCGAAGGCACGCCGGTCGTCGAGGCGTCGTCGGGATCGACCGCGGTCTCGGAGGCCTATTTCGCGCAGATGATCGGCGTGCCTTTCTACGCCGTGATGCCGCGCACGACCTCGGCCGAGAAGATCGCCGCGATCGAGCATTATGGCGGCAATTGCCATCTGATCGACGACGGCCGCGCGCTCTATGCGGAGGCCGCCGCGCTCGCCGCGCGCCTGAACGGCCACTACATGGACCAGTTTACCTTCGCCGAGCGTGCAACGGACTGGCGGGGCAACAACAACATTGCCGAATCGATCTTCACGCAATTGCAGGGCGAACCGCGTCCGCTGCCGGACTGGATCGTGATGGGCGCGGGCACCGGCGGCACCTCGGCTACCATCGGACGCTATCTGCGCTATCGCCAGTATCCGACGCGGCTGTGCGTCGCCGACGTCGAGCATTCCGCCTTTTTCGATTGCTTCCGCTCGCAGGACCGCTCCCGTATTTGCGACCGCCCGTCGCTGATCGAGGGCGTCGGCCGTCCGCGTTGCGAGCCCTCCTTCGTGCCGGGTGTGGTCGACCGCATGATGAAGATCCCGGATGCGGCCACGATTGCGGCGATGAACGTGCTGTCGCGCCGGCTGCGCCGCCCGGTGGGCGGGTCCACCGGCACCAATTTCCTGGCGCTGTGCCGGCTCGCTTCGGAGATGCGGCAGGCGAACGCGACAGGGTCGCTGGTGACGCTGATCTGCGATTCCGGCGAGCGCTATCGCCAGACCTATTACGAGCCCGAATGGCTGAAGATGCGCGGGCTCGATCCGGCGCCGTTCGAGGCCAGTTTGTCGTCGTTTCTCGAGACAGGTGAGCCGCTGACGCTCGCCGTCGACGATTTCGCAAATCCCCAGAGCGCACGAAGCCCCGAGGCGACATAGTCGAATTTGTCGGAACGCCCGCTCGGCGTGCGATGTCACGGCAACTTCACTTGCGTTGCGCGCACCTGCGGGCAAGCCTCACCCCTTCTCAACGAGGAGATCTCCGCCGTGCGTCTTCCCATTCTCGATCCCAAGGATCTGACCGACGAGCAGAAGCCGCTCTATGACGACATGCGAGCGGGCATCAAGGACCACTTCAAGGGTTTTGTGAACATGCGCGACGACGGCGCGCTGCTCGGGCCCTGGAATCCCTGGATCCGCGAGCCGCGCTTCGGCAAGCCGGTGTGGGAGCTGGTCAAGGCGATCGCGTCGAACCCGCTGCTGCCGGCACCGGTGCGCGAGGTCGCCATCCTCGTCACCGGCTCTCATTTCCGCTCCGGCTACGAGCTCTATGCCCATGTGCTGGTCGCCGAGCAACGCGGCCTGTCCGACGAAAAGCTCGCGACCATCGTCGCCGGCCAGCGGCCGGTCGATCTCACCAGGCAGGAGGCCGTCGCCTACGACGTGGCGTCTGCGCTGGTCGGTGGTGGCGTGCTGCCGGAATTGACTTGGCGCGCCGCGGTGAAGGAGTTCGGCGAGCACGGCGCGGCCGAGCTGTCCTATCTCGTCGGCGTCTATTGCATGGTCTCGGTCACGCTCAACACCTTCGACGTGCCGGTACCGGACTAAAAGCTGCGTCCTTCGATCACTCCGCCGCCTTGCTTGCGGGCGGCGGGGGCGCGAAGGCGATGCAGCGGTTGCGGCCTTCGGCCTTGGCCTGGTAGAGCGCATGATCGGCCGCGCCCATCAGCGCGTCGATCCCGGACATGCTGACGGTGGCCTCGGCGATGCCGATGCTCACGGTGAGGCCGAACTGAATCTCACCGGCGATGATTTGCGCGCTCATCACGCGCTTGCGGATGCGATCCGCCACGGTCCTTGCACGAGACAGGCTGGTCTCGGGCAGCAGCACCGCGAACTCCTCGCCACCGATGCGGCCGACGATGTCCGACTTGCGCTTGCCGTCGAGGCACGCCGCCGCAACAGCCCTGATCGCGGCGTCGCCCACGGCATGGCCGTAGCGGTCGTTGACCGACTTGAAGTGGTCGATGTCGAGCATCAGCACCGAGACGGAGCGATAATAGCGCTGAAACCGGCTCCATTCCGCATCGAGGTTCTCGAGGAAATGGCGGCGGTTGTAGAGGCCGGTGAGCGGGTCGGTGGTCGCGAGCGTCTCCAGCATCGCGGCCTTTTCCGTCAGGTCGGTGATGTCGACATAGGTCAGCATGCGGCCGCCGTTCGACATCGTGGTGCAATGGGCCCTGATGCGCCTTCCGTCCGGCGTCTGCAAATCGCGCACATGGTCGCCGGCCATGACCTCTGCGACGCGCCGCGCCGGAAATCTCGCGAGCTCGTTCGTCGGAAGATTGGGCGCGCTGGCGCGGTGCAGGCGTCGCACGAGCGACGAATAGGCCGGCCGGTCCGCGGCCTCGGCTTCACTGACCTCCCAGAAGCGCCGCATGCGCCGGTTCATGAAGGTGGCGTGCAGGTCGGGGTCGAGAAGCAGCACCCCGTCCTGAACATTCTCCAGCGCATCCCGCAGCAGCTTCAGCTCGTCCGAGGCGCGCACGATGTCGGTGACGGGGGTATAGGTCAGCATGCGTCCGCCATCGGGCAGGGGCGTGACCTGGACGCGCACGACATCGCCATTGCCGGCGCAGATCGATCGGCGTTGGATCGCCCGCCTCGATCACCCGGACGCGTTCCGCCACCAGGGCATCGAGCTCGGGGTCGGGCACCTCATAGGCGCCGGTGTCACGACCGTGATGGAGCAGCGTGAGGATGGATGGATTGCTGTCGGCGACCTCGTCAGGCAGGCGCCACATCTGGCGAAACGACCGGTTGATGAGGCGCGCCCTGAGGCTGGAATCCAGCAACACGATGCCGGTCGGCACATGATCGAGCGCGGCACGCAGCGCCAGCATCTGGCTGCGCATCAGCGCATTGGACGAGCGCCCGCGCTCCTCGCCGGCGATGCGCTCGACGCTGCCCGATTGCTCGAAGGCGACGCCGACCTGACGGTCCGATCGCCAGATCACGCGGCAGGTCAGGATCTCGCGCCCCGCGAGCCTGAGCTGGAAGCGCTCGGGCACCCCGAGGCCGCTCTCCATTTCGAGCGTCGCCGCCTCCTCGGTCAGCCGGCGCACGACGCAATCGATCGACGACTGGCCGAAATTGAAGAAGATCTCTCCAGCAAGCAACGTCCGTTCCGGGACCAAATGGGACACTCGCAGCCTCCCGCGTGACTCCGGCCCAGTCTGTCGCAAGCATATTGCCGAGAGGTAACTGGATGGGCACTCTGACGAGAGGACCGACGTGTAGCCCATGGCCCGGGAGGACCGCGGGCGGCCGCGCGGCGAATGCGAAAGTCCTTCATCGTCAATGCCGGGGCTATTGCGACCGCTGTACCGATGCCAGGAAAATGGGAGATTCGGTTTACCTGCTATCCACCATGATCCCAGTCAGTTCCGGACCGCATAGAGCGGCGTCCGCAAGGTCACCTGGTAGGACGGCTTCGGCATCCACGCGATCTGCGCGGTGATGCCGAACAGGCGGTTGTCGTTGTCGTCCATGCGATCGAGGTCGAGCCGCAGGAACGGTTGCGTGAAGGGCTCCGCCAGCGTCCGGCCCGCGAGCTGCGCGCCTCCGAACGATTGCATGCCGAGGCGTCCGGTGAACTTCCAATTGCTCGGCCATTGGTAATAGCCGCCGGCATAGACGATCGTGTTCGGCCGAATGCTGGCGAACGGGCTGGCGACGGCGGTGTAAGTGTATTGCATGCCGGCGAGCCAGCCCCGCGTCTCGTCCTCGTCGAGCGCGTAGTCGAATTCCAGGATGTTGTTCAATGAATTCGTCATGCCCTGATCGTTCGGCACCGACTGCGTCAGGGTCGATTGCAGCGTGATGGTCGGGATCGTTCCGCCATTCTGCTGATAGAGGTCGGCCTGCACGCCGATGTTCCAGCTCGTGATGTCGAACGCCGACCAGCCGCCGCCGATGTCGGTCGTCGAGCCCGACACGCCGCCATAAAGCGAGACGCGGTCGTTGACGTCGACGGTCAGCGGCAGGTCGACGGCAATCGATTTCGCGGCCGGCAAGCCGTTCGGCAGCGTTGCGCCGCTGCGCACCGCCAGGGCTTCGAGCGCAGCCGACAATGACGTGGTGCCGAAGCCGAGCCCGAGCGTGCCTGCCGGGATCGACGCATAGGTCGTGCGCAGATCCAGATAAAGGTTCGGGACCGCTGGCTTCGCCGGCCCGTCCTCTTCATCTTCGGCGGCGAAGACGGCGCTGGCCGAAACCATCAGGCAGGCCAGTCCCATCGCGACAGCGCGCAAGGTCGGGCGATACGATGGGCTGCGATGGGACACGTGACAATCCGGCGCGCGGGGACTGTATGGCGAAATCGTGTGCTAGATGGAACGTGATCGTTCCAATGGTCAAGCGCTATCCGCAAACCATGGACTGCATCGATAGGCGCGGCTACCTTGTCGCGATTGCACCGACTCGCTCGGCGGCCGGAGGAGGCCGGACAATGGAGGACGACAGCCATGACCACGTCACGCCGCATCCTGCTCGCCGGAATGGCGGGGCTCGCCGTCGCTCCGACCGCTGCCGTGGCCGCATCTGCGCCAGTGCCCGATGACACGACGGTTGCCGAAGAGCGCTTCGCGCGCATGATCGCCGCGGCGCATGCGCCCGACGTCACCTGCGCCCGGCAGGCCGAACGTTATGCGGACGCCCATTGGCCTGACTATGTTGTGGCAGCCAGGGCCGTTATCGATGCGCGCGCCTGATCCGCGCTCTTACCTCGCAACCGCTCGTCGCACCTGCTCGCCGATCTGCGACAGCACCAGCTGCGCCTGCGGCAGGATCGCGCCCATGGCGTGGAAATTGTGAACCATGCCGTCGTGGCAGACATGCTCGACAGCGACGCCTGCGGCGAGCAGCTTGCGGGCATAGGCATTGCCTTCATCGCGCATCGGGTCGTACTCGGCCGTGTGGATGATCGCGGTCGGCAGACCCGTGAGCCGTGTTGCCCGCAAGGGAGACACGCGGGGATCGGCGGTGTCGATGCCGTCAGGCAGATAGTCGGCAAGATCTGCCTCGATCGTGACGCGGTCGATCAGATGGCCCTCGGCAAAGGCCTCGCGTGAGGGCGAGGTTTCCTCGAAATCCAGCACCGGGCAGATCAGGCATTGCGCGGCGATGGCGAGGCCGGCGGTCTGCGCCGCCTCCTGACACACGATGGCAGCGAGCGTTGCACCGGCGGAATCGCCGCCCACCACCAGACGGTCCGCATCGATGCCGAGCGATGCGGCCTCGCGCGCAACCCATTCGGTGGCGGCAATCGCGTCGTCGACGGCGGCTGGGAATTTGTGCTCCGGCGCGAGCCGGTAGTCGACCGAGACGAGGCGGCAGCCGGTGGCATGCGCCAGCGCCGCCGCGATGCGATCATGCGTGGCAATGCCGCCGGCGACGAGGCCGCCGCCATGGAAGAATACGAAGCCCGGCGCGCGCTCATCGGCATTTGCAGGCGTGTAGAGCCGATAGGGCAGTTCGCTGGCGCGACCGGGCAGCATACCGTCGCGCGCCGTCACATCCGGCGCATCGGTGCGTGCGAACTGCATCAGCTTCGCCAGCGATTGCCGCCGCGCCTCCACGCTCGGCCGGCCCCCCGCCCGCGGCGAAGCCGCAGCCATCATGGTCAACAAGCGCTTTGCGAGCGGATCGAGCGACATGGATCTTCCCTTCTCCCCTTGTGGGAGAAGGTGGCGCGTAGCGCCGGATGAGGGGTTTTCTCCGCAGATGAGATCGCGGATATTTACCCCTCACCCGTCTCGCCGCTACGCGGCGAGCCACCCTCTCCCACAAGGGGAGAGGGTAACTCACCTCATCCCCGCAGCAAATCGTTTAGGAATTGGGACAATAGTGCGGGGATATGCAAGGGGAGGCCTGATATGGCCGAGATCAGGAAGCCGATCGAATATTCGCCGAGCTGGACCTTCTTCGAGGGCAAATGGCACGACGGCAATGTGCCGATCATGGGCCCGCGCACGCATGCAGCCTGGCTCGGCTCGATCGTGTTCGACGGTGCACGCGCGTTCGAGGGTGTTGCGCCCGATCTCGACCGTCATGTCGCCCGTGCCAATCAATCCGCGATCAATTTTGGCCTGAAGCCGGTGGTCGACACCGGCACCTGGCTCACGCTTGCGAATGAGGGCATTGCGCGCTTTGCGGCCAATGCCGAGCTCTACGTCCGTCCGATGTATTGGGCGGAGAACGGCTCGGGCGGCGGCGTGCTGTTCGACCCCGAGACCACCAATTGGTGCCTCTGCATCTACGAGGCGCCGATGCCCAAACCCGTCGGCAACGCCATCACCCTGTCGCCGTTCCGCAGGCCCACCGCCGAATGTGCGCCGGTCGAGGCGAAGGCGGCCTGCCTCTACCCCAACAATTCGCGCGCGCTCGCGGAAGCTGCGTCCCGCGGCTTCCAGAACGCGCTGATGCTCGACATGCTCGGCAACGTCGCCGAGTTCGGCAATTCCAACGTGTTCATGGCCAAGGACGGCGTGGTCTATACGCCGGTGCCGAACGGCACGTTCCTAAACGGCATCACGCGCCAGCGCGTCATCACCCTGCTTCGCGGCGACGGCGTCACCGTGGTCGAGAAGACGCTGCGCTATGCCGACTTCCTGGCTGCCGACGAGATCTTCTCGACCGGCAATTTCGCCAAGGTCGCCCCGGTGATCCGCATCGACGAGCGCGAGCTGAAGCCGGGCCCGTTCTACACCAAAGCGCGGAAACTCTATTGGGACTTCGCGCATGCGGTGAAGCTGGCGGCGTAGCTGCCATTGACTCCGCTGTCATCGCCCGACTTGATCGGGCGATCCAGTATTCCAGAGCCAGTTGTGATTTCTCGATAAGCCGCGGCGTACTGGATGCCCCGGTCAAGCCGGGGCATGACACCCGTTTCTAAAGGCTTCGCTTAAACCGGCTGAACTGAAACGCCTGCATCGAATTCCACGGCGTGTGATGCGTCTCGCGTCGCGTCTCGACCAGCTCGAACTCCGGCCCGAGCTCTGCAGCAAGGCTGGCGCTGTCATGGCGTTGCACCGGCAAGCCGCTGCATCTCTCCGGACCATCGGGTGCAAAGGTCGCAATGATGATCTGGCCGCCGGGCGCAATCGCGGATCGCAGCCGCTCGACATAAGCCGCCCTGTCGCGGGGCTCGGTCAGGAAGTGAAAGGCCGCGCGGTCGTGCCACACATCGTAAATCCTGGCCGGCCGCCAAGCCGTGGCATCGGCGATGATCCAGTCGACCGCGGAAGAGGCCTGACCGATTCGTGTCTTCGCCACGTCGAGCGCGTTGGCGGAGAGGTCCAGCACGGTGAGATCGCGATATCCGTCTTGAAGAAGAGCGTCGACCAGTCGCGAAGCGCCCCCGCCGATATCGATGATCGCCGCGTCATGATCCGGATTGGCCGCGCGGATCATGTCGTGCGAGATCGTCGGGCTGTCCTGAAACCAGCTGACCTCGGTCTCGCCCTTGGTGGCGTAGACGTTGTCCCAATGCATGGTGCGATCGGACATGGCGCGCTCCGTGCGTGTCAAGCCGTCATCCTGAGGCGCCGGAGCGGAGCGGCGGCCTCCAGCGACAACGGCTTCGCCGTTGCGCGGGGATGACTGGGCTAAAGCCGGTGAGGAAGAAATGGTAGGCGCGCGCGAAATTGCCAATCGCGCGCCCGCCGCGGGCGGACGCGCTGGTCGGCGCGAAAGGTCCTACTCGTCCTTCTTCGACATGCGCTCGAGGCGCTCCTGCATGTCCTTCATCTGCTGGCGCAAATCGTCGATGTTGCTGTCCTTCGGCGCCTCGGCGTTCGCGTCGGGCTCCGGCTCCGTGCTGGTCGCCGGACGGCCCGCATTCGGAGCAAACGGCTTGAACATCGAGAAGGTCTGCTGGAACAGCTCCATGTTACGGCGGACTTGTTCTTCCAGAGGAGCAAAAGGAGTGCCGGACAGGGTGTTGGCGATCTGCTTGCGGAACTTCTCTTGCTCCTGGGTCAGGGTCGCGATCGACTGCTCCAGATATTTCGGCACCACCATCTGCATGCTGTCGCCGTAGAAGCGGATGAGCTGGCGCAGGAAGGTGGTCGGGAGCAGGTTCTGGCCGGCCTTGTTCTCCTGCTCGAAGATGATCTGGGCGAGCACGGAGCGGGTGATGTCGTCGCCGGTCTTGGCGTCATAGACCAGGAAATCTTCGCCATCCTTGACCATCGCGGCAAGGTCTTCCAGCGTGACGTAGGTACTCGTCCCGGTATTATAGAGCCGGCGGTTCGCGTATTTCTTGATGGTTGTGGGTTGGTCTGATTTCGCCATGGGCTCTCACTTGCAAGGAACGCGGAGAACGGGAACCCGGCGGGCTATGCCGCAGGGCGGGAAGAGTACGCAACGCAACAAAATAAGCATTTTCAAAGGGCTCACGCTACCGTTTTGTGCGGCACGGTTAATCGCAGAGCAAAATCTTGCTTGCGAAAGCGCCAAGAACGCTATTTTGAATGCGCTGCGGCATGAATTCGGTCGCCGGCCGATTGACATGCCTCAACGACGTTAACAGGATGGCTGACGAGACTGGCGAGCCGTTTTCTCAAAGCCCCGCCTGCCCCCTTTCAAGAAACCTCAAGCCTCAGGAGATGCCCATGTCAGACGATGTCGTCATCGTCAGCGCCGCCCGCACCCCGGTCGGAAGCTTCAACGGAGCGTTCGCGACCCTTCCCGCCCACGATCTCGGCGCCGTCGCCATCAAGGCCGCGCTGGAGCGCGGTGGCATCGAGCCCGGCCGGGTCTCGGAAGTCATCATGGGACAGATCCTGACCGCCGCCCAAGGCCAGAACCCGGCCCGCCAGGCCTCGATCGCCGCCGGTATTCCGGTGGAGAGCCCGGCCTGGGGCGTCAACCAGCTTTGCGGCTCGGGCCTGCGCACGGTCGCGCTCGGTTACCAGGCGCTGCTCAACGGCGATTCCGAAATCGTCGTCGCCGGTGGCCAGGAATCCATGAGCATGGCCCCGCACGCCCAGTATCTGCGTGGCGGCGTCAAGATGGGTGCCGTCGAGTTCGTCGACACCATGATCAAGGATGGCCTGTGGGACGCCTTCAACGGCTACCACATGGGCAACACCGCCGAGAACGTCGCACGGCAGTGGCAGATCACCCGCGCCCAGCAGGACGAGTTCGCGGTCGCCTCGCAGCAGAAGGCCGAAGCGGCGCAGAAGGCCGGCAAGTTCAACGACGAGATCGTCCCCGTCACCATCAAGACCCGCAAGGGCGACATCGTCGTCAGCGCCGACGAATATCCGCGTCATGGCGCCACGCTCGACGGCATGGCCAAGCTCAAGCCGGCCTTCGAGAAGGACGGCACGGTCACCGCGGGCTCGGCATCCGGCATCAATGACGGCGCCGCCGCCGTGGTGCTGATGACCGCCAAACAGGCCGCCAAGGAAGGCAAGAAGCCGCTCGCGCGGATCGTGTCCTGGGCGCAGGCCGGCGTCGATCCGAAGATCATGGGCTCCGGCCCGATCCCGGCCTCGCGCGCCGCGCTGAAGAAGGCCGGCTGGAATGTCGGCGATCTCGACCTGATCGAGGCCAACGAGGCCTTCGCGGCCCAAGCCTGCGCCGTCAACAAGGATCTCGGCTGGGACACCTCCAAGGTCAACGTCAACGGCGGCGCGATCGCGATCGGTCATCCGGTCGGCGCGTCCGGCGCACGCGTGCTGGTGACGCTGCTGCACGAGATGCAAAAGCGCGATTCGAAGAAGGGCCTCGCCACGCTGTGCATCGGCGGCGGCATGGGCATCGCAATGTGCATCGCGCGCGACTGAAGATAGCTGACGCGTAGCTTACGCGCGGTTTGCGCGTGCGCTGCACACGTCAGTGAGTGCGTTGCACGCGACTAAAAAGGCAGCGGTTGCAAATCAAATATTCTTCGCAATCTTGCATGCCTCGACTAAATCCAAACGCCCGGCTCAACGCCGGGCGTTTTGTTCTTGATGTCCGTCAAACCAACCGCATAATCCAACGTTAAAAAACAATCGCTTCAGAAACGTCCGAAGAGTCCAAGGGAAGGAATACGACATGGCACGTGTTGCATTGGTCACGGGTGGTACGCGGGGCATCGGTGCTGCGATCAGCAAGGCACTGAAGGCGGCGGGATACAAGGTTGCGGCGAGCTATGCCGGCAACGATACGGCGGCGGAGAAGTTCAAGGCCGATACCGGCATCGCCGTCTACAAATGGGACGTCAGTAGTTTCGATGCCTGCGCCGAGGGCGTGAAGAAGGTCGAGGCCGATCTCGGGCCGATCGAGGTGCTCGTCAACAATGCCGGCATCACCCGCGACACCGCCTTCCACAAGATGACGCTGGAGCAGTGGAACGCGGTCATCAACACCAATCTTGGCTCGCTCTTCAACATGACGCGCCAGGTCATCGAGGGCATGCGTTCGCGCAAGTTCGGCCGCATCATCTCGATCTCGTCGATCAACGGCCAGAAGGGGCAGTTCGGTCAGGTCAATTATTCCGCGGCGAAGGCCGGCGACATCGGCTTCACCAAGGCGCTCGCGCTGGAGAATGCCAAGGGCGGCATCACCGTCAATGCGATCTGCCCCGGCTACATCAACACCGAAATGGTGCAGGCGGTGCCGAAGGACGTCCTGGAGAAGAACGTGATCCCGCAGATCCCGGTCAGCCGGCTCGGCGAGCCCGAAGAGATTGCCCGCGCGGTCGTGTTCCTGGCGGCTGACGAGGCCGGTTTCATCACGGGCTCGACGATGACCATCAATGGCGGCCAATATCAGGCCTGATAGGGCGCCAGGTCTTCAGGTCAAAAGCCTGTAGCTTCAGGCGCGACAAGGCGATAGTGAAGACGACAATGCCCGGCCTCGTGCCGGGCATCGTTGTCCTCAGAGCCTTCGTCAATGACCCCGCGCACAGCCACGCTGATCGGATTGACCGCGATCCTGATGTGGTCGCTGCTGTCGGTAATGACGGTGGCGACTGGAAGGATCCCGGCGTTCCAGCTCGCCGCGATGACCTTCGCGATCGGCGGCCTGGTCGGCCTGTTCACCTGGATCGGCCGCGGCGAGGCGGCGAAGAGCCTGCGTCAGCCGCTGGCCGTCTGGGCCGTCGGCGTCGGCGGCCTGTTCGGCTATCACGCACTGTATTTTCTCGCGCTGCGCTTTGCGCCGCCGGCCGAAGCCGGCCTGCTGAATTATCTGTGGCCGCTGCTGATCGTGCTGTTCTCGTCCTTCCTGCCGGGCGAGCGGCTCGCGCCTCATCACATCATCGGCGCGGTGCTCGGCCTCGTCGGCACCGTGCTGCTGTTCGCCGGCAACACCTCCGGCTTCGCGGCCGGGCAGGTGCCGGGATTGGCCGCGGCCTTCATCGCTGCGTTCGTCTGGGCGGCCTATTCGGTGCTGTCGCGCCGGCTCAAGGCCGTTCCGACCGATGCGGTCGCTGGATTCTGCCTGGCCACCGCCGTGCTTGCCGCGCTGATGCACGGCCTGCTCGAGACCACCGTCTGGCCGGAGACCACGCTGCAATGGCTCTCGGTGATCGCGCTGGGCATCGGTCCCGTCGGTGCCGCGTTCTACGCCTGGGACATCGGCATGAAGCGCGGTGACATCCGCGTGCTCGGCGCCGCCTCCTACGCGACGCCGCTGCTCTCGACCGGCTTCCTCATCGCCGCCGGATTTGCCAAGGCCAGCGCCAACATCGCCATTGCCGCAATCCTGATTGCCGGCGGCGGCCTGATTGCGGCGAAGGATATGGTGCTGCGGAAGCGATGATCATTCCGGGCTCGATGCTGCATGCGATGCCCCGAAATGTCAGTTGGCCCTACGGCTCCCAGCCCTGCGGCGCGAGCTCGAAGCCTGCGAACTCGAACGCCGGGGCCACGGTGCAGCCGACCAGCGTCCACTCGCCCGTCGTCTCCGCCGATTGCCAGGCCTGTGCCGGCACGATCGCCTGCGGCCGGTCTCCATTCGCAAGGTCAGTGCCGAGCCGCACATGGTGCTGCGAGCAGCCGTCATGGGCGATGCGCAGCATCAAGGGACTGCCGGCGTAATAGTGCCACGTCTCGACCGCATCGACGCGATGCCAGTGCGAACGCTCGCCGCGTGCCAGCAGGAAGTAGATCAGGGTCGAGCGCGAACGCCCGTTGGCATCAGTGGTCTGGTCGCGAAATGTCTCGCGATAATGGCCGCCCTCGGGATGCGGACGGAGTTCGAGGCGCGCGATGATCTCGGCTGCAGTCGGCATCGATTCCAGTCAGGATTTGTTCTTCAGGACTTGTTCTTGCGCTCGCGCAGCTCGCCGAACACCGCGGCGGCATCCGCGCCCTTCATGTGCAGCCTCGCCGCGACCTGCGGCTCATCGGCGCGCAGGAACACGTTGGCCCGCTTCTCGTCGCCAAGCAGCGTGGGAATGGTCGGCTTGTTCTCGGCCCGGAGCCTCGTCACCTCCGCTGCGCGCGCCTGGAGCGCCGCATTGTCGGGATCGACGGTGAGCGCAAACTTGACGTTGGAGGCCGTGTATTCGTGGCCGCAATAGAGCTTGAAGTCGTCGGGCAGGGCACGCAGCTTCAGAAGCGAATCCCACATCATCGGATAGGTGCCCTCGAACACGCGGCCGCAGCCGATCGAGAACAGCGTGTCGGCGGCGAACACCGTCTTCTCGGTGTCGAACACGTAGGAGATGTGGTCGAGCGTGTGACCCGGCGTCTCCAGCACGCGCGCCAGCAAATTGCCGATCTTGACGACGTCGGCATTGGCGACACGCAGATCGACGTCCGCAATCTTCGTGGTCTTGTCGTGCGGCGCGACGACGCGGCATTTGTATTTCTGCTTGAGTTCGGCGACCCCGCCGACATGATCGCCGTGATGATGGGTGATCAGGATGTCGGTGAGCTGCCAGCCCTCGCGCTCCAGCGCCGCCAGGATGGGGCCGGCCTCAGGCGCGTCGATCGACGCCGTCGCCTTGGTTTCCACATCGTGGATCAGATAGCCGAAATTGTCGTTTAAACAGGTGAAAGTACGAATTTCGGCGGCCATGTCATCTCCATCGGGCTCAGCCCCGCCAGACAAATATGGCGTTAACGTTGCGCAGGCAATGCAATATTCCGCGCGCGGCGGCGGTCTCGTGCATGTTACATTGCCGTCATGACCATCGACGTCGTCGACCTCCGCGAGTTCTATTCCCGCCGCCTCGGGATCGTGGCGCGGCAAATGATCAATCGCGGCATCAGGGAACGCTGGCCGAGGGCGGCAGGCCAGCGCGTGCTCGGCCTCGGCTATCCCACGCCCTATCTGGGGTTGTTCCGCGAAGACGCCGAGCGCTGCCTCGCCTTCATGCCGGCGGCCCAGGGCGTCCTGAAATGGCCCACGGGACGGCCGGCGCTGGCCTCGCTGGTCGACGAATTCTCGCTGCCGCTCCCCGACGCCGCGGTCGACCGCATCCTGCTGGTCCACGCGCTGGAGATGTCGGACGATCCGGCCGCGCTGCTGCGCGAGGTATGGCGCGTGCTGTCGCCGTCCGGGCGCGTGATCGCGGTGATCCCGAACCGGCGCGGGGTGTGGACCCGTACCGACAGCACGCCGTTCGGTCACGGCCGGCCCTATTCGCGCTCGCAGATCACCGACCTGCTGCGCCAAACCTGGTTCACGCCGACCGCCTGGGGCGAGGCGCTGTTCATGCCGCCCTATGCCGGCGGCTGGGTGCTGAAATCGGCGCAGATGTGGGAGCGCGCCGGTGCGGCATTGTCGCTGCCCTTTGCCGGCGTCCATATCGTGGAGGCGACCAAGCAGGTCTACCGCGCGATCCCTGCCAAGCGCGAGCGGGCACGGCTGATTCCGTCGCTCGCGAAGCCCGTGCTGGTCCCGTCCTCGACGACGGCGACGCGCAGCTAGGTCACAAGCGTTGTCGCGACCGGTGGTCGTCAAAAACAAAATCGTCCCGGCGAGGCCGGGACGATTCCAGATCAGTCGATCAGAAGAGACTTACTCGCTGGGCGCAAGATCATCGCCGGATGCGGCTGGAGCTGCTTCGCGCTCGGGGCGCGGGCCATGCGGCCGGCGCCGCCGGCGCGGATAGCGTTCGCCACCGCCGGCTCCGCCCTCGAAACCGGCCTGGCCGCCATTCGCGCCGCCATTCACCTGCGGCTGCGCGCCGGTGATGAAGGAGGGCAGGCGATCGACGCTGCCGGCGTCGGTGACGACGGGCTGCGGCTGATTCTGCGGTTGCGGCTGGGGCTGATATTGCGGCTGCGGGCGATGGTCGCGCTCGCGGTGCTCGCGCGGCTGCTGCTGATCGCGCTGATAGGGCTGGTTGTCGCGCTGCTGATGATCACGCTGATGATGATCGCGCTGGCCGTCGCGGTCGCGCGCGAAGGGCTGCTGCTGTTGCGGCTGCGGGACGAAGCCCGGCTCCTGGCCGAAATTCGAGAAATTCTCGCCGTCGTCGTCGCCGTCGTCGCTATTGCTGCTGATCGGCTCGTCACCGCGCGGCTGCTGGTTCTGGCGGAACTGTTCCTGGGCCGCGGCGATCAGGCGGAAATAATGCTCGGCGTGCTGGTAGTAGTTCTCGGCTGCAACGGGGTCGCCGGAGGAGCGCGCGTCGCGTGCGAGCTGGAGATACTTTTCAGCGATGTGCGAGGCGGTGCCGCGGATCTTGATGTCGGGTCCGTTGGACTCGTAGACCCGGGTCATCGGGTTCTGGCTGCGCCGGTTGTTGTTGTTATTGTTATTGTTGCGGTTGCGCATCCGCTGCTTGTTCTGACCGTTTCTCATGTCCTGCCTTTAATTCCAGCCCTAAACGTTGCACGCATTACTGATTGCCAGGAGTGACCTGGTGACAGCGGTTCACATCGCTCGCGCGCACCGCGCGCAAGAGCGGATCGAACCCTGCCGATGTTCGTCGACCGTCGCGTTCAACAAGGACGCGTTCCCCACCCGCCAGCACTGATCGCCAGCGAACCCATTCATTTTGCCTGCCGAAACAAGCCCAGCTGTGTTGCGTAAGTCTTCAAGCGCAATATCAGGCTTTCGTTCACTTTTGCGGTCGGAGAGCAGCGCAGCTCCACTGGCTATCGCGCTTCACAGGACCTGCGGCTTGGAACCTTTATCAGTAAAGCTCTCGCCCGAGAGCCCGGCTTTCGCCCGTAGGTCTACGGGGCCGGCACCGATGTGTTGATCGGAACGTAGTCGTTCCCAAGGGATATTCCAAGAGCTTTTTGCAAGCCAATCCGGCTTTTATGGGGCATTTTTCGGGCCGAAACGGCCCGCGGAATGCCCGCCAGGTCGGCCTTGGGTGGCCTGTCCACCGTTAACGCGCCAGCTATCATCAAGGTTTCAATATTTCTGGCCTGCCCCTGTCCGGCCTCGACGATCAGCGCTCCGCCAGGGGCGAGACGCTCGGCCGCCTGCGGGATGAGAGCGCGATAGGCGTCATATCCGTCATTGCCGCCGTCGAGCGCCAGATGCGGATCGTGGTCGCGCACCTCGATGCTCAGTCTCGGGATTTCGGCGGAGGGAATGTAGGGCGGGTTCGAGACGATGAGGTCAAACGGGCCGCGCAGCGCCGTCAGATAGGAGCAGGCGACGAAGCCGGCGCGGCCGGCGAGGCCGAGGGCGGCCGCATTGTCGCGCGCCGTATCGAGCGCCGTCGGGCTGACATCGGTACCGACGCCGAACGCGTCGGGAATCTCCCACAGCAATGCGAGCAGGATGGCGCCCGATCCGACGCCGATATCGGCGATTCGCGGGCGCCGGCCCGATATCGCCAGCTCGCGGAAGATCTCGAGCGCCAGTTCGACGACGGTCTCGGTATCCGGCCGCGGTACCAGCGTCGCCTCGGACAACCGCAACGGCATGCCCCAGAAGTCTCGCACGCCGAGAATGCGGGCGACCGGCTCATGCGCGAGCCGGCGTTGCGCGTATCGTTCGAGCTGCGTGGTCTCCTCAGGCGTGAGTTGTCGCGATGCCTGCGTCACCATGCCGGTCAGATCGAGCTCCAGCGCGGCGCCGACGAGCAGGCGCGCATCGAGGGCCGCCTCCTCGATGCCGGCCGCTTGCAGCCGTGCCGCAAGCGCGCGCCGGGCACTCTCGACATTATGTCCGGGATAGATATTTGTCGCCAATGGAGCCATCCTGCCTGGCATCGTGGATAGATCGGCCGGCTCGCTTGCGTCAACGGAAAGGAGCGCGTTTGATCGCGCCTCGCAAGCGTGGAGGGGTCCATGACGGCCTATGACGATCAGAACGTCTTCGCAAAGGTCCTGCGCGGCGAGATTCCCTGCTTCGAGGTTTTCAGGGACGAACGCAGCCTGGCCTTCCTCGACATCATGCCGCGCGCGCCCGGGCACACGCTGGTGATTCCGCGGGCGCCGGCGCGCGGCATCCTGGATATTGCGGAGGACGATCTTGCCGCCGTCGCCCGGACGGCCAAGCGAATCGCGATTGCGGCGATGAAGGCGTTTGACGCGGAGGGTATCATCCTCCAGCAGTTCAGCGAGCCGGCCAGCGGGCAGGTGGTGCTTCACCTGCACATGCACGTCATGCCTGTCAGGGCCGGCGTCGACCTCTTGCCGGCGCAGACGCGCAAGGAAGATATGGCTGTGCTCGCCGATCATGCCAAACGGATGATCGCAGCGCTCGGCGGCTGAACCTGACAGCCGAGCTCGGCGGCCGACTAAACGCCGAGGTAGCGCTGCAGCAGCTCCGGCTGGGCCTTGAGCTCCTGCGCCGGACCCTCGTGCACGATGTGGCCGTTGTTGATGATGTAGATCCGGCTCGCCAGCGCCAGCGTCGCAGCCAAATTCTGCTCGACCAGCACGATGGTCTGGCCGGCCGCCGCCAGCTCCCGGCAGGCCTTGACGAGATCGTGGACGATGACGGGCGCGAGCCCCTCGAACGGCTCGTCCAGCAGCACGATCTTGGGATCGCGCACCAGCGCCCGCGCAATCGCGAGCATCTGCTGCTCGCCGCCGGAGAGCTCGGTGCCGCGGTTGTTGCGTCGCTCCTTCAGCCGCGGAAACATCTCGTAGATGCGGTCGAGCGGCCAGCGTTTCGGCGCGGTGAACCCGGCAAGGACGATGTTTTCCTCCACCGACAGGCTGCCGAAGATGCGCCGCTCCTCGTGCACGAGCTGCATGCCGGCCTGCGCGATTCTGTGGCTCCTGCGTCCGGCGATTTCGATGCCGTCGAATTTCACGCTGCCGCTGTGCGGCGTCACGACGCCCATCAGGCTCTTCAGAGTCGTGCTCTTGCCGGCGCCGTTGCGGCCGAGCAGCGCCACCACCTCGTGACGTTCGACGTGCATGGCGACGTCGAACAGGATGTGGGAATCCCCATAATAGCTGTTCAGGCCGTTGACCTCGATCAGGCTCATGCGGCGATCTCCCCGTGCACGCCGCCGAGATAGGCTTCCTGCACCGCGGCGTTGGTCCGGATTTCCTCCGGCGTGCCGTCGAGCAGCACCTTGCCCTCCTGAAGCACCGTGACGCGCTCGACCAGCTCGAACAGCGAATCCATGTCGTGGTCGATGATGATCATGGTGCGGCCGCGCGCGATCGATTTGAGCAGCTTGACGGTCTCGACCCGCTCGCGCGGGCTCATGCCCGCGAGCGGCTCGTCGAGCAGCAGCAGGCGCGGCGAGGTCGCGAGCGCGAGCCCGATCTCGAGCCGGCGCTTCTCGCCATAGGCGAGTTCGGCGACCGGCGTGTCGGCGCGGCGGGTCAGGTTGACCAGCGCCAGCGTATGCTCCACCTGCTCGGTCAGGCCTTTGACGCTGGAGAGCTTGCGGAAGAGATCGAGGCGGAACTTGCCGCGCAGCTCGGCGAGCGCGGCGATCGTCAGGTTCTGCCGTACCGTCAGCCCGGTGAAAAGCTGGTTGACCTGGTAGCTCTTGGTGAGCCCGAGCTGGCAAACCTCGGCGACCTTCAACCCCGTGATGTCGCGTCCCTCGAACACGATCTGGCCGGAGGTCGGCGCGATCTCGCAGGTCAGCATCTTGAAGAAGGTCGATTTGCCGGCGCCGTTGGGGCCGATGATGCCGCGCAGCTCGCCCTGATTGACACTGAAATCGATGTCGCTGTTGGCGACGAGGCCGCCATAGCGCTTGGTGAGGCCGGTGGCTTTCAGGATCGGCCCGGAATAAGCGGGGTGCGCGACCTCCTTGGCCTGCATCGGCGCGGGCGCTAGGTGCAGTGTCGTCTCAGTGTCCGGCTCGGCCTCCGTATCGCTCCGCTTACGCCTGCCGGAGAGGAGGCGATAAAGGTCCGCAAGACCGCCGATGATGCCGCCGCGCAGGAAGCAGACCAGCAGCACGAACACGACGCCAAGCACCAGCTTCCAGGCGGCACCCAAGCCCAGCGCGGATTGCAGGAAATCCTGGAGGAAGAGCCAAACGGTCGCGCCGACCAGAGGCCCGAACAGCGTGCCGCGGCCGCCAATGGCGGTCTGCATCACGAGCTGGCCGGACGTGTCGAAGGTGAACGCGTCGGGTGGCATGAAGGCCTGGAGCACGCCGAGCAGGCCGCCGGCAAACCCCGCATAGGCCGCTGCGATCACGAAAGCAGTCAGCTTGTAGCCATGGATGTTGTGGCCGACCGCGGTGGCGCGCAGCGGATTGTCGCGGATCGCGCTGAAAATGGCGCCGACCGGCGAGCGCACGATCCTCAGCCCGATGATGACGCCGATGAAGTAGCACAGCGCGATGAATTGATAGAGCGACCAGCCATTGGTGAAGTGGAGGGTGGTGAAGCCGAGATTGAAGCTCGGCGTTGGCACGCCCGGCAGGCCGTTTTCGCCGCCGGTGAAGTCGGAGAGCGGATTGAACTCGACGAAGAAAAACACTTCCGCGATCGCGACCGTGATCATGGCGAAGTAGATGCCGGTGCGGCGGAGCGCGATCAGGCCGATCAGATAGCCGGTCGCGGCCGCCGCGATCATGCCGATGATCAGCGCGCCCAGCACGTTGCCGAAGCCGGCGCGGGTCAGGAGGTAGGCCGCGACGAAGCCGCCGGTGCCGTAGAAAGCGGACTGGCCGAACGACAGCAGGCCGGTGAATCCGAACAGGATGTCGAAGCCGAGGCCGAACAGGCCCCAGACCAGGATCCGGTTCACGGTGTTGGGCGCGAAGCCGAGATGGGGCAGCACGAAGGGGGCCACGATCAGGCCGATCGCCGTCAGTGTCTCGATCAGGAAGGGGCGTTGCTTGAGCATCAGGAGATCACTTACTCGCGGCCCTGGACGCCGAGCAGGCCATGCGGTCGCACCACGAGCACGAGCGTCATTGCCGCAAACAGCATCACATAGGCGTAGCCGGGGTTGAACATGGAGGTGACGCTGATGATCTCGCCGGCGATCAGGCCGCCCAGGATGGCGCCTGGGAACGAGCCGACGCCGCCGATCACCACCACCACGAAGGTCTGGACCAGGATGTCGTCACCGATGCCCGGTGTCAGCGACACCACCGGCGCGTTGACGATGCCGGCAAAACCGGCGGCCATCGCGCCGATGCCGAACACCACCATGAAGACCCGGTAGACATTGATGCCGAGCGAATCCACCATCACGGAGTCCTCGATGCCGGCCCGCACGATCATGCCGAGCCTTGTCCGGTAGAGGATGATGAACAGCGCGCCGAGCGCGATCGCGACGATGCCGACCACCGCGAGGCGGTAGGTCGGATAGAACATGAAGCCGAGATTGGTGATGCCCTGGAATATCGCCGGCGGCGGGACCAGCTGCGACTGGCTGGAGAAGATCAGCCGGATGATCTCGACGAAGCAGATGCCGAGCCCGAAAGTCACGAGCAACTGATCCTCGTGCGGCCGATGATAGAAATGGCGGATGATGACGCGTTCCATCGCAACGCCGAGCAGCATCACGAACAGCGAGCCGGCGATCACGGCGAGGATGAACGATTCCGTGTACTGGTAGGCGACGAATCCGGCATAGCCGCCGATCATGAACATCGCGCCATGCGCGAGGTTGAGCACGCCGAGCGTGCCGTAGATAATGGTCAGGCCGGAGCTGATCAGCGCGAGCAGCGCGCCGAGCGCGAGCCCGTTAAAGAGCTGCGAGACGAGGTTGGGCCAACTAATCATGCAGGGATCACGGTTGTGGCGGCGCGTTCCGGCGATGCGCAAAAAATGGGTGACGCCGCAGGAACCGGAAGCGACCTACGGCGTCACAGGGGGTTAGCGCGAGCTCAGCTGTAGTCGCCTGGATGGCAGCCGAAGGCGTCCGGCTTCTGCATCAAGCCTTCGCCCGGGACGACCTCGACCACATCGTACCAGTCTTCCTTGGTCTTCATGTCCTTCTGCTGCTTGCCCTTGACGATGATCACCGGGCGGACGCACTGATGGTCCTCGGGGCGGTAATGCACGTCGCCGACCAGGGACGGCAGCGTCTCGCCCTTCTCATAGGCCTTGATCACCTCGGGCGGGCTGAAGCTGCCGGCCTGCTCGCACATGCGGGCCCAGTGCGCGAAGCTGACATAGGCGTTCTCCGCGCCCCATTCCGGCTTGTAGCCGTACTTCTTCTCGAAGGCTTCGTTGAACATCTTGGCGAGCGGGAATTTGTCCTCGAGCGTCCACCAATAGTCGGTGGCGGCGTAGACGCCCTGCATCAGCCCGCCGGTCTCGCGCGCGATGAAGGGCACCTGGTAGGGGACGACCAGCTTCATCTTGTCGAGCACGCCGAACTGCTTGGCCTGCTGGGTAGACAGCACCGCGTCGTGGCCCCAGTTGACGTTGATCAGCACGTCGGCGCCGGAATTCGCGACGTTCAGCAGATAGGAGGAATAATCGGGCGCGCCGAGCGGCGCGACCTGGTTGGTGACGGTGGTCCAGCCGGCGGTCGCAAGAAAGTCCTGCATCGACTTGGTGACGGTGTGACCGTAGGTGTAATCAGGCGTGAGATACGCAGCCTTCTTGCCCTTGCCGAACTCCTTGACCATGACGGGGCCGATCGCCGCCGCCGCGGTCTGGCCGAAGAAGTTCTGGCGGAAGCCGTAGCGGACGCAGTCCTTGCCGGTGGTGTCGTTCGAGCCGGAGATGCCGCAGACGAAGATCACCTTCTCGCGCTGGGCGAGCTTGTTCAGCGCGACCGCAACGGCGCTCGAGGTGCCGCCGGTGATCATGATCGCCTTGTTCTCGCTGATGAAGCGTTGCTGCGCCTGCACCGCCTCGTTCGGCTTGGCCGCGGAATCCGCGACGCCGAATTTCAGCTCCTTGCCGAGCACGCCCTTGCTGGTCTTTGGCGAGATCTTCTTGATCAGGTCGTGACCGCTGTTGATGTGCTCGATCGCGAGTTGATAGCCCTTGAGCTCGTCCTCGCCCTGCACGGCATAGGTGCCGGTGCGCGGCACCGAGATGCCGATGAAGGCGGTGGAACCCGAAACGCCCGCGGGATAGGAGCCGATCGCCGGCTTGTCCTCGGCGAAGGCCGGCATCGCAGGCAGCACCGAGCCGCCGATGAGGCCTGCCGTGGTCTGGAGCAGGCCGCGGCGCGAGAGGCCACGGCGAATGAGATGGTCCGTCATGATCGTTTCCTCCGGATATCGTTCTTGTTTGCAGGCAAAAGACGACCTGTCCGGCGGCAACCGGCCTCGAAGGGCCTGCCTGCACCGGGCACGTCACATCCGCGTGTAGCTCCTGGACGTAAACATTGCTGGTGAACACCTTCTGTCAATTTCGCCTTTGGTCGAACGATGAAAATTATCGCGTGAAAACATATCGGATCACGATATATATTAGTCTTTGTGAGTACGAGATTGGCGGGTTCGGCGAGAGAGATGCCGCGGCAGACGACAGTAGCGGGTACCCGGAAGCGACGGTCCTGGCCGCAAGAAGCGGAGCGGCAGGAGGCGGCGTGGCCTGCCGGGGAGGGGAGCGACCAGCGCGCATCGCCGCAGTCCGGCGATGCCTCGCGCATCCCCGAGCCGCGTGGCCGGTCCGCCGGTCAGCGAGGGCCGGCCGTCGGCTCCGTTCAGGCCAAGCGCACGCCGGTGCCGATGCAGAGACTGAGCGTGCGTGCCCAGAATGTCCTGAAGGAGCTCGCGGTCGAGCTCACCGGCGAGCAGCCGCCGAAGGGGACCTGGTCGCCCTCGCGCGAGCTGCTGCTCGCGCTGACGGCGGAGCGGCTTGCGACGACGCGCAATTGCGGTCCTCACACCATGCGGGAGATCGTCGACTGGGCGCAGGGTTGCGGCGTGACCATCAAGCCGGTGATCCCGCCCGGCGGCTCGCTGTCGCAGATGTGGGGCGAGTTGATCACGAATGCATCCGAAGGCGCCTTGACCAGCGCCGAGATCGCCAGTGCACTCCAGCGCTCGATCAGGCGGAAGAGCGTTCGTATTCCGATCGCATTTCAGGTCATCCTGGTGAAGATCCTGCTCTCGAACTTCGAATAGCAGGGCTGCAAGACCCCCTATATTTGTGCATCTGCCAGGCCCGTCGGTGGTTCCGCCCGGCCTTCCTTGCTAGTCTCGACAGCGCCCGCTCCGCCGGCGGGCGGCGGTCGAAAGGCACGGAATGGCTGACGCGAAGCGGAAGACCGGACGCACGGCGCGCGCTGCGCCCTCGAGGGGCGGCGCGATGCGCGAGGCTGACTACGCGGCGCTCGCCCAATTCCGCTACCAGCTGCGCACCTTCCTCGCCTTCAGCGAGGCCGCGGCCCATAACGCCGGGCTGACGCCGCAGCAGCACCAGGCCCTGCTGGCGATCAAGGGGCTGGCCGACCCCAACGGCGCCAGCGTCGGCGACATCGCCGGCTTCCTCCTGATCCGGCACCATACGGCGGTGGAGCTGGTGGACCGCATGGCGAAGTTGAAGCTGATCGCTCGGGAGGCCGATCCCGAGGATGCAAGGCGCGTCCTGGTCAAGCTAACGGCCAAGGGTGAGCAGAAGCTGCGCTCGCTTTCGCGCATTCACCTGGACGAGCTGAGCGCCGCTGCACCCGCGTTGGGCAAGATCCTGCGATCGTTCCTGGCAAAGGTGCGCTGAGGCAGGGATCAGGCCGCCGCGCCCTGTGCGGCGAGCTGCGCGGCCTGGTGCTCGGTGGTCAGCGCGTCGGTCAACTCGCCGAGCGCTTCGCCTGCGATCACCTGCGGCAGCTTGTAGAGCGTCAGGTTGATGCGATGGTCGGTGACGCGCCCTTGCGGAAAATTGTAGGTGCGGATGCGCTCGGAGCGGTCGCCTGAGCCGACCTTCTCCTTGCGCTCGGCCGACCGTGCCGCATCGACGCGCTGGCGTTCGGCGTCGTAGATGCGCGAGCGCAGGATGTTCATGGCCGAGGCGCGATTCTTGTGCTGCGAGCGGCTGTCCTGCATCATCACCACGATGCCGGTCGGAATGTGGGTGATGCGGATCGCCGATTCGGTCTTGTTGACGTGCTGACCGCCGGCTCCTTGCGCGCGCATGGTCTCGATGCGCAAATCGTCGTTCTTGATGTCGACGTCGACGTCCTCGACCTCCGGCAGCACGGCCACCGTCGCGGCCGAAGTGTGGATGCGCCCCTGCGTCTCGGTGTCCGGCACGCGCTGCACGCGATGCACGCCGGATTCGAACTTCAGCTTCGAGAACGCGCCGCGGCCCTGCACCTCCGCGATGATTTCCTTGTAGCCGCCGACGGTGCCTTCGCTGGCCGAGATCACCTCGACCTTCCAGCCCTGCAAGGCAGCGAAGCGCTCGTACATCCGGAACAGGTCGCCAGCAAACAGCGAGGCCTCGTCGCCGCCGGTGCCGGCGCGGATTTCCAGCACCACGTTGCGGTCGTCCATGGCGTCCTTGGGCAGCAGCGCGACCCGGATCTTCTGGACCAGCTCCTCGATTTTCGGCGTCAGCTCGTCGCGTTCGGCTTCCGCCATGCTGCGCATCTCGGCGTCGGTCGCGGGATCGGCGATCAGCGCCTCGGTGTCGGCGAGCTCCTTGACCGCGGCACGATAGGCCTTCACCGCCTCGATCAGCGGGGTGATCTCGGCGAGCTCGCGCGTGATCTGCACATAGCGCTCGGAGGCGAGCTGCCCCAGCGATTCGGCCTCGAGAGAGGCATGATGTGCAAGGAGCACGTCCAGTTTGGCTTCGGGGAGTGACGACATCGGTTCAGTCTCAAATGGCGGAAGGAGGCGAGGCGGCAGGGAGCGGCGATAGGTCCGCTACAATGCCAGGCCTTCGGCCTCGGCAAATTCCGTCAGTTTCTGCCGGATCGAGACGCTGCCCGCCGGCGCGTCCAGGAGCGGGCCGAGCACGGCTTCGGCCTTCTTGGCATCGAGGTCGATGACCATGGCCTTGACGGGGCCGAGTGCGGTTGCCGACAGCGACAGCGAGCGGTAGCCCAGCGCAATCAGTGCCAGTGCGCCAAGCGGCTTGGACGCCATCTCGCCGCAGAGCGAGAGCGACTTCTTCGCCGCCTGTGACTTGCGTGCGATCTCGCGCAGCGCGCGCAGGATCGGCGCCGACATGGTGTCGAAGCGCTCGGAGACTTTTGCATTGCCGCGGTCGACCGCGAACAGGAACTGGAACAGATCGTTGGAGCCGACCGAGATAAAGTCGACCTTCTTCAGGAGCTCGTCGAGCTGATAGAGCAAAGCGGGCACCTCGACCATGGTGCCGATGTCGATACGCTCCGGCAGCGTATGGCCGTGCTGGCGCAGATAGGTGAGCTCGCGTTCGACCAGCGCCTTCGCCGAATCGAATTCGGCGACCTCCGAGATCATCGGGAACATGATGCGCAGCGCGCGGCCGCCACCGGCGCGCAGCAGCGCACGGATCTGGCCGCGCAGCAGGCCGGGACGATCGAGCCCGAGCCGGATCGCGCGCCAGCCGAGCGCGGGATTTTCCTCGATCACCGCTTCCATATAGGGCAGCGCCTTGTCGCCACCGATGTCGAGGGTGCGGAAGGTGACGGGCTTGGTGCCGGCCGCATCGAGCACGGTACGATACAGCGCCAGCTGGTCGCTGGTGCGCGGCAGGCTCTGGCCGACCATGAATTGCAGCTCTGTGCGGAACAGGCCGATGCCGGCGCTGCCGGTGTCCTCAATATGCGGCAGGTCGATGGCAAGACCTGCGTTGATCATCAGCTCGACCTTCTGGCCGTCCCTGGTGACGCAGGGCAGGTCGCGCAGCGCCAGATATTGCGCCTGGCGGCGGGCGCGGAAGCGCACGCGCTCGGCGAAGGCCGCCTCGACTTCCTGCGAGGGACGCACATAGATCGAACCGGAGGTGCCGTCGACGATGATGGCGTCGCCGGGATCGGCGATGCCGGGCGCGTTCGGCACCTCGCCAACGGCAGGAATGCCGAGCGCGCGCGCCACGATCGAGACGTGGGAGTTGGCGGTGCCTTCCTCCAGCACGATGCCGCGCAGGCGCTTGCGGTCATAGTCGAGCAGCGCCGCCGGGCCCATCGCGCGCGCGATGACGATCGCGTTGTCGGGCAGCTGCTCGCGCGAGGGCGCGTGGTCCTGGCCGACCAGCTGCCGCATCAGGCGGTAGCCGAGATCCTCGAGGTCGTGCAGCCGGTCGCGCAAGTAGGGGTCGGTCGAGCGCAGCATGCGCGCGCGGGTGTCGGACTGCACGCGCTCGACGGCGGCTTCCGCGGTAAGGCCGGTGGCGACCGCCTCATGCAGCTTGTGCGACCAGCCCTGGTCGTTGGCGAACATGCGATAGGCTTCCAGCACCTCGCGATGCTCGCCGCCCTCGGCGACGTCGCCGCGCTCCAGCATGCGGTCGAGATCGGCGCGGAGCTTGGCCAGCGCGGTGTCGAGCCGCTTGATTTCCTTGGGCAGGTCCTCGGCGATGTAGTCCTTGATGACGACGCGCGGCTCATGCAGCACGACATGGCCGAGCGCGATGCCCTCCGACAGGATGGCGCCGACCTTCTGCGCGGAATGGCGCGCCGCAGGCTCCTGGCCCGGCTGGGCCAGCGCGGAGAGCTCGCCGGAGGCGATCAGCTCGGCCAGCACCATGGCGGTGGTCTGCAACGCCTCGAGCTCTTCCTCGACATAATTGCGCTTGGCGCGGTTCTGCACCACCAGCACGCCGAGCGTGTTGCCGGCCCGCAGGATCGGCACGCCGAGGAAGGAGTGGTAGATTTCTTCGCCGGTCTCCGGGCGGAACGAGAAGGCCGGGTGGCTCTGCGCATCGCTCAAATTGAGCGGCGTCGCCTCGCTGGCGACGAGGCCGACCAGGCCCTCATGGGCGCTCAGCACGGTGTGGTGCACCGCCTCGCGGTTGAGACCTTCGGTGGCGTAGAGCTCCAGCGTGTTGTCGATGCGCAGCACGTAGACCGAGCACACCTCGGCCACCATGTTGGCGGCGATCAGCACCACGATCTTGTCCAGCCGCTCCTGGGCCGAGACCTGCTCCGCCATGGTTTCGCGGAGCCGTCTCAACAAGACGCGGGGACCTCCCGACGCGCTCCGCATGTCCCGTCAATCTCCTCCGTCTGCCCGGCCCGGCGGTATCGGCCGGCGGCTGGCCTAAAATTCCAGAAAAACAATCAAATTGTTTGTCCGGCGCCGGCACAAGCCCAAAATCCCCTTGAGATTTAGCGCCTGCACCGAATCAGCGCCGCCCCGAACTGGGACACAGTCTGCGGCAGCCCACCCTGTTCGCCGTATAGCGAATTGAGGCTTGTTTTGCCAAGCAAAACGCCTGCCAAACGCGAAGGTGTGTACACCTTCGCGTTTGCTGCGACCGCTAAGAGAAAATTAGTCCGGGCATGGTCCGGAAAGTGCGAAGCTGTTTTCCGGAAAGACCATGCTCAAACAACAGCCTGAAGCGCGACGATGGTCGCGTTTCAGGCCTGATCGAGACCGTAGAGCGTGTGCAGGGTGCGCACCGCAAGCTCGGTATAAGCGGTGTCGATCAAAACCGAGAATTTGATCTCGGAGGTTGTAATGGCCCGGATGTTGATATTCCGTCCGGCGAGGGCCGAGAACGCCTGGGCAGCGACGCCGGCATGGCTGCGCATGCCGCTGCCGATCACCGAGATCTTGGCGACGTCGGTGGCGGTATCGAGCCGCGCATAGCCGATCTTGCCCTTGGCGGCGGTAATCGTGTCCTTGGCGCGGGTATAGTCGGCCGCCGGCACCGTGAAGGTGAGGTCGGTGGTCTTGCCGTCCTCGGAGACGTTCTGCACGATCATGTCGACATTGATGTTGGCATCCGCCAGCGGGCCGAAGATCGACGCCGCAACGCCCGGCTTGTCCTCGATCTGGCGCACCGAGATCTGGGCCTCGTCCTTGGAGAAGGCGATACCAGTGACGACGTGGCTTTCCATGATCTCCTCCTCGCTGCAGATCAGCGTGCCGGGCGGCTGGTTGGCATGCGGGTCGATATCCTCGGGCTTGTCGAAGCTCGAGCGGACGAAGATCGGCATGTTGTGGACCATGCCGAGTTCCACCGATCGGACCTGGAGCACTTTTGCGCCCTGGGAGGCCAGTTCCAGCATGTCTTCGAATGCGATCTTGTCGAGCCTCTTGGCCTTCGGCACGATTCGCGGGTCGGTTGTGTAGACGCCATCGACATCGGTGTAGATGTCGCAGCGGTCGGCCTTGACGGCGGCGGCGATCGCCACGGCCGAGGTGTCCGAGCCGCCGCGGCCGAGCGTGGTGATGCGACCCGTCTCCGGATTGATGCCCTGGAAGCCGGCGATGACCGCGACTTCCTTGCGATCCTTGAAACGGCTGATGATCTCGCTGCCGTCGATGTCCTCGATCCGGGCCGAGGCGTGGGCGTCGCTGGTCTTGATCGGGATCTGCCAGCCCTGCCAGGAGCGGGCCTGGATGCCCATGCCCTGGAGCGCGATGGCAAGCAGGCCGGATGTCACCTGTTCGCCGGAGGCGACGACGGCGTCGTATTCGCGCGCGTCGTGCATCGGCGAGGCCTCGGTGCACCAGGCCACCAGCTCGTTGGTTTTTCCGGACATCGCCGAGACGACCACGGCCACTTCGTGGCCGGCGTCGACCTCACGCTTCACATGGCGTGCGACGTTGCGGATACGTTCGATGTTGGCGACGGATGTGCCGCCGAATTTCATCACGAGGCGGCTCATGACGACGCGTGCATTCCTTCAAAGGGATCAGTATGGTGGCCCGCGCGAGACGATGCTGCGGGCACCCGACCGCGCGTATACAGAGGGGCGGGGCCGGGGGCAAGCGGGTTCCTGCTGCGGCCAATCCGGGCAATGGGTTATCAGAGGTTATGGCGCGCTATATTGACGAAATCCTGCAGCCCGGCGAGCGGGTGCTGTATTCGACCAATGCGCACTGGATTTTCTATTTTCCGGCCATCCTGGCCTGGATCGCGGCTTTCGCCCTGTTCGTCCTGTCGGGGCAGACCACGGTCAACGGGCTCCTGATTCTCTGTCTCATCGCCTCGGGCGTGGTGGCTCTGGCGGCCCTGTTCTGGACCGTGAAGGGCTGGTTCCATCGCTTCACCACCGAGACCGACGTCACCAATCTCAGGATTGTGCACAAGACCGGCTTCATCAAGCGCCGCACCTTCGAGATGGCGCTGGACAAGGTCGAGAGCGTCGATGTCAATCAGACGATTCTTGGACGTATTCTCAACTACGGCGACGTGACCATCAACGGCGTCGGCGAAGGTCGCGAAACCATCCGGACCATCGCCTCGCCGCTCGCCTTCCGTAGTTCGATCACCACGCGGTAGGACCGCGCGTAACCATGAGCATGCAGCAAAATACTTCCCTCTCCGTCAGCCCGCAGCCGGGCTCGACCGTCGACGCCGCCGAGATCGCAAAGTTCTCGAAACTCTCGGCGGAGTGGTGGGACCCCAACGGCAAGATGGCGCCGCTGCACCGGATTAACCCGCTGCGGCTCGGCTACATCCGCGACGCCGCCTGCCGCAAGTTCGAGCGCAACGTGCGCAGCCTCAACTGCCTCGGCGGGCTTCGCGTGCTCGACATCGGCTGCGGCGCCGGCCTGTTGTGCGAGCCGCTGTCGCGGCTCGGAGCGCAGGTCATCGGCGTCGACCCTTCCCAGAGCAACATCGCCGCGGCCAAGCTGCACGCCGACAAGGGCCATCTTGCGATCGACTACCGCTGCACCACGGTGGAGGAGATCGACCCGCGCGAGCGCTTCGACATCGTGCTGGCGATGGAAGTGGTCGAGCACGTCGTCGATGTCGGCGTCTTCCTGAAGCGTTGCGCCGCGATGCTGAAGCCGAACGGCCTCATGGTGGTCTCGACGCTGAACCGCAACTGGAAGAGCTTCGCGCTCGCCATCGTCGGCGCCGAATACGTCCTGCGCTGGCTGCCGCGCGGCACCCACGAATGGAATAAGTTCGTCACCCCCGACGAGCTGACAAAATACCTGCTCGACAACCGCCTCGTCATCACCGAGCAGACCGGCGTGGTCTACTCACCCTTCGCCGACAAATGGACGCTCTCGTCGGACATGGACGTGAACTACATGGTGGTGGCGGAAGGGATGGTGTGAGGCTGGAGCTGGATGCGAGCTGCTTCTCCACAAACGGTGGCGAGAGCATCGCTCCCATGACGTCCGTGCGGTTGACCGCGCTGGCCTTAACTTGCAGGTTGGCCGCAGTTATTTCCCGCTAATGCCCGCCCCACCCCATGCTCACCATCGCCAGCCTCTGGATTCCCTTCACCCTCGTTGCTGCGCTCGGCCAAGTCGCGCGCAATGCGATGCAGCGGTCGTTGACGAAGCCGCTGGGGACCTGGGGCGCGACCAATATCCGCTTCCTGTTCGGCTTCCCGTTTTCGGTGCTGTTCCTCGGCGTGGTGCTGGTCGCCACCGGCGATCATCTGGGCATGCCGCCGACCGTGTTCTGGCCGTGGCTCCTGCTCGGCGCGCTCAGCCAGATCGTCGCCACCGGCCTGATGCTGCTCGCCATGAACGACCGCTCCTTCGTGGTGACGACGGCGTATCTGAAGACCGAGGCGATCCAGACCGCGATCTTCGGTTTCGTCTTCCTCGGCGATCACCTGACCTGGCTGAAGGTGCTGGCGATCGTGATCGCGACCGTCGGCGTCGTCATCACCGCGCTCAGGCCCGGCGGCGAGAAGAGTTTTGCCGAATTGAAGCCGACCATCACCGGCCTCGTTGCGGCTGCCGCGTTTGCGCTGTCTGCGGTTGGCTTTCGCGGCGCGATCATCAACGTGCCCGGCGTCTCCTTCGTGACCTCGGCCTCGTTCACGCTGGTGCTCGGCCTGTTCGTGCAGACGCTTGTGCTGACGATCTATCTGCTCTGGCGCGCGCCAAAGGTGCTGCAGGCGATCCTCGGCCTGTGGAAGCCGTCGATGCTGGCCGGCTTCATGGGCGCCTTCGCCTCACAATTCTGGTTCCTGGCGTTCGCGCTGACGGCCGCCGCCAATGTCCGCACGCTCGCTCTGATCGAGGTGCTGTTCGCGCAAGCGGTGGCGTATTATTCGTTCAAGCAGCCGATCGCACCACGCGAGCTTGCAGGTATCGCGCTGATCATCATCGGTGTGGCGGTGCTGGTGGGGGCCTAATTCCGGTCTTCCGGCAATGTCGGCAGCGGCGACACCTCGATGCCCTCGTCGATCAGCGACTTCGCCTCCTCCGGCGAGGCCTCGCCGTAGATCGGACGGTGCTCCTTGTCGCCGTAATGCATCGCGCGGGCTTCGTTGGCGAATCGCTCGCCGACATTGTCGGCGTTCTTCACGATGTGATCGCGCAGCTCCTTCAACTTGGTGCGCAGCTCTTTCTCCTGCGCCATCAACAGCGAGGTCGGACCTGATGGCGCGGCCTCGGGCGTGGGAGTAGTGGTCGCTTCCGGCGGCGGCGTCGCGCGCCCGCGGCCCTTCTTGCCGACGATGCGCGGGGCCATGATCGCCTTGTCGACCTTGGCGGATCCGCAGATCGGGCAGGTCACGAGCTTGCGCTTCACTTGCGAATCATAGGCCGACGAGCTCTGGAACCAGCTCTCGAACGCGTGGTTTCGATCGCAATGGAGCGCGTAGCGGATCATGCCGAACCCCGCACGAGGTGCAAATGATCCGGCCCGGCCTTGGGATCGGACACGCCGAAGCGGCGGCCGTGCTGGAGCGAGGGAATCGCGCGGCGTGCGGTCTCGACCTTGGTGGGGTCGATCCTGGCCATGATGATGCCGGGCTCGACGTCGCCTTCGGCGAGGATCTCGCCCCAGGGATCGATGATCAGCGAATGGCCATAGGTCTCGCGCTTGTTCTCGTGGGTGCCTGCCTGGGCAGCTGCGAAGATGAAGCAGCCGGTCTCGATCGCGCGCGAGCGCAGCAGCACATGCCAGTGCGCTTCGCCGGTCTTGCGGGTGAAGGCGGACGGGACGGTGATGAAGTAAGCGCCGCTCTCGGCGAGGGCGCGGTAGAGCGCGGGGAAGCGCACGTCGTAGCAGATCGTCAAGCCCACGCGGCCCCAGGGCAGATCGGAGATCACCGCGGTTTCGCCCGGCTGGTAGTTGGCGGATTCGCGATAGCTCTCGCCGTCCGGCAGCTCGATGTCGAACATGTGGATCTTGTCATAGCTCGCGAGCACGTTGCCCTCGGGCCCGATCAGGAAGGAGCGGTTGACCGCCTTTTCGGCCGAGAAGCGCAGCGCCAGCGAGCCGACATGGAGATGGATCTTCAGTTCCGCCGCGAGCGCCCGGTAGGCCTTCAGCGAAGTGTCGTCCTCTTCGCTCTGCAGATGCTCGAACAGGGCCTTGCGGTTCAGCTGCATCATGTTGCTGACTTCAGGCGTTTGCACGTAGTCGGCGCCATTGGCCGCCGCCTGCCGGATCAGCTTCGTGGCCTGTTCGAGGCTCGGCCCGGGCATCAGACCCGTGCGCATCTGCACCATGGCGGCCGTAAATGTGCGGTTCTCGCTCATGAGTTGGCCTTCACACCTTCCAGCATGCCGTCAAGCTTGCCTTCGCGGTCGAGTGCGTAGAGATCGTCGCAGCCGCCGACATGAGTTCCACCGATCCAGATCTGCGGGAAGGTCGAGCCCTCGCCGGCGCGGTCGTACATCTCCTCCCGCCAGGAGGGGTTCTTGGCGACGTCAAATTCGGTAAAGATTGCCTTCTTGCGGGTCAGCAGGGACCTCGCCGCGGAACAATAGCCGCAGCCCGGCCTGGTGTAGATCTCGACAGCAGAAGTCATGGCGTCCGACGCTCTCATGTCATGAAGTCATTGAATTATATGGGACGGGGCCCGCTCTCGACAACCCGGGCGAAGACCAGCACGTCGACCTGGGCGGCCTTGGCCCGGAGCAGGACCCGCGCGCAGGCATCCAGCGTCGCCCCCGACGTCAGGACGTCGTCGATCAGGACAACGCGGCGGCCCTGGATTTCGGCCTGACGGTCGGGGGATACCTGGAACGCGCCCTGCACATTGGTGGCGCGCTGGGCCCGCGACAGGCCGATCTGCTGCTCGGTGGCGCGTACCCGGCGCAGCACCTCAGCCCTCGCCTTGACCCCGCTCTGCCGCTCGATGATCTGCGCCAGGGCCCCGGACTGGTTGTAGCGGCGGCGCCAGGCCCGCCGCCAATGCAGGGGCACCGGCACCAGCATGTCGGCCCCCGCCAGCAGCTCGCCGCCCGCGCGCGCCATCCACCGGCCCATGGCGGGCGCCAGATCGGTGCGGTCCTGGTATTTCAGCGCATGCACCAGCGTGCGCGCGACGTCGTCATAGCGCACCGCTGCGCGGGCGCGCTGGTAGGCCGGCGGGCTCGCGATCGCCTCCATCGACAGCATGTCGGGGCCGGGATCATAGACGAAGGGAATGCCGAGCCGCGGGCAATAGGGCCGCTCGATGAATGACAGCCGGGCCCAGCACGAAGCGCAAACGCCCTCGCCCTCGACCGGTTCGCGGCAGGATACGCACTGCGTCGGCAGCGCGATGTCGAGCGCGAGCCGTGCCGCGCGCGACAGCGCGTGGCGGCCGGCCGTCCATGCCGCCCGGAAGGGGGCGGCGAGGGAACGGGTGGGGGCGGCGTTGGCGTCCATGCGGGAAGGCTAGCGTTCCGCTTGGCGGCGCTCAAGCGACTCATTCTCGTGCCCCGAATCTGCAGCGCCACGCCGGCGATGCGAAGCATCGCCAGGGGCGCTGCGGCGCGTCCGGGACACGAGAGGGGAGATTGCAATGACCTGCATGATCGGCGTAACCAGCGGCATGGCCCAGACCCCGCAAACCCCGCCCGCGTTGTTCGATCGCGCCTTGCTGCACGCGCGGCAGCGGCGTGCGCAGGCGCAAGATGCCGTGAGCTTTCTGCTTGATCGTGTCGCCGAGGACATGTCCGACCGGTTGGCTGCGGTGATGCGGGAGTTTCACGCCCCGGCCGATCTCTGGACACCCGGTGAAGGGCTGGCGGAATTGCGTGCGCGGCTGCCTTCCCTCCAGCGGATCGCGCTTGATGCTGCGGGTTCAGAGGTGCTGCCCTTCGCGCCCGAAAGCCTTGATCTCGTCGTCTCCGCGCTGGCGCTGCAATTCGTCAACGATCTGCCGGGCGTGTTCGCGCAAATCCGCCGCGCGCTCAAGCCGGATGGGCTGCTGCTCGCCGCGATGATCGGCGGCGACAGCCTGACCGAGCTGCGCCAGGCCTTTGCCGCCGCGGAAGCCGAATGCGAGGGCGGCGTGTCGCCGCGCGTCGCGCCGTTCGCGGATCTGCGCGACATCGGCGCGCTGCTGCAGCGGGCGGGCTTTGCGCTGCCGGTGACCGATGTCGACCGCGTCGTGGTGCGCTATTCCAACGCATTCGCGCTGATGCAGGATCTCCGGCGCATGGGTGCTGCCAATGTGCTGATCGAGCGGCGGCGAACACCGAGCCGGCGCGCGACGCTGCTGCGGATGGCCGAGATCTACACTGAGCGCTTTGCCGATGCCGACGGCCGCATCCGCGCCACCTTCGACATCATCTGGCTCTCCGGCTGGGCCCCGCATGCGAGCCAGCAGCAGCCGCTGAAGCCGGGATCGGCGAAAGCGAGCCTGGCGGAGGCGGTGAAGAAGGTGGGGAAGACTTAGGCCACTAGCACCGTCATTCCGGGGCTCGCGCAGCGAGAACCCGGAATCTCGAGATTCCGGGTTCGGTCCTGCGGACCGCCCCGGAATGACAGGAGTCTCACATCAGCAGATCAATCAAATGCGGGATCAGCGGAATGTCCGCCGGGGGCATCGGGTAGTCGCGCAGCTTGTTGGCACGGACCCAGGCCAGGGTCTGGCCTTCGCGCGGCGTCACCTGTCCCTCCCAGCGCCGGCAGATGTAGAGCGGCATCAGGAGGTGGAAGGTCTCGTAGCCGTAGCTCGCGAAGGTCAGCGGGGCCAGGCACGGCTCGGCGACGGTGATGCCGAGCTCCTCGTGCAGCTCGCGGATCAGGCTCTGCTCCGGCCGCTCGCCCACCTCGAGCTTGCCGCCGGGAAACTCCCAGAGTCCGGCCAGCGTCTTGCCCGCGGGGCGCTGCGCGATCAGGACGCGCTTGTCGGCGTCGATCAGCGCGCAGGCCACAACCAGGGTCAGTTTCAGATCGGCCATACGTGATGTCGCTCGCTGAAGATCATCCGCAACGGTTTATTAACCCTATTGCGGCCCGTGTTTCCGAGGTTCCCATAAGTCATATTTAATCGACGGTTCCTAGAGTGGGAACGCTTAAACCACTCCGGGCCCCAATCATGCGCGCTGCGCTTTCCACCATCATCCGCCGGTTCGTCAACGACCGGCGCGGCAATATCGCGGTGATCTTCGCGCTCGCCTGCGTCCCCCTGATCACTGCGGTCGGCTGCGCGGTCGACTACTCGCGCGCGACGCAGACCCGGGCCAAGCTTCAGGCTGCGGCCGATGCCGCCAGCGTCGGCTCGATCGCCAAGGCCTCACCGGCCTTCAAGGCCGCCGGTACCATGACGTCGGATGGGTCGATTTCCGTCGGCGTCACCGACGCCCAGAACATCTTCGACGCCAATCGCGCCAATCAGACCGGCTACACTCTCAACAGCGTCACGCCGACCGTGGTCAAAACCGGATCGACCGTCACCTCGACCGTTGCGTTCAACGCCACCATGAACACCATGTTTCTCGGCCTGATCGGCAAGTCCGCGCTGACGCTGTCCGGTACGTCGAAGGCGACGGCCAGCATGCCGCTCTATATCGATTTCTACCTGCTGCTGGACAATTCGCCGTCGATGGGTGTCGGCGCGACGCCGACCGACGTGCAGACGATGGTCAACAACACATCGGACAAGTGCGCTTTCGCCTGCCACGACCTCAAGGACAAGAACAATTACTACGACCTTGCCAAGAAGCTTGGCGTGACCACCCGGATCGACGTGCTTCGGACCGCAACGCAGTCGTTGATGGATACGGCGAGTGTGACCCAGACCTATTCAAACCAGTTCAGAATGGCGATCTATGATTTCGGCGGCTCCGCAAGCACGCTCGGCCTGCGCAATCTGTTTTCGTTGTCGGCCTCTCTCTCCAGCGCCAAGACGGCGGCGGGCAATATCGACCTGATGTCGGTGAACGGTCAGAACGAGAATAACGACCAGGACACGGCATTCACCGCGATATTCCCTGCGATCAACGGCGAGATCAGCTCCCCCGGAACCGGCACGCCGTCCAGCCCGCTCAAATATCTGTTCTTCGTCTCCGACGGGGTCGCTGACGAGAGCAACACCGGATGTCTGAAACCGCTCTCCGGCACCACGCGGTGCCAATCGCCGCTCAATGCTGCGCTCTGCAAGACGATGAAGGACCGGGGCGTCAAGATTGCCGTGCTGTACACAACGTACCTCGCGCTGCCCACCAACAGCTGGTACATGAAATGGATCGCTCCGTTCAATACCGGCCCCTACGGGCCGTCGCCGAACAGCGAGATCGCGCAGAACATGCAGAGCTGCGCGTCGTCCGGGCTCTATTTCGAGGTGAGCCCGACGCAAGGCATCTCGGACGCCATGAACGCGCTGTTCAAGAAAGCTGTCGCGGACGCGCGGATTTCAGGGTGATTTGAAGCACGGCTCTCGCGCTCTCTTACCGTCACCCTGAGGTGGCCGCTCCTTCAGCGGCCCTCGAAGGGCGACGGCCCGGCTCTCTCCACGCGGCTGTAGCGGTGGCCCTGCATCCTTCGAGGCTCCCGATGGGGCGCTCCGCGCCCCATCCCTCGCACCTCAGGATGACGAAGAAGGCGTCGTGAGCCCTACGACCTGTAATCGCCGTTGATCGCGACATATTCCTTGGTGAGGTCGCAGGTCAGGACGCGGTCGCGGCCCTTGCCGAGGCCGAGCGAGACCTTGATCGCGATCTCCGGCGCCTTCATCGCTTCCGAGACCTGCGCCTCGTCATAGTCAGGATCGCGCGCGCCGCTCTTGGCGACGCGGATGCCGTTGAAGGAAATCGAGAGCTTGTCGCGATCGGCCGGCTCGCCGGCCTTGCCGACTGCCATCACGACGCGGCCCCAATTGGCGTCCTCGCCGGCGATCGCGGTCTTGACCAGCGGCGAGTTGGCGATCGACATCGCGATCTTGCGCGCGGAGGCCTTGGTCTTGGCGCCCTCGACGGTGATCTCGACCAGCTTGCGCGCGCCTTCGCCGTCGCGGGCGACCTGCTCGGCGAGGTTGGCGAGCACCTGGTTGAACGCCTTGACGAAGGCCTTCAGGCGCGGATCGCTGGCGCGGCTGATCTTCGGTGCGCCCTGCCCGGCGGCAGCGCCGGTGGCGAAGGCCAGCAGTGTGTCCGAGGTCGAGGTGTCGCCGTCGATCGTCACCGCGTTGAAGGTGTCCTCGACGCCGCTCTTGAGCAGCGCCTGCAAGGCCGCGGGCGCGATCGGTGCGTCGGTGAAGATGAAGGACAGCATCGTCGCCATATCGGGCGCGATCATGCCGGCGCCCTTGGCCATGCCGTTGATGGTGACCTTGGCCTTGCCGAGCTTGACGGTCGCGGTCGCGACCTTCGGGAAGGTGTCGGTGGTCATGATCGCCTTGGCCGCAGCGAGGTAGTCGCCGGGCTCGGCGGCTTCAGCCAGTCGGCCCAGCACGCCGTCGAACTTGGTCGCGTCCAGCGGCTCGCCGATCACGCCGGTCGAGGCCAGGAAGATTTCGCCCTCGCTGCATCCGACCGCCTTGGCCGCGATCTTGGCGGTCAGCGCCGTGGAGGCCCGGCCGGTCTTGCCGGTGAAGGCATTGGCATTGCCGGAATTGACGACCAGCGCGCGCGCCTTGCCGCCCTTCAGCTTGCCGCGGCACCATTCCACCGGCGCGGAGGGGCATTTCGACTTGGTGAAGACGCCGGCCACGGCGGTGCCCTTGTCCATCACCGCCAGCAACACGTCGGTCCGGTTCTTGTAGCGGATGCCGGCCTCGGCCGTCGCGAGACGGATGCCCGCAACGGTGGGCATGTCGGGAACTGTTTTCGGGGCGAGCGGGGAGACGGAGGAGGACATCGCGGGGCGCCTTGGTGGGATCTGAATATGCAGATGCCCGGCCCCTCTGTGCGAAGACGCGCTTCGCGCTTGGGGCCGGGCATCACAAAGGCTTAGATACTCTTCACGTCACCGAAGTGACAGCGAATTCTTACTTCTTTGCAGGGGGCGCCATCTTGCTGTCGGAGGGCTTCGCCGCATCCGCCGGCTTGGCGTCCGCCGCCGGCTGGTCCAGGCGCTCGACCTTGGCTTCGGCGCGAAGCTTGGCGACGTAGTCGGCCTGGGCCTTGCGGGTGACGTACTGCTCGATCTGGGCCTTGACCTGCTCGAAGTCCGGCGCCTTGCGGTTGCGCTTTTCCTCGACCTTGATGACGTGCCAGCCGAACTGCGACTTGACGGGGTCGGAGATCTTGCCGGGTTCGAGCGCGAAGGCGATCGCCGAGAATTCCGGTACCATCTGCTCCTTGGTGAAGAAGCCGAGATCGCCGCCGTCGGCCGAGCCCGGATCCTTGGACTTCTTCTTGGCCAGCTCGGCGAAATCGGCGCCCTTGTCGAGCTCGGCCTTCACCGCCTTGGCCTCGTCCTCGGTCTCGACCAGGATATGGCGGGCGCGCACTTCCTGCTCGCCGGTGATCTGCTTGGAGGCCTCTTCATAGACCTTCTTCATGGCGTCGGGGGTGGTGGCGGCCTTGCCCTCGCCTGCGAGCAGGCTGTCCATCAGAAGCCGGTTGCGGGCGAATGCCAGGCGCTTCTTGAATTCCTCGCTATCGGCAACCTTCTTGTCCTCGGCAGCCTTGCTGACGATTTTCATGTCGATCAGGAAGGACAGGACGTTCTCGTCCTTGGTCGCCGGGTCCATCTGGGCGAGGCTCGGCCCGAGCTCCTCCTCGGCCATGGCGACGTCGCTCTTCTTGATTTCCGCGCCATTGACCTTCGCCAGCACCGGATCGTCGGCGGCCCGGAGCGGGCCTGCGAACGCCAGGGACAGCGCCAGAGCGAGGCTGCCAGCCAGGGCGGACGCACTGCGGAAACGCTGGCCGGTGGTTACCGGGAACGAGGTGGTCATGGAAAATCCTTATGTTGAAGCAGGGGGCTGCTCGAGCGGGGCGGACACTCGCCCAATACAGGGGGGCTTGGCAACGCGAAAAGTCTGTCAAAATGATGAATTAGCCGCAATGCGCCCGCCGTTGACAAGGCCCTGACCGGGCCATATCTCTGCCCGGTCGCGACCATGGCGATGGCGTTTATTTTGCTGCGTTTTTGGCCGTTGAACCCAGACTTGCCCAATTCCCACCCATATGGCGGATGACCCCCGCAGTCCGGGCTCTGACGCCACGAGGCGTCACGGTGAGTTGATAGGCAGGCGGGTGACAACTTCTTAGGCCAACGCGGTTGAATCGCGAACACAGGAACCAGGCATGATCGGCGCGCTCGCCCGCAAGTTTTTCGGCTCCGCCAACGACCGGCGGGTGAAGGGATATCAGTCCCGCGTCAACGCGATCAACGCGCTGGAAGGAGAGGTCTCGAAGCTCTCCGACGAGGCGCTCAAGGCCCGCACCGCCGACTTCAAGAAACAGCTCGCCGAGGGCAAGACGCTGGACGACCTGCTGGTCCCCGCCTTCGCCACCGTGCGCGAGGCCGCCAAGCGCACGCTCGGCCAGCGCCATTTCGACGTCCAGCTGATCGGCGGCATGGTGCTGCACGAGGGCGACATCGCCGAGATGAAGACCGGCGAAGGCAAGACACTGGTCGCGACCCTCGCGGTCTACCTCAACGCGCTCGCCGGCAAGGGCGTCCACGTCGTCACCGTCAACGACTACCTCGCCCGCCGCGACTCCGGCTGGATGGGCCAGATCTACGGCTTCCTCGGCATGACCACCGGCGTGATCGTGCACGGCCTCGACGATGCCGAGCGCAAGGCGGCCTATGCCTGCGACATCACCTACGGCACCAACAACGAATACGGCTTCGACTATCTGCGCGACAACATGAAGTACCGGCTCGAGGACATGGTCCAGCGCCCGCACTTCTTCGCCATCGTCGACGAGGTCGATTCCATCCTGATCGACGAAGCGCGCACGCCGCTGATCATCTCCGGTCCGCTCGACGACCGCTCCGATTTCTACAACACCATCGACGGCTTCCTGCCCAAGCTCGACAAGACCGACTACGAGGTCGACGAGAAGCAGCGCACGGTGACGCTGACCGAAGCCGGCATGGAGAAGATCGAGACCCTGCTGCGCGATGCCGGCCAGCTCAAGGGCGAGTCGCTCTACGACGTCGAGAACGTCTCCGTCGTGCACCACATCAACCAGGCGCTGCGCGCGCACACGCTGTTCACGCGCGACAAGGACTACATCGTCCGCGACGACGAGGTCGTCATCATCGACGAGTTCACCGGACGCATGATGCAGGGCCGCCGCTATTCCGAGGGTTTGCACCAGGCGCTGGAAGCCAAGGAGCACGTGCAGGTTCAGCCGGAAAACCAGACCCTGGCCTCGATCACGTTCCAGAACTATTTCCGGATGTACGAGAAGCTCGCCGGCATGACCGGCACGGCGTTGACCGAAGCCGACGAGCTCTTCGACATCTACAAGCTCGAGGTCGTTGAGATCCCGACCAACGTGCCGATCGGCCGCCTCGACGAGGACGACGAGGTTTATCGCACCCACAAGGAAAAATACGCGGCCATCCTCGCCGAGATCGAGCGGGCCAATTCGCGGCTCCAGCCGGTGCTGGTCGGCACGGCGTCAATCGAAAAGTCGGAAGTGCTGGCCGAGTTTCTGAAGCAGAACGGCTACAAGCAGATCGATTTCGGCAAGGAGAACGCGCTCGACAAGCTTTACGCTGCCGCGCGCGCCGGCAAGCCGGCGAAACTGTTCGCGGTGCTGAATGCGCGCTTCCACGAGCAGGAAGCTTATATCGTCGCGGAAGCCGGCGTGCCCGGCGCGATCACGATCGCGACCAACATGGCCGGCCGCGGTACCGACATCAAGCTCGGCGGCTCGCTCGAGATGCGCATCCCGAAGGAGACCGCGGGCATCGAGGACGAGGCCGAGAAGGCCAGGAAGATCGAGCAGATCAAGGCCGACGTCGAGCGCTTCCGCGAGATCGTGCTGAAGGCGGAAGAGATCGTCGAGATCGAGCCGGCAAAGGGCAACAAGCCCGCCAAGACCGTGACCAAGCCCGGCGGCCTCTACATCATGGGCTCCGAGCGCCACGAATCCCGCCGTATCGACAATCAGCTGCGCGGCCGTTCCGGCCGTCAGGGCGATCCCGGCCGCTCGAAATTCTTCCTGTCGCTGGAAGACGATCTGATGCGCATCTTCGGCTCGGATCGACTCGACAGCATGCTCCAGCGTCTCGGCCTGCAAGAGGGCGAGGCCATCATCCATCCCTGGATCAACAAGGCGCTCGAGAAGGCGCAGCAGAAGGTCGAGGCCCGCAACTTCGACATCCGCAAGAACCTCTTGAAGTTCGACAACGTCCAGAACGACCAGCGCAAGGTGATCTTCGACCAGCGCGTCGACCTGATGAAGGACGAGAGCGTCGCCGAGACCGTCACCGACATGCGCCACGCCTTCATCGACGACCTCGTCGCCAAGCACGTGCCCGAGCATGCCTATGCCGAGCAGTGGGACGTCGCCGGCCTGAAGGACGAATTGAAGCGCGTGCTCGATCTCGACCTGCCGGTCGACGACTGGGCCAAGGAAGAGGGCATCGCCGACGAGGAACTGCTCACGCGCATCGAGACCAAGGCCGACGAGCACATGGCGGCCAAGGTGGCGCAATGGGGTCCCGACGTGATGCGTTACGTCGAGAAGACCATTCTGCTGCAGACGCTCGACCATCTCTGGCGCGAGCATCTGATCATGCTCGACCATCTGCGCCAGGTCATTGGCCTGCGCGGTTACGGCCAGCGCGATCCCCTGCAGGAGTACAAGACCGAAGCCTTCAATCTCTTCCAGGAGATGAGTGCGCATCTGCGCGAGGCCGTCACGGCACAGCTGATGCGGGTCGAGATCGTCCCGCCCGAGCAGGAAGCGCCGGTGCTGCCGCCGATGGAGGCGCACAAGTTCGACCCGAACACCGGCGAGGACGAAATGGCGCTCGCCAGCGTCACGCTCGGAGCCCAGACCTCCGACGCCGCGCTGCGCGATCCGAAGAACCCGGCAAGCTGGGGCAAGGTCGGCCGCAACGAGGACTGCCCCTGCGGCTCAGGCAAGAAGTACAAGCACTGCCACGGGCGGTATGCTTGATCGATGATCTCAAGACCCAGCGAATTCGCGGTGCTGTATTGGCCTACGAGTTCGCGAGGGGTTGAAATGCTTCCGATCCATATGGTGCCTGCTGATCTTTAGGGTGCATCACGAATGGTAGGCGCACGCCATTGAGGATGGCTGGCTTACATTTGTTAGGCGGTCTGGCATCCGTCACGCGCGGCTGAGCACGCTTTGGCCACCTGGCAACCGGCCCCGATGCTGAGCGAACAGGCGAGAAGCATCGCTCTGTTGCATGCGCGTGACCTGCGGCGCCTGTTCCTGTGATCACTTCCGAGTGCTGTTGCTGCAGATTGTCGGCGGCCACTCGCTCCCCCGGCCGCGCAGCTGAAGCCCGAAAGCCGATGGTCAAAGCGCGGCATCGTGTCTCGGAGAACACCTGCGGGTAGATCATCCAATCTTTTGCCACTGCTCATTGTGATCTGGATCACCTCTACCGAGCTCGATCCGTGTTTTGATTGAATCACAATACGCGGCCCGAAAATTGGGAGCCAGACAATGTCCAAACGCGCGCTGCCAACCACCTTTTGCGTTCTTGCCCTGAGTTTCTACGCTTGCGGTTCCGCCCCTGCGAGCCAAGTGGGCGGATGGTGGGGCGGAACATGGTCGTGCAACATAGACGGCCGGCCGGCCCGGATGAAATGGGCCGCCGTTGATGACAGTCAGACAAGCTGCAGCGGCGGCACTTGCACCAGCAGCTCGGGAGCACGCTGGGCAGGCAACTTCTCAGATAATGGCTCGCGATGGGTGAAGTTAACAAATCCACGCAGCGGAACGCAGGGCGGCGTATACTTCAACCATGCCGATGGCAATAAATGGTATCTAGCCAAACCGGTCAGCAACAAGTCCGTGGGCTGGACGACATGGAACGGCCAACGCTATCGCCTCTCGTGCTGGCGATGATGCATGCGGCGCATGCTCATTCTCAGCCTGGACTCAAGGGCGAGCCTTGAGAATTGAATAAGGCCCGGGTGCACGCTGTGAGCGCCACCAAGCCGGCGTGGACCAGCGCGCGTGCTTTCATGGAGGTCCTCTCTCCATGCATTGAATGGCAGACGAGTGTGTCGGCTCCGCAAGGCGCCCACGCTCCACGAGGTCTAATTCGAACTATCGATCAAGCTCTCCAGCAGCCGCTTCAATTCGCTCGTCGACTTGTCGCCGTAGCTCTCCAGGATATGCTCCTCCTGGTCGACCGCGAGCGAGTTGAGCTTCTTGCACAGCACCTTGCCGCGGTCGGAGATGAACATCAGCACCTTGCGGCGGTCGCCCGGGTCCTGCACGCGATAGACCAGCGTGTCGGAGACCATGCGGTCGATCATCTTGGTCAGCGTCGGATGGTTGAGCAGCACGGCGCCTGCAAGCTCGCCCATCGAATGGCCGTTGCCATCCGACAGCACCTTGAGGATGCGCCACTGCTCGACCGGCACGCCTTCCTTGCTCAACCTCAGTTCGAGCTGCCGGTTGATCTCCCGGTTGGCCTGCGCGAGCAGGTAAGCGAGGTGTTCGGTGATCGGGGTGTTTTCTTTCGACGGTTTTGCCACGGCTAAGACTTCGTCTTGACCCAATTGAGTGAATGTCTTGCAATCAATGCTGCATCTATATGCACTTCAATTCTTGAATATTCAATATTTTCAAAATAGGATCATTGCACAACAAAAGGGCGGAAGCCGCGGCCGCCTGCTCAATGTGCTTTCAGGTCTGGTGCCAGACAGGAGTTGGCGTGCGCGCGACGGTAAACTTCCCGGCTCATGGCGGTCCGGCGTTGCCACCGTCTTTGCTGTTCAGGAATCTGTCGTCCGCGGCAGCGGATTTCGACCTGTCGCCATTTGACATCCACGTCATGAAACGCCGCGGCGCCCGCAACAAGCTGCGCATCGGCAATTTCCTCACCTTCACCGGCTCGCCCGGAATCTGGGGCCCGACTTCCACCAACAGCGCCATGCTGGCGGTCGCCGAGATCAACAAGCGCGGCGGCATATTGGGGCGCGAGCTCGAGCTATCGATCTACGATTCCGGTGGCCCGATCGAAGACGTCGTGCGGCGCGCCGAGCAGGCGATCGCCTTCGACGAGGTCGACCTGATCATGGGCTCGCATATCAGCGCCGTCCGTGTTGCCCTGCGCAAGGTCACCGGCAACCGCATCCCCTACATCTACACTCCCGTCTATGAAGGCGGCGAGCGCACGCCGGGCGTGATGGCGATCGGCGAGACGCCGCGCTGGCAGAGCCGCCCCTCGATCCACTGGCTCGCCGACGTCAAGAAGGCGGCGCGCTGGTACCTGATCGGCAGCGACTATGTCTGGCCCTGGCAGTCGCATCGGGCGGTGAAGCGCTACATCAAGGAGGCCGGCGGTCAGGTCGTCGGCGAGGAGTTCGTCCCGGTCGGCGAGGACAATCACGAGCCGCATCTGGCGCGCATCCGCGCAGCCAAGCCTGATGTCGTGCTGATCTCGCTGATCGGCACCGACAGCATCACTTTCAACCGCGCCTTCGCGGAAGCCGGCCTTGCGACCTCGACGCTGCGACTTGCCGGCGCGATGGACGAGACCGTGCTGCTCGGCATCGGCGCCGACAACACCGAGAATTTGTTCTGCGCCTCCGGCTATTTCAACTGCATGGCCTCGCGTGCCAATGACGAGTTCCTCAGCGGCTACCAGGCCATGTTCGGCCCGCACGCGCCGCCGGTCGGCTCGGTCGGCCAGTCGAACTATGAAGGGCTGCGGTTCCTGGAGTCGGTGGCCAACCGTGCCGGCTCGCTGGCCTTTCGTCCGCTGCTGAAGGCCGCACGCAACACCGTTTACTCGGCGGGCCGCGGTCCCGTGGTTCTTCGCGACGGGCGCGCCGAGATGCCGATGTACCTCGCTGAAGCCGACGGTCTCGACTTCAAGATCATCAAGACGCTTTGAGAGTCGGCTGTTGATACGTCGCAGCGGCTTTGCGAAATAATACTTGAAAAGGAAAATATTTCCGTCTGTAATATCGACGCGAAGCCGAACGGCCCGCGCTTGTGCAGCGCGACCGCGAGACTCCGTCCAACGCCAGGGATCAAGAAGCCTCAGAGGAGAGCGCCGTGACAGTTGTCCTTCCCACCCCCGCCCAACTTCGCAGTGTCGCCGAGCAATGCGGCCTTTCGCTCACCGATGACGACGTCACCTCGTTCCGTGGCCTGATGCAGGGCTCGATCGAGGCCTACAATCTCGTCGCCGCGATGCCGGACGAACTGCCCGAGGTGAAATATCCGCGCACCCCGGGCTATCGGCCCTCGGCTGAAGAGAACCCGCGCAACGCCTGGTATCGCAAGTCGACCGTGAAGGGCGCCGCCAGCGGCAAGCTCAAGGGCAAGACCGTCGCGCTGAAGGACAACATCATGCTGGCCGGCGTTCCCATGACGAACGGCTCGTCGACGCTGGAAGGCTATGTGCCCGATTTCGACGCCACCATCGTCACGCGCATGCTGGATGCCGGCGCCGAGATCGCTGGCAAGGTGCATTGCGAGCACTTCTGCCTGTCCGGCGGCAGCCACACCGGGTCCTACGGGCCGGTGCATAATCCGCACAAGATGGGCTACTCGGCCGGCGGCTCGTCGTCGGGCTCGGGCGTCGTGGTCTCGCTCGGCGAGGTCGACATGGCGATCGGCGGCGATCAGGGCGGCTCGATCCGCATGCCGGCCTCGTTCTGCGGCATCTACGGCATGAAGCCGACCTGGGGCCTCGTCCCCTACACCGGCATCATGCCGATCGAGATCTATGTCGACCATACCGGGCCGATGACGGCGACGGTCGCCGACAATGCGCTGCTGCTCGAAGTGCTCGCCGGCGACGACGGCTACGATCCGCGCATCAAGTCGCCGAAGGTCGAGGAATACACCAAGGCGCTCGGCCAAGGCGTCAAGGGCATGAAAATCGGCATCGTCAAGGAAGGCTTTGAACAGCCGACGGCCGAGGCCGCGGTGAATGAAAGCGTGCGCGAGGCGGCGAAACGCTTCAAGGATCTCGGCGCCACCGTCGAGACGGTGTCGATCCCGATGCATCTGCTGGGCGGCGCGATCTGGACGCCGATCGGCACCGAAGGCCTGACCCAGACCATGATGTTCGGCGACGGCTATGGCCTGTCCCGCGGCGATCTCTATTCGACCTCGCTGATGGATTTCCATCGCGGCTGGCGCCGCCAGGCCGATTCGCTGTCCGAGACCACGAAATTGTTCATGATGCTTGGCACCTACATCAACAACAATTTCGGTCCACGCTTCTACGGCAAGGCGCTCAACATCTCGCGCCGGCTGACCGCGGCCTACGACAAGGCGTTCGGCGATTACGATCTGCTGCTGATGCCGACCACGCCGATGAAGGCGACCAAGCTGCCGGAGCCCAATGCCAGCCGCGAGGAATACGTTGCCCGCGCCCTGGAGATGATCTCCAACACCGCGCCGTTCGACATCACCCATCATCCCGCGATGTCGCTGCCCTGCGGCATGGTCGACGGCCTGCCGGTCGGCCTGATGCTGGTCGGCCGGATGTTCGAGGAATCCACCATCTACCGCGCCGCCCACGCCTTCGAGCAGATCGGCGACTGGAAGAAGATGTGAGCGGGCATTGATGCAGACGGACGGAAGACCACCCTATGGCTAACGCGTTCGTCGCAGCGTTCGAGATCCTGAGCTTTGGCGCGATCATCGTTCTGATCGTGCTGGGGCTCGGGATCATCGCCAGCATGATGGGCATCTTCAACTTCGCGCAGGGCGAGTTCGTCCTGCTCGGGGCCTACATCACCTATCTCGCCTACGCCAAGGGCCTGCCGATCTGGGCCGGCATGGTCGCAGCGCCCTTCGTCGTCGGCGCGCTCGGCTTCGTGCTGGAGGCGCTGATCATCCGCAGATTCTACGCCGCGCCGATCGTCGCCATGCTCGGCACCTACGCGCTCGGCCTGATCATCCGCGAATCCGTGCGCGGGCTGATCGGCGGCTTTTATCTCACTGTGCCCGAGCCGATCGGCGGCTCGATCGACATCGGCGCCATGCACATCTCGGCCTGGCGCTTCACCATCATCGTCATCACGCTGCTGGTGATGGCCGGCTGCTATCTGCTGCTGTCCCGCACCAACTTTGGTCTGCGCATGCGCGCCACGCTGGAGAATCCATCGCTGGCGCGGGCCTCGGGCATTTCCACGCCCCTGATGTACGGCGCCACCTTCGCGTTCGGCTCCGCGCTCGCCGGCCTTGCCGGTGCCCTGATCGTCCCGGTGTTCAGCCTCTACGCCGATCTCGGCCTGCGTTTCCTGATCCAGGGTTTCGTCGCGGTCATGGTCGGCGGCGTCGGCTCCTTCATCGGGCCGGTCGCGGGCGCCGGTGTCATCGGCACGCTCAGCGCCGCGCTGCCCTGGGTGATGGCGCCCGTCGTCGCCGACGTGCTCGTCTTCGTGCTCGCCATTGTCTTCATCAAATTCCGCCCGCAGGGCCTCATCGCTGGAAAAGGGGTTTAGTCATGTTCGATCGCACTCAGCTCTCACGCCGCCGCTTCCTCTCCAATTTCGCCTTCGCTTCCGGCGCGGTCGCAACCGGGGTCGGAAGCTGGGTGATCCCGGCCGACTGGGCCAATGCCGCAGAGGCTCCGATCAAGGTCGGCATCGCGACCGATCTCACCGGCCCGATCGCCTATGCCGGCAACGCCGACGCCAACGTCGCGAAAATGGTGATCAAGGAGATCAACGCCGCCGGCGGTCTGCTCGGCCGTCCGCTCGAGCTCTACATCGAGGACACCGCCTCCAACGAATCCGTCGCCGTCGGCAATGTCCGCAAGCTGATCCAGCGCGACAAGGTCGACATGGTCCTTGGCGGCATCACCTCCTCGATGCGCAACGCGATCAAGGACCCGATCGTGGCGCGCGGCAAGACGCTCTACATCTATCCGCAGCTCTACGAGGGCAAGGAGTGCACGCCCTATCTGTTCTGCACCGGCCCGACGCCGGCGCAGCAATGCGACGAATTCATCCCCTGGCTGATCAAGAACGGCGGCAAGAAGTTCGCGCTGCCGAGCGCCAATTATGTCTGGCCGCACACGCTCAACGTCTATGCCCGCAAGGTGATCGAGGCGAACGGCGGCGAGGTCGTGTTCGAGGAATACTACCCGCTCGACCAGGTCGACTTCTCCGCGACCGTCAACCGCATCATCTCCAACAAGGTCGACGTGGTCTTCAACACCGTCATTCCGCCTGGCGTCGGCCCGTTCTTCAAGCAGCTCTATGAAGCGGGCTTCCTCAAGAACGGCGGGCGGCTCGCCTGCGTCTACTATGACGAAAACACGCTCAACATCAATCAGGCCGCGGAGATCGAGGGACTCGCCAGCTGCCTCGACTATTTCAAGGTGCTGACCAAGGAGAACCCGTTCGACGCCAAAATCCAGGCGGCCTACGAGAAGGATTTCCCCGGCAACTTCCTGTTCGCCGCCGGCAGCGCCGCCACCGGCACCTATCGCGGCCTCAAGCTGTGGGAAGCCGCGGTCAAGGAGGCCGGCAAGATCGATCGTGAGTCGGTCGCCGCCGCGCTCGACCACGCCAAGATCGCCGAAGGCCCCGGAGGACCTGCCGAGATGGTGCCGGGCAAACGACACTGCAAGATGAAGATGTACACCGCGGTCGCCAAGGGCGGAAACTACGAGATCGTCGGGCGCAGCAACGGCCTCGTCGATCCCAAGGAATGCTGATTTGGAATGCTGAAGTCGATGGGCGCAGTGAAACAGGCGATCCCCGCCGAGATCGGCGGGGAGGCGGACGTCGCCATGGATAGCGGCGGGACGGCGGAACGATTGTCGGCGCGAAAAATCCTGCCGATCGTGGAGGGCGTCGTGCTGGTCGCGGCGCTGCTCGCGCCGCTGGTGCTGCAGGACTATCTCACGGTATTCGCGACGCGCGTGATCATCCTCGCGCTGTTCGCGCTGTCGTTCGATCTGGTCTGGGGTTATGCCGGCATCATGAGCTTCGGCCAGGCCCTGTTCTTCGGCTCGGCCGGTTATGGCGTGGCGCTGCTCGCGCGCGACTTGGACATCACCAACATCCTCCTGGTGCTGCCCGCGGGCACGCTGATCGGCCTTACCTTCGCGCTGCTGCTCGGCGGCTTCCTGCTGCTCGGGCGGCATCCCTCCAGCGTGATCTTCGTTTCGCTCGGTACGCTGACCGGCTCCTACGCCGCCGATCGCCTGGCGCGCGGCTGGTATTATCTCGGCGGCCAGAACGGCATTCCCTCGATCGCGCCGATGTCGCTCGGGACTTACGAGTTCACGGAGGGGCCGGCGTTCTATTATCTCGTCCTCGGCATTCTCGTCGTGGTCTACCTGCTCTGCCGCTTCCTTGTGCGCTCGCAGTTCGGCCTCGCGCTCGCCGGCCTGCGCGAGAACGAGCAGCGCATCGCCTTCTTCGGCTACAAGGCGCAGCACCTGAAGGCGATCATCTTCACCATCGGTGGCGGCGTCGCCGGGCTTGCCGGCAGCCTCTATGCCTTCCACGAAGGCTTTGTCTGGCCCAACATGGTCGGCGTCGTCGTCTCGACGCAGGTGGTGCTCTATGTGCTGTTCGGTGGCTCCGGCACGCTGATCGGCGCCGTCATCGGGGCCGTCATCGTCGAGGGCGTCAGCTTCTGGCTCTCGGACAATTATCGCGACATCTGGCCGATCATTCTGGGCTTGTTGCTGCTGCTCGTCATCCTGTTCCGCCCTCTCGGCCTGATCAGTTTCGTCCTCGGCGAGCGCGAGCGGGTCGGTAGCTTCGGCGCCAGGGCCAAAGAAAACCTCAAGGAGAACGTCAAGGAGAATCGCGATGCTCCTTGAAGCCGCCGGCATCACAAAAATCTTCGGCAAGCTCACCGCGCTCGACGGCGCCGCGCTCACCGTCGGTGCCAACGAGTTCCACGGCCTGATCGGCCCGAACGGCTCCGGCAAGAGCACGCTGATGAAGTGCATCGCCGGCGCCGAGGTGCCGACGCAAGGCAAGGTCTCGTTCGTCAATACCGACATCACCGCGTTCACGCCGACCGAGCGCGCCCGGGCCGGCATGAGCCTGAAATTCCAGATCACATCCGTGCTGCCGTCACTGACGCTGTACGACAACATCCTGCTCGCGCTGCAGGCGCAGTCCTCGCTGGTCGACCTCGTGTTCTCGCGCACGAGAGGCGCGCTGCACGATCAGGTCATGACCATGCTGACGCAGTTTCGCCTCGCGAATCGCGCCTTCGAGGCCGCAGCGGCGCTGTCGCACGGCCAGCAGCAATGGCTGGAGATAGCGATGGCGCTCGCCGGCAGGCCGAAACTGCTGCTGCTCGACGAGCCGACCGGCGGCATGAGCCTGGAGGAGCGCCGCGTCACCGGCGAGCTGCTGCAGCCGATCAAGCAGCATTGCTCGCTCGTCATCGTCGAGCACGACCTCGATTTCATCCGCGACATCTGCGATCGCCTCACCGTGCTCGACCAGGGCAAGGTGCTGGCGTCAGGCACGGTGTCCGAGATCCAGGCCAACAACGCCGTCCAGGAGATTTATCTGCGCCGTGCCTGAATTTTTGGACATTAGACATCTCGATGCCGGCTACGGCCGCAGCCAGGTGCTGTTCGACGTCACCCTCGGCATTCCCTGGCGCGGCGGCGTCGCCGTGCTCGGGCGCAACGGCGCTGGCAAGACCACCCTGATGAAGACCATCGTCGGCGAATTGCCGGCGTGGAAGGGCGAGGTCGCCTTCGACGGCCGCGACATCAGTCGCCGCGCCACCCAGGAGCGCGTGCGCGCCGGCATCGGCTACGTGCCGCAGGAGCATTCGGTGTTCGCGCGCCTGTCGGTGCGCGACAATCTCGCCGTCGGCTCGCTCGCCAGCAAGAAGCCAGACGCGGTCGACCAGGTGCTGACCATCTTCCCGAAGCTCGGCCAGCGCCTCGACCAGCCCGCCGGCACGCTGTCCGGCGGCGAACGCAAGATGCTGGCGATCGGCCGCGCCATGCTGGGCGATCCAAAGCTGCTGCTGCTGGACGAGCCGACCGAAGGCGTCTGGATCGGCGTCATCGAGGAGATCACCGAGCGCCTGATCGAGCTCGCCAAGACAATTGCCGTCATCATCGTCGAGCAGCACCTCGACCTCGCCTTGCGCGTCGCCGACTACGCCTACGTGCTCGACCGCGGCCGCGTCGCGCTGCAGGGAGAGGCGGGCGCGGTGCGGGGCAATCCGGAGCTGATGCGGTATCTGGCGCCGTAGGCGACGCTGCTTGACACCGCCCGTTCTGCAGCGAGCACTCTGGCTGCCCCGTCATCCTGAGGTGCGAGCAGCGCGGTGCACGAGCACCGCGTAGCGAGCCTCGAAGGATGAACGGCCGCGCGGCCAGCCGGGCCGTCGCCCTTCGAGGGCCGCTGAAGAAGCGGCCACCTCAGGGTGACGGTGAGATATGGTCGCGTGGGCTCCGACTTCACCGCAATTCGCCGACGTCAGCCAGAAGCCTGGTCACGGTCTTATCGTCTTCAACTGTCAAACAGCCCACATGACATCGCGATCCCGCAGCGCTCCAGCGCCCGGGTTTTGGTTCGCTTCTGGCGCCCTTCGGAATCGGAAGGGCGCAGGGAAGGCCGGGTACCGGCTGGTACCCGCGAGCCCCTGTGCAATGATGCGTGGATAGACGCTCACAGGGGAGACACAGGTGCAGCCCGATAACCGGCCTTCCCTGCGCAGTGGGTTGACGGCTTATGTCGCGCTCTCCCCGGGGAGCGATGCACTCTTGCCCCCGTCGCCTCGCAGATCGCTGATGTGCGCAACCCGGTCGGGCACGCACACCACCGCGGAGACTTGACGCCAGCCTGCGGGCGCCAGGACCACACGATTTTGCCGTACGCGGCCGGCCTGTCGTACCGCGCCCGCTGATCGCTCACGGGGAGACCCGCCCTGCGACCGCATCTGGCGCCAACACCGCCCGCGTCCACCGCAACTCACCCCACGAACCGTGACGATCGCGACCCGCCCCTTCCGGCAGGATGAGATGGCGAGGGAGTATAGGGTGTGTCGCGGTTCGGGTAAAGAGAAAATATGATTTATCCGAAGAGATTGAATTTGAGGAATGCTATCTAGGTTCCGCAGAGTACGTGGTGGGCGTCAAGAAGAGCGCATCCTCAAGCGGTGGAGCGATTTCGAACATCTGCGCGTGGTTCCGAAAGTGAAAGACGCGCCGGACTCGATATCTGTCTCTTCTCTCCGCAGCAACGTCGACTTCGCGCTTGGTCAGCCAAAATGGCGTGCGTTCGTGCCCGCACGTCGTCTTGATCTCCAGTAGCCGCTCTTGCCCATCGGGTTCAAAGGAACGGACATCGTACCCGTAGCCGTCTCCGTCCAGATCGGAAACCCACCGAACGTCGTCGGCGAGATCTTCACGTCCAGCTTGTCGGAGGCGAATGCGCTCGAATTCTACGACAAACTTCTCTCCGGCCTTCCCCAAGTCGCGATTTCTCGCATCTCTCTCCGCAGGATCAAACTTTCCGACAAGTTGGCGGATCGCAGGCGGCAACACTTTATCCAAATCGGTGAACTGTGGGGGAGCAACGAAGATCGTGTCGTCGTTCAGTGCTAGCGGTTGCGTATCTGTACTCGCCGGATAGAGAAAGTTTGGCTCGCGCCGAATATTGCGTTCGACAGCCGGCACTAGCGCATCCTGATAGTGCGCCAATGGCTTGTAACCGTTGATCCACTGCGCGCCCAATACGTCCAGAACTGCAGAGATGTTCTGGAGCTTGCGTTCGATTGATCCTTTGGATCGACGGACGGTCGTCATGAGACGACGCCAATTGTCTGCCTTGCTGTAGGCGATACCCGCCTTTTCGGAGGCCAGCATTCGGAAATAGCTGTCGACCACGGCGGAGATTTCAGTCTCCGTCCAAGGCGTCCCTGCAATGCCTTCGATCTGCTCGGGGTCCAAGCTTCTGCCTCTCGAACCCGAAGCGTATCAGGGGATCAATCGGGCGCAAGGTTGGCACTGGGAGCGCAGCAGCGAGCAACCTCCGCCTCCGCGGATAATGACGGTGTCAGCTCGGCTATATCGAGGAAAGCGCGGCTCCGGCCGCCGCCTACTTCATCGCCCCGAAGCGGCTGTCGAACGAGTTCGACGAGATCACCGGCGCGGCGCCCATGATCTGCGTCGCTTCACTCGTACCATCCGCCACTGACGGCTTCAGCGCCGGACGCGTTGCGGCGAGGCGGGTGTCGGGCTGCTTTGCCGGCTCGGCGGGCTTGGCGGCCACGGTCGCAGCCGGCTTCGGCGCATCCTTCGCGGCATCCTTGGACTTGTCATGCCCCGGCACGAAGCGGGTCACGGCGGCCTTGAGCCGCGACGCGGCGGTCGGCGGCGTCGTGGTCGTGGTCGTGGTGGCCGGAGCCACGGATGCCGTGGCTTGCGGCGGCGGGGTGGTCGCGGTGGTGTCGGATGAGCCCATGCCCATCTTGCGGCCGAGGTTGGAGAAGAAGCCGCCGGATTTCTCAGTCGTCGGCGCGGCCGTGGCGACGCGGGCACTGGTCGCGGGCGCGCTGACGGCGACGACCGGCTCTTCCTGCGGCGCAGGCGCGGACGCCACGCTGTCGAGATTCGGCTTGGGCGGATTGACGTGGCCGGGGATCGTGCCCGGCGCCTTGGCCATCGCCAGCATCTGCAGCGTGGTGCCTTCGGCGCCTTCGGACAGGCCGGTCGAGCCTTCCGGAATTTTTGCGGCAAAGATCTTGTTCATGCCGCCGTCGATGCCGGTGTTCATGCGCGCCACCGGCGTGCCCTTGGCGACTAGCCTGGCGTATTCCGCCTCGTCCTTGGCTTGCTTGCCCCGCACGGCGGCGACGACGTCCTCGGGAATCACATAGGCCGGGCACTTTGCCGAGGCGTCGAACACCGGATCGCGCTTTGCGTCCGCGGGCTTCGCCGCGTCGAAGACGTACTTCTTCTCGCAGAAATCGACCTTCGGCTCCTGCCGCGTCACCTCGAAATGATCATAGCCTTCCTTGATCATCTTCCAGAACGGCATGTTCGGATTGTTCCGGTGCTTGGCCATGTTCACCGGCGTCATCTTGAACGGATAGGCCTGCAGCTGGAACGCCTTCTGGCCGCCGAAGAAGGATTCGCGGCCGAGCGAATAGATCTCCGCGATCTGCTCGTCGGTCATCGCGTAGCAGCCGCGCGAAGAACAGTCGCCGTGCACCATCAGCTGCGAGCCGGTGCGGCCCAGCGCCTTGTCGAATGCGTTCGGATAGCCGGTGTTGAACGAGAGGTAATAGGCCGATTGCGGATTCATCTGGCTCGGGTTGATCGAGTAGAATCCCTCCGGCGCCTGGCGGTCGCCTTCGCGCACCTTCGGACCTAAGTCGCCCGACCAGCGGCAGATCGGATAGGTCTTGAGCAGCGCGAACTGGCCGTTGCGGGCCTGCTTCCAGACCTCGAGCTCGGCCTCTTGCTTGAACAGGCGGACCAGGATCGGCGATTGCAGGTCCATGTCCTTCTCGACCATCGCGGCGAGAAGCTTTGGCGGCACCGGCTGGTTGGCCTTGGCATTGGTCGCGAGCGAGACCTGGTCGGTATCGCAGCCGGCCAGCAGGACGCTGGCTGTCATCAGCGCAACCGAAGCCAAGAGCGCGCGAGCAAGCGAACGAGAAATCAAGATGGACCCCACACCGTGCCGGGCAGAGAGCGCGAACCCCAATTCTGATGGAGCATGATCCGACCGGAGAACCGGACCCGTCGTGACGGGCTTTTTCAGCTCACGCCCCAGCGCTTATGCCCTGAAGCCAATTATTAAAATTCTAACCTCTGGGTCATGTGGTCGCAACCCGAGCGGGGATCACGAGCCCGTTGGCCCATCGGCATGGTCAACGAAGACTGAATGGACGCGACTTTGGGCCTTACTTGGGCCTTTCGGCCCGACTGGGACTCAGATCGCTGATTTGGGCAAAAAAAGGGTTAACGGGCGGTTACCGGGGGCCGCCCGAACGGTCCCGTAGGGTGGGCAAAGGCGCGAGGCGCCGTGCCCACGAGCCGGTCCTAATAGTCGGCAGTGGTGGGCACGCTTCGCTTTGCCCATCCTACGGCACCGGAATCGGCCCGAATCAGCCCAGTTTCCGGCCGATATCGAGGAATTTCTGCCGGCGCTGCTTTCGGATGGCATCCCCATCCAGGCCGCGCAGCTCGTCGAAGGCCTTGGCGATGGCATCGCCGGTGGTAGCGATCATGGCGGCGGGGTCGCGGTGGGCGCCGCCGACCGGCTCCTTCAGGATGCTGTCGATCACCCCGAACCGGAGCATGTCCTGGGCGGTGATCTTCATGTTGTTGGCGGCTTCCTGGGCCTTGGTGCCGTCGCGCCAGAGGATCGAGGACGCCGCTTCCGGCGAGATCACGCTGTAGATCGCGTGCTCCAGCATCAGCACCTTGTTGGCGGTGGTAATCGCAATGGCGCCGCCCGACATGCCCTCGCCAGTGATGATGGCGACGTTCGGTACCGTCAGCGCCATGCAGGCATCGGTCGAGCGCGCGATCGCTTCGGCTTGTCCCCGCTCCTCGGCGCCGACGCCGGGATAGGCGCCGGCGGAATCGGCGAGCGACAGCACCGGCAGGCCGAACCGCTCGGCCATCTCCATCAGCCGCACGCATTTGCGATAGCCTTCGGGGCGCGCCATGCCGAAATTGTGCTTGATGCGACTCTCGGTGGAATCGCCCTTTTCCTGGCCCATCACGCAAATCGCTTCGCCGCGGAAACGGCCGAAGCCGGCGACCAAAGCCTCGTCCTCGCCGAACTTGCGGTCACCGGCGAGCGGGGTGAATTCGGTGATCAGACCCTTGATGAAATCGTTGAAATGCGGCCGCTGCGGATGCCGCGCGACCAGCGTCTTCTGCCACGGCGTCAGATTCTGATAGAGGTCGGCCAGGGCCTGCGCCGCCTTGTCCTCGATCCGCCCGATCTCGTCGGAGATGTCGGTACCGGAGGCCGCCAGCGTCCTGAGCTCGTCGACCTTGGAGTCGAGCTCGGCGACGGGCTTTTCGAAGTCGAGATAGCTGCGCATCTGGTCTTGCATCAACTCAATATAGGGGGACGGGGCGAAGAGGCGAAGCGAGGTCGGGGCCGCGGAGAGAAGTGTAGCGTCTTCAACGAGTTGGCTTGTGCGCTCCTGGCCGGGAGCCAAATCAGTCGAAAGGCCCCGGCTCTTTCTGCGGAGATGTGGCCGAAGTCAAGGCGGTTTCATGGGGTGCCCGTAGCCCGGATGGAGCGAAGCGCAATCCGGGAAGGTCTGTCCGCGGGGCGAGAACCCCGGATTTCGCTGCGCTCCATCCGGGCTACGGCGACAACTACTTCTCCGCCAGCGGGTGCAGGTCGCGCACCAGGCTCTTCAGCCGCTCCTCCACCACATGGGTGTAGATCTGCGTCGTCGAGATGTCGGTGTGGCCGAGCAGGGTCTGCACGATGCGCAGATCGGCACCATTGTGCAGGAGGTGGCTGGCAAAGGCATGGCGCAGCACGTGCGGGGAGACCAGCCGCGCCTGAAGCCCCGAGGCGACCGCAAGCTCCTTGAGGTCGCGGGCAAAATGCTGCCGCGACAGATGCCCGCTCTCGCCGAACGAGGGGAACAGCCATTTCGAGGCGGCGAGGCTGTCTTTCTTCTTCTCCGTCTTCGCAGCTTCCGTCGCGGCGAGATAATCCGCCATCGCCTGGCGGGAGGCCTCGTTGAGCGGCACCAGGCGCTCCTTGTTGCCCTTGCCGCGCACCACGATCATGCGGGCGTCGCGCTTGGCCGCCGAGCGCGGCAGCGCCACCAGCTCGGAGACGCGCAGGCCGGTGGCGTAGAGCACCTCGAGCAGGCAATAGAGCCTTAAAGAGCGCAGCCGCTTCGACGGCGAGGCATCCTGCGCCTCGCTCAATTCCTTGGCGCGGCGGAGCATGCGGTCGACATCGGCGATCGACAGCACCTTCGGCAGGCCGCGGCCGCGCTTGGGGCCGGACAGGATCGCGGCAGGATCCTCAGCTCGGATGCGTTCGTTCAGCAGGAAGCGATAGAGATGCCGCATCGCCGACAGCCGGCGCGCGACGCTGGTGGATTTGAAGCCGCGGGCATCGAGATCGGCGAGGTAGTCGCGCAAATTTTGCGTCTCGGCGTCGGCAAAGCTGTGGCCGTCGCGGCCCAAAAATTCCGAGAAATCGGTGAGGTCTCGGCGATAGGCGTCGAGCGTATTGGGCCCGGCGCCCTGTTCCGCCGCGAGCATGTCGAGGAACAGGCCGGTGAGCTTGGCATCTGAGGGCGGGTTGCGCATGCCCGGGAGGCTAGCTCCTATTTCTTGAGAAACTTGTCCGGCGGGATCGTCACCGTCATTTCCCGCGACTTGGGACTGACGAAATTGGCCAGTGCGAAGACCACGCCATAGACGATGCCGGCGATCACGGCGACGACCGTCAGGAAGCGGAACAGGCTGGGCATCGTTCTGGGGTCTCTGTCGGGGACTTGGTTAGGGTCTCGGCGGGCAAATTAACCAATGAAATCATCCAACATGTTCGCCGTTTCGTGGCAAGAGTCCACTGGCGAGGCCCCCTGCGGGGTCGTATAGGTGGCCAAAGCATGCCGCCTTTGGCGGCAGATCGAGCGAGATCCAGAGCGAGATCCAGAGCAATATCCATGTCCGACGCCGCGTTGCCGATACCAGCTTCGCCCGAAGCCGACATCCTGTCGGCGCTCGGGGCGCGCTCGATCGTGCTCGTCGGTATGATGGGGGTGGGCAAATCCACCATCGGCCGCCGCATGGCGAGCAGGCTCAAGCTGCCCTTCGTCGACGCCGACACCGAGATCGAGACCTCGGCCCAGATGAGCATCCCGGAGATCTTCGAGCGCCACGGCGAGCCGTATTTCCGCGACGGCGAGGCGCGGGTCATCGCGCGGCTGCTCGACAGCGGTCCGGTGGTGCTGGCGACCGGCGGCGGCGCCTTCATGCGCGAGGAGACCCGTGCGCGCATCGCGGCGAAGGCGGTTTCGATCTGGCTCAAGGCGGACCACGACGTCATCATGCGCCGGGTGCGGCGCCGTGCCGACCGCCCGCTGCTCCGGACCGCCGACCCCGAGGGAACCGTGACGCGCCTCCTCACCGAGCGCGAGCCGGTCTACAGCCATGCCGATCTCACCATCGCCTCGCGCGACGTGCCGCACGACAAGATCGTCGAGGAGACCATCGAGGCGCTGCGCGCGCATCTCTGTGGCGAGCAAGCCACCCAACCACCTGCCGACGTTGCGAGTGCAATACGATGACTGCGCCGTTGAAACATTCCGACCCTGTCAACGTCGAGGTCGCGCTGGGGAATCGCGCCTATGACATCGTCATCGGCCGCGGGGTGCTGTCCTCGCTCGGCGAACGGGTCGCCGCCTTGCGTCCTGGCGTGTGTACCGCGATCGTGACGGATCGCACGGTGGCCAAGCACTGGCTCGAGCCCACCGAGGCCTCGCTCGCCGCCAGCGGCATCCCGACCTCGCGCATCATTGTCGAGGAAGGCGAGATCTCCAAGACCTATGCCGGCCTCGAAAAGGTCAGCGAAGCCCTGATCGCCGCGAAGATCGAGCGCAACGACCTCGTCATCGCGCTCGGCGGCGGCGTGGTCGGCGATCTCGCCGGCTTTGCCGCGGCGATCCTGCGCCGCGGTGTCGATTTCGTGCAGGTGCCGACCTCGCTGCTGGCGCAGGTCGATTCCAGCGTCGGCGGCAAGACCGGCATCAACTCGCCGCAGGGCAAGAATTTGCTCGGCGCGTTCCACCAGCCGGTGCTGGTGGTCGCCGACACCGCCGTGCTCGATACGCTGTCGCCGCGGCAGTTCCGCGCCGGCTATGCCGAGGTCGCCAAATACGGCGTGCTCGGTGACGAGGCCTTCTTCACCTGGCTGGAGAAGAACCATTCCGACATCTTCAGGGGCGGCTCGGCGCGCGAGCACGCGATCGCGACCTCCTGCCGCGCCAAGGCGGGCGTCGTCTCGCGCGACGAGCGCGAGACCGGCGAGCGCGCTCTGCTCAATTTCGGCCACACCTTCGGCCACGCGCTGGAAGCTGCGACCGGCTTCTCCGACCGCCTGTTCCACGGCGAAGGCGTTGCCATCGGCATGACGCTGGCGGCGCAGTTCTCGGCCAAGCTCGGCATGATCGGCGAAGCCGATGCGTCGCGCGTCGAGCGGCATTTGATCGAAGCCGGCCTGCCGACGCGCCTGCAGGACATCGCGGGCTTTGCGCAGGAGGGGCTTGCCGATGCCGACGCGCTGATGGCCCTGATGGCGCAGGACAAGAAGGTCACGCGCGGCAAGCTCACCTTCATCCTGCTGGAGGCCGTCGGGCGCGCGGTGATCGCGAAGGATGTCGAGCCGGCCCCGGTGCGGGACTTCCTGAAGTCGAAATTATCGCAGTGATGGCGGCATCGTCTGGATCGGCCGCCCGCAATGAGGCGCGGATGATCAAGGCGGTCGCGAGGCAAACATGAGTTCGATCTCGATCAATCTGCTGCTTGCGGTTCTCCTGCTCGCCGCCAACGCGTTTTACGTGGCAGCCGAATTTGCGCTCGTGAAGAGCCGCGGCTTCCGCGTCAAGGCCATGGTGGAGCAGAACCGCTTCGGCGCGCGCCTGTTGCAGACCATGATGGGAAACATCGAATCCTATCTGGCCTGCTGCCAGCTCGGCATCACCATGGCCTCGCTCGGTCTTGGCTGGATCGGCGAGCCGACCGTGTCTGCGCTGCTGAGCCCGATCCTCCAGCCGCTCGGACTATCCGAGGCCACGCTGCACTTCACCTCGTTCGTGGCGGGGTTCCTGGTTTTCTCCTCCCTGCACATCATCATCGGCGAGCAGGTGCCGAAGACGCTTGCAATCAGGGAGCCGATGCCGGTGTCGCAGTGGATCGCCTATCCGCTTTATGCCTCCTACCTTGTGTTCTATCCGCTGAGCTGGTGTCTCAACACGGCCTCGAGCGCGATCCTGCGTCTGATCGGCGTCCAGGAGTTTTCGCAGCACGAGATCCTGACGGATTCCGAGATCGAGGGCCTGGTCGAGGAATCCGCGGTGCACGGCAAGATCGAGAGCGGCGAGGCCGAATACATTCACAACGTCTTCCGCCTCGGCGAGCTCACCGTGTCCGACGTGATGGTTCACCGCACCGCCATGGTGATGATCAATGCCGACCTGCCGCCGGAAGAACTGGTGCGGGAGGTGCTGGCCACCGAATACACCCGCATTCCGCTGTGGCGCGACAAGTCGGAGAACATCATCGGCATCCTGCACGCGAAGGATCTGTTGCGGGCCATCCGCGTCTCGGAAGGTGATACCTCGCGCATCGACGTCACCACCATCATGCTGCCGCCCTGGTTCGTGCCGGAAATGCGGCCAATATCCCAGCAGCTCAAGGCGTTCCGTCGCCGCAAGACCCATTTCGCGCTCGTCGTCGACGAGTATGGCGAGGTTGAAGGCCTCGTGACGCTGGAAGACATTCTGGAGGAGATCGTCGGCGACATCTCCGACGAGCACGACGTGGTGGTCGCCGGCGTAAGGCGCCAGCCCGACGGCTCCGTCGTGGTCGACGGCTCGGTGCCGATCCGCGATCTCAACCGTGCGCTGGACTGGCATCTGCCCGACGAAGAGGCAACGACGGTGGCCGGCCTCGTCATTCACGAGGCGCGCTCGATCCCCGACCGCGGCCAGAGCTTTACGTTCCACGGCTTCCGCTTCCGCGTCCTGCGCCGCGAGCGCAACCGCATCACCGCGCTCCGTATTTCACCGGTAGCGCGCGAGGCGGAGCTGGAAGAAGCCAAGCCGAGACGGGCCGGGACGTCGTTCTGAATTTCTTACCCTCCCCTGGAGGGGGAGGGTAAGCGAAGTCAGCTTTCCCCCGGCGCCTTTGCCTGGATTGCCAGCGCGTGCACGCTGCCGGAGAGTTCCGCGGCCAGCGCCGAATTTATCATGCGGTGGCGCTCGACCCGGCTCTTCCCTTTGAAGCCATCAGATACAATATAAACACGGAAGTGCGTCTCACCGCCGGGCCGATGGCCGGCATGGCCTTCGTGCAAATGTGACTCGTCGACAACTTGCAGGCTTTCCGGCGTGAAAGCTTCCTGCAACTTGTTGCTGATAGTGTCGCGCATAGCCATGTTGTGCCATTCGGGTGCAGAGATCACACCCGTTATTTGCCGGGTTTGCAGCGAATTGCAATGTCAAGACTTGAAGGTTTTTGCATTGCGTAGTCAAAGTCAGCCATGCCGATCGATTCATCAAAGTTCTTCGACTCCATCCGCGTCAAGCCGCGGGGCAAGCAGCCGGAAGTGAAGCCGCGCGACACCGCGGTCGGTTGCGAATGGGCCGGATGCCAGAACAAGGGCGCGCATCGCGCGCCGAAGGGCCGTGAGAACCAGCGTGAGTACTGGCACTTCTGCCTGAACCACGTGCGCGAGTACAACCAGAACTACAATTTCTTCTCCGGCATGAACGCCGATGCCGTCGCGCGCTATCAGAAGGATGCGCTGACCGGTCACCGCCCGACCTGGAAGATGGGCGCCAATGGCGGCAAGAAGGGTGCGGAAGCCGAGATCGACATGGCGGCCGACCCGTTCAGCATGTTCAGCGAGATCAACGGCCGCGCGGGCTGGCGGAAGGGCCCGGATGCTCAGCCCAAGGCCGAGACGCGCAAGGTGATGAACGCCGAGCGCAAGGCGCTCCAGGTCATGGGCCTCGGCCCCGATTCCACGCTCGCCGACGTCAAGACCAAGTACAAGGCGCTGGTCAAGCAGCACCACCCCGACGCCAATGGCGGCGACCGCTCGACGGAAGATCGCCTGATCGAGATCATCAAGGCCTATAATTATCTGAAGACGGTGGTGCGCGAGGCGTAGGGCCTTTGCGCGCGCTGTGTAGGTGCCAGGCACCCCGGCGCCACCCCCTCGGCGTCGTCCCTGCGAACGCAGGGATCCATAACCCCAGGGCAACATTTGGCGAAGACTCGTCGTGACGAAGTCTTCGCGCAGTATTTCCACCCGCTTCTTGTCGATAAATCACGCGGTATGGGTTCCTGCGTTCGCAGGGACGACAGCGGAGTGTTTTGCTCCGCCTCTTGCGCTAGTCTCGTAGGGTGGGCAAAGCGGCGGAAGCGTGCCCACGCATTTTGTGTGATCGAGAGAGATGGTGGGCACGGCGCAAGTGCGCCTTTGCCCACCCTACGATTTCGGGGCTCGCGGAGACATCCGCTCTCAAACTTCCGGCATCGCCCCCACATACGACGAGCTCGGCCTTATCAACCGTCCCGTCCGCTGCTGCTCGCGGGCATGCGCGGTCCAGCCTGCGGCGCGCGCGACTGCGAAGATCGGCGTGAACGCCTGCCGCGGGATCGCCAGCGCATCGAGCAGGATCGCGGTGAAGAATTCGACATTGGTCTCCAGCGGCCGTTCCGGATTCTTCTTGCGCAAGGCGGCGCGGATGTAGGCCTCGACCTCGCCGGCGAAGGGCAAATCGGTGCCGTTGGACGCCAGCGCCTCGACTGCGGTCTTGAGCACATCGGCGCGCGGATCGCGTACGCGGTAGACGCGGTGGCCGAAGCCCATCATCCGCTCGCCGCGGGCCAGCGCCGCATCCACCCAGGGCTGGATGCGCTCGCGCGAGCCGATCGCGTCCAGCATTTCCAGCACCGGCTCAGGCGCGCCGCCATGCAGCGGGCCGGTGAGGGCGCAATAGCCCGCGGTCACCGCGGCAAACAGATCGGCCTGCGTCGAAGCCACCACGCGCGCGGTGAAGGTCGAGGCGTTCATGCCGTGGTCGCTGGCGGTGACGAGATAGGCATCAAGCGCGGTGACTTCGCGTGCGGCCGGCGCGCGCCCATGCAACATCCGAAGCGTATCGGCAGCATGGCTGACATTGGGATCCGGCGCGACCGGCTCGAGCCCCTTGGCGCGCCGGACCAGCGCGCCTGCGATCACCGGAAACGCGCCGACGATCGTCGCCTCGTGCTCCAGCCCGTTCTCCGCGCGGAGCCCCGCGACCGCCGCGCGAAACCCGTCGACAACGCCCATGCCGCGCGTTGCCGGCAGCAGGTCCGGCAGCCGCGCGAAGGCGCGCTCGCGCGCAAGGCCGAGGCTCGCCCGCACATTGGCTTCGGTGAGGGTGGTCTTGCTGGCGCCGTTCCAGAGCCGGGCGGTGACGCCCTCAAAGCTCGAGAGAGCGGCGAGGCGGCCGACATGCTCGCCGGCGATGATCAGCTCGCCACGCTCGCCGTCGACATGGCTCAGCACGGTCTCGGCCGCGGGAACGCCGTCCAGCCCGATCTGGCTTTTGGTGAGGTGGATGTTCATGGCCCAAATCTCCCTTTGCGTTGCACCAGGGAAAATTCGGTCCTCTCGACAGATTGATCAATCTTGATTACATAAATCAATATGAAAAATTCCGAGGGGCTTTACCTCTCCGCCCGGGAAGCCGCCGCCGAGCTCGCGATCTCGCCGGCCACGCTCTACGCCTATGTCAGCCGCGGCCTGATCCGCTCCGAGCCGACGCCGGATTCGCGCAAAAATCGCTACCGTGCCGAGGACGTCCGCGCGTTGAAGGAGCGCCGGGTGCCGTCGCCGGAGCCGCGCGGCCTGCGCAGCTTCGACGCCGACCTGCCGGTGATGGACACGGAGATCTCCACCATCACCGAAGAGGGGGCGATCTATCGCGGCGTCAATTGCGTCGATCTCGCCGAGAACGACACGCTGGAGCACACGGCGACGCTGCTCTGGGATGTCTCCGAGGTCGATCCATTCGCCCCGGACAATCAGCCCGCGCTCTCCGAAGAAATGCGCACGATCGGGCAAGCCGCACGCCGGGCCGCGCCGATCGACCGCGCCATCGCCGTGCTCGCGCTGGCGGCGAGCGTCGATCCCCGTGCCTTCACCCGCGCGCCCGACGGCCGCGCCATGGTCGGTGGCCGCATCGTCCGGCTGCTGGTCGCGACCATGCTCAATGCCGAACCCTCGGCCGAGCCGCTGCATCAGCAGATCGCAACAGCCTGGGCGGCGGATAACAAGCACGCGCCCGATCTGATTCGCCGCGCGCTGGTGCTGCTGGCCGATCACGAGCTGAACGCCTCGACCTTCACCGCGCGCTGCGCCGCCTCGACCGGCCTCAATCTCTACGATGCCGTGATCGCCGGTCTCGCCGCATTGAAGGGGCCCAAACATGGCGGCGCGAGCGTGCTGGCTTCGCAGCTCGTCAAGACCCTGATCGATCGCGACGTCGCCCCGATGGTGCGTGAGCGCGTCGCGCTCGGCGAACGTTTTGCCGGCTTTGGCCATGGCGTCTACAAGCGCGGCGATCCCCGCGCGCAATCGCTGCTGAACGCGCTCTCCCGCGCCGGCGCGCCGCGAAAATTCACGCGCGAGGTGCCGGAGCGGATCGCGGAGGCGACCGGCGAATTCGTCAATATCGACTATGCCCTCGCGGTGCTGGTGCACGCGCTGCGCCTTCCCACCGGCAGCGAGCTCGCTCTGTTCGCCATGGCCCGCAGCGTCGGCTGGATCGCGCACGCCAGCGAGCAGTTGCAGTTCGGGAAATTGATCAGGCCAAGGGCGAGGTATGTGGGACCGGCGCCGGGGCGAAGGGTGGGGGTTAGTTAGAATATCTCTCTGCTGTCGTCCCTACGAACGCAGGGACCCATAACCCCAGGGAGCAGTTTGGCGACGACTGTTCGTTCGGTACTCCCGCCGGTCCCAATCGATAGATCACGCGGTATGGGTCCCTGCGTTCGCAGGGACGACACCTGTGTGTGGTGCGGCCTACGCCCGCGGCTTGGCCGTCGCGACGCCATTCCGCCGCCGATAGATCCACACGCCAACGCCGCCAACGATCGCCACCCCAACCACCGTCAACACCCAGATATGCTTGCCGACATGCCCATGGTGATGCAGTCCGGCATATTCGTGCAGGGCCGATACCGCCAGCACGCCCGGCAGCACATGGGCGGGAGCCCAGACCAGGATCGCCGGGATGTTCACGGCGTAGAACTTTGCCGGCGCCATGCCGAGCGCGCCGGCGGTCACAGGCACGAAGGCGCGGATCGGCGGCACGAAGCGGGCGAAGAACACCGCCCAGGTGCCGAAACGATGGAAGAAGCTTTCGCTCTCCGCGACCACGCGCGGATAGTTGGTCAGCGGCCAGGTGTTGAGGATCTCGCGCTGCTGCCGGTGCCCGATCCAGTAGGCCGAGCCGTCGCCCAGCACGGCGCCCGTGGCGGCGGCAAGCAGCACCCATGGCAGCTTCAGCTCACCGCCCGGAACCAGGGCGCTCAGCGCCAGGATGATAGTCGAGCCGGGGATCACCGACCCCACCACCGGGACCGCTTCGAGCAGGGCCGCCAGGAATAGGGTCAGATAGGCCAGCCACGGATGGGCGGAAACGAAGGATATGAGGGGATCAAGGAAGGACGTCACGTCGTCTCTTGAGGGGCTGGAGCTCGGAGCTTTGGACCCTACATAAGTAACCGCATACGGCCAAAGTGCCATTCGCACGGAACGGGCGTGACGCGCCCGAATTTGGGCGTGATTCGCAAGGCAGCCCTCCAAAATCTGCGCTCCTTGCCTATCTAAATGAAAAGACAACGGAACTTTGATTGGTGGCCGGGCTTCTGCCGGCACGTTGTCTCTGATAGGTTGATTTTCAGCACCCAGCCGCAGCCAACGTGCGAATAACCGGTTTCGGGACCGCCCGGGACCTCGGAGGATTGATGACGACCGCCGCTCTGTCCAAAGTTGAGGAAGTTTCCGGTCAGCCCGACATGAAGGTGTCGGTGCGGCAGGTGTTCGGGATCGACAGCGATCTCGAAGTCCCCGCCTATTCCGAAGTCGATCCTCACGTGCCCGAAGTCGATTCCGACTACCGCTTCGACCGCGCCACCACGCTCGCCATTCTCGCCGGCTTCGCCCGCAACCGCCGCGTGATGGTGACCGGCTATCACGGCACCGGCAAATCCACCCATATCGAGCAGGTCGCGGCCCGCCTGAACTGGCCCTGCGTCCGCGTCAACCTCGACAGCCACATCAGCCGTATCGACCTCGTCGGCAAGGACTCGATCGTGGTCCGCGACGGCAAGCAGGTCACCGAATTCCGCGACGGCATCCTGCCCTGGGCGCTGCAGAACAACGTCGCGCTGGTGTTCGACGAATACGACGCCGGCCGCCCCGACGTGATGTTCGTGATCCAGCGCGTGCTCGAAGTCTCCGGACGCCTGACGCTGCTCGACCAGAACAAGGTGATCAAGCCGCATCCGGCCTTCCGTCTGTTCGCGACCGCCAACACCGTCGGCCTCGGCGACACCTCGGGCCTCTATCACGGCACCCAGCAGATCAACCAGGGCCAGATGGACCGCTGGTCGATCGTCACCACGCTGAACTATCTCAGCCATGACGAGGAAGTGGAGATCGTGCTGGCCAAGGCCAAGCACTATCGCACCCAGGAAGGCCGCGACATCGTCAACAAGATGGTGCGCCTGGCCGATCTCACCCGCAACGCCTTCGCCAACGGCGATCTGTCGACGGTGATGAGCCCGCGCACGGTGATCACCTGGGCTGAGAACGCCGACATCTTCGGCGATATCGGCTTCGCCTTCCGCGTCACCTTCCTCAACAAGTGCGACGAGCTCGAGCGTCCCCTGGTCGCCGAGTTCTACCAGCGCTGCTTCAACGCGGAGCTGCCGGAATCGGCGGTCAACGTGGCACTGAGCTGATTTCTCTCGGTGTGTCGTCCCGGCGAACGCCGGGACTCACCGCGTGATGTCTCGATTGAAGCGCGCTGATAGTTTCCCTGACTGACTACCGCCGGTGGCTATGGGTCCCGCTTTCGCGGGGACGACGGTGAGATCGAGATGAGCACCACCTCCAACTCCAAATTCCGTAACACCAAGGAAGCGCCGACCGAGCCGTTCAAGCGCTCGGTCGCGTCCTGTCTCAAGGCGATCGCCAAGACGCCGGAGCTCGACGTCTCCTTCGCGGCCGAGCGGCCGGGCCTTGCGCCCGGCAAGGCGCGGCTGCCCGAGCCCGCGCGCAAAATGACCAAGCGTGATGCGGCGATCGTGCGCGGTCACGCCGATTCCATCGCGCTCAAGATCGCCTGTCACGATGCAAAACTGCATCGCAAGCTGATGCCCGGCAATCCGCAGGCGCGCGGCGTGTTCGAGGCGGTGGAGCAGGCGCGGGTGGAGGCGATCGGCGCGCGCCGCATGGCGGGCGTTGCGAAGAATCTCACCGCGATGCTCGACGACCATTTCCACCGCGGCAAGTTCGACGAAATCACCGACCGTGCCGACGCGCCGCTGGCGGACGCGCTGGCGATGCTGGTGCGCGAGCGCCTGACCGGCATGGCGCCGCCGACCGCGGCGAAGAAGATGGTCGATCTCTGGCGTCCCATTCTCGAAGACAAGATCGGCAAGCGGCTCGACCGGCTCGATACCCTGGTCGAGGACCAGACCCGGTTCGGCGACGCCGTGCACGATCTCCTGACGGCGCTCGATATCGGCGACGAGCGCAACGCCGACAGCGAGGACGATGACGAGAACGACGAGAACCAGGACGGCGACAACGACCAGTCCGGCGCCGAGGGCTCGCCCGATTCCGACGCTGCGCAGGAGATGAGTGCCGACCAGGCGCAGGCGTCGAGCGAGGAGATGAGCGAGAGCGCGATGGAAAGCGCGCAGGCCTCGACCTCCGACACCTTCGACGACGGCGAGCTCGGCGACGACGAGACCCCGGGCGAGGCGACGCGTCCGAACCAGCACGGCAAGAACGAACCGCGCGGGCCGGAATACCATGCCTTCGCGCCCAAGTTCGACGAGATCATCGCGGCCGAGGACCTCTGCGACCATGACGAGCTGGAGCGCCTGCGCGCCTATCTCGACAAGCAGCTCGCGCATCTGCAGGGCATCGTCGCCCGCCTCGCCAACCGCCTGCAGCGCCGCCTGATGGCGCAGCAGAACCGCGCCTGGGAGTTCGATCTCGAAGAGGGTATTCTGGACCCCGCACGCCTGTCGCGCGTCGTCACCGATCCCTATCATCCGCTGTCCTTCATGCACGAGAAGGAGGCGACGTTCCGCGACACCGTGGTGACGCTGCTGCTCGACAATTCCGGCTCGATGCGCGGACGACCCATTACGGTCGCGGCGACCTGCGCCGACATTCTCGCGCGCACGCTGGAGCGTTGCGGCGTCAAGGTCGAGATTTTGGGCTTCACCACGCGCGCCTGGAAGGGTGGGCAATCACGCGAAGCGTGGCTGGCCGCCGGCAAGCCGGCCAATCCCGGCCGCCTCAACGATCTCCGCCACATCATCTACAAGTCCGCCGACGCCCCCTGGCGTCGTGCGCGAAAGAACCTCGGCCTGATGATGCGCGAGGGCCTGCTGAAAGAGAACATCGACGGCGAGGCGCTGGACTGGGCGCACAAGCGCCTCCTCGGCCGGCCCGAGCAGCGCAAGATCCTGATGATGATCTCGGACGGTGCGCCGGTCGACGATTCCACGCTGTCGGTCAATCCCGGCAACTATCTCGAGCGGCACCTGCGCCACATCATCGAGGAGATCGAGACCCGCTCGCCGGTCGAGCTGATCGCGATCGGCATCGGCCATGACGTGACCCGCTACTACCGCCGCGCGGTGACGATCGTGGATGCCGAGGAGCTCGGCGGCGCCATCACCGAGAAGCTCGCCGAACTCTTCAGCGAGACCAACACCGCACCCACCCAGCCGGCCGGTCGCCCGCGACGCAAATTGCATTCGTGAGCACGCACCCATCCCGCCGCAGCTTCCTCAGGCACGCTGCGGCGGGATTCTCCACTCTCGCACTCTCCCGCTCCGCGCTGGCGCAAGGGGTGGCCGAGCCGCCGCCGCGTCCGCTTCAGGTCGAGAACGCTGTCGTCGAGCCCGTCACCGTCGAGGTCAACGCGCGCGTCATTCCCAATTTCGAGCCGCGTGACCGCACGCGGACGCGCTTCGGCTCGCTGGAATATCGCAGCGGCCTCGTGCTGACCTCGCGCTATCGCGGCTTTGGCGGCCTGTCCGGCATCCGGCTCGACGCCAAGGGCGAAGGCTTCCTCGCGGTGTCCGACCAGGGCGGCTGGTTCACGGGTCGCATCCGCTACGCCGGTGGCAAGATGGTCGGCCTCGACGACGTCGAGGCCGCGCCGCTGCTCGGCGCCGAAGGGCGGCCGATCACGGAAAAGCGGCTGTGGTGGGATTCGGAATCGATCGCGCGCGACGGCAATTTCGTCTATGTCGGGCTCGAGCGCGTCAACCAGATCCTGCGCTACGATTTTGCCAAGGGCGGCACGCGCGCGCGCGGCGAGGTGGTGCCGGTGCCGGCTGGAATCCGCAAGCTGCCCTCCAACAAGGGGCTGGAGGCGCTGGTCGTCGTGCCCAAAGAAAAGGACAAGGGCAAAGACCAGAACCTGCCGCTGGCGGGCACCCTGATCGCCTTCTCCGAGCGCGGGCTGGATGCCGACGGCAACCTCACAGCCTTCCTGATCGGCGGGCCCTCGCCCGGCCAGTTCAGCGTGCGCCGTACCGAGAAATACGACATCAGCGATGCCGTGCTGCTGGCTAGCGGCGAGCTTCTGATCCTCGAGCGCAAATTCTCCTGGTTCACCGGCGTCAACATCCGCATCCGCTCGATCCCTCTGAAATCCATCACGCCCGGCGCGCTGGTCGACGGCCCCGCGCTGTTCGCCGCCGATCTCGGCCACGAGATCGACAACATGGAAGGCATCGACGCCCACGTCACGGCTGACGGCGAGACCGTGCTGACGCTGATCTCCGACGATAATTTCTCGATGCTGCAGCGGACCCTGCTGCTGCAATTCACGCTGGCGGAGTAGTTCTCCGCCGTCGTCCCGGGGCGCGCCCAATCTCCACTGTCGTCCCGGATCTGCGCTGACGCTTGTCCGGCACGACGGCAGAATGTGTGGCGCGGTCTCGCGTCAAGCCGCGGTCGCAATGCGTGCCGCCACTACCCGCCATTCCCCGCGCGCAACTGGCAATCCGCCGCCCGCCCACTACACTCTCTCAACTGCCCCTCTCATTCCCCGGAACTCCCCCGCATGAGCGTCCTGTTTTCCCCGATCAAGCTGCGCGGCCTGACGTTGAAGAACCGCATCGTGGTGTCGCCGATGTGCCAATACTCGGCCGACGACGGCGTCGCCAATGACTGGCACTTCACCCACATCAACAATCTCAGCCTGTCGGGCGCGGCGATGTTCTGCATCGAGGCGACCCATGTCGAGGCGATCGGCCGCATCACGCCGGGCTGTCTCGGACTCTACAGCGATGCCGCCGAAGCCGCGCTGAAACAGGTGCTCACTTCGGTGCGCAAGCATTCCTCCACCGCGATCGCGATGCAGCTCGCCCATGCGGGCCGCAAGGCCAGTAGCGCGCGGCCCTGGGACGGCGGCCAACTAATCCCGGCGGAGCAGGGCGGCTGGCAGACGGTGGCCCCATCGGCGCTGCCGCACAAGGAGGGCGAGGCCGCCCCGCTGGCGCTGGATGCAGCGGGCCTCAAGCGCATCCGCGAGGCCTTCGTCGACAGCGCCAAGCGCGCGGAGCGCATCGGCATCGACGCCATCGAGCTGCACGGCGCGCACGGCTATCTCCTGCATCAGTTCCTGTCGCCGATCTCCAACAAGCGCACCGACGAATATGGCGGGTCTTTGCAGAACCGCATGCGCTTCCCGCTCGAAATTTACGATGCCGTGCGCGCGGTGTTTCCGCACGACAAGCCGGTCGGCATGCGGGTGTCGTCGACCGATTGGGTCGAGGGCGGCTGGGATCTGGCGCAGACGATCGAGTTTGCCAATGCGCTGAAGGCGCGCGGCGTCGACTGGATCGATGCCTCCTCCGGCGGCGTCTCGCCGCTGCAGAAGATCCCGCTCGGCCCCGGCTACCAGGTGCAGTTTGCGGAGGCCATCAAGCGCGAGACCGGATTGCCGACCATCGCCGTCGGCCTGATCACCGAGGGCAAGCAGGCCGAAGAGATCGTCGCATCCGGCAAGGCCGACATGATCGCGCTCGCCCGCGGCATGCTCTACGATCCGCGCTGGGCCTGGCACGCCGCCGCCGATGTCGGCGGCGAGGTCGAGGCCCCGCCGCAATACTGGCGCTCGCAACCCTCGACGCAGAAGGCGCTGTTCGGCAAGACCACGTTCGGGGCGCGGTGAAGGCGCGCTGGTGTGGCGCGACGACCACCATTGTCGTCCCTGCCTAGTGCGCAATTGCGCACGGGCGCAGGGACCCATACCGCGTGATCTCGCGATGATCCGCGGTGTGCGTTGACAACTTAACTAAGAGTCTTCGTCAAACCACGTCCTGTGGTTATGGGTCCCTGCTCCCGTGCGCAATTGCGCACTAGGCAGGGACGACAGCGGAATGTGAAGCGCGCCTTTCGCGTTTCTCACGCACCAGCCCTCCCGCATCCGTAAATCCCCCCAGCTTCCACCCCCCGCAAAACTGGCCTAACCTTGCGTGACCCAACTCCTCGCGGAGGCCTGCCATGCGGTTTCGTGTTCGCAATACGGCTCATGTGTTCGAGCGTGTCGGGCTTGCGATGGCCGGCGCGGCGTGCGGGCTGTTCGTCGGCGCTTATGTCGGATCGGCGATATCAGCGCTCACCACGCAGGGCTTTCTGCTGGTGATGATGGTGCTGGGCTTCGTCGGCTTCTATCTCGGCATCGACACGCCGCAATTGCCGTTCGACGAGGCGCATAGCGAGATCGACGCCGCCGAATTCCTCAGCGCCGCCGGCACGCTCTGCGCCACGCTCACCGCGCTCGCCTCCGTCGCCGTCATCGTGCTCCGCCTCGACCCGCATCTGGTCTGGACCTGGCTCGCTCTGCTGGGCTGGATCGCCGGCGTCGCCATGCAGATCGTCGGCGGCGCCAAAGCGAGGATGCGGAAGTAGCGGGGGAATTGTTGGAGAACAATCGTGCTCCGGGCTCGCTACAACCTCTCCCGCTTGCGGGGGAGGTCGGCGCGTTCCGGGCGATGCGAAGCATCGTCCCGCGCGCCGGGTGGGGGCTCTCTCCGCTGGGGGAATCCCTCTGCGGAGACACCCTCTCCCCAGCCCTCCCCCGCAAGCGGGGGAGGGAGCGCACCTCCAGCGCAGCGGCGCTTGTGACTCCAGCGTCCCTCAGAACACCACGCCCACGCGCGTGCCGCGCTTCCAGGCGATGCGGCAGCGCTTCTTGGTGTTGACGTGCAGCAGCTCAAAGCGGTCGGGGATGTTCACCTGGCCACCGAGATCGACGCAGGCGCCGCCGGGCGAATAGTCGATCAGCGTGCAGTTGATCACGGGCGCGCGCGGGTCGGTGATGATCTTGGCCTGGCGCGACACCAGCCCGGCAGGTTTCACGCGGGCATATTTACGCGGATACATTGGCACTCTCCTCCAATTCCGCAGGTTCTCGCGGCGGGTTCGGAGCCAATGATGGAACGCAGATGATGCGATCCAGCTAAGGCGGGCGGAAGAATTTTAATGAAAAGTAGCGGCGAAGGAAGAAAGCGGCGGTAGCGGGGTGGGGTGTCACCTCAAACTCCGCCGTCGTCCCTGCGAAAGCAGGGACCCATACCGCGTGATCCATCGGTTGCGCGCGGTAGCAGTCCCGAACAACGAGTCTTCGCCAAAACCCTCCCTGTGGTTATGGGTCCCTGCTTTCGCAGGGACGACGGCTGAGCGTGATGCGCGCACCTGCCTCCACACCCATCATTATGAGCGCGCCGCTCTCCTCACACGCCCGCCGTCTCCAGCTCCGCATGCTGCGGCCCCACCGGCATCGGCACCGTCACATAGTCCTTCGGCAGATTCACCGGCCGGTAATCCGGCTCCACCGCCATCCGCTTCAACACGCTCTCATGCACATGCGCGCCTTCGGGGATGGGGCGCGGCTCGCAATCGGGGATGTAGAAGCCGAAATAAACCTTCCGCTCCGGCCACTCCTTGTACTTCGCGCTCTTCGGCAAGAACTCCAGCAGCCGCCAGCCCGCCGTCATCGAATCGTGCAGCATGCCGGTCTTCCCGGTGTAGGCCGGCTCGACATACTGGAACGGTGAGTTCTTGCGCTGGATGCCCCAGGCGAGCTGCTTGATGGTCGCCGGGTTGAAGTTCAGCCCCGCCTTCTCCGCCTCCGCGATCATCCAGATCAGCGGATATTTGGAATCCCCGCTCTCGGCTTCCGGATAGCCGCCGCCGACGTCGCTGTGCACGCCGGCGAACCACACCTGCAGGATGTCCTGCGGCACCTTCTTTTCATCAGGAACGTAGCGGTTGCTCCAGAACTCCTGCGGCTCTTCGTATTTTTTCAGGCGGAACATGCAGCGCCGCTCGTCGATCGCGATCGCCTGCCGGAAGATCTTGACGCTGGGGTTGCGCAGCGTGAAGGCGAGCTCCTCCAGGCTCGGCCAGAACAGCCGGTCGGCGCGCGGCACGATCACGCTCGCCACGGTGTCCCACACGCCGATGAAGTGGATGGTCGGCCAACGCGTCGAGGTGATGCGCGCGAACTGCGCGGCGAGATCGAACGCGTCCTTCGGCAGCGGCCCCTGGTCGTCGAAGGCGACGTTCCTGAGGTCTTCGATGTCGTTGCCGCGCCCGGTGCCGGAATATTGCTTGTAGGCGACGAGGCCCGAGCCGGCGAGGTTCGCCTGCTCCGGCCTGATCAGCCCGACCTTGTGGATCAGCCCCGCCAGCACGCGCACCGTGTAGGCCCCGCGCGAAAAGCCGAACAGATAGATCTTGTCGCCCGGCGCGTAATGCTCGACCAGGAAGCAATAGGCGCTGAGCACATTGTCATCGAGCCCGTAGCCGGTGGCGAGCCCCAGCACCAGGTTGATATTGGCCTTGAGCCGGTGCCACGTCGTCGGCTCCGTCACCGTGCCGACCCCGGGATCGTAAAACACCATCTGCCGCGGCTGCGTCTTCTCGGTCTTGCGCAGGCAGCGATACAGCTTCAGGACGTTGGAGATGTTCTCCGAAATCTCGTTGCCGGTGCCGTCGCAGCAGATGACGAGGTTTTTGGGGGTGGGGACGGGTGCGGGGTCGCGCGCGTGGTCCATGGGATACGCCTCGGGGGGATGCTACCGGGGCGAGTATAGCGGAAAGGGGTGGCAGCGAGGAGACGAAGGCGGCGCCGCGGCATGCAGCCCCATGGCCACATCGTCTGTTGACATTAACCTCTTGTTAACCATGCGGTTGCCTAATGTTGACGATGGGGGGATCACCATGTCGGCCCATGTGACGCGACCGAGGTTGATGCCTGTTTCGGCCGATCCGGCCATCCGGTCGGTGGCGAGGCTGGCGGTTCGCGCCAAGGCCGTCCTACAGGGCAAAGCGCCTGTCCTACGGAGCAAAGCCATGTTCGGAAAGGACGACTTAGTGGACAATCTCAGCCGCGATCTCGATCGCGCGCGCGGACGACGCGATGCGCTCGCATCCGAAGCCACGACCCTGACGGCCCAGATCGCCGAAATCGAAGCCCGCCTCATCGAAGAGAAGAAAAGGCGGGAGCGTGAGCGCGTCCTGAGCGAGATCGAAATGATCAAGACGCGAGTCAAGCAAGCCGCGGGCGCGTTTGCGCCCGTCGTCGACGGTCTCTCCAGCGCGATCGAATCGGCTGCGGCCGTCGTGCCCGAGGCGCGCGAGCTCAACAGTTTCCTCGTGTCGGTGGCGACCGAGATCGACAGCGTGCTCGATCCGCTCTTGCGCGAACTGGATCAGCGTGCGGATGCGGTGCGATCCGGACAGGCCGCGCTGGACTTGCCGAGTTCGGCCGTTGAAGCGCCGCCCGTCGAGCTGCCGAAAGACACCAACGAACGCCTGCTTCGCTTTCCGGCCTGGCTGTCGCGCGACAAGGAGTCGGACAAGCAGGAAACCGCGGAGAGCCCGCGCAGCACGGCAGCGTGAATGATCTGCGCGCTCTAAGCGCGCGGACCCGGAGCAGAATGGCTTTTGGTTGGATCGAGCGGGCCGCGGGCTCGCTCAACCTCTCCCGCTTGCGGGCAGGGCTATCGCTTATGGCGTGCACGATGCGGCGGCATTGGCAGTCGGCTCCCTCTCCCGCTTGCGGGGGAGGGCTGGGGTGGGGGCTGTCTCCGCATTGGGATTGTTGAGAATTGCGGCGAATGTCCCCGAGCGGTGAGAACCCTCACCCGCCGCGCTCGGGACGATGCTTCGCATCGCCCGGGGCGCGTCGGCCTCTCCCGCAAGCGGGAGAGGCGGAGCAAGCCCACGGTCCTCGTGAAATTCATATGCGATAGCCCTGCGCTTGCGGGGAGGTCGGCGCGAAGCGCCGGGTGGGGGCTCTTTCCACATCGGGAGTGTCCCATTGCGGAAACACCCTCTCCCCAACCCTCTCCCGCAAGCGGGAGCTACCGCGTGCGTGGCTAGAACAAGGCTAATCTCAGCGCGTTGTCGCGTAGCAGCGATTGAGTTCCGGCATTGGCAACCGCGGCTCTCGCCACCACTCAGTTGGCGGCGCGGCGCAGGAAGGCCGGGATATCGAGAACGGCCTCGTCGGGCGCATTGCGGGCAGGCGCGCGGCCATAAGGATCGAGCGGCTGAAGCGCCGGCTGCCGCGCACCGTCCAGACCCGGCCGTGCCGGTGGCCCCACCGGGTGGTGCGGCTGCGGGCGGAGCGGCGGGCTGCCCGCTTGCGGAATTGGTGCGCTACGCTCGATGCGATCGGCGATGCGGCGGCTGTCGTTGCGCAGCCTGCCGGCGAGTTGTGTGAGGGCGGTTTCCACCGGCAGCGCCTGCGCCGGGTCGAGATTATCGATACCGGTCGCCACCACCGAGACGCGGACGATGCCCTCTAGGCTTTCGTCAAAGGACGCGCCGACGATGATGTTGGCGTCCGGGTCGGCCTCGTCGCGAATGCGGCTCGCCGCTTCGTCGACCTCGTACAGCATGAGATCCTTGCCGCCGGTAATGGAGATGATGAGGCCACTGGCGCGCTTGATCGAGGGGTTCTCGATCAACGGATTGGAGATCGCGGCGACGGCGGCGGCGAGCACGCGCTTCTCGCCGGAGGCCTCGCCCCGTCCCATCATGGCCTTGCCCTTCTCCTTCATGACGGAGAGGACGTCGGCGAAATCGAGATTGATCAGGCCTTCCTTGACGATGAGGTCGCTGATGCAGGCCACGCCCGAATAAAGCACCTGGTCGGCAAGGGCGAAGGCATCGGCGAATGTGGTCTTGTCGCTGGCCACCCGGAACAGGTTCTGGTTCGGGATGATCAAGAGGGTGTCGACCGTCTTCAGCAGCTCCTCGATGCCGGCCTCGGCAAAGCGCATGCGGCGCTGGCCCTCGAAGTAGAACGGCTTGGTGACCACGCCGATCGTGAGAATGCCGAGCTCGCGCGCGGTCCTGGCGACGACGGGTGCAGCTCCGGTGCCGGTGCCGCCGCCCATGCCTGAAGTCACGAACACCATATGCGCGCCGGTCAACTGATTGCGGATCGCATCGATGGCCTCCTCGGCTGCGGCGCGGCCCAGTTCCGGCTGCGAGCCGGCACCGAGGCCTGCGGTGACATGTGTGCCGAGCTGGATGAGGTGCTTCGCCTTCGACATGGCCAGCGCCTGCGCGTCGGTGTTGGCGACCACGAACTCGACCCCTTGCAGCCCGGCCGTGATCATGTTGTTGACGGCATTGCCGCCTGCGCCGCCGACACCGAACACGACGATGCGGGCCTTCATTTCATGAATATCGATATTGCCAGCCATTTTTCCCTCGCGATTGGTCCGGCAAGCCGGGGATGGAGAAGTCTTCGAGTGCTACCTGCAAGCATGATCCGGAAGAGTGCGAAGCGGTTTTCCGAAAAGATCATGCTCGAACAAAAACTAGAGCGCGATGACGATTCATCCCAATCTCATCGCGCTCTAGCCGCGCGGTCTGCTTTGACGATGGCGGCGGCCAGATGTCCCAATCGACGCGCGGCGTGTCCCGCGATCGAGCCGCCCCGGCGATCGCTCCGCAGCGCCGTCACTTCGTCTTCCAGTCGCGACGCCCACGAATTGGCTGCCATGGTCTCGGCGGTCGCCTGCTGCAGCTCGACGGCGAGGCGATCGGCGCGCTCCCGCTCGCGCTCGAACACGGCCCTGTAGGCGGTTGCGACGTCTTCGAGCCGCGCGATCTCCGCCTTGAAGGCCTCGGTCGTGACCGCCTCGATCCTTGCCATGGAGGCGGCGATGGGGTCTGCCCGGCGGGCACGTCGCGGGCGGGGCGTGTACCGGAGCTCGGCGAGATCAACGCTCACCAGGGCCTTGCCGTCATCCGAACGCGAGCGCGGCAGAAGGCGTCGTCGCGCCAGCGACCGCGCCGCCTCGCGCGAGATATTGAGGCGGGCACTGAGATCGGCATACGTCAACAACGCAACGCACATCGGCGCTTCTCCTGGAGCGAACCGGGAAGGCATTTCGAGCTAATGATGGCTGGACGATTACAGCAGGCTAGGGTGCGTTGGTTAATGAACGGTTAACGGGCGCGGAGGGTGTTTACGAGTGCCCGCCACCGAGCCGACTCCCGGGATCGCAGAACACCATCTGCCGCGGCTGCGTCCTGTCGGTCTTGCGCAGGCAGCGATAGAGCTTCAGGACGTGGAGATGTCCTCGGAGATCTCGTTGCCGGTGCCGTCACAGCAGATGACGAGGTTTTTGGGGCTACCGGGGCGCCTCTCCTAGGATTTCAGCGATCTGTTCAGATATTGGATGCTGCGAGAGCATATACTTCTGTTTTGATCCTATTTCTCGAAGCAGCCTCTGATATTCAGGAGCTAAATCCAAGAACTGGCTAATGGTCCACTCGCTCCGTTCAGAGATGAATACCGACGTCTGAAAGTCACATCTTGCCCAAATATATTCGGAGAAAGCTGCCCTGAATCTCTCTAGACTCGTGTGTTGGCGTTCGTCGCACAGGGACTTTATCCAAGCGAATAGCTGATCTATCTCTTCCTCAATTCTCGTTGCAGCGGCAGCCAGATTCTCGTCTTCTTTAATGGCGGCGAAGCGAGGGTTCATCCCGATCTCCTCGTATTGCCTGTCTAGCTGCTCCATTAAAGAGATCGCGTCTTCTGCACATTTAAGCAATTCGCTGCTGGATAGATCGGTGTCCTTTTGTGGCAACACATCTGTTTCGTGTACAAATCGATTACGTGCTTCGAAAACACGCTCGAGCCGTTCAAGTCTTTGCGCGTACTCCTTATCAAGTTCGGGCGAGCCGCCTGTAATAAACACTTTCACGAAATCCCACGGGAAGTCGTGCTGCTTACCGCTAAAGCTACTGAGCAGATGGCCAGCCCGCTCCCGGTAAGTAGAAAAAGTTGACACCTTGATATTCGCCGCAACGACATACGCCAGATCAAATGTGCGAGTAGTCGTCGATATGAGTGTGTCTATGTCGACTTGTAGATCCTTGAATAATTCTCTTAGCGCTTCTGGATGGTCATCATACCCCTCAGCTGCGGCGGCATAAAGATACTTGATATGACTTTCAAGGCAGCTGCATATTCCGACAGTTAAATATCCTCGGTACGACGGAGGTGTGGCCTCGTATTCCCGCGTGAGTGCCAATAGTCGATCAATCGCTGCTGCCGCAGCATCGTGATAGCTTGCCCCGGTTCTCCGGTTTGCGAGCTCTGAGATCTTGTTCAGTGGAATTGATCGTCGGACAGATTTCATTGATCGCGCGTAAGTTTCTAATCGGAAAGTGGGACTAGCGGTTCGCACAAATCAGAACGGAAAGCGGATTAGAACGGTGCCATCTTAAACAGTCTACCACTGTCCCCTTGGTCATTGAGAGTAAGTACAACTTCTTCGGGTGAGAATCGGATTTGTTCTTGCGTTTCAGGATTGCGCGGGAGATCGGCGTCTATGATAGAGAAAATATACTGAATCCGCCTTTCGGCGACGATCTCGTGAATTAGGTCAAGCAAGCGCAGCTTAACTCTGTTGTCGAGTCCCTCGAATATCCCGTCGTGATACACGAAATGATAAAATGGGGTTCTGTCCAATGCGCGAAGGACGGAAAGATCGAAGAGTGCGCAGAGCAGTCGATGGTACGAATGCCCTTGGTCTTGGCTAGTGTCTGTACCGACAACATCCTTGGTTCGTATCTCAAACTCAAGATTGCCGTTGCTGTTGCCGCTGACGATGAATTCGCCATTTATTCCAAGAATGAGTTTCACAAAGCGATTGAAGTAACGGGTTACGGCAGTTTGCACCGGGCTGCCCCGTTCCAGGCTTCGTTCGATCGCAGACGTCGCGATATCCTTGCGTCCACGTAGGTCGCGGAGTGATCGCTCGATGTCGGCTACCGCATCCACGCGGGCCAGTTGGGTCTCCAGGAAGGTTAGGCGCGCTCGACGTTGAGATTGTTCGGCCTGCAGGGCCTTGTATTTGCGAAACGTATCAGCCTGCTGCACGATCGACATTAGCCGCTGACGCTCATCGCTCTTTTTTCGATGTTCTTCGGATAGCGTGTCGCGCCTAGCCTTCAGTTCTTGTATGCGCTTCCGCAGGGCGCGATTTCGCTCTGTGGTCAGCTTTTGATTGAATTCGATCAACTCCTCATAGTTGCGGACGAGTGCGTCGGGCAGAACAATGAGCGCTTCAGAATAGATTTGCTGAATGCGTCGCATATCGAACTTGATCCCCGATTTGATCGAGCGCTCAAGTTGGGCAATGTCTACGTCAAGGTCGTATAGCTCTTCGCCGATCTCGGTAATGCTCGCTTCTACGTCGTCCACAACGCGCTTGTTGATCTGGAGTTCGACCTCGTGAAAGTCGAAGCCGTCCAATTTGCCATCAATCTCCGAAATTTCATCTCGGGCAATCTCAATTCGCGTAGATAGTTCGCCGCGATCTTGATCCTTGGGATCAATCTCGGCTAGCCGCTTGTCCCGCTCTGCTGTGAGTTCGCCAATCTGATCCTCTACGGAGTACTTCAGGGATACGGCTTCGTGGTCCAAGCCTAGGATTGCAGCCAAGTACGGCTTCCACGCTCGATCTTGGCCGCGCATGAATTTCTGAATCTGAAAATATTCACTGTAGTCTGCTTGCGTGCGCAGGAAGTATGAAACGCCTGTTCGATAGTCCCAGGGGGTGACCATCTTCAGATTGAGGTACGCATCGAACGCCTGTCGCGCCGCAGTCAGATTTATCTTCCAGTGGTCCCAATCTTCACTAGGGTCTGTTTGGATTCATCTTGAGTTTATCACGGCGGCGGTCAGGTTGATCATTGCTTCGAAGCTCAGATCGGTTTTGTCGGCGCGCATTGC
>NZ_JACIHC010000020.1:0-155831 GCF_014198205.1 Bradyrhizobium sp. SBR1B
AAGACGCTGGGCTGGAAAACGCCGGCAGAAGCGCTTGACGAACTGCTGTCATGAGTGAAAACAATCGGTGTTGCGACGACCGTTTGAATCCGCCCAGTACGCCGAGACATCTGTGATGAAGCGGTGAGGCCGCGGCGTACTGGATTCCCCGCTTTCGCGGGGAATGACAGTGAGGGCGAGGCGCCATGCCTCCGCCTCAATCGACGCGCCGTCGATTGTGCCCTATGCTGCGCGCTCCCCCTCAACACGTCCAAAACAACAATGATGTACCTGGAAACGCCGCCGCGCCTGATCGAAACCAAGCTCTTCTCCACCATGCCCGAAAAGTTCCGCCGCAAGGGCGTGCGGACCGATTGGGCCGATGCCAACCGGCCGAATGTGCCGACCGACAGCTTCATCGAGGGGCCTTCCTTCGACAGGGACGGCAATCTCTACATCGTCGACATTCCCTTCGGTCGCATCTTTCGCATCGCGCCTGACGGTGAGTGGTCGCAGGTCGTCGAATATGAGGGCTGGCCGAACGGACTGAAGATCGCCGCGGACGGGCGCATCCTGGTGGCCGACTACAGGCACGGCATCATGGAGCTCGACGCCAAGGCTGGCCGCATCAAGCCCATCCTGACTGCGCGCAATTCGGAATCGTTTCGCGGCTGCAACGATCTGCATCTTGCTTCCAACGGCGACATCTATTTCACCGATCAGGGCCAGACCGGCCTGCACGACCCCAGCGGTCGCGTCTATCGTCTCGCATCGAATGGCCGGCTCGATTGCCTGATCGACACCGGTATCAGCCCGAATGGCCTGGTGCTCGACCCAACAGAAACCGTGCTGTTCGTCGCGATGACGCGCGACAACGCGGTGTGGCGGTTGCCGTTCATGAAGGACGGCAGTGTGTCCAAGGTCGGCCGCTTCTGCTCGCTGTTCGGCACCAGCGGTCCCGATGGCTTGACCATTGACGCCAAGGGCCGCCTGTTCGTCGGTCATGCCTCGCTCGGCCACGTCTTCGTGTTCGCGCCGAACGGCGAGCTGATCGCGCGGATCAGGTCATGTGCGGGGCCGAATTGCACCAATGTCGCGATCGGTGGCGAAAGCAAGGACCGTCTCTATATCACGGAGTCATCGACCGGCAGCGTGCTGGTTGCTGATATCAGCGGATTGAACTCCTGAGCTTCGTGGCAGTTGCCCGAGCGGAGGAGCGACAGCGGAGACGAACATGAACGCAAAACTCTTCGGCAAAACCGGCGCCAACGTCTCCGTCATCGGGCAAGGCACCTGGTATCTCGACCACGGCGACCGCAAGCGCGCGATTGCCGCGCTTCAGCGCGGGCTTGATCTCGGTATGACCCACATCGACACCGCCGAGATGTATGGCGATGCCGAGCTCGTCATTGCCGATGCGATCACGGGTCGTCGTGATGAAGTGTTTCTCGTCTCCAAGGTGTTGCCGAGCAACGCGTCGCGCGGCGGAACCATCACCGCCTGCGAGCGGTCGCTGAAGCGGCTGAAGACCGACCGTCTCGATTGCTATCTCCTGCACTGGCGCGGTTCCTATCCGCTCGAAGACACCGTCGCCGCGTTCGAGGAACTGGTGAAATCAGGCAAGATCAAATCCTGGGGCGTTTCCAATTTCGACGCCGACGATCTCGACGAGATTCTCGATGTCGCCAGCGAGGATCGTATCGCCTGCAATCAGGTGCTCTATCATCTGAAGGAACGCGCGATCGAGCACGCGGTGATCCCGTGGTGCGAGCGGCATGGTGTCGCCGTGGTCGCCTATTCCCCGTTCGGTCATGACGATTTCCCTGATGCACGCAGCAAGGGCGGTGCCGTGCTGGCGCGCATCGCAGAGGCTCGTCGCGTGACGCCGCGTCAGGTCGCGCTCAGCTTCCTCACCCGTGCGACTACGGTGTTCGCGATTCCGAAGGCCTCGTCCGCCGAACATGCCGGCGAGAATGCGGCGGCCGGTGATCTCGTGCTGACGAAAGACGAGATTTCGGCGTTAGATGCGGCGTTTCCGCGCGGGGCGAAGCCGCGCAGCCTGCCCATGCTGTAACGCACAAACGGCCATTATTAACGGAGCATTGACGCGCGCGGCGGCTCGCGCATATCGGCATCCTGTTTTCGGAAGTTGTGAACGCGCCGCATTTGTCGTTTTTTACAACCGTTCTCGATTCGCATTTTCCCGGGTTCCAGCCGTGACACCGCCGCCCGCCGCAGCCGCAAGGCTCGACAGTATTCCCATGCCCGTGCCGGAGAAGAAGCAGACGGCTCGCCGTGCGCCTGCGCGCGTCGACCATCCCTTCAAGGGCATTGCGCTGGTGCTGCTGTCGACGATCTTCCTCGGCTGCTCCGACACCACCGCGAAATATCTCTCGACCAGCCTGCCGTCGATCGAGATCACCTGGATCCGCTTCGTCACGTTCGCGCTGATGTTCACGCCGGTGATGCTGCCGGGCTCGCCGCTGCATGCGATGCGCACCGAGCGGCTCGGCCTGCAGCTGATGCGCGGCGCCGCGCTGCTCGGCTCCTCGCTGTTCTTCATCACCGGCCTGAGTTTCCTGCCCATCGCGGAAGCTTCCGCCACCGGCTTCGTTTCGCCGCTGTTCGTCACTGCGCTGTCGATCGTCTTCCTGAGCGAGAAGGTGGGCCTGCGACGCTGGATCGCGACTGGGATCGGCCTGACGGGCGTGCTGATCATCCTGCGGCCGGGCACCAGCGCGTTCCACGCCGCCGCGTTCTTCCCGATCATCTCGGCGTTCTGCTGGGCGGCGGCGCTGATCCTGACGCGCATGATGAGCGGACGTGAAGCCGTGCTCACCACGATGGCGTATTCCGCGCTCACGGGCGTTGCGATCCTTTCCGTGATGGTGCCGTTCGTCTGGGTCACGCCGACGTGGACCGCGATTGGCCTCGGCATCGTGATCGGCGTCGCCTCGACCGTCGGCCAGTGGATCATCGTGCTGGCCTATCGCTATGGCGATGCCTCGGTGCTGGCGCCGTTTTCCTACACCCAGTTGCTGTGGGTCAGCATTCTCGGCTTCTTCATCTTCGGCGAGGTCCCCGACCTCTGGACGGTCGTCGGTGCCGCCTTCATTGTCGCAAGCGGTCTCTACATCGCCCATCGCGAGCGTATCCGCCGCGCCCAGCTGCTGGTGCTGGAAGAGCGTTCCCCGAACCCCTGACGCAAGTTCGCGCGCCCCGTTACGTGCTATCAACGGCTCCAACAATACGGGAGGAGCCGGATGCGCGCTGCGATTTTCAGGAACGGTGAGATTGTCGTCGACAGGATGGCCGAGCCGAAGCCGGGCCCCGGCCAGGTGCTGGTCAAGACGCTCGCCTGCGGCATCTGCGGCTCCGACCTGCATGCGCGCCAGCATGCGTCGCGGATGGTGGAGATGGCCAGGAAGACCGGTCGCACGCCGATGGATCTGTCGCGTGACGTCGTGTTCGGTCACGAATTCTGCTGCGAGATCGTCGATTACGGCCCCGGCGCGGAACGCAAGTTCAAACCGGGGACGCATGTCTGCTCGCTGCCCGCGCTGGTGACGCCGGATGGCATCAAGGGAATCGGCTACTCCAACGACTTCGTCGGCGGCTATGCGGAGCAGATGATTTTGAGCGAGCCGCTCCTGCTCGAAGTGCCCAACGGTCTTGTGCCGGAACATGCAGCATTGACCGAGCCGCTCGCAGTCGGCATTCACGCCGTGGCAAAGGCCAATATCCGGGGCGGCGAAGTGCCGCTCGTCATCGGTTGCGGCCCTGTCGGGCTCGCGGTGATCGCGGCGCTGAAGATCAAGGGGCTGCACCCGATCGTCGCCGCCGACTATTCACCAGCGCGGCGCACGCTCGCGGCAAAGCTCGGCGCCGACGTCGTCGTCGATCCCAGGGTGTCGCAGCCCTATGCGACCTGGGCCGAGCACGCGCAGATGTCGGACGCCGAAAAGGCGGCGAGGCCGCCGTTCCAGGCCATGCTGCCGGCGCTGAAGCCCGCGATCATCTTCGAATGCGTGGGTGTGCCAGGCCTGCTGCAGCAGGTGTTCGAAGGTGCACCGCGTGACGCGCGCATCGTGGTGGTCGGTGTCTGCATGGAGACCGACAAGAGCGAACCCATGCTCGGCATCATGAAGGAGCTCAACGTCCAATACGTGCTCGGCTACACGCCGGACGAATTCGCAGGCTCACTGCGCCTGATCGCGGAAGGGCAGGTGGATGCGGCGGCGATGGTCACGGCCGAGGTCGGCATCGACGGCGTCGCCAAGGCGTTCGCCGATCTCGCCAATCCTGAAGCCCACACCAAGATCATCGTGCAGCCGTGGCGGTGACGGTCTCGTAGGGTGGGCAAAGGCGCAAAGCGCCGTGCCCACCATCTTTCCCGATTCAAACGCAGATGGTGGGCACGCTTCGCTTTGCCCATCCTACGAGACCTGAGTCCATACCCATGCAGGCCGAATTTGTTCGCCCCCGTCAATATTTCGCCGGCACGTACATCTCCGGCGGAACCGGGCCGCGCTGATAGTCGGGGTGGCGGACGCGCGGCGGCAGCATCACCGGCGCGCGAGCGACCTCCTGATACGGGATCTGGCTGAGGAGATGCGCGATGCAGTTGAGCCGCGCGCGCTTCTTGTCGACGGCATCGACGATCCACCATGGTGAGTCCGGCAGGTGCGTGTGCTCGAGCATCGTCTCCTTGGCCTTGGTGTATGCCTCCCAGCGGCTGCGCGCCTCGACGTCCATCGGGCTCAGCTTCCACTGCTTGAGCGGATCCTTGATGCGCATGGTGAAGCGGAACTGCTGCTCGTCGTCGGTGATCGAGAACCAGTATTTGACCAGGATGATGCCGGAGCGAATCAGCATGCGCTCGAACTCGGGCACCGTCTTGAAGAATTCCTGGTACTCCTCCTCCGAGCAGAAGCCCATCACGCGCTCGACGCCGGCGCGGTTGTACCAGCTGCGGTCGAACAGCACGATCTCGCCGCCGGCCGGCAGGTGCGACACGTAGCGCTGGAAGTACCATTGCGTGCGCTCGCGCTCGCTCGGGGCGGGAAGCGCCGCGACGCGGCAGATGCGCGGATTGAGGCGCTGGGTAATACGCTTGATGACGCCGCCCTTGCCGGCGGAGTCGCGCCCCTCGAACAGCACGACAACCTTCTTGCGCTCGCTTTGCACCCAGTCCTGCAGCTTGACCAGCTCGCCCTGGAGCCGCAGCAGCTCCCGGAAATAGAGCTTGCGATCGACCGTCGGACCCGGTGTGTCGGTTTCGTCCAGGAGCTCGTCGAGCCTCGTGTCATCGAGCTCCATCTCCAGCTCCTCGTCGAGGTCGTCGGCCATCTCCTGAATGATGCGCTCGCGCTTGGCGGTTTGGAAGGTGCGGTCGGATGCGGTCATGGGCTTCTTCTCTCGGCTAGGGTGCCAGTGTTACCAACGACCATCGGCGGGGTTTGTTGCGTCCATGTGACAGCCGCTCTGTCACGCTGAGGCAGGTCACACCGGCAGCGCGATCGAATATTTCACCTGGCTCAGCGCAAAGCTCGACTCGATCGAGGCGATGCCGTCGAGCCGGGTCAGCTTGGTCTTGAGAAACGTCTCGTAGGAGGCGAGGTCGGCCGCGACGACGCGCAGGAGGTAGTCGCGGTTGCCGGTCATCAGATAGCACTCCAGCACCTCATCCCATTTCGAGATCGCGCGCGCGAAGCGGTTGAGATCCTCCTCCTTCTGCCGCGCCAGCTTGATCGAGATGAAGACGCTGACATGCAGGCCGAGCGCCTTCTGGTCCACGGTCGCAACGTAGCGGCTGATGACGCCGCGCTCCTCCAGCAGCTTGACCCGGCGATGGCAGGGCGAGACCGAGAGCCCGACCTTGTCGGCGAGTTCCTGCATGGTCAGCCGGCTGTCGGCCTGAAGCAACGCGAGGATTTTGCGGTCGATGGCGTCGAGCTCTGGCATTGGGATGAAACCTGTATATTCGGGGTAATCATTAGTATGGTATCCCAATATCGGGTGGTATTGCGCGAAAAATTGAGAAGTTTGGCGCCTCCCACGGGCGTATCATCGTGGCACCTGTTCCCGGGAGCCTTGCCATGCCCGTCGATACCGCCCGCCTCGACACCTTGACCGCGCTGAGCCGCAAGGCGCTGTGGCTGTCGTCCTGGACCATCCACCATGCCAACCACATCCGCCCCAATGCCGACGGCTTGAAGGTCGGGGGACATCAGGCCTCGTCCGCCTCGCTCGCCACCATCATGTCGGCGCTGTATTTCCACGTGCTGCGGCCTGAGGACCGCGTCGCGGTGAAGCCGCATGCGAGCCCGGTGTTCCACGCCATCCAGTATCTGTTCGGCCGGCAGAGCCGCGAGAAGCTGGAGAACTTTCGCGGCTTCAAGGGCGCGCAGTCCTATCCCTCGCGGACCAAGGACGTCGACGACGTCGATTTCTCCACCGGTTCGGTCGGCCTCGGCGTTGCGCAGACGCTGTTCGCTTCGGTGGTGCAGGACTACGTCAAGGCGCATGGCTGGATGAAGGATCGCCGCGAAGGGCGGATGATTGCGCTCGTCGGCGATGCCGAGATGGACGAAGGCAACATTTTCGAGGCGCTCGCCGAGGGCTGGAAGCACGGCCTGCGCAACACCTGGTGGGTGGTCGACTATAACCGCCAGTCGCTCGATGCCGTCGTGCGCGAAGGGCTCTGGGAAAAGTTCGAGACCATGTTCCGCAATTTCGGCTGGGACGTCGTCATCGTGAAATACGGCCGCCTGATGCGCGAGGCCTTCGCCGAGCCCGGCGGCGAGGCGCTTAAAGCTTGGATCGACAATTGCCCGAATGCGCTCTACGCCGCGCTCTGCTTCCAGGGCGGCGCCGCGTTCCGCAAGCATCTGCATGACGAGATCGGCGACCAGGGCCCGGTCACCAGATTGATCGACAAGCGCAGCGACGACGAATTGCTGGCGCTGATGTCGAATCTCGGCGGCCACGACATGGCGAGCATGCTGGAGGCGTTCGAGTCCATCGATCACGACCGTCCGGTCTGCTTCATCGCCTACACCATCAAGGGTGTCGGCTTGCCGTTCCAGGGTCACAAGGACAATCACGCCGGCCTGATGACGGTCGCGCAGATGGAGAAATATCGCGACAGCCAGAACATCCGGCCCGGTCACGAATGGGAGAAGTACGAAGGGCTCGCGCAATCCGCCGCCGAACTCGACGCGTTCCTCGCGCGCGTGCCGTTCAACCAGGATGGCCGCCGGCTGACCGCGCCCGTCGTCGAGGTGCCCCAGCAGCTCGCGTTCAAGCCGTCACCGCAGATGTCGACCCAGCAGGGCTTTGGCCTCGTGTTGAACGAGATCGCGCGCAGCGACAGTGAGCTGGCAAGGCGCATCGTCACGACCTCGCCCGACGTCACGGTGTCGACCAATCTCGGTCCGTGGGTCAACCGGCGCGGCCTGTTCGCGCGCGCCGAGAAGGCGGACTTATTCCGCAGCGAGAAAATTCCCTCCACGTTCAACTGGGACTTTTCGCCCAAGGGCCAGCATCTCGAGCTTGGAATTGCCGAGATGAACCTGTTCATCATGCTCTCGGCGCTTGGGCTGTCGCACCAGATCAACGGCGAGCGGCTGCTGCCGGTCGGCACGCTCTATGATCCCTTCATCGAGCGCGGGCTCGATGCGCTGAACTACGCCTGCTACCAGGACGCGCGCTTCATGGTGGCGGCGACGCCATCAGGCATCACGCTCGCGCCCGAGGGCGGCGCGCACCAGTCGATCGCAACGCCCCTGATCGGCATGGCGCAGGATGGGCTCGCCTCGTTCGAGCCGGCCTTCGTCGACGAGCTCGCCGTGATCATGGCCTTCGGGTTTGAGCACATGCAGCGCGAAGCGGGCGAGGGCGGCTCGGTGTACCTGCGGCTGTCGACGCGCAGCATCGAGCAGGCGCAGCGGATCATGACGCCGGAGCTGCAGCAGGGCATCACCGACGGCGCTTATTGGCTGCGCAAGCCGGGCCCGAATGCCGAAGTCGTGATCGCCTATACCGGCGCGGTGGCACCTGAGGCGATCGAGGCGACCGGCTTCATCGGCGAGAGCCGGCGCGACATCGGCCTGCTCGCGATCACCTCGGCGGACCGCCTCCATGCGGGCTGGACCGCCGCGCGGAAATTGCGGCGGGATCGCCGCGGCGTGCAGCATCTCAGCCACATCGAAAAGCTGCTGGCGCCGCTGCCGCGCGACTGCGGCATCGTGACCGTGATCGACGGCCATCCCTCCGCGCTCGGCTGGCTCGGCAGCGTCCGCGGCCACCGCGTCGAGGCGCTCGGTGTCGAGCAGTTCGGCCAGACCGGCACGATCGCCGACCTCTATCGGCACTACGGCATTGATGCCAACGCCATCATCGATGCGGCCGAAAGCCTCACCACCGGCGCGCCGGTGCTGCATCGGAAGATGGCGGTGTAGTGGAAGTAATCGAGGTGTCATTCCGGGGCGGCTCGAAGAGCCGAACCCGGAATCTCGAGATTCCGGGTTCGATGCTTCGCATCGCCCCGGAATGACGGCTGAGAGAACCTTGCCACGTTCCCGCCATCGGCTCATATAACCTCCGTCCGCCGCAACGCTGGCCCCGCATATGGCGGGTTCAATTGCCGGCGCTTTCGTGCAAGGATGCCTGCCGAAACGCCCCCACATGCCCCCAAGAAGAGGTTAACGATGGTCAATCGCATGCAATTCTACATCGACGGCGCCTGGGTCGATCCCGCCGTCAAGAAGTCCACCGCCGTGGTCAATCCCGCGACGGAAGAGGCGATGTACGAGGTTGCGCTGGGCTCCAAGGCCGACGTGGACAAGGCGGTTGCCGCCGCCAAGCGCGCCTTCGCAACCTTCTCCCAGACCAGCCGCGAGGAGCGCGTCGCGCTGCTCACCAAGGTCATCGAGGTCTACAAGGGCCGCCTCAAGGAGATCGGCGCCGCCGTCTCCGACGAGATGGGCGCGCCGCTGCCGATGGCGGAGAAGCTCCAGGCCGGTGCCGGCCTCGGCCATCTTATGACCACGCTCGACGTGCTCAAGAACTACCATTTCGAAGAGCCGGTCGGCACCGCCATGGTGCTGCGCGAGCCGATCGGTGTGGTCGGCATGATCACGCCCTGGAACTGGCCGCTCAATCAGATCGCCTGCAAGGTCGCGCCCGCGCTCGCCGCCGGCTGCACCATGATCCTGAAGCCGTCGGAGTTCACGCCGACCTCGGCGCTGATCTTCGCGGAAATCCTCCATGAAGCTGGCGTGCCCAAGGGCGTGTTCAACCTCGTCAACGGCCTCGGCCCCGAGGTCGGCGCCGCCATGAGCGAGCACCCCGATATCGACATGATCTCCTTCACCGGCTCGACCCGCGCCGGCATCGACGTGGCCAAGCGCGCCGCGCCGACCGTGAAGCGCGTCAGCCAGGAGCTCGGCGGCAAGTCGCCGAACGTCATCCTCGAAGGCGCCGACCTCATGAAGGCGGTGACCGGCGGCGTGATGCACATGTTCAACAACTCCGGCCAGTCCTGCAACGCGCCCTCGCGCATGATCGTGCCGCTGTCCAAGATGAAGGACGTCGCCGCGATCGCGAAGGCCGTCGCCGACAAGACCAAGGCCGGCGATCCCCGCGCTGAAGGCACCACCATCGGCCCCGTCGTCAACCGCGGCCAGTGGGACAAGATCCAGGGCCTGATCAAGAAGGGCATCGACGAGGGCGCAACGCTCGTCGCCGGCGGCCCGGGCTTGCCCGAAGGCGTCAACAAGGGCTTCTATGTCCGCCCCACCATCTTCGCCGACGTCACTCCTGACATGACGATCGCTCGCGAAGAAATCTTCGGGCCGGTGCTGACCATCATCGGCGCCAAGGACGAAGCCGAAGCCGTGCAGATCGCCAACGACACGCCGTATGGCCTTGCCGGCTACGTCACGGGTGCCTCGGTCGAAGACGCCAAGCGCGTCGGCCGCCAGATCCGCGCCGGCAACGTCAACCTCCAGGGCGTGCCCAACGACCGCACCGCGCCGTTCGGCGGCTACAAGCAGTCGGGCAACGGACGCGAGTGGGGCAAGTACGGCCTCGAGGACTTCCTCGAAGTGAAGGCCGTCGCCGGTTTCAACGCGGCGTAAGTTTTAGCGCGTGAACGAATGACGCCGGAGCGGGCAACCGCTCCGGCGTTTTTGTTTTGGGCGGCGTGTCGCGAAGGCGAGGTGCCGTAGGGTGGGCAAAGCGAAGCGTGCCCACGTCTTCGCGCCCGCGACGGCGCGGTGGTGGGCACGTCGCTTACGCTCCTTTGCCCACCCTACGAGACCGTCATTTGTGGAGCGCCTATCCCCCCATCGCCCCCTGCGTGTTCACATACAGCGCGTAGATCGACTGGCTCGCTGCCATGAACAGGCGGTTGCGCTTGACGCCGCCGAAGCAGACGTTCGCGCAGCGCTCGGGCAGGGCAATGCGGCCGATCATGACGCCGTCGGGCGCGAACACCACGACGCCGTCGAGCTCGGGATCTCCCATGCCCCAGCCGCACCAGAGATTGCCGTCGATGTCGCAGCGCATGCCGTCCGGCGTGCCAGGACCTGCATCGATGTGGACGCGCTTGTTGGAAATCTCGGTGCCGTCAGCCGAGACGTCATAGGCGAGGATTTTTCGGTTTGGCACGCCGCGGGATTCCACGACATAGAGGATCTTTTCATCCGGCGAGAAGCACAGCCCGTTCGGCCCGAGCACCCCCTCGGCGACAATGGTCGCCTTGCGCGTCTCGGGATCGAGCCGGTAGACATTCGGCTCGATCTCGGGCTCGGCCTTGTAGCCCTCGTAATTGCCGAGCAGGCCGAAGGTCGGATCGGTGAACCAGATCGAGCCGTCCGATTTAACAACGACATCGTTCGGCGAGTTCAACCGCTTGCCGTTGAATTGATCCATCAGCACGGCGACGCTGCCGTCATACTCAGTGCGCGTCACGCGCCGCCCGCCATGCTCGCAGGTGACGAGCCGGCCCTGCCGGTCGCGCGTGTTGCCGTTGGCGAAGTTCGAGGGCTTGCGGAACACGGAGACCGCGCCGGTCTCCTCCTCCCATTTGACGATGCGCTGGTTCGGGATGTCGCTGCACAAGAGATAGCGCCCGTCGCCGAACCACACGGGACCCTCGGCCCAGCGCAGGCCGGTCGCCAGCCGCTCCACTGCGGACAATTTCAGCCAGTATTTTTCGAAACGGGGATCGAGTGCACGAATGGCCGGGTCGGGGTAATACGTCGCCGGCCGCCAGCCTGGCCGCTCCTGGGTGTGGGACGATGCCTCATTCATGTCGGTTCTCTCGTTTCGTTCCCTCTGGACAATGCTGCTATCATTAGAGACACGTGACCGCAAATCGGTCACCAACGGCGAGGGAAGACATGCCGCGTATTTTGATGACGGGAGCTTCGGGCGGAATCGGCACGAGCCTGCGAAGACTGCTGCCGCCGATCTATTCGGATCTCCTGCTGTCCGACATCAAGCCGCCGGCCGATCTCGGCGCGAACGAGAAGTTCAAGGCAGCGGACCTCGCCGATCTCGCGCAGTGCGAGGCGATCTGCGAGGGCGTCGACGGCATCATTCATTTCGGCGGCTATTCGGTCGAAGGTAACTGGGATCAGATCCTCCAGGCCAACATCATCGGCGGCTATAATCTGTTCGAGGCGGCCTACCGCAAGGGCGTCAAGCGCGTGGTGTTCGCCTCGTCGAACCACGCCGTCGGCTTCTATCCGCGCCACCACAAGATCGGCACCGACGTGACCCCGCGCCCAGACGGTCGCTATGGCGTCAGCAAGGTGTTCGGCGAAGCCGTCGGCGCGCTCTATGCCGACAAGCACGGGCTGAAGGTGACGTGCCTGCGCATCGGCAATTTCGGCGACATGCCGCTCGATCAGCGCCGGCTCTCGATCTGGCTCAAGCCCGACGACCTCGTGCAGCTCTGCCGCATCGGGCTCGAGCATCCCGACATCCATTTCGAAATCTTCTACGGTGCATCCCTCAACGAGCGCGCCTGGTGGGACAACAGCCGCGCCTACGAATTCGGCTACCGCCCCACGGGGCGCGCCGAGGATTTCCGCGAGCACGCGATGGCCGAGCAGGCCAAGCTGAAGCCGGATCCGGTCGGCGATTATTTCCAGGGCGGCACGTTCTGCAGCATGGAGTTCGATGCGGATCCGGACCGGATCATCGACTGGAAGAAGCGCTAGGGAGCGCGCTCGACATCGTGAGAGCGGCCGAGTTCTGCTTGGCCGCTCAAATCGTAGGTTCGCCGGATCAGAACAGGCCCGGGATCAACATCGCCACCTTCTCCCTGTAGTGTCGGTACTGATCTCCGAAAAGAGTGATCAGGTCGCGCTCCTCCAACCAGATGCCGACGAAGATGTAGGCCGTCGTCACCATCGCGAACAGCATGTGCCCGAGCGTCATGGTAGGCGTCGACCAGAACGCGATAATGAAGCCGAGATAGATAGGATGCCGGATCAGGCGGTAGAGGCCCGGCGTCCTGAACTTCATCGGCTCGGCGAGCCGCCCCGCAAAGTGGCTGACGACTTGCGTCAGTCCGAACAATTCGAAATGGCTGATCAGAAACGTGCTGTACAGCACGATGAGCCAGCCGGCGAAGCTGCCGGCGACCGCGGCGTAGGCTGCCATCGGCGTCTCTATCTCCCAAACCGCGGCGGTGATGGGACGCCATTGCCAGAACAGCAGGATCAGGCTCAGGCTTGCCAGCAGCACATAGGTGCTGCGCTCGAGCGCGGGTGAGGCGAAGGCGGCGAACAGCTTCTTGAAGCCCTGGCGAGCCATGCCGCTGTGCTGGACGGCAAACAGGGACATCAGCGCGAGATCAATCAAGAGGGCCTGTGCGGTCGAACCCGCCACGCCGCTGTCGATCGTCTTGGGCATGATGAATTGCGAAATGAAGCCGACGGCGTAGAGAAAGGTCCCGAAGAAGATGAGATAGGCAAGGAGGCCATAGCTGAGCACGAAGCTTCGTGCCAAGAGCGAGCTTGCGGTCTGAGTAGGTCCGTTTTGCATGGTGATGGACATGATGGAGTTTCCAGTTCAGTGGTGAGGGCTTGAACGGCTGTTTCAGCGGGCGGTGTCACCGCCGCCTTCGTCAGGTTGAAAAGGCTGTCGGAACCGTCGCGCCCTTGCGCACTTGCCAGGGCTTTTCTGGACCACTGCGCCGCCGCTCACGCCTTCGGTGCGATGGTCGCCGAACGTCGTTGCAGCCGAAGCCAGAGCAAGCGACATCAGGACGGCCCCGAACGTCCCGATCGCCACCGCGACGATTCTGGATTTGAAATTCTTGAAACAGGAGATCTTGGCTTCGGAAGCGTCGGATTGGATGAAAGAACTCATGACAATTTCCTCGAATTGAAGCTGTTGCTGGAAATGCAAATCCTCTCATGATGAAGCGTGTCTCGAACCGTGCCATCACCGCTGGCCGTGGTGCCGCCGCAACCCTTCGCGAACTGCATTGCGGCCTTCTCGCGGTTCGCCAGCATGCTGGCGACGGACTGGTTGATGAGCCGGCGAAGCCGCAACAGGATGCCGGCGAGATATCGCTGCGAGGGGCTCGGTGCGGGCGGCGCCTGAGACTGAACGGACATTTTCTTATCCTTTCATGGAATCCCGAGTCGATGACGGCGCCCGCGCTGATTTGCTATTCGGCGGCGACCGTCTGCGGTGTGGGATCGCCGCGGACGACCACTGTCGTGGCGACCTTGTAGAACTCCTCGCCCGGCATGCCGACGCGCCGTGCATGCTCGCGGATCGACTCCCCATCGCGCGCTTCATAGATGCAGAAGGTACCGATGCGGCCGTCGGCCTCATGGACCACATAGCTGCGGATCCAACGGACGCGGTCGGACATCTGCTCGTTGCCGATCCGAGCGGACTTCGCGCCGGCGGCTTCCAGTTCGCTCAAATTTGCCCAGGCGCTCGGGCGGCGGATGACATAGAGTTCCATCAGACATCTCCTCGGGGGTTGTTGCCGGCGGTCGGAAGCGACCCGGGCCGTGAGGAGCTATAGGGGCGACCGGTGCTGACCGTCCTTACCGCGGGCTGATCATTGCCTGATCCTTGTCTGAACCTTGTCTGAACCTTTTCCGCATTGCCTGGACTTAACGATATGACCCTCAGGTTTGGACCCTTCGAGCTCGATGAAGAGGGCCGTGCGCTCATCCACGCGCAGCGGGAAGTCGCGTTGCAACCACGTGTGTTCGATCTGCTGGTCTACCTGACGCGCAACCGGGATCGGGTCGTCACCAAGGAAGAACTGCTCGATACCCTCTGGCCTGATGTAACCGTCACCGACAATTCGTTGCAGCGGGCGGTGAGCATGCTGCGTGGCGTGCTGCGCAAGGGTGGCATGGATAGTGCCATCCGGAACATGCCGGGCAGGGGATATCGTTTCTGCATCGACGGCGTATCGGAGATGCAGCTCGCCGCTCCCCAGACGACGGGCGGGCAAGTTCCGGACGTGCGGGCGCAAGCTCAGCGCGCCGCTGACGTGCAAGCCTGGGACGAAGCCGCAGCGTTGTTCGAGGCGGCCGATACCGTCGGACCGCTCGATGGCGCCGACTTGCACCGATGGGCGCTGGCCTTGCAGTGCACCGGCAAGGCCGATGCGGCCCTGCCTCTTTTGGCTCGTGCGGTTGCTGCCCATACCAAGGCGAGCAACGTGCCGCTGGCCGTCATCGATGCCGTCACACTCGCCGGCTTGCACTTCGAGCGCGGCCAGGCGGCGATTGCCAAGGGCTGGCTGGCACAGGCGGAGGACTGGGCCTCCGAAGTCGAGGATCCCGCCACGACTGCGCTCATTCTCTGGATGAAGTCGAAGGTCGCCGCGTTCGACGGCGAGCCTGAACAGGCGCTTTCGCTTGCCGATATCGCGTACAGCATGGTCCGGCACAAGAACGCTGTTGGCATCGAGGCGCTGAGTCTTGCTTATCGCGGGTTCTACCGGCTGTGTCTGGGCGATACACGCGCTGGCCTAGCGGATCAGGACCTCGCCGCTGCGATGGCGCTCTCCAGCGGCGATATCGATCCGATCGTCGGAGGCATCCTCTACTGCAACATTCTGTGGGCGGCGCGGATGTTCGGAGATTGGGCCAGGGCCGACCAGTGGACGCTGGGTTATCAGAAATATTGCACCGAGAGCGGGATGGAATTGTCCGGCTCCTGCCAGCTTCATCGGTCAGAAGTTCTCGGTGTCAGGGGCTCGCTCGGCGAAGCTTTGCTCCGAATTCAGGACTCGTTGGCACGGCTTACCGGTGACGCGCCTTGGGCGATCGGCGATGCCAATCGCGTGCTTGGCGACGTTTACGCAGCGATCGGCAATGAAGACGACGCGCTCGAAGCCTATGAAAAGGCCTACGCGCTCGGCTGGTGCCCGGAACCCGGTCGCGCCATGCTGTTGCTGGAGCGAGGCGAAGCGGAGGCGGCTTACGCCAGCCTCGAGCGCAGTCTGATCGGAAAGTCCTGGTGGACCCTGCAGCGGCGTGGGATCCTGTTCGCACATCTGGCACTCGCGGCCGCGTACACGGGCCGTCGTGAGCAGGCGCTTGAACTGATCGAGGAGCTCTCCGGAAGTCCGGACCGGTGGCCGATGCCGTCGATCCGCGCATTGACGAACGAAGCGCAGTCGGTCCTCGCGCATGCGCGCGACGACTATGAGGCAGCGCTGCGACATCTGCATCTGGCCCGGCAATTGTGGTCGAGCATCGACGGACGAGTGCAGGCCGTCAGGTTGAGGCTGCGGATCGCGAAGCTGCAATTGGCGCATGATGACGTTCGAGGCGCCTCGGCGGAAATTCATGCGGCGCAGCTCGTGGCTGGCGAATTGGGCTCGCGGAAGTTCGAGGCTGAGTGTGCGGCTTTGCGACGCGGGGCCGATATGCGTGCGACGGGACGCGCTGCCTAGCGATCGTCCGCGATACCTACCCTGTCTTGTCAAGCGGCACGTGATTTTTCGTTCGGGTCAGCCGGTGCCGCCAAATGCTTTGGTTTCTCGCCCCTTGATGTGGATCAACGGTGCTCCAGCGTTTCGGCTTTCGATCTGTGCGATCGGAATTCAGCAACGGTTGCGTTGATGACGCCGCAAAAGCTGCAGCGAAAGCCACGACAATGAAAATCAAATTGTCAGTCGCGATATTCGCGATGATCGTTTCCGGACCGGCGCTAGCCGTACCTCTCACCGAGGCCGAGGCGGCATTCCTGGACCAGCTCGTCACGGCATCCGTGGTGCTCGAACAGCGATGCGACGGTTACGAGGTCGATGGCAGCGGCAGCGTTCAGCTCGGCGCCCGGCTGCTCGGCAGTCCCGACGTCGCGATGGCCATGATCGACGCCTATGCTGCGGCCATCAAGGCCCGCGACGGCGAGAGCTACGATCCCCGCAAATTCCGTCCCGAGGTGTCCGACGCGGCCCGCAAAACGTTCAGACGGGTCCGAACGGACCTGATCCAAAACCCGAAAAGGGCCTGCGCCGATTATGGCGAGACCAGCGTGGAGCGTGGCCTGCTGAGGCGGTACTGACATCGTTAGTGACGTGATCGCATGACCTGTCGTACGTCATTTGGCAACGCGCGCTTCCTGTTTCTTGGTCACGTGCCAGAGCACCACATGGTAATGCGGCACATCCACGCCGGGGTGACCTGGGTTGAAGTAGAAGCTGACGTGGTCAACTGGTCCTGCTGACCCCGCCCCCTCCAACGTTTTGTGATCGTCGATGTCCTTGTTCGGGACCATGTAGACGGTCGCGACCAGACGGTCCCTGCGATCGAAGGTCAGGAACGGCCCCAGCGGCAAGGTGTCGGGCTTGACGAATATAGTGCCGAGGCCCGGAAAGAACTTCGGAAAGTTCACGAGATCGCTGACCCGCTGGTATCCGTTTTTTTCCGCGACCTCCCGCTGGTTTGGTGGTGGACGAACGACTTTGTGCTTTCTATGTGCCTTCTTTCGGTGAGGGGCTGTCCTGGTTTTGTCGACCTCGTCGGCCGGTGGCGCTGTGCCCGGGAGCAGCTGCGGAGCTTGTGGCCAGAAGGGAGCAAATTGGGCGGCGGGACGCCTCACATCGGCGATCAAGGCGAGCAACGCAACAAGGGCTGCGCCCACCACGGTTTTGCGCATCGATACCTCCCGAGGTTTGTTTGCCCAAGTCTGCTCACTTGGCCGGATTGCGTTCTCTCCAGCGCAGGAAATCCCGAAACAGTTCTTCGCGATCAGGTAGATCGGCAGTTGGCTTTCCCTCGATGAACCGGCCGAACGCCTTGCGAAGCGCGGCTTCCCCTCCCGATTGCTGCTGGAGCCAGCGCTCTGCCGGTCGGAATCGTCGCCATCCAGGGAGTTGTGCGGCCAGGTTTACTTCGCGCCACTTAGGATGATGGGCGTCCCCGAGAAATTCGGGAAAGCGCGTGAACAATGTCTGGACGAAGAACTCCAGCAACCGAAATCGCTCGTTGCCGCTCGGCCAGTTGTAGGCGAAGAGGGCGGATTTGATCGCGATCGTGTCAACGCTCGCTTCGGCGGCGATCAGATTCGGGTAATCCTTGTGGCGGAACGTCGATGGCAGATAATCTTGTTGCAGCAGCTCGTTGAAGTAGGGGATCGGCAGGAGGTGAATACCATCGAGTTGCGAGACCTGCGTCAGGAAGCTGAGCGGTTTTCCTGAGACCAGCAGAGCGGCGGAGAGATCTCCCTTCCTCAGACCATCCAGCGCGGCCTCCGGTCCCAGGTTCGACTCCATGATCTCGACGCCCAGACGGTTCAACACTTCGCGGCCGAGAATGGCGCCGGCACTGCCGTCGTCCCCGAGATTGACCCTCTTTCCCGAAAGCTCCGTCAGGCTTCCGATTTCCGCCCGTGCGAGAAGATGGAACTCTTCGATATAGAGCGGGGCAATGTAGGTCAGCCTGTCAGAAATATCCCCGAAGGTCCTTGTCTCCCGGAGCCGGTCGACGAGGACGACGGGCGAAATCGCCACGTCGGCACCTGCGAGGGTGAGCACATCAAGGACGTTGCGGACACCGCCGTCTCCCACGATGGGCAGGACCCGCAATGCGACTTGGCCATGAGGACCGGTCTCCTGACCGCCGGCGAGCGTGGTCGCAATGTCCTGAGCGATCGCGAATTCAGTGCATTGCGGCGAACCGGTTACAAATCCCACCGTAAACGGGTCCGCAGGTCGTCCCGTTTCCTTCTTCGGGGTGCCTTCCTTTCTCGGAGACACCTTCGTGGATTCGCTCGGAGAAGCCGACGGCCGCTTTTGCGCGAAAGAATCCTGGACCTGTCCGCCGAGCCAGGCCGCCGCAATCAATGCGATGAACAAACCGGTCCGCATCGCTCCGCAGACCCTCATTATTCAACCTGCTCGGTCAGTCCTCCCTTGGGCGCGACATGCTGCGAGAAACTGCCACCCGCGGCCTCCGAACCAAGACCGAGCCTTATGCTTGGCCTTCCAACGCGCCCGGGGCAGCGCCGTTCCGTGATGGATGCCTGCAGCAGAAGTTTGCCGATTAGCGCCTGGCCTCGTCCGCAATCCTCGCCAGATAATCCCTCTTGCTGAACTGCATATGATCGACACACAGCTGCGCCAGCGCCCAGCTGTCGCGTCCCCTGAGTAGCTCGATCATCATCTCATGCTGCCGCCGCGATTGCGCGAGGCCGTCGCGGTCGGCGAGGTTCTTGGCGCGCATCGGCAGGGTCAGGTTCATGTAGTCCTGGAGCGAGCCCACCAGGTAGGGATTGCCGCAGGCCGAGAACAGCGCGAGGTGGAAAGCGTCGTTGGCTTCGTGGATGCCGCGCAGATCCTGCGCATCGGCTCTCGCGCAATATTGTCGTTGCAGCGCGGAGAGCTCGTCGATCAGGGCTTGCGGCGCGGGCAGAGGGATCATCAGTGCCGCCTGCCGCGTCAGCATCTCCCGGACCTCGTAGATCTGCCGGACCTCCTCGGCCGAGTAGAACCGGACGGTGGCGCCGACGTTCTTCTCGCGGCGGACGATGCCGCGGCGCTCGGCATCCACCAAGGCTTGGCGCACGAAGTGGCGCGAGGTGCCGTAGCGCGACATCAGCGCGTCCTCGGTGAGGCGCGCGCCGGGCGGCAGGCGGCCGAAGATGATGTCCTCCTCCAGCCGCGCGACGACGTCGTCCGGATCGTCGTGCCGGATCGGCATGCTATCTGCGGTGCGAATGTCGGACATGCCCTCGGCCTCCCGGCGTCTGGCCGGCTCGCCCTGTGGAGCAGGGAAGGGACAGATTGTCAATAATTCGTGCCGAAGATCGAGCCTTTGGGCGGAAAATGCGACAATATGGGCCAAGCTTATTGACAATCGAGGTGCGGGCTGTACCACAATGGCAACTGAAGGAGTGGCATGATGACGAGTGGGTTGCGCAAGGGTCTGACGAGCTATGGCGATGCCGGCTTCTCGCTGTTCCTGCGCAAGGCATTCATCAAGGCCATGGGCTATTCCGACGACGCGCTGGAGCGTCCGATCGTCGGGATCACCAATACCTATAGCGACTACAATCCCTGCCACGGCAACGTTCCGCAGATCATCGAAGCCGCCAAGCGCGGCGTGATGCTGTCGGGCGCGATGCCGTTCGTGTTCCCGACCATCTCGATCGCCGAGAGCTTTGCCCATCCGACCTCGATGTATCTGCGCAACCTGATGGCGATGGATACCGAGGAGATGATCCGGGCCCAGCCGATGGATTCGGTGATCGTGATCGGCGGCTGCGACAAGACCCTTCCGGCGCAGGTGATGGCGGCGATCAGCGCCGATTTGCCGACCGTGGTCATTCCGGTCGGTCCCATGGTGGTCGGCCATCACAAGGGCGAGGTGCTGGGCGCCTGCACCGATTGCCGCCGTCTATGGGGCAAGTATCGCGCCGGCGAAATCGACGATGTCGAAATCGAAGCAGTGAACGGCCGTCTCGCGCCGTCGGTCGGCACCTGCATGGTGATGGGTACGGCCTCGACCATGGCCTGTATGATCGAAGCCATGGGCCTGTCGCTGCCGATGAGCGCGACGATCCCGGCGCCGCATGCCGAACGATTCCGCCTTGCCGAGGCGAGCGGCAAGGTCGCCGCCGAGATGGCCAAGACCAAGGGGCCGAAGCCGAGCGAGCTTTTGACACCCGCGTCTTTCAAGAACGCGCAGGTCGTGCTCCAGGCGATTGGCGGCTCCACCAACGGCCTGATCCATCTGACCGCGATGGCGCATCGCTCGCCGCATCGGCTCGATCTCGAAGTGTTCGACCAGATCGGCCGGGAGGTGCCGGTGCTGGTCGACCTCAAGCCGTCGGGCGAGCACTATATGGAGCATTTCCATCACGCCGGCGGCGTGCCGAAGCTGCTGGCGCAACTCGGCGACCTCGTCGATCTCGACGCCAAGACCATCTCGGGCCAGACCCTGCGCAATGTCGTCGCCAATGCCGAGGACGTGCCCGGTCAGGACGCCATTCGCTCGCGTGACAATCCGATTAAGAAAGAGGGCGGCCTTGCCGTGTTGCACGGCAATCTTGCGCCCCGCGGCGCGGTCATCAAGCAATCCGCGGCAAGTCCGAAGCTGTTGAAGCACACTGGGCGCGCGGTGGTGTTCGAATCCGTCGAGGACATGACCTTGCGCGTCGACGATCCCGATCTCGACGTGACCGCCGACGACGTGCTGGTGCTGCGCAATGCCGGCCCGAAAGGCGCGCCGGGCATGCCGGAGGCCGGCTATCTTCCGATTCCGAAGAAGCTCGCGCGCGGCGGCACCAAGGACATGGTGCGCATTTCGGATGCGCGCATGAGCGGCACCGCGTTCGGCACCATCGTTCTGCACATCACCCCGGAATCCGCCGTCGGCGGGCCGCTGGCGCTGGTGAAGAACGGCGACAAGATCAGCCTGGATGTAGCCAAGCGCAGCATCGAGCTCTTGGTCGATGCGGCCGAGCTGGAGCGCCGGCGCGCTGCCTTGAAGCCGGCGGCTGCGCCCGATGAGGCGCGGCGCGGCTATGCCTGGCTGTTCAACGAAACCATCATGCAGGCCGACGAGGGCTGCGACTTCGACTTCATGCAGAGGACTGGGAAGACCGAGACAAGCTGACGAACGACGAGCGCTCAGACCGCACAAGCGGCGGGCGATAACATAGGGGGAAACGATGATTGCACGATCCATGCCAGGATTCTTACATGGGTTGGCGGCTGCGGCCGCCGTGCTGTTCGTGACCGGGGCGGGGGCGCAGGAGGTGAAGCATTATCGCTTCGCCTATGACCAGCCGCGCAACACCGGCTATTCCATCGCGGGCGACATCTTTGCCGAAAAGCTCAAGGAGTTGAGCAAAGGCACCATGATCATCGACCAGTATCCGGGCGCGCAGCTCGGGCAGGAGCCGCAGGTGCTCCAGCTCGTGAAAGCCGGAGACGTCGAATTCTCGATCATCTCCTCCGCCAACACCGCGACGATCTCGCCGCAGGCCGGCGTGATGTCGCTGCACTATTTGTTCCGTGACGAGAAGCACGTGGTCAAGGGGCTGGCCGATCCCCGCGTGTTTGAAGCGCTCAAGACGATGATCGACGAGACCACGCAGGGGCTGCACGTGATCGCGACCGGATCGCAGGGCGTGCGCCACATGTACGCCAGGAAGGAGATCCACAACGTCGGCGACATCAAGGGCGCAAAGGTCCGCGTGCAGGCGACCGCGACCGAGGACACCATGTTCCCGGCCTATGGCGCCCAGACCGTGCACATGCCGTTCGGCAGCGTTTACACCAGCTTGCAGACCGGGGTCGTCGACGTCGCCGAGAACAGCATCAACGTCTACCTCGTCAACAAGCATTACGAGGTGGCGCCGGTCCTCAACATCACCGAGCACGAGGCCAACAACGCGCTGGTGTTCATCTCCGACAAGCTCTGGCAGAGCCTGTCGGCCGAGCAGAAGGGCTGGGTACAGACGGCGGCCAACGAGATCAGCACCAAGGAGCCGGCGAAGGCGTTCGAGCTGGAGCGCACCGCCGCCGAAAAGCTGAAGAAGATGGGCGTGAAGGTCGTCGATAACGTCGACAAGAAGAGCTTTGTTGCGGTCGCCGATCCCTATCTCGACAAGCTCGCCAAGGAGCTCGGGCCGCACGCCGAGAAGATCAAGGACTTGATCCGGTCAATCAATTAGGTCGCTTGCGGCCATCCTTCGAGACGCCCGCCTTGCGGCGGGCTCTCAGGATGAGGTCTAGTTTCGCGGCGAGATTTTAGACCCTCATGGTGAGGAGCCCGTGAAGCGGGCGTCTCGAACCATGCAGGCCGAGTGTGATCGGCAGCTTCCCAGCTGTCACATCCGATAGCTTTGGGACGGGGACTAATGGCCATCGCCGATAAACTGCTCGTGCATCGCCAACGCCACCTGAAATGGCGCTGGCTCGACTGGCTTGAGCTCGCGCTGATGATCCTCTGCGGCGTGCTCTGCTTCGGCTTCTCGCTGTCGGTCACCGCGGACATCGTCACCCGGACCATCGGTCATCCCTGGCTGTGGCTGCAGGAGGTCACCTCGACGCTGTTCATCTACGCGATCTTCATCGGCACGGCCGCTGCGACGCGCCGCAACGACCACCTCTATCTCACCGCGATCTCCGAGGCCTTGCACGGCACCTCGCGGCTGATCGTCGAGCTGATCATCCGTCTCGTCGTGCTCGGTGTCGCCTTCTGCCTGATCTGGTACGGCTACCAGAATTATCTGCGCGGCTTCGGCAGCTTTCGCCTGCCGTCGGGTACGCCGATCGCCTCGCTCTATGCGATTATCCCGCTGTCGGGCGTGCTGATCGGCCTGTTCACCATCGAGCAGCTGGTCAACGGCCTGCGCAACGGCTTCGACCATCCCGAGCCGCCCGAGGAGGATGGAACGCCCATCGTCACCGACGCGCAGGCGAGGGCGCAGCTATGAGCGCACCTGTTGTTCTGGCGTTGATGACGATCTGCTTCCTGTCGTTCGGCTATCTCGGCGTGCCCGTGCCGTTCTCGCTGATGGCCGGCGTTTTCATCGGCGCGATCCTCTCCGACGTTTCGCTCGCGGCCATCATCCAGAAGATCTTTGACGGCGTCGATTCCGAGGCGCTGCTGGCGATCCCGTTCTTTCTGCTGGTCGGCGAGCTCATGAGCTCGGCGAATGTGGTGGTGCGGATCGCGAACCTCTCGGTGTCGCTGGTCGGGCATATCAGGGGCGGGCTGTCGCAGGTCGTCGTCGTCTTCAGCATGTTCTTCTCGGAGATGTCGGGCTCGACCACCGCCGACGTCGCCGTGATGAGCCGCGCGCTTGGCGGGCCGATGAAGCGAGAGGGTTACGAGCCGGCCTTCATCGCCGCCATCATTGCCTCGGCCTCCACAATCGCCGCGCTGGTGCCGCCGAGCATCACCGCCGTGGTCTATGGCGCGGTCGGCAACGTCTCGATCGCGGGCCTGTTCATGGCGGGCGTGGTGCCCGGCCTGATGATCGGCTTCGGTCTGATGCTTTATTGCTACTTCTTCGGCCCCTCCGGCCTGCGCAAGCCGCGCGCGCCGCTTCGGCAGGTGGTGTTCGCTGCCGGCGATGCGGCGCTGCCGCTGATGATCCCGGTGATCCTGCTCGGTGGCATCCTGACCGGCTGGTTCACACCGACGGAAGCCGGCGTGGTCGCCGTGGTCTGGATCGTGCTGGTCGTGATCCCCGCGCTCAATCGCGGGCACATCAAGAGTATCCCTTACGATTTTTGCATTGCCGGACTGATCTTCTCGCTGCCGCTGGTCACCATCGGCGCGGCCAATGCCTTCGGCTGGATGCTCGCTTATCTGCGTGGGGCGAGCTACATCGCCGAAATCATCACCTCGATGGCAGGTAACGATCCGCATCTGATCATGCTGCTGATGGTGCTGCTCTTCACCGTGGTCGGCGATTTCATCGAACCGGTGCCGACCATCATCATCTTCATGCCGCTGGTCAACACACTGACGGAGGCGGGTGACATCAATAGCGTCCATATGGGCGTGGTGCTGATCGCCACGCTGGCCTTCGGCCTGATCACGCCGCCTTACGGGCTGGTGCTGCTGATGGCCTCGAAATTCGTCGGCATAAGTTTCGCGAAAGCGCTACGCGCTGCGTTGCCGATCTATCTGGTGTTCCTGGGGACGATCGCATTCGCGATCTACTTCCCGAGCGTGGTGCTGTGGCTGCCGCAGAAAGTGCTGCCGGAATCGGTCGGCTGCTTCAAGTCGCCGGCGGGGACGGGCTATATCTGTCCGAAGTAACGACTTGCTCGACGCGCCATTGCGCCTGCTCGCGCACGTAACGGAACGGCGTGCCATGGCTATTCTTGAAGTAGCTGCCGCACAGCGCGTTGGCCATCCCCTGCATCACCGCGTCATGGCAGACGAACAGGAGATCGTCGCCGGGATGACGGTCGAGCCACGCCGAGACGCAAGCCAGCGACCGTTTCGTCATGGTGTCCCAGCTCTCGCCGTCGGCTGGCAGGATCGAGACGAGGCCCGTCGCCGACTTGACCCCGTGCTTGATCATGAGGTCGCGAACTGGCAGGCCTTCAAAGCTCCCGAAGTCGAATTCGATGATGCCGTCGTCAATCGCCAGCGGCACCGAGATCGCGGCCGCGATGATCTCGGCCGTTCGCGCCGCGCGGGCCAAGGGACTTGCGACGATGCGGCTGATGCCTGCGCCGCGCAGCATGTCCACGGCCTCGTGCGCCTGCCGCAGACCGTCCTCGTTCAGCGGATTGTCGGTCCGCCCCTGGAATCGTCCCTCGCGATTCCAGTCGGTCGCGCCGTGACGAAGGCCGTAGAACGTACGCGCTGGTGTCGTCACTTCGACTTGCTCGTGAATTTTTTCACGGCGCTGCGAAATTCCTCCGTGTTCATCGCCATGATGATCTTGTGCTCCTCGGCATCGAGCTGCTGCTTCACCGGCGTGGTGGCGGCCTGATAGACCAGCGATTTGGTGCCTGATATCGCCGCCGGCGGGTTCTGCGCCAGACGCTCCGCGAGTTTTCGGGTGGCCGCTTTCAGTTCGGCGGCCGGAACCGTCTTGGCGACGAGGCCCCATTCATAGGCCTGCTGCGCGGTAAAATTGTCCTCGGCGAGAAAGATCTGCAGCGCCCGGCGGGAGCCGACCGTGCCGACGATGCCGACCGTCGAGCCGCCGTCCGGCGACACCCCGATCTTGGCATAAGCCGGCGTGAATTTGGCGTCGTCCGCGGCGATGCAGAGATCGGTGACGAAGGCGAGGCCCATGCCGGCACCGGCGGCCGAGCCGTGAACGCTGGACAACGAGATTTTCGGCATGCGCCGGATGATTTCGATGAAGGCGTGATAGTACTTCAAGAGCTCGCCGACAACAGGCGTCACCGTGCCCGCTTCGGCGGCGGCACCAATCGTCTGCAGATCGCCGCCGGCCGAGAACGCACGGCCTTCGCCTTCGAGCACGACGACCTTGAGGTCGTCGTCGCCTTCGAGATAGGCCGCAAGCTGCTCTAGCTTCTGCGCGATGGCGAGATTGATGGAGTTGAACGCGGCGGGACGGTTGAGCGTGATGGTCGCGATCGGGCCGTCGATCCGCAGCAGGGCGGGATCATCGGGCTGGGAGATGGGAGCTGGCATCTGAGAGAGTCTCCGGCAGGAGGTGGTTGCTGCAACTAAATCGCAGAAGGGCAGGGGTGACAATCCCCGACCGCCGCCCTTGCGCGGGGCGAAACGATAGGCTCAAATGGGGCTGCCTTTGCCAAGGGACGGACACGAGCGCCGGCTCCTCGTAAGGCCAGCAACCAAAATCAGCGAGAGAGGAGACGGCATGGGTCACGCTCGTGTCTTCCGGAAATGGGCTGTCCAATGAGCGACGGTCCGGTGATCATCGTCGGTGCCGGCCATGGCGGCTATCAGGTCGCGGCATCGCTGCGCCAGGCGGGCTTTTCGCAGCGCATTTGCCTGATCAATGACGAGGCGCATCTGCCCTATCAGCGGCCGCCTTTGTCCAAGGCCTATATCAAGGGCTCGGCCGGGCCGGAGAGCCTGATGTTCCGGCCGGAGAAATTTTATCAGGACCAGAAGATCGAGCTGATCGCGGGCCGTGCAGTGTCGATCGACCGCGCCGGCCACAAGGTGCTGCTCGCCTCGGGCGAGACGCTGGCCTACGGTCATCTCGTGCTGGCGACGGGCGCGCGCAACCGGCTGCTTGATCTGCCGAATGCGAATCTGCCCGACGTGAAGTATTTGCGCATCCTCGACGAGAGCGAGGCGCTGCGTGCGATCATGCCCTCGAAGTCACGGGTCGTGGTGATCGGCGCCGGCTTCATCGGCCTGGAATTCGCCGCCACCGCGCGGATCAAGGGCCTCGAGGTCGACGTGCTCGAGCTCGCCCCGCGCGTGATGGCGCGGGCGGTGACGGCGGAGGTGTCGGAGTATTTTCAGGAACGCCATCGCGAGGCCGGTATCCGCGTCCATCTCGGCGTGCAGGCGACCTCGATCGAGGCAGAAGGCGGCAAGGTCACCGGGGTCTCCCTGAGCGACGGTCGGCATCTGCCCGCCGACCTCGTCGTGGTCGGCGTCGGTGTGCTGCCCAACATCGAGCTTGCCGCGGAAGCCGGGCTGCCGGTCGCCGCCGGGATCATTGTCGACGAATATCTTTCGACGGCTGACCCTGACATCTCCGCGATCGGCGATTGCGCGCTGTTCGCAAGCCCGCGCTTCGGCGGATCGCTGCGGCTGGAATCGGTGCAGAACGCCACCGACCACGCCCGCTGCCTCGCCGCGCGACTGACCGGCGACCGCAAACCTTACGACAGCCATCCCTGGTTCTGGAGCGACCAGGGCGACGATAAGCTCCAGATCTCCGGCCTCACCACCGGCTACGACCGCGTCGTGCTGCGTGGCAGCGCCGCGAACAAGGCGTTTTCCGCGTTCTGCTACAAGGGTGAGACGCTGCTCGGCATCGAATCGATCAACCGCGCCGGCGATCACATGTTCGGCCGACGGTTGCAGGGCATGAATCGCTCGATCACGCCGGCGCAGGCCGCGGATGAAAGCTTCGATCTGAAAAGCGCGCTGGCGTGATCAACCAGCGCGGAGCACAGCCGCCACTTCCGCGGCCGTCGGCATCGACGGCCCCGCGCCCATGCGCTGCACGCTGATCGAGGCGGCCGCGTTGGCGAAGGCGAGGGCGGCGCGCAAGGGCACACCGTCAGCCAGTTGCGGGGCGAGCGCGCCGACAAAACAATCACCGGCGCCGGTGGTATCGACCGCCTTCACGGCACGCCCGGGCACGGCGGCCTCTTCGCGCCCCGCAAGCGCAAGCACGCCGCGCTTGCCGAGCGTGATGCAGATGGTCTGGTCCGCGCGCGCCTGAAGTATTCGCGCAACATCGAAGATCTTCGCGGCCTCGTCGCCGTCGGATAATTCCTCACCGGCGAGGAAGCCGAGCTCGGTCTCGTTCAGCACGAGGATGTCGACGAGCGCGAGCAGTTCACCGGACATCTTTTGCGCTGGCGCCGGGTTCAGCAAGGTTACGGCCCCGGCCTCGCGTGCGCGCCCAAAGAACGCGGCAATCGTCGTCAGCGGGATCTCGAACTGGCTGACGGCGACATCGCCCTTCGCCAGCGGCACGTCCGCGACATCATCCGCGCCGACCTGCGCATTGCTGCCGGGAATGACGACGATGGTGTTATCGGAGGCCGCGACCGTGATGATCGCAGTGCCGGTGTGGGTGTCGGCGTCGCGCACCGAGCCGAGATCGATGCCTTGCGCGCCGAGGAACGTCTTCAGCTCAGCCCCGAACGAATCCTTCCCCAGTCGCCCGATCAGCATGGTCTTCGCGCCGAGCCGTGACGCCGCCACCGCCTGGTTCGCGCCCTTGCCGCCTGGAAAATACAGCACCTCGCGGCCGGCGACGGTCTCGCCGACGCGCGGGTGGCGATCGGCGGTCGCCACCACATCCATGTTGATGCTGCCGGCGACGAAAACGCGCCCCATCTGGATCTAGACCCTGACCTCGAACTCGTGCCTGACCTTGGCGATGTCGACGAGCGTCGGCAAGCCGGCCTCGTTGCCGAGGCGCTGGATCTTGAAGGTCGAGGCGGCTCGGGCAAAATCAAAGTGCTCGCGCCAGCTTTTGCCGGGATGGGCGAGGTAGGAATAGACATAGGCGCCGTGGAACACGTCGCCGGCGCCGTTGGTGTCGATCACGCGCTCGCGCGGAATCGGCATCGCCGGCATCACCTGCACCGTCCCTGTTTCGTCGTACCAGAGCAGGCCCTTCTCGCCCATGGTGATGCCGCCGATCTTGCAGCCGCGGCTCTTGAGATAGTCGAGCATCTTCTCCGGCGTCAGGTCCATCTGCTCGCACAGGCGTTCGGCGACGATGGCGACGTCGATATATTCCAGCAGCTCATGGGTGTTGGTGCGCAGGCCGCCGCCGTCGAGTGAGGTCAGAATGCCGGCCTCGCGGCAGACCTTGGCGTAGTGAATCGCGGCATCGGGCTGATGACCATCCACGTGCAGCGCGCGGCAGCCGCCGAGATTGAGCATCGGAAAGGGGTGGATGTGCTCGTCGTCGCGGCAGCGGACGATGGCGCGCTTGCCGTCCTTGGGCATGATGAAGGAGAGCGAGGACTGGTTGACCTTCCGCCCGTGCAGCGAGATCGCGTATTTCGCGCACATGTCCTGGAACATGCGTCCCAGCCAGTCATTGGCCGCGGTGGCGATCAGGTCAGGCACGATACCGAGCTTGGCGCAGCAGAACGCCGCCGTCACCGCGTTGCCGCCGAAGGAGACCGCGTAGTCCGAGGCCACGTGCTTTTCGTCTCCGGTCGGCATGTGGTCGGTAATGAAGACGACGTCGATATAGGTCTGTCCGATGAAGAGAGCCTGCATTGCTTGTCCGTCATGCGCTTTGTGGTCCAGGCCGGCGCGCTTACTGTAGCACCGGTTCCGCTCAGGGATCGCTGAAATTATTCGCAAATCTGCCGCCCCAAGCGCTTGAGGTCAGCATGAGGCCGGAATACGACCATCACCGGGCAATGCCAAGCCCGGACAAACGCCGTGTTTTCTGCGCATTGGTTCCAGGTCAATAAAAGGGTCGATCAAAAGGGGGACATATGATCACCGGCCTCGATCACGTCGTCGCTCTGGTCAGGGATATCGGTGCAGCCAAGGCGGCCTACCAGACGCTGCTCGCCCGCGCGCCGGCCTGGCAGAACTCCGGCGAGGGCGCCGACCGCGTGCTGTTCACCCTCGAGAACATGACGATCGAATTGATGGCGCCGAGCGGTTTCAGCGTGACGGCCGATCGGATGCGTGCGCTGCTCGACGACCAGGAGGGCGTGCTCGCCAGCCTGTGCTTTCGTGTCGCAGACATGAGCAGGATGCACCGGCGGCTGCAGCGGGTGGCCCTGAGCCCGGATCCGGTCGCCGAGGTCGAAAGCAGCGACGACGAGTCGGGCGCCGTCCTGCACTGGAAGCGCACGCGCGCCGCCACGGAACTCACGCGCGGCGTGCGCATGTTCTTCCTCGAACTGGCCGACGAGCGTCCGCTCTCCCCGGCGACCGACGTCGCGCCGATCGACGCACTCGACCATGTCGTCGTCACCACCGAGGATTCCGAACGCGCCGCCGCGCTCTATGGCGCACGGCTCGGGCTCGATTTGGCGCTCGATCGCTCGCACCAGGATTGGGGCCAGCTGATGTTCTTCCGCTGCGGCGATCTCATCGTCGAGGTGGTCCGCCGGCCGGTCGCCGGCGGTGACCACGCGCGTGACCGGCTCTGGGGCCTGAGCTGGCGGGTCGCCGACATTGACGCCACGCGCGCCCGCCTGATCGCCGCCGGCCTCGACGTCACCGAGGTCCGCAACGGCCGCAAGCCCGGCACGCGAATCATGACGGTGCGGAACGGGACGTGCGGCATTCAGACCGTTCTGCTGGAGCGCTCGCCCAAGCCGGTGGGGTGAAAGCGGTCTTTCCACTCGAAGACTCTCGTAGGGTGGGCAAAGCGCAGCGTGCCCACGTCTTGGCTGCTCGATGAGAAGACGTGGGCAAGGCGCAAGGGCGCCTTTGCCCACCCTACGACACCGGCTTGCTTGGCTTTCACTGTCGCGAAACTATGCGGCGGGCTGCCCGCGTGTTACATGCGTACCGACAGCACCCAGCGAGCACTCCACTTGGCGAAGGCAAAGCGAACTCTGAAATGGCAGCGTGATCCCGAGGGCATGCGGCTGCGCATTCTCGAAGCCGCCAAGCAGGAGTTTTCCGCTCACGGGCTCGCCGGCGCACGCGTCGACCGTATCGCGGCCAAGGCCGGCGCCAACAAGCGCATGCTCTACTACCACGTCGGCAACAAGGACGAGCTCTACCTCGCGGTGCTCGAAGGCGCCTATGACAAGATTCGCAGCGAGGAGCGGGGGCTCGATCTCGAGCATCTCGATCCGCCCGAGGCCATCCGGCGCCTGATCGAGTTCACCTGGAACTACTTCCTGCGCAATCCCGAATTCCTGTCGCTGCTGCAGACCGAGAACCTCGCGCGCGCCAAGCACCTGAAGAAATCGACCAAGGTCAAGTCGATGCATTCGCCCTTCGTCGAGATGATCCGCACCGTGGTGCGACGCGGCGTCGACAGCGGCGACTTCCAGGTCGCGGTCGATCCGGTGCAGCTCTACATCTCGATCGCAGGCCTCTGCTTCTTCTACCTCTCGAACTCGGCGACGCTCAGCGTGATCTTCGGCCGCGATCTCCTGGACAAAAAGGCCAAGGATGAGCGGTTGGCCCATATGGTCGGCCTGGTGCTGGCGGCGCTGACGGGGCAGTCCGTGGCCTTGTTCGAGATCGCGAAAGCGCCGAAGTCGCGCAGCGTGGTGGCGCAGACGGTGTAGTGCTCGCTCGTCGCTGGTCGACGATCGGCTGCTGATGCCAAGTTTCTCCGCTGTCCTCGCCCGGGCGATCCAGTATTCCAGAGACAGCGAAGGGAAGAGGAGAGGGCGCCGCGTACTGGATTCCCTGCTTTCGCGGAGAATGGCACCGAGAGTGGGGCGGTCTCATGCCCCGGACGCAGCGCAGCAACGTCCCATTTCCAAAGCACCGCGGAACCGCCGCCGCAAAACGTCACAGGGAAAGGTCTGGACAGTATTTATCCAACGGGTTAATTTCTCCCCACAACGAAGAAGACTGCCGGGAGTGAAAATTGGCCGAGCTGAAGCCGCAGAATGCGATCTCCAAGCTGCTGAATGCGGCCTGGGTTCGGCCGTTCTTGTTCCTCGTCTTCATCGTCGTCGCCTGGGATCTCGCCATCCGGCTGTTCAGGATCCCCGCCTATCAGATCCCGTCGCCCCTCGACGTCGTCGCGGTGCTGCGTACCGACTGGCCGGAATTGCTGCGCCAGTCCTGGCCGACGACCTATGCGACGGTCTGCGGTTTCGCGCTGTCCGCTCTGTTCGGCATTCCCGTCGCCATGCTGATCGCGGGCTCGAAGACGGTGGAGAGCTACATCTATCCGCTGCTGGTGTTCTCGCAATCCGTGCCCAAGATCGCGATCGCGCCGCTGTTCGTGGTCTGGTTCGGCTTCGGCATCATTCCAAAGGTGATCTCGGCGTTCCTGCTCGGCTTCTTTCCGGTGGTGGTCTCGGCGGTGCAGGGCTTCAAATCGGTCGATCCTGACATGGTCGATCTCGCCCGCGCCATGCAGGGCAGCCGCTTCCAGGTGTTTTGTGCGGTGAATCTGCCGCACGCGCTGCCGGCGATCTTCTCGGGTCTCAAAGTGTCGGTGACGCTCGCCGTGGTCGGCGCCGTCGTCGGCGAGTTCGTGGGGTCCAATTCCGGCATCGGCTACGTGATGCAGCGCTCGATCGGCACGTTCGACCTGCCGACGATGTTCGCAGCCCTGGTGATCCTCGCGCTGCTCGGCGTGATCCTGTTCTGGATCGTCGACCGGATCGAGAAGCTGGTCATTCCCTGGCATGTCAGCCAGCGCGAGGACGTGATTTTCGCTTCTTAACTAGAACACAAACGGCCACCAACGGCCGAAACAACAACGGCAAGGGAGAGTGACGATGAAGCGGTTGATTGGGGCTGTCTCAGCGGTGCTGATGGTGTTTGCGGCCATGCCGGCGCAGGCGGCCGACAAGGTCGTGCTGATGCTGAACTGGTACGTCTATGGCGAGCACGCGCCGTTTTATTACGGCAAGGCCAAGGGCATCTATGCCGCCGAGGCCATCGAGCTCGAGATCCAGGAAGGCCGCGGCTCGGCTGCGACCACGCAGGCCGTCGCCGCCAAGACTGCCGATTTCGGCTATGTCGACGTCCCCACCATGATGCGCGCCGCGATCAAGGGCGCGCCCGTGGTCGCGACCGGCGTGCTGCTCCAGACCTCACCGATGTCCGCCATGGGCTTCGCCGACAAGAACATCAGGAAGCCCGAAGACATCAAGGGCAAGACGGTGGCGATCACGCCGGCCGATTCCATGACCCAGATCTGGCCGCTGTTCCTGAAGAAGACGGGCCTGAAGGAGAGCGACTTCCAGACCGTTGCCGGCGATGGCCAGACCAAGCTCAATGCGGTCATCAACGGCCAGGCTGATCTGCTGCTCGGCTATGTCATGGACCAGTCGATGAAGATCAAGGACGCCACCGGCAAAGACGTCTACCCGATCAAGTTTGCCGACTACGGCATCAACATGGTCTCCTCCGGCATCATCGCCAATGCCGACTATGTGAAGGCCAATGCCGATCTCGTCCGCCGCTTCATGTCGGCGACGACCAAGGCGGTGGAAGCCGCCGAGAAGGAGCCGAAGGCCGCCGCGCAGTCGATCCTCGATGCCAACCCCAAGGGCGGCAAGATCGACACGCTGACGCAGGGTTTTGAGCTGACCATTCCGCTGTACCGGACCGCGGAGACCAAGAGCAAGCGGCCGTTCCAGGTCACGGACCAGAACATGACGGACTCCGTCAACCTGATGGTCGAATATGGCGGACTGGATGCCAAGGCCAAGGACAACCCGAAAGCCTTCTACACCAACGACTATCTGCCGAAGAGTGGCTCGTGAGCGATCAATATCCGCCGTCGTCCCTGCGAACGCAGGGACCCATAACCACCGGCCTTGATTGTTGCGGAAGGTCTTTCCCCGCGTGCCTGAACGTACCGGCACGGCGTATGGGTCCCTGCATTCGCAGGGACGACGGGGGGAGGGCGCTGCGATGAACCCTGCGACCAAACCAATCGATGTCCAGCCGGCCGCCCATCTGAGACTGGTGAGCGACCGGGCCGCGGGCGATGCCTCGGGCATCAAACTGTCCGGCGTGTCGAAGACCTACCGGACGCGCGACGGCGATGTGCCGTCGCTGCGTCCGCTCGACTTCCACATCAACGACGGCGAGTTCTTCGTCGTGGTCGGGCCATCCGGCTGCGGCAAGTCCACGCTGCTCAAGCTGATCTCCGGCTTGCTGCCGCCGACATCAGGCGAGATTCTGGTCGAGGGCGAGAAGGTGACGACGCCGCACGGCAATGTCGGCATCGTCTTCCAGAACGCGTTACTGCTGCCCTGGCGCAACATTCTGTCCAACGTCATGCTGCCGATCGACATGAAGCGGCTGCCGCGGGACAAATATCTTCCCCGCGCCAAGGCGCTGCTGAAGCTGGTCGGCCTCGAAGGCTTCGAGAAGAAGCTGCCGTGGCAGCTCTCCGGCGGCATGCAGCAGCGCGCCTCGATCTGTCGCGCACTGGTGCACGATCCAAAAATCATGCTGATGGACGAGCCGTTTGGCGCGCTCGATGCGCTGACGCGGGAGCGCATGAATGTCGAGCTGATGCGGATCCAGCGCGAGACCAGGAAGACGGTGCTGCTGATCACGCATTCGATTCCGGAGGCCGTGTTCCTGGCCGACCGCGTGCTGGTCATGACCGAGCGCCCCGGCGCAATCGCCGCGATCTACGACGTACCGCTGCCGCGCCCGCGCTCGCTCGACGTCATGGCCGACCCGGTTTTCACCGAGCTTGTGCAGCGCATCCGCAAGCATTTCTTCTCGCAAGGGGCATTGGACTAAGGCAATGCGACTAATCTCGGCTGCAACCACGACGGCGATGCGCTCCCTCTCCCGCTTGCGGGGGAGGGTCGGGGAGGGGGTGTCTCCGCTCGCGAGGACCCCTAAGAGGAGAAAACCCTCACCCGGCGCGTTGCGCCGACCTCTCCCGCAAGCGGGAGAGGTGCACCGCCGCCGTGGCGAAATCGTCGGGACCAACTAGCACTATGTCACCCCGCCTGAAGCTGCGAGACATCGCCTTCTTCGAACGTCCCGTGCAGTTCGCGCGGCCATTCCGCTTCGGTGCGATCACGATCAACGCGACGCCGCAATTGTTCGTGCGAGTCGAGATCGAGGTGGAGGGCAGGGGGAGCGCGGTCGGCGCCAGTGCCGAGCTGCTCGTGCCAAAATGGTTCGACAAGCGGCCGGAGCTGTCCCCGGCGCAGACGGTGGATGGCTTGCGGCGGTCGCTCGAGATTGCGCGCGGGCTTTATCTTGCGGAGACCGGGTTTCGTCCAGCGTTTGGATTGCATGCGTCGTGTATTGCCGCCCAAGTCAAGGCGTGTGCGGAAGAGGATATTCCGCCGCTTGCAGCGGGCTATGGTCCGGCGGAAATCGACAAGGCGATCCTCGACGCGCTCCTGCGCGCGGTCGGTGCGAGCTTTTTCGAGGGAATGGCTGACAACATCGCGGGGATCGACGGGCGGATGTCACTCGATCTGACCGGCGCCGAGATCGCAGGGTTTCTGAAGGGCCGAACGCCTCTGCCGCGGGTTGCTATACGGCACACGGTTGGCCTCGATGACAAGATCGAGGGCGAGGGTGGGGTAGCGGACGTACGCGAAAACGCTGGCGCTCGCTATTTCAAGCTCAAATTGTCGGGCGATCCGGAAGCAGATGTGGCACGGCTGGCGCGCATCGGCAAAGAACTCGGAAACCTGGATCGTGACTACAAGGTCTCCCTCGACGCCAACGAACAATACGCCGACCTTGCTGCATTGCGTGCATTGATCGATCGCCTTGATGGCGACGCAGCCCTGCACGGAATCTCGACCCGGCTTCTTTACATCGAGCAGCCAATGCCGCGCGATATTACATTCCAGACTGCTCTCGGGTCGCTCGCCACGCGTGACTTCATCATCGACGAAGCCGATGATTCCTACGGAACGTTTCTGGCGATGAGGCCGCTCGGCTATCGCGGCATCTCCTCGAAATCCTGCAAGGGTCTCTACAAATCGATCCTTAACGCGGTCCGCGCCGCGCAATGGACTACCGGCGCTGAAACGTTTTTCATCACAGGCGAGGATCTGACCTGCCAGGCCGGCCTCGCCGTGCAGCAGGACCTCGCGCTCGGCGCCTTCATCGGCGTCACCCATGCCGAACGCAACGGCCATCACTATGTCGACGGCTTTGGCGACACGCCTCTCGCCGAAGCGCGGGCGTTCGCCGCCGCGCATCCCGATCTCTATGCCGATACCGGGCAGGGCATTCGCCTCTCCATTCACAACGGCGATCTCCTGACGGGATCGCTCCACGCAACGGGCTTTGCGACGTCGGTTCATCCGGACTGGTCGGCGCTCCGCCCGCTCGAACAGCCGAGATCACTTCAGGAGCATTTGACATGACCACCCAACGCCTCGGCCTCATCATGAACGGCGTCACCGGCCGCATGGGGCTCAACCAGCATCTGATCCGCTCGATCGTCGCGATCCGCGAGCAGGGCGGTGTACGGCTGAAGAACGGCGACCGCGTGATGCCCGATCCGATCCTGGTCGGCCGCAGCGCCGAGAAGGTCGAGGCGCTCGCCAAGCGCTACAACATCACACGCTGGACCACCGATCTCGATGCGGCGCTCGCCGACAAGAACGACACCATGTTCTTTGATGCCGCGACCACGCAGGCGCGCCCGGGTTTGCTGACCCAGGCGATCAATGCCGGCAAGCACGTCTATTGCGAGAAGCCGATCGCGACGAATTTTGAGGAGGCGCTTGAAGTCGTCAAGCTCGCCAATGCCAAGGGCGTCAAGCACGGCACGGTGCAGGACAAGCTGTTCCTGCCCGGCCTGAAGAAGATCGCGTTCCTGCGCGATAGCGGCTTCTTCGGCCGCATCCTCTCGGTGCGCGGCGAGTTCGGCTATTGGGTCTTTGAAGGTGGTTGGCAGGAAGCGCAGCGGCCGTCCTGGAACTATCGCGACGAAGACGGCGGCGGCATCATTCTGGACATGGTTTGCCACTGGCGCTACGTGCTCGACAACCTCTTCGGCAATGTCCAGAGCGTGAGCTGCATCGGCAACACCGACATCCCCGAGCGTTTCGACGAGCAGGGCAAGAAGTACAAGGCGACCGCGGATGATTCCGCCTATGCGACGTTCCAGCTCGAAGGCGGCGTCATCGCCCACATCAATATGTCTTGGGTGACGCGCGTCTATCGCGACGACCTCGTCACCTTCCAGGTCGACGGCACCCATGGCTCGGCGGTCGCGGGGCTCAGCGACTGCATGATCCAGGCGCGGCAGGCCACCCCGAGGCCAGTGTGGAATCCCGACGAGAAGCGGCTGCACGATTTCTACGGCGACTGGCAGAAGCTGCCTGACAACGTCAGCTACGACAACGGTTTTAAGGAGCAGTGGGAGATGTTCATCCGTCACGTCTACGAGGATGCGCCCTACAAGTTCACGCTGCTCGAAGGCGTCAAGGGCGTGCAGCTCGCCGAATGCGCGCTCAAGAGCTGGAAGGAGCGGCGCTGGATCGACGTCGCGCCGATCAAGGCGTGAGATCGATTGGATAAGTCTCGATGTCTGTTAAGCCGTCACTGCGAGCGAAGCGAAGCATTCCAGAGTCTTTCTGCAGAGGCAGTCTGGATTGCTTCGTCGCTTCGCTCCTCGCAATGACGGGGAGAGGTCTGAAGTCATGAACAAGCCCGTTCTGCCGATGTCGTCATTGTCGCTCAAGCTGCCCAAGGCCGACCGGTCGATCGAGACCTACCGGCTCGCAGCCTCCCGTACGTTTCCCGCAAAGCTCGAAGGACCGCTGAACCGCATAGCCTTCTCGGCCGTGCACACGGTCGTCGATCCCTTCGCGGACAACGATCCCTGGCTGTCGGCTGCCGTCGACTGGGACAAGACCATCGCCTTCCGCGAGCACGTCTGGGACCTCGGTCTTGGCGTTGCCGAAGCCATGGACACCGCTCAGCGCGGTATGGGGCTGGACTGGCCGACCTCGCTGGAGCTGATCACGCGCTCGGTCGCCGCCGCCAAGCGCCGCAACGCGCTGGTGTTCTCCGGCGCCGGCACGGACCATCTCGTGGTCGAGGATGCCAGGAGCCTCGACGACGTGATCCGCGCCTATGAGGAGCAGATCTCGGCGGTGGAGAAGGTCGGTGGCCGCATCATCCTCATGGCATCGCGCGCGCTGGCCAAGCTTGGTCGCAACGCTGACGATTACGCCAAGGTCTATGACCGCGTGCTGTCGCAGGTCCGTGAGCCCGTGATCATTCACTGGCTCGGCGACATGTTCGATCCGGCGCTGGCGGGATATTGGGGCACCGGGGATCTCGACAAGGCGATGGACACGGCCGTGGCCATCATCAACGGCAACGCCGCCAAGGTCGATGGCGTAAAAGTCTCTCTGCTCGACAAGCAGCGCGAGATCGACATGCGCCGGCGCCTCGACAAGCGCATCAAGATGTACACCGGCGATGACTTCAATTACGCGGAGCTGATCGCCGGCGACGAGCAGGGCTTTTCGCATGCGCTGCTTGGTATTTTTGACGCCATTGCGCCGGCGGCATCCTACGCACTGTCGCGGCTGGCGGCCGGCGACGAAGCCGGATTCCACGACGTGCTGGGGCCGACGGTGCCGCTGTCGCGTCACATCTTCAAGGCGCCGACGCGGTTCTACAAGACCGGCGTGGTGTTCATGGCGTATCTCAACGGCCACCAGGACCATTTCACCATGGTCGGGGGACAGGAGAGCACGCGCTCTACGTTGCATCTGGCCGAGCTGTTCCGTCTGGCCGACAAGGCCGGCCTGCTCGCCAACCCTGAACTCGCGACGCAGCGGATGAAGACCGTGCTCGCCACCCACGGTATCGAATCCTGATGCGCGAATTTTCGTCCGACCATCGCTGGTTGTCGCTGAACACGGCAACCGTCCGCAAGCAGGGTGACCTGGTCGAGATCATCAATGCCTGTGCAAAGCAAGGCATCCGCGCCATCGATCCCTGGCGCGACCAGGTGGCATCCGTCGGCCTCGACCGCGCCGCGCGCGCAGTGCGCGATGCCGGCCTCGAGCTCTCAGGCTATTGCCGCGGCGGCATGTTCACCTCGGACGCATCGCGCCGGAGTGAAGTGCGCGACGACAACAGGCGCTGCGTCGACGAGGCCAAAGCGCTGGGCGCGCCCTGCATCGTCCTGGTCGTCGGCGGCCTGCCGCAATATTCGCGGCCGGGCAGCGAGGCCTCGAAGGACATCGTGACGGCACGCGGGCAGGTCGAGGAGGCTCTCGCCGACATGCTCGACTACGCGAGGCAGGCCAAACTGCCGCTGGCGATCGAGCCCCTGCATCCGGCTTACGCGGCCGACCGCGCCTGCGTGAATACGACGAAGCAGGCGCTCGACATCTGCGACCGGCTCGATCCTGCTCGCAGCGGCATGCTCGGCGTCGCGCTCGACGTCTATCACATCTGGTGGGATCCGGAGCTGATGAGCCAGATCGCGCGCGCCGGCAAGGATCGCCTGCTCGCGTTCCATGTCTGCGACTGGCTGGTGCCGACAAAGGACATCCTCAACGACCGCGGCATGATGGGCGACGGCGTCATCGACATCAAATCCGTGCGGGCGGCGGTCGAAGCGGAGGGCTTTGAAGGCTATTCCGAGATCGAGATCTTCTCCCACGATTGGTGGGGCAAGCCGATGGAGGAGGTGCTGCGGACCTGCATCGCGCGGCATAAGGCGGCGGTGTAAAGTTACCACGAGTGGCGGCCCCTACGGGCTGGCGAGCTGTTGCAGCGTGTTGAAGCGGACGTTCTGCCCGCTGTTCGGCGTCGATAGAACTGGTCCAGCGCAAGTTCGCCCCGCTGGCGAGGCGGCGAGCTGGTCGGAGTACCACCAAAGATGTGGTGGACTGCCATCAGCTTTCAGGCAGAATGTCATCATGCCGATGCCGCAGCCTCGCCACAGTCTGTGCCAGATCGGATGCGGTAATCAGTGGCATCAACGATCAGCAGGGACGGCGGATGTACCCATGCCTGTTGACCTTGAATGGCCCCGACGTGCAACCGTCGGGGCCATTGCCGTGTCCGGCGTGACATGGCTGGCGAGCTTTGCCGAAGGCACTGGCGTGCTTTGGCGCGGCGAAGGACCGCCAAGGACGATCTGCAATTCAATGCGCCGTGCCAAACTGGTTTTGCGATCGAATTTGTCGGCCACGGCCGTTCGCCGAAAAGTCGGACGATTGCGCTATCATTGATTCACCGTCAAACACCGGACTATCACCTGTCAATTCGATCTGCGAAGCTGTGACAACAGAATGCGCTTGCAAACAAGCAAGCGTGAAGAGAGGTTCGCAGTGGATAAGGTGCAGCGTTTGCGTGCGATGAGCTCACTATGCCGCCAACAGGCCGCGTACAACAGCATGAACAAATGGAAGCTGCTCGCAGAAGCGGAATACTGGGATCATCTGGCTAATCTCGAGTTGTCTTCTCACTTCCAGCAATGCAACGCGATCACAAACACGAATGAGGCTGGGCAGTCCTCGTGAGGTCGGAAACGAGGCTGTCGCTTGCGTTACGTGCCGCCGCACCCTCACAGAGAGTGCGCGGCAGCGACATACATGGTCTCGTCGAGCTTTGAAGCAGGACGATTACGTGACCCCGCTTCGTTCGACCGCGACGCAAATTGCAACGAGAGAACGCGATGCCGTCCTCACGGCCCCGCGACCTGTTGCAGCGTGTTGAAGCGCGCCTTCTGCTCGCTGCTCAGCGTGGCATAGAACTCGTCCAGCGCAGGCTCTACCAGCTTGGCGGCCGTCAGCATCGCCTCGAGCCGGTGCTGCATCGCCTCCAGCCGTCCGACCGGCGTCAGCGGCACATCGTTCGGGCAAGCCGCTTGCAGGCCTTCAACGCCTTTGGCTGTCGCTTCGCTGAGGCGGTCGAGCGCCTCCTTCTGCTTGCCGGCTGGGTGGAGCACAGCCTCGATCCTTTGGATCGGCAGCTGGGTCAGGCTGGATTTCGGATCGCCGCAGCCCTCGACGTTGGCTTGTTGCTGCGGCGAGCGCTCGCCGACATTCGGGCCGAGCGCATTGAAGCTGGCCTTCTGCTCGTCACTGAGCGAGTTGTAGAAATTCTCCAGGGCCGGTCGAACGATCTTGACGGCTTCCAGCGTCGCGCTGATGCGGTTCATCATCGCGCGCAGGCGGCCGGGGGGAGTCAGTGCATAGGTCTCCGCGCAGGAGTCCTTGAACACGCCGGCAGCGTTGGCCGCCGCGGTCTTCAATTCATCGAGCAGCGCGCGTTGCTCCGGCGTCGGCCGCACCGCTTTCGCGATATCGGCAAGCGGCCAGGCGGTGACGCCCTTGTCCGGTGTGCCGCACAGTTGCTGTAGCGTTTGCGGGCTCACGCTCGCGCGCGGACGGGCGCGACTGCTGCCGCCGGCTTGCGGATAATCATACGGGTTGGTGCTGGCATAGGCGGAGTAGGGGCCGTCACCACCCCAGAACACGGTGTCGACGAAGTCGTCATAGGCATATGCCCAATAACCGGGCTCGTAGCCATAGGACCAGAACGTGTAGTTGAAAATGTCGGAATAAGCGTAAGGCCAGAACACCGGCCCAAGCCACGCCACGAACACCGCGGGATGGCGGTGTCGCCAGGCCTGCCGGGGAGCCCAGCCGCTCTGGCGGGTGGTGAGCGCCGCCTGGGCTTGCGCAGGGGCCTGCTCGCGGAAGCGCTCGGCAAATCGCCCGCGCTCGGCCGCCTGCACGGCGGCGACGGCAGCGGCGGCTCGCCCAACTGTGGCGGGCTCGGGGCCCAACCGCTGCAGGCGCGCCTGATCGCGCTGCTGCATGCTCTGTTCGCGCTGGAGCAGGCGGTTCTGCGTCTGCAGCGTCCGCTCCTGTGCACGTTGCGCCCGCACGCCTTCCGGCTTCTGCGACTGCAATTGCTGCACGCGCTGTTGCATCCGATCGATGCGGCTCTGCCGTTCCGAGCTCTGACGCGTGAGCATCTCGCGCTGCCGCTGCTGCACGATTTGCTGTCGCTGCTGGATCTGCTGCTGATGCTGCTGCGCGCGCTGCTCCATCCCCTCCTGTCGCGGCGGCCGCGCGGTCACAGCCGATGGCCCGCTTGGACGCGAGGGGGCGGCGATATGCGGCGTCGGCCGCGGGGCCATGGCCGGACGTTGTGGTGCTGCCTGCGCCCGGTGGATTTCAGGTCGCGGCGCTGCCACGTGCGGGGCGGCTCGCGGCGGTGGTGCTGCAAAACGGGGGCCCGGACGCGGCGGCGGTGCTGCAAAACGGGGGCCCGGACGCGGCGGCGGTGCGGCGATGTGGGGCGCCGGGCGCGGCGCCATGGCCGGTCGCTGCGGCATGGCCGGTGGATGGAACGCCGGGGCGGCGGGACGTGCCATCGCTGGCGGCGCCGCCGGACGGGCCATGGCCGGCGGTGCTGCTGGCCGTGCTGCCGGCGCTGCGGCCGGACCGGCAGGTCCGCCCCTTCCATGTCCCTGGCCGGGTCCTTGGGCGAGCGCGCCGACGCTCGTCGCCAGCATCGAGACACCAATGAAAGCAGCCGTAAGGCAAGCGCCATGCGGAAGCATGATTGTCGCTCCCAGCTCGTAATCGCCCACGACGTTCAACGCGCAGCTGGCGGAATCGTTCGTTGCCGGCCGCGGCCGGCATTGCGATCTTCCGACGCAGGCCGCCTCAAGAGAAATCCTGCGTCAGGGTGGTGGCGAGCCGCTCTAACGCCCAGTCGACCTGGTCGCTTGTGATTACCAGCGGCGGAGCGATGCGGATCGTCTGCTCGTGGGTATCCTTGGCCAAGATGCCCTTGCTCTGAAGCGCCTCGCAGTAGCGGCGGGCGCGGCCGGCCTCGGGATGCAGCTCAACCGCCAGCATCAAGCCGCGCCCGCGCACCTCGCGGATCGTGTTGGCGCGAATGTCTTTCAAGCCTTCCAGAAAGCGCGCGCCCTGCCTGGCCGCGTTCTCGATCATGCCTTCCTCGGTCAGCACGCGCAGCGCCGCGCGCGCCACCGCGCAGGCAAGCGGATTGCCCCCAAACGTCGAACCATGCTGGCCGGGCCTCAATGTCCCGAGCACGTCGTTGTTCGAGAGCACGGCCGATACCGGATAGAAGCCGCCGGACAAGGCCTTGCCGAGCAGCGTCACGTCCGCCTCGATTCCCTCGTGCTGTTCGGCGAGAAGCTTGCCGGTGCGGCCGAGCCCGGTCTGGATCTCGTCGAGTACCAGCATCACGTTGTTGGTGGTGCAGAGCTCCCGCACCTCAGCGAAATAACCGGCTGGAGGAAGGATGACACCGGCTTCGCCCTGGATCGGCTCGACCAGAAAGGCGACCGTGTTTGGGGTGATTGCCTCCGCCAGCGCCGTGGCGTCGCCGAACGGGATGATCTTGAAGCCCGGCGCGAACGGGCCGAAATGTGTGCGAGTGTCGGGGTCGGTTGAAAAGCCGACGATGCCCAGCGTGCGTCCGTGGAAATTATTGGCGCAGACGATAATCTCGGCCTGGCCGTCCGGCACGCCCTTCACCTCATAGCCCCATTTGCGCACCGACTTGATCGCGCTTTCGACCGCCTCGGCGCCGCTGTTCATCGGCAGCACCTTGTGGGAGCCGGTCAGTGCCGCGATCTCTTCGTAGAAGGGGGCGAGCTGGTCGTTGTGGAAGGCGCGCGAAGTGAGCGTCAGCCTGTGCGCCTGTTCCACCATCGCCGCCAGGATCTTGGGGTGGCAGTGGCCCTGGCTGACCGCCGAATAGGCCGAGAGGCAATCGAGATAGCGGTTGCCCTCGGTATCCCAGACCCAGACACCTTCGCCGCGGGACAAGACGACCCCGATCGGCTCGTAATTATGGGCCCCAAAGCGTGCTTCCGTTGCGACGAAATCAATGACCGACGCGCTCATCTGTCGTCACTCCATGGCTGCGCGCGGCGGTGCCAACCGACTGCACCGCCGGCCCTCAGCTTGATCTGGGTATCAACTTGCCGCCTTGGAAGTCTTCATCCCTCCGGTGGCGTAGCCCGATCTGATTTGCCAAAAGTATCAGAGGGTTCTCTACTGTGCATGGGGTTGTTTTCGCAGTTTTTGGTGTCGAGCCCTCAGCCGATCGTACAGGGCACGCTCAAAAAGCCGCGAAACCGCACCCGTCCGCCCCGCACCGGCTGGCCACTGACGGCATAGTTCGGGAAGCGCGCCAGGAACCGCGAGATCGCAATCGCGCCCTCCAGCCGCGCCAGCGCCATGCCGGCGCATTGATGCGCGCCGGTGGCGAAGGCGAGATGCCGGTTCGGTGTGCGCGCGATGTCGAAGCTCTCGGGGTCCGGAAACTGTGCGGGATCGCGGTTGGCGGCGCCAATGCACAGCGTCACCGACGTGCCGGCATCGAGCATGACGCCGCCGAGTTCGATCTTTTCCGTGGTCATGCGGTTGCCGAGCTGGTTCGAGCTCTCATAGCGCAGCATCTCCTCGACGGCGGTCTTGATCATGTCGGGATTGCCGATCAGCCGCTGCTTCTGGTCGCGATTGCGATCCAGCGCGACGAGGCCGTTGCCGATCAAATTGGTGGTGGTCTCGTGCCCGGCATTGAGCAGGAAGATGCAATTGTGCAGCAGCTCCTTCTCGGTCAGCCGCTCGCCATTCTCCTCACCCTGGATCAGGCGTGTCAGCACATCGCGCTCGGGATTGCCCGGCTTGTCGCGCCGGCGTGCCACCAGCGTCTGGAGATAGCTGAGAAAATCCGTCACCGCCTTGTTGCCGCGCGCGGCGACCTCGGGCAACACCACGGGTTCGAGCGCACCCAGGATCGCCAGCGACCAGTCGCGCAGTGGCCCGCGTTCCTCGTGAGGCACGTCGAGCAGATTGCCAATCACCTCGATCGGGATGGACGCGGCGAAATCCTCGATCAGCTCGCAAGCCCCTTTGGCCGCGATGGCATCGAGCAGACCGTCCACCAGCTTGACGATGTCAGGCTCCATGCCGGCGATCGCCCGCGGCGACAACGCGCCCATGATCAGGCGACGCACGCGGGTATGCGCGGGCGGATCGTTGAAGACGAGGCTGGTGGTGTGATGCTCGTAGAGCGGGGTGTCGCCGTATTTCGGCGCGAACTCGCGCTTCTTGTCCGAGCTGAACGACTTGGTGTTCTTGTAGGTGGTGACGAGATCGTCATAGCGGGTCAGGAACACGGTGCCGCTGCGCAGGCGCTTGACCGGCTCGTTCTCCCGCAGTGCACGATAGGTCGGGTAGGGGTCGTCGTAGAATTCCGGCGTCAGCTTCTCGAGGTCGAAGCTTGCCGCCAGCGCCTTCGCATCTGCGTTCATCCCGTTATACTCGCCGGTTAAAGCCGTTATGCCGTTTTTGTTGTTCTGGTCGGCGCACGCATGCGTCTACAGTCTGCCCACCTTGCTAGCCGACCGGACAGGAAAATGCACGCACGCGCTGACGCTGCCGACACGGCGCCGAATTGGCCCGATGATATTTTCGCGACCTTGCAACGCTTCGATGTCAGGCAGGTACCTTACGTGCCGGATGCCGGCCATTCCAAGTTGATCCAGCGCGTGCTGGCATCGTCCACGATGCGCGGCATTCCGCTCACGACGGAAGAGGAGGGCGTGGCGCTTCTCGCCGGCGCCTGGGCCGGCGGACAGCGCGGCGTCCTGCTGATGCAGTCGAGCGGCGTCGGCAATTGCATCAACATGCTGTCGCTGATCCCGATCCTGCGCTTCCCGTTCCTGACGCTGGTGACCATGCGCGGCGAGTGGGGCGAGTTCAATCCGTGGCAGGTGCCGATGGGCTCGACCACGCAGGGCGTGTTCGAGCTGTCGGGTGTCCAGGTGCTGCGGGCCTCCAGCGCGGCCGAGGTGCCGGCCGTGCTCGAAGCCGCTGCGTCGCAAGCCTACAACGCGCTCACCCCCACCGCTGTCCTTCTGTCGCAGCGCCTGATCGGCGCCAAGGTTTTCACCAAATGAGCAAGGCTAATCTCCTCGATCGCCGCCAGGTGGTGTCCACGCTGCTCGCGGACCGCAAGGACGTCGTCGCGATCGGCGGCCTTGGGGCCTCCACCAACGACATGTGCGCGGCCGGCGACCACCCCCGCAATTTCTACCTCTGGGGCGGCATGGGCGGCGCCGCGATGATCGGGCTGGGGCTCGCCCTGGCGCAGCCAAAACTGCCGGTATTGGTCATCACCGGCGACGGCGAGATGCTGATGGGCATGGGCAGCCTGGCCACCATCGGGCTGCAGAAGCCGTCCAACCTCTCGATCGCAGTGCTCGACAACGAGGCCTATGGCGAAACGGGCGGCCAGACCAGCCACACCTCCGCTGCCGCCGATCTCGTTGGCGTCGCCAAGGCCTGCGGCATCGGGGATAGCCGGGCCATCACGACCATGGCCGAGGTCGAGGCCTTTGCCAAAGCCGTCCACGACGTCTCTGCGGGGCCGCGCTTTGCCAATATGAAGATCGACAGCGCCAGCCTTGAGCGGATTTTGCCAAGCCGGGACGGGACTTACATCCTCAACCGGATCCGCGGCGACCTCGGCTTCCAGCCAATCTAGGGCGGGCCTGTCCATTCCCACCGGCGCCCAGGTCCTGCACGGAAGCCGTGCAGGCAGGGCCAATTTCCACTGAATTAACGACGCACTCAGGTTGCGATGCAACATAGTGCTTGACTTTTTGCGTGGGTGAGTGCTTACTCACTAGCATGAGCTCATTGCGTATGACGAGCGACCTGAGGCGTCAATTGATCCTCGGAGCCGCGAAACGCTGCTTTGCCCGACATGGTTATACCGGCACCACGACCAAGAGCGTGGCGGCCGCCGCTGCCATTTCCGAGGCGTTGCTGTTCAAGCATTTCCCGTCCAAGGCGGCGCTCTACGCCGAAATCCTCAGCGACGAATGCGAGGCCGACCCGGCGCTCACCGAGCTTCTCGAGCGGGAGCCTTCGACCGCCACGCTGGTCGAAGTGATCCGCGGCATGGTCGAGCATTTCCTGCACATCGCTGATGGTCCCGATCAGGAAGAGGCCCAGCGCCTGCGACTGATGGCCACGAGCCATTTGGATGATGGCGAATTCGCCCGTTTGCTGTATGCCAAGATCGAGACGCTGATCGGGGCGATCTTCGTCTCCTCGCTCGAACGTGCCGTTGCCGCCGGGGACGCACGGCCATGCAGCGGCAATCCACTCAACCTGTTCTGGTTTGCGCATCACTCGGTGATGACTGCGGCGCTGACCAGGCTGCCGGCCACGCCTTGCCTCGCTTACGGCAAGGCTGAAGACCTCGAGCGGCAGCTGTGTGAGTTTCTCCTGAGGGGTATCGGACTTAACGACGCCGCAATTGCTTCGCATCTGGGCCACAATCAGGCCGCGGATGCCGGCAAGGCGGCGATTGCAGAGAGTGCATGACATGAACATCGTAACCGAACACAAGATTTCGGGCGAACCGATCGACAGCAAGGCTCCCAAGCGTCCGGTCCGGCCGGTGCTCTGGTTCATCATCGTCGGCACGCTCCTGGCGGTGCTGGTCGGCGGCCTCGTCTGGTTCAATTATTTCCGCGGCCAGATGATCAAGCAGTTCTTCGCCAACAACAAGCCGCCGCCGACCGCGGTCAGCGCGGCGGAGGCCAAGTCCGAGGTGGTGCCGAACCTGCTCACCGCGGTCGGCGGCCTCGTCGCCGTGCACCAGGTCGACGTCAGTGCCGACGTCAACGGCCGCGTCACCGAGATCAAGTTCGCGCCGGGCACGCGCGTCGAAGCCGGCACGCCGCTGGTCCAGCTGTTCGACGCGCCGGAGCAGGGCGACCTTGCCAATTACAAGGCCCAGGCGACCGTCGCGCAGCTGTCGCTTGATCGTGCCAAGCAGCTGGCCGCGCGCCAGTTCGGTCCGCAGGCGACCGTCGATACCGCGCAGGCCGCCTACGACCAGGCGCAGGCCGGCATCGCCAAGACCGAGGCGCTGATCTCGCAGAAGCTGGTGCGCGCACCGTTCTCCGGCGATCTCGGCGTCCGCAAGGTCGAGGTCGGTCAGTATCTGACGGCGGGTACGGCGATCGTGTCGTTGACCGATCTGTCGGAGCTGTGGGCCAACTTCACCGTGACGGAAAAGGATTCCGGCAGCCTCAAGGTCGGCCAGACTGTCAAGTTGAAGGTCGATGCCTATCCGGGCCGTATCTTCGAAGGCAAGATCACCACGATCGAACCGCAAATCTCGACCGACACCCGCAACATCCGCGTGCAGGCGACGATCGCCAATCCGGAGAAGATCCTGAAGCCCGGCATGTTCGTGACCACCACGGTGGTGCTGCCGGACAAGCCGGCCGTGATCACCGTTCCGGAGACGGCGGTCGACTACACGCTGTACGGCGACTCGGTGTTCGTGATCACCGAGAAGAAGGAAGAAGACGGCAAGACCAGCCTGTCCGCGGTGCGCACCTTTGTGCAGACCGGCAACCGGGTCGAAGGTCGCGTCGAAATCATCAAGGGCGTGAAGGCGGGCGACAAGGTCGTTGCCGTCGGCCAGCTCAAGCTGCAATCGGGCGCGGCGGTGTCGATTTCGACCGACCCGGCTCCGCAGATCCCGGCGCAGCCGCCGCGCTACTGACCCTCTGCATTCAAGTGATCCGGCTCGGCCGGATCACTTTTCTTGAGACATATAAATCGAGATCGCCGCGATGCGCTTTACCGATATTTTCATCAAACGCCCGGTTCTGTCGGTCGTTGTCAGTCTGCTGATCCTGCTGATCGGGCTGCGCGCGGCGATGGTGCTGCCGATCCGGCAATATCCGAAGCTGTCGAACACGGTCATCAACATCACGACCGTCTATCCGGGCGCGTCCGCGGATCTGATCCAGGGTTTCATCACCACGCCGATCGAGCAGGCGGTCGCGTCCGCCGAGGGCGTCGACTACATCACCTCGTCCTCGGTGCTCGGCACCTCGACGATCCAGGTCTACATCAAGCTGAACTTCGATCCGAACCAGGCTCTCACCGAGGTGCTGGCGAAGACGAATTCGGTCAAATACCTGATCCCGAAGGAATCCAACGACCCGATCGTCACCAAGACCACGGGCCAGACTACGGCCGTGATGTATCTCGGCTTCTCGTCCGAGGAGCTCTCGGGCTCGGCGATCTCGGATTATCTGACGCGCGTGGTGCAGCCGGTGCTGTCGACCGTCGACGGCGTGGCTTCCGCCGACATTCTCGGCGGCCAGACCTTCGCGATGCGGCTGTGGCTCGATCCCGAGAAGATGGCCGGCCGCAACGTGTCGCCGGCTGACGTCGCTGCGGCGATCACCGCCAACAACTTTCAGTCCGCGGCGGGCCAGACCAAGGGCTATCTCATCGTCTCGAACGTCTCGACGAACACGGGCCTGACCGACGTCAACCAGTTCAAGAAGATGATCGTCAAGGCCAAGGACGGCGGCTTCGTGCGGATGGAGGACATCGGCACCGTCGAGCTTGCCGCCCAAAGCACGGATGCAAGCGTCGCCTTCAACGGCGAGCACGCGATCTTCATCGGCGTGCAGGCAACCCCGCAGGGCAACCCGCTGACGCTGGTCAAGGGCGTGCGCGCGCTGTTCCCCGAGCTCGAGCGCAATCTGCCGCCATCGATGAAGATGAAGGTCGCCTACGACTCGACCAAGTTCATCCAATCCTCGATCGACGAGGTGGAGAAGACGCTCGGCGAAGCCGTGATCATCGTGATCGTGGTGATCTTCCTGTTCCTGGCGTCGCTGCGGTCGGTCATCATTCCCGTCGTCACGATTCCCTTGTCGATGATCGGCGTCTGCACCCTGATGCTGGCGCTGGGATTCAGCTTCAACCTTCTGACGCTGCTCGCGATGGTGCTGGCGATCGGCCTCGTGGTCGACGACGCTATCGTCGTGGTGGAGAACATCCATCGCCATCTGGAGGAGGGCAAGACGCCGGTCCAGGCCTCGCTGCAAGGCGCGCGTGAAATCGTCGGCCCGGTCATCTCGATGACCATCACGCTCGCCGCGGTGTACGCGCCGATCGGCTTCCTTGGCGGCCTCACCGGATCGCTGTTCCGCGAATTCGCCTTCACGCTGGCGGGCTCGGTGATCGTGTCGGGCGTGATCGCGCTGACATTGTCGCCGATGATGTGCTCGGTGCTGCTGAAGAACACCGAAGAGGGCCGCTTCGCCAAGGCCGTCAACAAGGTGTTCGGTGCGCTGACGCGCTGGTACGGCCGCAGGCTCGACCGCTCGCTCGACTACAAGGCGATCACGGGCCTGTTCGCGGTGACGATCCTCGGACTCGTCGGCTTCCTCTACATGCACACGTCGAAGGAGCTGGCGCCTGAGGAAGACCAGGGCATCGTGTTCGCGGTGACCAAAGCGCCGAAATACGCCAACATCGACTATGTCGATTTCTACGGCGACAAGCTCGACCACGAATTTTCGAAATTCCCCGAGACCGATCTGCGTTTCGTGCTGAACGGCATCAACGGCCCGCAGGGCGGCATCGCCGGCATGCTGCTCAAGCCCTGGGAGGAGCGCAAGCGCTCGTCGATCCAGTTGAAGCCGCTGGTGCAGGCCGAGCTCTCCAAGATCGAGGGCGTGCAGGCCTTCGCATTCAACCTGCCGCCGCTGCCGGGCGGGCCGGGCGGTCTTCCGGTGCAGATGGTGATCAATTCCACCGCCGGGTTCCAGACGGTCTATGAGCAGATGGAGAAGCTGAAGGACGCTGCGCGCAAGAGCGGCATGTTCATCGTCTCCGACAGCGATCTTGCCTACAACCAGCCGAACGTGAAGGTCACGATCGACCGCACCAAGGCGCAGGATCTCGGCGTCAATATGCAGAACCTCGGCGCCACGCTCGCGGTCCTGCTGGGTGGCAACTACGTCAATCGCTTCAATCTGGAGGGCCGGTCCTACCAGGTGATCCCGCAGGTTCCGCGCGCCAAGCGGCTGTCGCCGGAATCGCTCGGTGGCTTCTATGTGACGACCAACACCGGCCAGCAGCTTCCGCTGTCGACGGTGGTGTCGATCGAGACCAAGACCGATCCAAACTCGCTGACGCACTACAATCAGCTCAATTCGGCGACGTTCTCGGCCGTGCCGATGCCCGGCGTGACCGTCGGTGCGGCGGTCGACTTCCTCGAAAGCGAGGCCAAGAAGCTGCCGCAAGGCTTCAGCCACGACTATCTCGCGGACTCCAGGCAGTACGTGCAGGAAGGCAATCAGCTTGCGATCACCTTCGGCTTCGCGCTCATCATCATCTTCCTGGTGCTGGCCGCGCAGTTCGAGAGCTTGCGTGACCCGTTGGTGATCATGATCTCGGTGCCGATGGCGATCGTCGGTGCGCTGATTCCGCTGTTCTTCGGCGTGGCGACCATGAACATCTACACCCAGGTCGGTCTGCTCACCTTGGTCGGCCTGATCACCAAGCACGGCATCCTGATGGTGGAGTTCGCCAACGAGCTCCAGGTCAACGAGCGGCTCGACCGCCGCTCGGCCATCGAAATGTCGGCCCGCATCCGCCTGCGGCCGATCCTGATGACGACGGCCGCGATGGTGACCGGACTGATCCCGCTCCTGACTGCGACCGGCGCGGGCGCGGCCAGCCGCTTCTCGATCGGCCTGGTCGTCGTGGCCGGCATGTCGATCGGCACGCTGTTCACGCTGTTCGTGCTGCCCGCGGTCTATGTGGTGCTGGCAACCGACCATCGCGCGGCCGCCGATTCCGAGCGGAACAAGCAGGTCAATGAGCTCGACCTTGGCTCCAAGGCCCTGCGGCCGACCTGACGCCGCAAGCTAGCAAGCGAACGAGGGCGGCAGCGGCGGGTCCGCTGCCGCCCTTTTTGTTGCGTCCGGGCGCCGGGCTCACTGGATGGGGCCTTATCCCGCGCTTGCGAAAGACAAGGTCCCGTCTTCTTGCTAGGTTCCGGGTGATGAGCCTTTCTCTCCATCCCGACACCCCGCAAGCCAGGACGCTGCCGAGCGCGGCCTCGGATGGCGTCGCTGCCGGCGCGGGTGCGGGGCGGGGGATCAGGACCCGGCTGTTCACCAAATATGTCGCGCTGTTCGTGGCTGTCGTCGCCATCGCGCTGCTGGCCAACGGCCTGTTCGAGGTCTTCTTCTATTATCGCGAGCACAAGGCTTCGCTGATCCGGGTCCAGCATGAGCAGGCCGAGGCGGCCGCAGCCAAGATCGGCCAATTCGTCAAGGAAATCGAGAACCAGCTCGGATGGACGACGCAACTGCCGTGGTCGGCGGGCTCGACCGAGCAGCGCCGGTTCGACGCGCTGCGGCTGCTGCGCCAGGTGCCCGGGATCACCGAGCTTGCCCAGGTGGATTCGACCGGCAAGGAACGGTTGCGGGTCTCGCGGCTGGCGATGGATGCGATCGAGAGCGGGATCGACCTGTCCAATGATCCGAAGTTCACCGAGGCGGTAGCGCACAAGGTCTATTACGGTCCGGTCTATTTCCGCCGGGAGTCTGAGCCCTACATGACGCTGGCGCTGGCCGGCGCGCGCAGGGATGCAGGTGTCAGTATTGCCGAGGTCAATCTCAAGCTGATCTGGGACGTGGTCTCGCAGATCAAGGTCGGCCAGCACGGGCATGCCTATGTCGTCGGCCCGGAAGGGCGCCTGATCGCGCACCCCGATATCAGTCTCGTGCTGCGCAACACCGACATGTCCGGCCTCGCACAGGTGCGCGCCGCGCAGGCGGCCGGCGGCACCATGCCGGACGCGCTCGAGGAAGCGCGCAACATCCAGGGCCAGAAGGTCCTGACCGCATCGGCACCAATCGAGCCGTTGCACTGGACCATGTTCGTCGAGCTGCCGGTCGAGGAGGCCTATGCGTCGCTCTACGCCTCGCTGCAGCGGCTTGCGATCGTGCTGCTCGGGGCGTCGATCTTCGCGGTGCTTGCGGGGGTATTCCTTGCGCGCCGCATGGTCGGGCCGATCCAGGCCCTGCGCAGCGGTGCGGAACGGATCGGCGGTGGCGACTTCTCCCAGCGCATCTCGATCCGGACGGGCGACGAGCTCGAAGGGCTCGCCGACCAGTTCAACGACATGGGCGCGCGCTTGCAGGAATCCTATGCCGACCTCGAAAACAAGGTCGAGCAGCGCACTGCGGAACTGCGGGAATCGCTGGAACAGCAGACCGCAACGTCCGAAGTGTTGGAAGTGATCAGCTCCTCGCCGGGCGAGCTGGAGCCGGTGTTTCGCAAAATGCTGGAGAATGCCACGCGCGTGTGCGGCGCATCCTTTGGAACGATGAATTTTTGGGACGGCGAAGAGTTCAATCTGGCTGCGGACTACAACCTTCCATCCGAGTTCTCTGATTTCAGGCGACGCACACCGATGCGTCCTTATCCCGGCACCTCGCTTGAAACTGTCGTCAAGACACGCAAGTCTTCGCAGGTTCCCGATCTTAGGGAGAGCCCGGCTTACCTGGCTCGCGTTCCCAATGTCATTCCGATGGTGGAGGTTGCCGGAGCCCGCACGCTCATGGTCGTTCCCATGCTTAAGGAAGATCAATTGATCGGCGCGATTACGATCTTTCGAAAGGAGGTACGGCTCTTCACGGACAAGCAGATCGCGCTGGTCGAAAACTTCACCAGGCAAGCGGTCATCGCCATCGAGAACACGCGGCTGCTTCGAGAGTTGCGTGAGCGCACCGAGGCACTGTCCCAATCCCTGAGCGAGCTGCGCGCCGCCCAGGATCGCCTGATCCAGACCGAGAAGCTTGCCTCGCTCGGCCAGCTCACCGCCGGCATCGCCCACGAGATCAAGAACCCGCTCAACTTCGTCAACAATTTCTCCGCTCTCTCGACGGAGCTGATCGATGAGCTCAACGAGGCGCTGCAATCGGCTGCGCTCGACGGCAAGACCAGGGAGGAGGTCGACGAGCTGACCCGCATGCTGAGGAGCAATCTCGAGAAGGTGGTGCAGCACGGCAAGCGCGCCGATTCCATCGTCAGGAACATGCTGCTGCATTCGCGCGAGGGTTCCGGCGAGCATCGGGCCGTCGACATCAATGCGATCGTCGAGGAGAGCCTCAATCTCGCCTATCATGGCGCGCGCGCCGAACGGCCGTCCTTCAACGTTACGCTCCAGCGCACGTTCGATCCCGCTGCCGGTATGGTCGACATCTATCCGCAGGAGATCACGCGCGTCTTGCTCAACCTGATCTCGAACGGCTTCTATGCCACGGCCAAGCGCAAGGAGAGCGCGGGTGAGACCTTCGAGCCGAGTTTGAGCGCAGCAACAAAAGACCTTGGTGGCAGGGTCGAGATCCGGATTCGTGACAATGGCACGGGAATTCCGCCCGAGGTGAAGGAGAAGATGTTCAATCCCTTCTTCACCACCAAGCCGGCCGGCGAGGGCACTGGGCTCGGCCTCTCCATGAGCCATGACATCGTCGTGAAGCAGCACGGTGGCACCATCGACGTGAACACCACACAAGGTGTATTCACCGAGTTCATCATCACCCTGCCGCGCACGATGGCGGCGGACGGCACTTCCGGAGGCAAGTCGTGAACGTTTACATCCTGGTCGTCGACGACGAGCCCGACGTCGAGGCGCTGTTCCGGCAGCAATTCCGGCGCGAGCTGCGCGCCGGCCGCTTCCAGATGGAGTTCGCCTCCTCGGCGCCCGATGCGCTCAAGCGGGCCGCCGAGGTTCGCGATCCCTCGCTGATCCTGATCCTGTCCGACATCAACATGCCCGGCATGAGCGGGCTCGACATGCTGCCGAAGGTGCGTGCCGCGCATCCGGACGTCCCCGTCATCATGATCACGGCCTATGGCGACGCCGAGACGCGGCGAAAGGCGATCGAGCGCGGCGCCGTCGGGCTTCTCACCAAGCCGATCGACTTTGCCTTGCTGCGACAGGAGATCGACACGAGGCTCGAGCAAGCCGCATGAGCGCGACCATCCTCTTCGTCGACGACGAGCCGGATCTCGAAGCGCTGGTCCTGCAAAAGTTTCGCAGGCAGATCCGCGACGGACAGGTCGCCATCATATTCGCCCGCGACGGTATCGAGGCGCTGGCCTCGCTCGAGCAGAACCCGCAGGTCGACATGGTGGTCTCCGATATCAACATGCCCAGGATGGATGGCCTCTCGCTGCTCGCGAAACTCCAGGAGGCCGAGGACAAGAAGTCGACCATCATCGTCTCGGCCTATGGCGACATGAGCAATATCCGCACCGCAATGAACCGCGGCGCGTTCGACTTCCTGACCAAGCCGATCGACTTCGCCGATCTGGAAGCCACCATCGAGAAGACCATCCGCCATATCGAGATGCTGCGCGAGGTGCGGCGGCGCCAGATGGAAGCCGAGCGCGCCCATGCCGCGCTATCGCGTCATTTCTCGCCCGAGCTTGCCAAGCGTCTGGCCGCCAGCGGCGACGGCGAGGGCATCGAAGTGCAGTGGCGCGATGTCGCCACCATCTTCACCGATATTACCGGCTTCACCTCATTGGTCGAGAGCGCGCCGCCCGAGACGTTGGGCAAGTTGCTTAACGAGTATGTCGGCGGCATGACCGAAATCGTCTTCGCCCATGAGGGCACGGTCGCAAAGATCATCGGCGATGCGATCCAGGTGCTCTTCAACGCGCCCGGCGATCAGCCGGATTATGCCACGCGTGCGGTCGCCTGCGCCCATGAGCTCGATGCCTGGGCGCAGGACTTTCGCGCGCGCCAGAGCGCCATGGGCGTGACCTTCGGTGCCACCCGCATCGGCATTCACGCCGGTCCCGCGCTGGTCGGCAATTTCGGCGGCAACCGCTTCTTCGATTACACCGCGTATGGGGACTCCATCAACATCGCGGCGCGGCTGGAGGCCGCCAACAAGCATCTGGGCACCCGCATTTGCGTCAGCGCCAGCGTCGCCGAGGCGGCGGAGAATTTTCAAGGCCGCCCCGTGGGGGAGCTGATGCTGCGCGGACGCAGCGAGCCGTTGCGCGCGTTCGAGCCGCTGCCACCGGGCAAGTTCGAAGCGCCGGAAACGGCGCTGTATTCGGAGGCTTTCGCCAAGATGGAGGCCGGTGATGCCGCGGCCATGCCGGCCTTTGCCGCGCTGGTCGGCATGCACGCCGACGATTCCCTGGCCGGCTTTCACCTGAGGCGCCTGCTCAACGGCGCCAAGGGCATTCGCATGCAACTGGAATAGGAGTTCGCCATGGTTCGTGAGTTCTCTGCCGGCAATTACCGCTTCATTCCGTCCGTGTTCCAGTATTCGGCGGGGGTCGCCGCGGACGACGGCTATGAAATCGAACGCGTCCGCTTCGATCGTCTGGTCCCGCTCGCGGAAGGGTTTGCACTGGCGGCAAGATTCATTCAGGAGGCAGGACGGCCGCTGACGGCATTCTGCGCCTGCGAGCTGCGTTCACCGGCAGCCTTCAGCGAAGAGGGCTTTCGCGCGTTCAACCTGCACTATGTGAAGACGCTGTCCGAATGGAGCATCTTCGACGGCACCACCAATCCGGTGGCGCGCAGCAATGTCTGTCCCGAGATCGATCCGCCGTCAGAGCCGTCGTTCTACGCGTTCTCGTTCACGCGTCCGACCCGCTCGAAAGCGCCGTCCTTCGTGATATCAGGCGGCGCTGAGGCGCGCGAGGGCAGCGGCACCTATGTCGAGCGCACCGTGCGCTATCGCGACCTCAGCCCGGAGGGGCTGCGGGAGAAGGTGCGCTTCACGACGACGTCGCAGATGGAAAACCGCATGGCGGCCTTCGGCTTCGGCTGGAGCGACACCACCGCGGTGCAGGCCTACTCCGTGCACGACTTCCACCACGCACTCGCCGACGAACTGGTCCGCCGCGGCGCGCTGCGCTCCGGCCTGACCTGGTATTTCGCCCGCCCTCCGGTAGTCGATCTCGAATACGAGATGGATTGCCGTCGGGTATTGCGGGAAGTGGTGATCTAGAGTTTCTGACGGCAACGCTCTCTCCGTTCCCTCCCCCCTTGTGGGGGAGGGGCAGGGAGGGGGGCCACACGGGGATTCCCTCCGTGGCGCAGCCGTTCTCCGCGCGCAATCAACCGGCACCTTTTCCTGGTTACCCCTCTCCCTAGCCCTCCCCCACAAGGGGGGAGGGAACGCACCTCCGCTGGAGGTGCTAGCTGAGTTTCCTCTGATCGGACCTCAGCGCTGCCGCGGATCGAGCGCGTCGCGCAGGCCGTCGCCGAGCAGGTTCAGCGACAGCACCACGAGAAAGATCGCAAGGCCCGGCCAGATCGCCATCCACGGCGCCTGGGTCAGGAAGCGTTGCGCGGCATTGAGCATGCTGCCCCAGGACGGCGCCGGCGGCTGCTGGCCGAGGCCGAGAAACGATAGCGCGGCTTCGGCGATGATGGCGGCGGCGATCGAGAGCGTCGCCTGCACCAGCAGCGCGGGCAGGATGTTCGGCAGGATATGCGACAGCGCGATCCGCCACGGCGGGTTGCCGAGCGCGCGCGCGGCCTCGACATAGTCCTCGGCCTTGACGACGAGCACCTGGCCGCGGGTCAGGCGGATGAAGATCGGGGTTGCGGAGATGCCGATCGCGATCATGGCATTGCCGAGGCTCGGCCCGAGGAACGCCGCCAGCGCGATCGCCAGGATCAGGAACGGGCAGGCCAGCATCGCATCCGTGATCCGGCTGATCAGCGCGTCGACGAAGCCGCCGCGATAGCCGGCGAGCAGGCCGAGCGGCACGCCGATGCCGAGCGCAATCGCAACCGAGATGAGGCCCGCAAGCAGCGAGGCGCGCGCGCCGTAGACGATCCGGCTGAAGATGTCGCGGCCGAGCTCGTCGGTGCCGAACCAATGCGCCGCGGTGGGCGGCTTGCGCACCAGGCTCCAGCTCGTCGCGATGGGATCATAGGGCACGATGAGCGGGGCCAGCACGGCGAGCACGATGAACATCGTGAGCACGGTGAGCCCGAATATCGCCGCCTTGCGCTTGAACAGCCGCCGGCGCGCGCGGTGGGCCGGGCTATCCAGCTCGTCGGCTTGCGTGAGAGGGCCCGGCAGCGCGGCGTCGGTCATGCTAGCCCCGCAGCCGCGGATTGACGAGGATATAGGCGATGTCGGCAACGAGATTCAGCGTGATGTAGATCGTGGCCGTCACCAGCACGACGCCTTGCACGACGGCGTAGTCGCGGTTGAAGACGGCGTCCACGATCAGCTTACCGAAGCCGGGGATGGAGAAGATCTGCTCGGTCAGGACTGCGCCTGACAATAGCGTGCCGAGCTCGAGTGCGCCGAGCGTGATGACGGGCGTCAGCGCATTGCGCATCGCGTGCTTCAGGATCACCGAGCGCTCCAACAGTCCCTTGGCCCGGGCAGTTCGGACGTAGTCGCTTTCCAGCACCTGCAGCATGGCGCTGCGGGTATGCCGCATCAGGACCGCGGCAATCGCGTTGCCGAGCACGAAAGCCGGCATGATGGTGGCCGCCAGGCTCGCGCGCCAGTTCTCGGTGAGCGGCACGTAGCCGGAAGCCGGCAGCCAGCCGAGCTCGATCGAGAACAGGAAGATCAGCATGATCCCGAGCCAGAAGTTCGGCGTGGAGATGCCCCATAGCGCAAACAGGTTCGCGCCGTAATCCCAGGCCGAGCCTTTCTTCACGGCTGCGACGATGCCGGCGGGGATGCCGATCAGGAACGCGATCACGATCGCCATCGCGCCAAGCTGCAGCGTCACCGGTAGCTTCTGAGCGATTAGCTCGCGCACCGGCATCTTGTTGCGCAGCGACTCGCCGAAATCGCCAGAGAGTACGCCCTTGATCCAGTAGGCGTACTGCACCGGGACCGGCTGATCGAGCCGGTACTGGTGGCGGATCTGTTCGATCACGGCCGGGTCGCGCTCTTCGCCCGCCATCACCAGCGCGGGATCGCCCGGCAGCAATTGCTGCAGCGAGAAGATCAGTACTGAGACGAAGAACAGCGTCGGCACGATCTGCGCGAGGCGGCGGGCGAGGAAGTTCAGCATTCTGGCGGCGTCACTTCAGCTTGAGCCCGATCACGCGCACGAGGCCGTCGGGCATCTGCTTGTAGCCTTCGAGCTTGGTCGTGTGCGCGATGATGATGCGGCGGTGGTAGAGGTACAGCAGCGGCTCCTCGTCCTGGACCAGCTTGGCCAGGGTCTCATAGCTGGCCTTGCGCTTGGCGGGATCGGTGACCGATCGGGCGTCCTCCAGTGCCTTGTCGGCCTGCGGGTTGTTCCACGCGCCGTAATTCTGCGGCGCACCGCTGTGCAGGAATACAAAGGTGTTGCCGTCGGGATCGACGCGCCCGCTCCAGGCCAGCATATAGGCCTGGTAATCGCCAGACTCCGCCTGCTTCAGCCCGGTCGCGAATTCGGTGAGGCGGATCTTCATGTCGAACCCGGCCTCGGCCGCCATCGACTGGATGACCTGCGCCGGCGTCTCGGTCTCCGCGCCCTTCGGCACCAGGAAATCGACGCTGACCGGCGGTGTCACGCCGGCCTCCTTCAGCAATGCCTTGGCCTTCTCGACGTTGCGGGGACGGACCGGAAGGGATTTCTGATAGTAGGGATGATCAGGATTGACCCATTGATTGCCGACCTGAAACTCGCCATTGAACACGACCTGATTAATCGCCTCGCGGTCGATCGCGAGGTCGAGCGCCTGCCGCACCTTGGCGGACTGGCTGAGCGGCCCCTTGGCCTTGTCCTTGCCGATGTTGAGCGTGACGCCCTGATAGCCAAGCTCGATCGCGGTCGCGACCTTCAGCCGTGAATCCGCGCGGACTTCCTTCAGGTCGGTGGCGAGCACGCGCTCGATCAAATCGAGGCCGCCGGATTTCAAGTTCGCAAGCCGCACCGTGGCATCGACGATCGGCTGGAACACGATCTTGTCGATGAAGACGTTGTCCTTGTTCCAATAGTCCGCGAATTTCTCGAACACGATGCGGTCCTGCTGCACGCGCTCGACGAATTTATAAGGGCCGGCGCAGACCGGACGCAGGCCGAACTTGTCGCCGGCTTCTTTCGCCGCCTTCGGCGACACCATCATCCCGGCGCGGTCGGTGAGCTGGGCCAGCAGCGGCGAGAACGGCGACTTCAGCACCAGCTTGACCGTGAGGGGATCGACGATTTCGATATGATCGACCGAGGCGAGCTCGGGCTTGCGGAACGAGCCGGGGAACGTCAGATGCCGCTCCAGCGAGAACTTTGCGGCTTCGGCGTCGAATGGCTCGCCGTCGTGGAATTTCACGCCCGGCCGGAGCTTGATGACCAGCGCCTTGCCGTCGTCGGCGGTCTCGCTCGACAGGGCGAGCTGCGGCACGATGTTGAGCTTCTCGTCGATGTCGAACAGCTTGTCGCAGAAGGCGGAGAACACGATGCGGCCGACATAGGTGCGCGCCATCGTGGGATCGAGGATATCAGGATCCTCGGCGAGGCCGATGCGCAGCGTGGTCTGGGCCTGCGCGGCTCCAAGCGACAGCAGGACAGCGGCGGCCGTTGCGGCCAGGCGAAACATCTTCATCGGACAATCCCCATTGCTTCGGCTACGTCGTTGTGGGCGCGGCGCCTTGTATACCAACCCCGGCAGGGCTCCCGCCTTCCGTCTTTCGGCTGAAGGCCGCGACCAATTTAGCAAGCGCCGGCGAAAACCCGCCGGCTGCCGGCAGGATGGCGTCGGCAGACGGCAGCTCCGCCGTGCGGTGACAGGCGGTGGCGTGGCCCGAGCCGTCAGCTAGAAGCGCCGGCGCCTCGTTGCGGCAGCGCTCGATCACGAACGGGCAGCGGGTGTGGAAGCGGCAGCCAGCGGGCGGATTGAGCGCGCTCGGGATCTCGCCCTCCAGCAGGACGGTCGCGCGCTTCGCCTTCGGCTGTGGCAGCGGGATCGCGGACAGCAGCGCTCGGCTATAGGGATGTCGGGGTGAGGCGAACAGCGCATCCGCCTCCGCCGTCTCGACGATCTGGCCGAGATTCATCACCGCGACGTGGTCGGCGATGTGCTTGACCACGGCGAGGTCGTGCGAGACGAAAATGTAGGCGAGGCCGAGCCGGTCCTGCAGCTCGCGCAGCAGATTGAGGATCTGCGAGCGGATCGAGACGTCGAGCGCCGAGACCGGCTCGTCGCAGATGATCAGCTTCGGCTCGACCGCGAGCGCGCGGGCGATGGCGATGCGCTGGCGCTGGCCGCCGGAGAATTCGTGCGGATAGCGCCGTGCCAGCCTCGGCTCCAGCCCGACCAGCCGCAAGATTTCCGCGACGCGCGCGCGCCGCTCTGCCGGCGGCACGAGATCGTGCAGCGCCAGCGGCTCGGTCAGGATCTGCCCGACGGTCATGCGCGGATTGAGCGAGGCGTAGGGGTCCTGAAAGATGATCTGCGCTTCGCGGCGGAAGGCGCGCAGCGCATTGGGATCAAGCGAGAGGAGATCGCGGCCGTCGAACCGGACCATACCCGCGTCCGGCTCGATCAGCCGCAGCACCAGGCGGCTTACGGTGGATTTGCCGCAACCGGATTCGCCGACGAGCGCCAGCGTCTTGCCGGCTTCGAGCGAGAAGGAGACGCCATCGACCGCCTTGACGTGCGCCAGCGCCCGGCCGAACAGCGAGCGCTCGGCGACGAAATGCTTGACCAGGCCCGTGACCTCGAGCAGCGCCATCACGACACCAGACGTTCGAGCGGCGCGCGGATGCAGCGCGAGAGGTGGCCGGGGCTGACTTCGATCAATGGCGGCGGTGCCTTGGTGCAGGCGTCCAGCACGAACGGGCAGCGCGCGGCGAAGCGGCAGCCTGCCGGCGGCTGCGCCATGTTCGGCACCATGCCCTCGATCGTCGCAAGCTGTTCGGCGCGATGGTCGAGCCGCGGGATCGAGCCGAGCAGGCCGACGGTGTAGGGATGCTGCGGCGCCGAGAACAAGTCGTCCACCGGCGCGCGCTCGACGATCTCGCCGGCATACATCACAGCGACCTCGTCGCAGACCTCGGCGACCACGCCGAGATCGTGCGTGATCAGGATGATCGCGGCGCCGCTTGCCGCTTTCAACTCCCGCATCAGCTCCAGGATTTGCGCCTGCAAGGTGACGTCGAGCGCGGTCGTCGGCTCGTCCGCGATCAGCAGGCGCGGATCGCAGGCCAGCGCCATCGCGATCATCACGCGCTGGCGCATGCCGCCGGAGAGCTTGTGCGGATATTCGTCGATCCGCCGCTCGGGCGAGGGGATGTGGACGCGGCGCAGCAGCTCGATCGCCCGCTCGCGCGCGCTTTTCCGCGAGCCGCCGCGGTGGCGCAAAATGGTCTCGATGATCTGGTCGCCGATGGTGAAGCTCGGATTGAGCGAGGTCATCGGCTCCTGGAAGATCATCGCGAGCCGGTTGCCGCGCAGATTGCGCAGGGTCTGGTCCGGCGTCCGCAGGAGGTCGAGGCCGTCGAAGCGGATCGCGCCCGATATCTCCGCACTTTGCTTCGGCAACAGGCCCATGATCGCCAGCGACGTCACGCTCTTGCCGCAACCGGATTCGCCGACGAGGCCGAGCGTCGCGCCGTTGGCGACACTGAGGTCGACACTGTCGACCGCGTGGGTGATGCGGCCGTCGTCGCCGTGGAAACGGATGCGGAGGTCCCTGATCTCGATGAGGGGGCTCGCGCTCATGATTGCCTTGCACGCGCTGCTTGGATGCTGGCGTCGATGACGCTGCGATCGGTATTGCCGGCCGGGTTCTGCCGCGTCGGCATGGATGTGCGAAAATGCACCCATAGCTCGTGGCTGACCTGCTCGAGCCGTTCGAGCTCACTGATCGGATCGGGATGGTCGTCGGCGCGAATGTCCAGTGCCGGCCATTCCTCCTCGCCATGGATCAAGAGCGCGGCGGACTGCTTGCCGCGCTTGTCGCCGCCGGCAGCTTCCCCTGCTCGCATCGCGGCGAGCAGGCGGCGCGGGAAGGACAGGCTGTCGTTGGCGATATAGGTCTTCGCGGTCTCGTCGAGCACGTCGGCGCCAGCCAGCATGTTGCCGGCGATGGAGAACCCGCTGCCTGCGATGTGCCCGCACCAGTCGACGCAGTCGCGCCCGGTATGGGCGGCGATCTCGCCGCTCGCATCCATGATGTGGATCTGACGGCTCTCGCGGCCATCGTCGGTCGCGAGCAGCGCGGCCAGCACGTCGTGCGCATTGAGGCCCTGCCGCAGCAGCTTGAGGCCGTCGATGCCGTAATAGGGGTTGACGAAGGCCTGCGTCGCGATCGCGCCGAGGCCAGCCGCGATATAGGGCACGCGCGCGCCGACGGCGAAGAACCGGGTGGCAACCGCGATGCCGAGCTGGCCGGTAGCAGGGTCTCGCGCGATGATCGACCAGGTCATGTGCTGCCTTCAGCGTCCCGCGGCGTAACCTTGCATGCCGCGCGGATTGGCGGCGGCGCGCCGCCGCACGCCGACGCGCGAGGCCGCGGTGAGGCGGCCTTCGGACCAGTCGGGACCAACTTCCACGATGTGTCCGCGCTCACGAAGGTTCTCGATCGTCGCCTTGGACACGCGGTTCTCGACCACGAGCACGCCGGGGCGGGCTGTACGCGGCCAGAACGAGATCGGGAAATGCTCGGAGTGCCAAGCCGGCGCGTCGATCGCCTCCTGGAGATTGAGATTGCAATGGACATGGCGCAGGAAGAACTGCGTGATCCACTGGTCCTGCTGGTCGCCGCCGGGCGAACCCCAGGCGAGGTACGGCTCGCCGTCGCGCAGTGCCATGGTCGGCGACAGTGTCGTGCGCGGCCGCTTGCCCGGCGCGAGCGAACCCGGTTGGTTCTCCTCCAAATCGAACATCTGCGCGCGGCTGCCGAGGCAGAAACCCAGCTCGGGAATGACAGGCGAGGATTGCAGCCAGCCCCCTGAAGGCGTCGAGGATACCATGTTGCCGGCTTTGTCGATGATGTCGAAATGCACGGTGTCGCCGTGCACCTCGCCGAAGCGCCCCACGGTTGGTTCACCGGCGCCGAGCGCGCCAACGGCCTCGCGTTGGCCTTCAGCGCGGCGCAGCTTGACGACGCCGCCAAAGCCCTCGATTGCGCCGGGCCGGAGATCGAGCGAAGCCTTCTCGGTAACCAGCTTGCGGCGTTCGTCGTTATAGGCGTCCGATAGCAGCGTCGCGATCGGGATCTCGCTGAACTTGGGGTCGCCGTAGAATTTTTCGCGATCGGCAAAGGCAAGTTTTGCGCATTCGATCTGGAGATGGATGAACTCCGGCCCGGTGGGATCGAGCCCGTCGAGGGCAAAGCCCTTCAGCAGCGCGAGCTGTTGCAGCGTCACCGGACCCTGGCTCCAGACTCCGGCCTTGCAGACGGTATAGCGGCCATAGTCGTAGGTGAGCGGCGCTTCGATCGTCGGTTGCCAGCGCGCCATGTCGTCGGCAGAGAGCACGCCGCGATGCGGCGAACCGCTGACATCCATCACCTCTTGCGTCCGGCAGAATTTGTCGATGGCTTCCGCGACGCGACGAAGCCTTGCGACCAGGCTTTGCGCGCGCGCTCGATTTCGGCATCACGGCCACCGCCGCCGCTCTCGGCTTCGCTGAGAATTCGTGCGTAGGTCGCGGCCAGCGTTTTGTTGGTAAAGAGCGTGCCGGGCTTCGGCACCTCGCCGTTCGGCAGGTAGACGGCGGCCGACGTTGGCCAATGCTTGCGGAATAATTGTTCGACGGTCTGGATCGTGGCGCAGGCGCGCTCCACCAGCGGGTAGCCGTCGCGCGCATAGGAGATTGCGGGCTCCAGCACGTCGCGCACGCGCATCGTACCGTAGTCGCGCAGCAGCATCATCCAGGATTCGAACGTGCCGGGGACGCAGGCCGCGAGCAGGCCGGTGCCGGGCACCATGTCGAGGCCTTCGCTCTTGTAATGCGCGATGGTGGCGCGCGCCGGGGCGGGGCCCTGGCCGCAGATCACCTCGGTGCGGCCGCGCTTCACGTCGTGCACGATGACAGGCACGTCGCCGCCGGGGCCGTTGAGATGCGGCTCGACCACCTGCAGCGTGAAGGCGGTGGCAACGCCGGCGTCGAAGGCATTGCCGCCCTTTTCCAGGATGGCCATGCCGACGGCGGTCGCGATCCAGTGGGTTGTGGCGACGACCCCGAACGTGCCCTCGATCTCGGGGCGGGTCGTGAAGGGATCGGGATTGACATTGCTGGCCATGGATTACCTCATTTGCGGCGCGCGCAATTGATCACAGGCGATGCCGCGCCGCCAATGCGCTGCCAGCATGGCACGCGCGCGTCACGCCGGGACCGGCGCGGTGTTGACGGCGTGGCAGGCGACGCCGTCAATCAGTTCCGGCGTCTCCTTGCGGCAGAGATCGAACGCCAGCGGGCAGCGCGGATTGAAGGCGCAGCCGGGCGGCGGATTGATCGGGTTCGGGATCTCGCCCTTCACCGGAATGCGTTGGCGGCCGCTCATGGCGAGGTCGGGCACGGCACCCAGCAGCATCTTGGTGTAGGGCATACGCGGACGGGCGAACAGCTCGCGTCCTTCCGCGATCTCGACGATGCGGCCGAGATACATCACGCCGACGCGGCTCGCCATGTGGCGGACCACGGCAAGGTTGTGGCTGATGAACATGTAGGTCAGACCGAACTTGTCCTGCAGGTCGCGCATCAGGTTCAGGATCTGCGCCTGCACGGAGACGTCGAGCGCCGAAGTCGGCTCGTCGCAGACGATGAACTCGGCATCCGATGCGAGCGCCCGGGCGATCGCGATGCGCTGGCGCTGGCCGCCGGAGAATTCGTGCGGAAATTTCAACCGATCGTCGGGATGCAGGCCGACCAGGCTGAGCAGCTCGCCGACGCGCGCCTGGATGTCGCGCTCACCCTGGATCAGGTCGAAGGCGCGGATCGGCTCGGAGATGATGGCATCGACGCGGAAGCGCGGGTTCAGGCTCGCATAGGGATCCTGGAAGATCATCTGGATGCGGCGGCGCAGCTTTCGGCGCGCCGGCGCCTGCCGCGGATCGGTCATCGAGACGCCGTCGATCAAGACATCGCCGGAGCTCGGCGGCAGCAGGCCGACGACCATCCGCGCCACCGTGGTCTTGCCCGAGCCGGACTCGCCGACCAGCGCAAAGGTCTCGCCCTTCCTGATATCGAAGGTGACGTGATCGACCGCCTTGAGATATTCGAGATGGCCGCCTTCGAGCACGCGGTTGAGCCAGGGTTTCGAGACGTCGAACACCCGGCGCAGATTTGTAGCCTGGACGAAGGAAGCGCTCATGCCGCGCTCTCCGCCGGCACGCTGTCATAGAGATGGCAGGCGACCGATTGCGCACCGCGCGGCAGCGGCTCGGGTCGATCGACACGACAGCGATCGAACACGAACGCGCAGCGCGGGTTGAACGAGCAGCCGCGCGGGATCGCCGACAGCCGCGGCATCGAGCCAGGAATCTGCATGAGACGCTTGTCGTCGCCGGCCAGCGTCGGGATCGCGCCCATCAAGCCCTTGGCATAGGGATGCAGCGGATTCTTCACGACATCCTGCACCGGACCGATCTCGGCGACACGGCCGGCATACATCACGGCGACGCGGTCGGAGGTCTCCGCGATCACGCCCATGTCGTGCGTCACCAGCATCACGGCGGTGCCGTGGTCGCGGCCGAGCCGCTTGATCAGCGAGATGATCTGCGCCTGCACGGAAACGTCGAGCGCGGTGGTCGGCTCGTCCGCGATGATCAGCTCGGGCTCGGCGCAGATTGCGAGCGCAATCACGACGCGCTGGCGCATGCCGCCGGAGAATTCGTGCGGGTAGCCGTCGATGCGCTTTTCCGGCGCGGGAATGCCGACCTCGGCAAGCAGGTCGATGGCGCGGCGGCGGGCGGCCGTCTCGGAGAGATTCAGGTGGGTTCGGATCGTCTCGATGATCTGGTCGCCGACCCGATAGAGCGGATTGAGCGAGGTGAGGGGGTCCTGGAAAATCATGCCGATCCGTTTGCCACGGATGCGGCGCATCTCCTCGGGCGGCAGATTGTCGATGCGCAGGCCGGCGAGATGAATCTCGCCGCCGGCGATGCGGCCCGGCGGGTCGATCAGGCCGATCACGGCGAGGCCGGTGACGGATTTGCCGGCGCCGGATTCGCCGACAACGCCCAGCACTTCGCCCTTGGCGATGTCGAAGGAGACGCCGTCGATGGCGCGCAGCGTGCCGCGGCGGGAGGCGAACTCCACCTGAAGGTTGCGGACGGAGAGGATGGGCTCGGTCATGAGTGAGGCGCTCTTGTCGAGGTTTTGCTCATCGGAGCTTCGGGTTGAGCGCATCGCGCAGCCAGTCGCCGAGCAGGTTGATCGACAGGATCAGCCCGGCCAGGGCGAGGCCGGGGAATGCAACGATCCACCATTCGCCCGCGAACAGATAATTGTTGCCGATGCGGATCAGCGTGCCCAGCGAGGGCATGGTGTCGGGCAGGCCGACACCGAGGAAGGACAGCGTCGCCTCGGTGATGATGGCCAGCGCGAGGTTGATGGTGGCGATGACCAGGATCGGGCCCATCGTGTTCGGCAGCACGTGCCGCAGCATGATCTTGGGCGCGGGCAGGCCGATCAGCTGCGCGGCGGCCACGTAATCCTTGTTTTTCTCGACCATCACGGAGCCGCGCACCGTCCTTGCATACCCGACCCAGAAACTCAGGCCGATCGAGATCACCAGCACCACCAGCATGCTGGTGGCATCCAGGCGGTTGCCGAGGATGGATTTCGCGATGCCATTGACCAGCAGCGCGATCAGAATGGCGGGAAAGGTCAGTTGCACGTCGGCGATCCGCATGATCACGCCATCGACCGCGCCGCCGAAATAGCCGGCGATCAGGCCGAGTGCGATGCCGAGCGCGCCGGCGAAGATCACACCGGCCACGCCGACGGCGAGCGAGATGCGCATCCCGTAGAGAATGGCGGAGAACACGTCGCGACCCTGCTCGTCGGTCCCGAGCAGGAACGGGCTTTGGCCATCGGCGGTCCAGAGCGGCGAGATGCGCGAGTTCATCAACTGGAGCTGCGCAGGATCGAACGGGTTCTGCACCGCGAGCGCGGATGCAAAGATCGCGAGCAGGAAAAGCAGCACGGTAATGGCCGCTGCCACCATGGTCAGCTTGGAGCGGCGGAACGAATAGAAGATGTCGCTGTCGAGGGCGCGGCTGAGCCAGCTGCGACCGGCATGCGCGGGCGGCGCGCTCTGCTTGTCGGAATTGGAGGCGACGGCGTCGGACATGCAGGGGCCTTATGTAGCGCGGCCGACGGTCGCGCGCAGGCGCGGATCGACCACGGTGTAGAGAATGTCAACCACCAGATTGATGGTGACGAAGATCAGCGAGACCATCAGCAGGTAGGCGGCCATGATCGGGATATCGACGTTTTGCACGGCCTGCACGAACAGGAGTCCCATGCCCGGCCATTGGAACACGGTTTCGGTGATGATCGAAAATGCAATAACCGAGCCAAACTGAAGGCCGGCGACGGTGATGACGGGGATGAGCGTGTTCTTCAGCGCGTGGCCGAAATGGATGGCGCGGGTAGTCAGCCCGCGGGCGCGGGCGAAACGGATATAGTCGGTTCGCAGCACTTCAAGCATTTCCGCACGCACCAGCCGCATGATCAGGGTCATCTGGAACAGGCCGAGCGTGATCGAGGGCATGATCAATGCCTTCAATCCCGACAGCGTGAGCAGACCCGTGCTCCACCAGCCGAGCTTGACCACCTCGCCGCGGCCGAACGAGGGCAACCAGCCCAATGTCACCGCGAACAGATAGATCAGGAGAATTCCGATCAGGAAAGTCGGCAATGAGATGCCGATCAGCGAAACCGCCTGGAATAATTTGGCGAGCATGGTGTCGCGCCTCAGCGCCGAATAGACGCCCATCAGAATGCCGAACACCATTGCAAACACGGTGGCGCAGATCGCAAGTTCCAGCGTGGCCGGCATACGTTCCATCAACAGGGTCGAGACCGGCTGGCGGAACTGGTAGGAGACGCCGAACTTGAATTGCGCGGCGTCGGCGAAATAACGCACGAACTGCACGGGCACGGGATCGTCCAGCCCGAGCGACTTGCGCACGGCTTCGCGTTCGGCCGCCGACGTGTCGATCGAGACGATCTGGTTGACGGGGTCGCCTGCGAAACGGAACATCGAGAAGGCGATTATGCCGACGGCGAACATGACGCCGATGGCCTGAACGGCGCGGCGAAGAGTGAAAGCGAGCATGCCTTCCACTATCCTTGGGTGTGCGTGCGGTCGACGTCTTTGTCAGCCGGAAAAGGAAAGGTCCCGGATGCCTGACGCCGCCGGGACCTCGTGTTCAACTGGCGCTATTCCTTCTTGGTCGCCCAATGGAACATGACCAGATTGTCGGCGCGCTGCGGCAGGTTGACCTTCTTCGACACGCCCCAGGCCAGCGCCTGCTGGTGCAGCGGGATGTAGGACCAGTCCTTGTTGCCGATTTCGTAGGCCTGCTTGATCAGCTGGTTGCGCTTGGCAGTATCGGTTTCGACCAGCACCTTGTCGGTGATGGCGTCGAACTCCTTGTTGCAGTAGCCGCCGAGATTGGCCTCGCCGCGTGAGGATTTCGCATCGTCGCGGCAGCCCATGATGTCGTAGAGCACGTTGTGGGAGTCCATCGTGCTCGGGGTCCAGCCCAGGAGGTAGAACGAGGTCTGGTAGCCGCCCTGCTTCAACACCTTGGCGAAGTACTGCGCCTTCGGCTGCGCCAGCAGGTTGATCTTGACGCCGATGCGGGCCAGCATGCCGACGACGGCCTGGCAGATCGCGGCATCGTTGACGTAACGGTCGTTCGGACAATCCATCGTGACCTCGAAGCCATCGGGATAGCCGGCTTCGGTCAGGAGCTTCTTGGCTCCATCAGGGTCGAATTTCGGCCGCGTGAACTCCTTGGACAGTGCGAACAACTCCGGAGCGATCATCAGCGCCGACGGCGTCGACAGCTCGCGCATCACGCGCTTCTTGATCAGCTCGATGTCGATCGCCTTGTAGAAGGCCTCGCGGACGCGGACGTCCTTGAACGGGTTCTTGCCCTTGATGTTGGAGTAGAGCAGCTCATCGCGCATCTGATCGAAGCCGATGAAGATGGTGCGCAGCTCTGGCCCCTTCAGCACCTGGGCGTTCGGGCTGGAATCGACGCGGGAGATGTCCTGGATCGGCACCGGCTCGATGACGTCGACTTCGCCTGAGAGCAGCGCAGCGACGCGGGTTGCGTCCGAAGCGATCGGGGTGAAGACGATCTCCTTCAGGTTACCCTCGACCTTGCCCCAGTAATTGGGGTTGGCCTTGAAAACCGTCTTCACGCCGGGCTGATGGCTTTCGATGGTGAACGGACCGGTGCCGTTCTCGTGGAGAGAGGCATAGCTCGGCGTGGTCGCCGCCACCGGCGTCGGATCGACGACGTTGTTCTCCTCGGCCCATTTCTTGTCCATGATGTACCAGACATCCCACGAATTATGCAGGATGGGATTGGGCGATGGCAGCACGAAGTCGACGGTGTAGTCGTCGACCTTGACGACCTTGACGTCGGGCGCAAGGCGGGTCTGCATATTGGACCCTTTCTTGCGGACGCGATCGGCGGAGAACACCACGTCGTCGGCGGTGAAGGGGTCACCGTTGTGGAATTTCACGCCTTTGCGCAAATGGAAGCGCCAGCGGGTCGGCTCCGGGGTTTCCCAGCTTTCCGCCAGCGCCGGAATGATCTTGAGGTCCTTGTCGCGCGCGGTGAGGCCTTGATAGACGTGACCGAGATGGGCGTGGGTGGTGCTTTCGTTGAGCGTATAGGGATCAAGGGATTTCAGGTCACCCTGGTTGGCATAACGCAGCGTCTGGCTCGACGCCGGCGCGACCGTCAACGCAAGCGTACCGGCGAGCGTCGCCGCAAACAGACTTCGACCGACTGACATTCTTGACCCTCTCCACTCTACCGTGCCGATGATTTTTGATTGTTCGGCAGGGCTGATTGATCCATGTTGCCCAGAGTTCTCGACCGGTGCAAGCGCCATTCCAGCAAGGAACGCGCCAAGTTGCACCGCTGTGCAGCAATGCTGACCGTGCCGCCTGGCATGGAGGACCGCGTCTTTCGACTTTGGTTGACTATATCGGCCGATTGCGGGACGGGGCATGTCGCGCCTGCATCAGGTCGCTTGCGTCGCACCACAACTCGCGGCGATACTGCCGACAGGCCGCTCGAATCTCATCCGGAGGGGACATGAAAGTTAATATCGAAATCGACTGCACCCCCCTCGAGGCCCGCCAGTTCTTCGGTTTGCCTGACGTGGGGCCGATGCAGACGGCGGTGATGGACAAGCTGCAGCAGCAGGTGCTCAGCAACATCGAGAAGGTCTCGCCGGAATCGCTGATCCAGAGCTGGTTCACCTTCGATCCCAAGATCGCCGAGCGGTTTCAGGACATGTTCGTCACGATGGCGGGCCTCGGCGGCACGCGCAGCAGCGACAAGAAGAAATAATGCCGTCCGGGCCGGACGGGCGGCAGGCGCCGGGCGGGCTCCGTCCGCCGGGCCTTGCCCTGCTGCTTGCAGAAGCGCGCGGCCTGTTCGAATTCAATGCGAGCCTGCTGCTGTCGCCAGTCCTGATGCGCGCGCCCAGGGGTGACGGTCATCCGGTGCTGGCGCTGCCGGGCTTTCTGGCCAGCGACCTCTCGATGGCCCCGATGCGGCGCTATCTCGCCGAGCTCGGCTATGAGGCACATGCCTGGCGGATGGGCCGCAATCTCGGCGGGCTGGGGCGGATGCGCCAGTCGCTGCGCACCCGTCTGGCCGAAATCCATGCTGCGAGCGGACGCAAGGTCAGCCTGGTCGGATGGAGCCTCGGCGGCGTCTATGCTCGCGATCTCGCGCTCCAGGCGCCCGACATGGTCCGCTATGTCGTGACGCTCGGTAGCCCTTTTGCCAATGACGTGCGGGCGACCAACGCCACGCGGCTCTACGAGGCGCTGTCAGGCGAGCGGGTCGAGGATTTCGCCGAATTGCGCGAGGCGATCGCCGGCGATCTTCCGGTGCCGGCGACGTCGATCTATTCGCGGGCCGACGGTGTCGTGAACTGGCGAACCTGCTTGCTGCGTCCCTCCGACCGTGCCGAGAACATCGAGGTGCATCTGGCGAGCCATATCGGGCTCGGGGTGAACCCTGCGGCGCTGTGGGCCGTGGCCGACCGCCTGGCGCAGCCGGAAGGGGAATTCTCGCCATTTGACCGGGCCGGGCCGTTTGCCATTGCATATGCCCCGCCGGAACAGGCAGTATCGGCCTGACGAGAAGCGCCGGCCAAGGCGCCCGTCAAATCTTGCGGGAGGGAACTATGGCTGACGGTAAGAAGCTGTCGTCGCTGGACGCGTCGTTTCTCTATCTGGAAACGCCGGAGATGCCGATGCATGTCGGGAGCATGGCGATCTTTCGCCTGCCCGACGACTACAAGGGCGACTTCTTCGAAGACTTCAAGGCGATGATCGTGTCGCGCCTGCACATCGCGCCGATCCTCAAGGCGCGGCTGGAAAAGGCGCCGCTCGACATCGATCATCCCTCCTGGGTCGAGGACGATCAGTTCGACATCGACCGCCACATCTTCCGCGCCAGCCTGCCGCAGCCGCGCGACCGCGCCACGCTGGAGCGCATCGTCGGCTGGATGCACGCCAAGCTCTTGAACCGGGCTCGCCCGCTCTGGGAGTTCTACGTGTTCGAGGGCATGAAGGACAACGAGGTCGGGCTCTATTCGAAGATGCACCATGCCGCGATCGACGGCGGTGCCGGTGCCGCCCTGACCAACATGATCTACGACATCTCGCCGATCCCGCGGAAGGTCGATCCGCCGGCCGCGGGATCCAAGCCTGGACAGGAGCCGCGTGACATCGCCGCCAACCTGCTCGATTCCTATCAGCAGCTGTTCAACCAGCCACTCGACGCGGGCAAGGCCGCCCAGAATCTGCAATTGCCGCGCACCGGCAAGAGCGACATCGGCTCGATCCTGTTCGACAATGCGATGTACCAGATCGAGAGCGCGGTGCGCTTTGCCGGCAATATCCCGACCATGGTCAAGAGCGTCTCCGAGGTGCTTGGCAAGGTCGCCGATCCGAAGTCGCGCGAGAGTCTCGCCAGCATGGTGTCGCCGCCGACCATGCTCAACAAGACCATCTCCTCGGAGCGAAGCTTCGCCGGCGTCTCGATCCCGCTGTCGCGGGCAAAGGCGCTGGCCAAGCAGGCCGGCGGCAAGCTCAACGACGTCGTGTTGGCGCTCGCCTCCGGCGTGGTCCGGCGTTACCTGAAGGAGTACAGCACGCTGCCGGCGAAATCGCTGACCGCGGCGGTGCCGATCTCGCTGCGCGAGGAGGGCAACACCGAGGCCAACAACCAGGTGTTCGGCATGATCTGCGCGATCGCGACCAACATCGACGATCCCAAGGCGCGGCTCGAAGCCATCATCGCGCAATCGAGCAAGTCCAAGGAGATGTCGCACCCCTTGCGCGCGCTGATGCCCCAGGTCTCCAACATCTCGATGCTCGGCGCGCCGATCATGGTGCAGATCCTGGCGCTGCTCTACAGCCGCTCGAACCTGTCGGACGTGCTGCCGCCGGCCGCGAACATCACGGTGTCCAACGTGCCGGGGCCGCGGCAGACGCTCTACGCTGCCGGCGCGGAGCTGTTGCACATTTTCCCGGTGTCGATCTCGACGCACGGGCAGGCGCTCAACATCACCGTGCAGAGCTATCGCGACCAGCTCGATTTCGGCTTCATCGTCGGCGCCAACATCATTCCGCATGTGCAGGTGATGTGCGACATGCTGCCGGAGGAGTTCGCCGCGCTGGAGGCGGCCTACGCGCCGCCGGCGACCGACATCAAGGGTGCCGCTGAGTAGGAATGGTTCGATGATTGAAATGCCACCGCTCAAGTTCGTGCAGACGAACGGAATCCGCATGGGCTATTACGAAGCTGGCCCGAACACCGACATGCCGCCGATGGTGCTGTGCCACGGCTGGCCCGAGCTCGCCTTCTCCTGGCGTCACCAGATCAAGGCGCTGAGCGAGGCCGGCATCCGCGTGATCGCGCCCGACCAACGCGGTTATGGCGCGACCGACCGGCCCGAGCCGGTCGAGGCTTACGACATCGAGCACCTGACCGGCGACCTCGTCGGGCTCCTCGATCATTTGAATATCGACAAGGCAATCTTCGTCGGTCACGACTGGGGTGGCTTCATTGTCTGGCAGATGCCGTTGCGCCACATTGAGCGGGTTGCGGGGGTGGTCGGCATCAACACGCCTCATACCAACCGCGCCTGGGCCGATCCGATTGAGCTCCTGCGCGCGCGCTTCGGCGACAAGATGTACATCGTGCAGTTCCAGGATCCGGCGCGTGAGCCCGACAAGATCTTTGGCAGTCGCGTCGAGCAAACCTTCGATGCTTTCATGCGCAAGCCGGTGCCGCGCCCGCCCGACGCGCCGGCAGAGGAGGTGGTTGCCGGCGTCGGCGCTTCGCCGCGGGTCAATCTGGCGTTTCCGCAAATGATTGCTGCCTATGATGCGAAGCACGATCCGCGCACGCCCATCCTGTCACCGGAAGAGAAGAAGGTGTTCGTCGACAATTTCACCCGGACCGGCTTTACCGGCGGCATCAACTGGTACCGCAACATGTCGCGCAACTGGACGCGTGCCGAAGGGCTCGATCATACGGTGCGGGTGCCGTCGCTGATGATCATGGCCGAGAACGACGCGGTGCTGCCGCCGTCCTCCGCCGATGGCATGGACAAGCTGATTTCCGATCTCGAGAAGTATCTGGTGAAGGACAGCGGCCATTGGACGCAGCAGGAGAAGCCGGAAGAGGTCAGCGCCAAGCTGATCGAATGGCGTAGAAGGCGGTTTGGGTGAGGACGCAGACGTCATCCCGGGGCGATGCATAGCATCGAACCCGGGATCTCGAGATTCCGGGTCTGGTCCTTCGGACCATCCCGGAATGACGCAAGGCAGGGGGAAACGCACGTCAATGTCATCCAACAACCGTCTGGACCCAATCCCGCATCCGCCGACCAAGCCTGTGGTCGGCAACATGCTGTCGCTGGACTCGGCCGCCCCCGTGCAGCATTTGACGCGGCTCGCCAAGGAACTCGGTCCGATCTTCTGGCTCGACATGATGGGCTCGCCGATCGTGGTCGTCTCAGGCCACGATCTCGTCGATGAACTGTCTGATGAGAAGCGTTTCGACAAGACGGTGCGCGGCGCGCTGCGGCGCGTGCGCGCGGTTGGCGGCGACGGCCTGTTCACGGCCGACACCCGCGAGCCGAACTGGAGCAAGGCGCACAACATCCTGCTCCAGCCGTTCGGCAACCGCGCCATGCAGTCCTACCACCCGAGCATGGTCGATATCGCGGAGCAGCTTGTCCAGAAGTGGGAGCGGCTGAATGCCGACGACGAGATCGACGTCGTCCACGACATGACGGCGCTGACGCTGGACACCATCGGCCTGTGCGGTTTCGAGTATCGCTTCAATTCGTTCTACCGGCGCGACTACCATCCCTTCGTCGAGTCGCTGGTGCGCTCGCTCGAAACCATCATGATGACCCGCGGCCTGCCGTTCGAGCAGCTCTGGATGCAGAAGCGGCGCAAGACGCTCGCCGAAGACGTCGCCTTCATGAACAAGATGGTCGACGAGATCATCGCCGAGCGGCGCAAGAGCGCGGAGGGGATCGACGACAAGAAGGACATGCTCGCCGCGATGATGACTGGCGTCGACCGTTCGACCGGCGAGCAGCTCGACGATGTCAACATCCGCTACCAGATCAACACGTTCCTGATCGCGGGCCATGAGACCACCAGCGGCCTGTTGTCCTACACGCTCTATGCGCTGCTCAAGCACGCGGACATCCTCAAGAAGGCCTATGACGAGGTCGATCGTGTCTTCGGCCCCGACGTCAACGCGAAGCCGACCTACCAGCAGGTGACGCAGCTCACCTACATCACGCAGATTCTGAAAGAGGCGCTGCGGCTGTGGCCGCCGGCGCCGGCCTATGGCATCTCGCCGCTGAAGGACGAGACGCTCGGCGGCGGCAAGTACAAGCTCCGGAAGGGCACCTTCACCACCATCCTGGTGACGGCGCTGCATCGCGATCCCAGCGTCTGGGGACCGAATCCGGACGCCTTCGATCCCGAGAATTTCAGCCGTGAGGCGGAGGCCAAGCGGCCGGTCAATGCCTGGAAACCGTTCGGCAACGGCCAGCGCGCCTGCATCGGCCGCGGCTTTGCCATGCACGAGGCCGCGCTCGCGCTCGGCATGATCCTGCAGCGCTTCAAGCTGATCGATCACCAGCGCTATCAGATGCATCTGAAGGAAACTCTGACGATGAAGCCGGAAGGCTTCAAGATCAAGGTGCGTCCGCGCGCCGATCGCGAGCGTGGCGCCTATGGCGGGCCCATCGCGGCTATGTCCTCGGCGCCGAAGGCGGCGCGCCAGCCGACGGCCCGGCCCGGCCATAACACGCCGATGCTGGTGCTTTACGGCTCCAATCTCGGCACCGCCGAGGAACTCGCGACGCGCATGGCTGATCTCGCCGAGATCAACGGCTTTGCCGTGCATCTCGGCCCGCTCGACGATTACGTCGGAAAGCTGCCGCAGGAGGGCGGCGTTCTGATCATCTGCGCGTCCTACAACGGCGCGCCGCCTGACAACGCGACGCAGTTCGTCAAATGGCTCGGCGGCGATCTGCCGAAAGATGCCTTCGCCGGCGTGCGCTACGCCGTGTTCGGCTGCGGCAACAGCGACTGGGCTGCGACCTATCAATCGGTGCCGCGCCTGATTGACGAGCAATTGTCGTCGCATGGTGCGCGCGCGGTTTATCCGCGCGGCGAGGGCGATGCGCGCAGCGATCTCGACGGCCAGTTCCAGAAATGGTTCCCGGCGGCGGCCCAGGTCGCGACGAAGGAGTTCGGCATCGACTGGAATTTCACCCGCACTGCCGAAGATGATCCGCTCTATGCGATCGAGCCGGTAGCGGTCACAGCCGTCAACACCATCGTCGCCCAGGGCGGTGCTGTCGCAATGAAGGTGCTCGCCAACGACGAGCTTCAGAACAAGGGCGGATCCAATCCATCCGAGCGTTCGACGCGCCACATCGAGGTGCAGCTGCCGTCCAACGTCGCCTACCGCGTCGGCGATCATTTGAGTGTCGTGCCACGCAACGATCCGACCCTGGTGGATTCGGTCGCCCGCCGCTTCGGCTTTCTGCCCGCCGACCAGATCAGGCTTCAGGTCGCCGAGGGCCGCCGTGCGCAATTGCCGGTAGGGGATGCCGTGTCGGTCGGCCGCCTGCTCAGCGAGTTCGTCGAGCTGCAGCAGGTCGCGACGCGCAAGCAGATCCAGATCATGGCCGAGCACACCCGGTGCCCGGTCACCAAGCCGAAGCTGCTCGCCTTCGTCGGCGAGGAGCCTGAGCCGCTCGAGCGTTACCGCAGCGAGATTCTAACCAGTCGCAAATCGGTGTTCGATCTGCTGCTCGAATATCCCGCCTGCGAATTGCCGTTCCATGTCTATCTGGAAATGCTTTCGCTGCTGGCGCCGCGTTATTACTCGATCTCGTCCTCGCCGTCGGTCGACCCGGCGCGCTGCAGCGTCACGGTCGGCGTCGTCGAAGGGCCGGCCGCCTCCGGCCGCGGCACCTACAAGGGCATCTGCTCGAACTACCTCGCCAACCGTCGCGCGGGCGATGCGATCTACGCCACCGTACGCGAGACCAAGGCCGGCTTCCGGCTTCCCGACGATCCCTCGGTGCCCATCATCATGATCGGCCCCGGCACGGGCCTCGCGCCGTTCCGCGGCTTCCTTCAGGAGCGGGCGGCGCGCAAGGCGAAAGGCGCCACCCTCGGACCCGCGATGCTGTTTTTCGGCTGCCGCCATCCCGATCAGGATTTTCTCTACGCGGACGAGCTGAAGGCGCTGGCGGCGAGCGGCATCACGGAACTCTTCACGGCGTTCTCGCGCGCGGACGGACCGAAGACCTATGTGCAGCACCTGCTCGCCGCGCAGAAGGACAAGGTCTGGCCGCTGATCGGGCAGGGCGCGATCATCTATGTCTGCGGCGACGGCGGCAAGATGGAGCCGGACGTGAAGGCGGCACTGGTCGCGATCCATCGCGAGAACAGCGGCAGCGACGCGGCCGCAGCTGCGCGCTGGATCGAGGAGATGGGGACGAAGAACCGGTATGTGCTGGACGTCTGGGCGGGTGGGTGATTGTTCGCCCGATCATGCTAAACGTCCCTCATGATTCCTTGGGAAAAAATCGATACCGCCAAGATCCCCGGCTCCGACGAGGAGCTCCGCTTGATGCGGCGGGGCAAGGAGTTTTCCATCAAGCTCGGCACCAACGAGCTGATGAACAACCGCCTGTCGGGCTCGGAGGCCGCGCTCGCAACGCTCGCGGCGAAGCAGATCGAGACGGTCGCAAAACCCGTCGTCCTGATCGGCGGCCTCGGCATGGGCTTTACGCTGCGTGCAGCGCTGGCGGTGCTTGGCGCCAAGGCGAAAATCGTGGTCTCCGAGCTCGTGCCTGCGGTGGTCACCTGGGCACGTGGACCGATGGCGGAGGTCTTCGGCGATAGCCTCGATGATGCCAGGGTCAGCATCCGGGAAACCGATGTCGGCGAAGTCATCCGTGCCAAGAGCGCGGCCTTCGACGCTATCCTGCTTGACGTCGACAACGGCCCCGAGGGGCTGACCCGCAAAGGCAATGATGCGCTCTACAGCGCAAGCGGGCTGGCGGCGGCGAAGACAGCACTGCGGCCGGGCGGCGTGCTCGCCGTCTGGTCGTCGGGACCCAATCCCGCCTTCACCAAGCGCCTTAAGCGCGCGGGCTTCGACGTCAATGAAGTCGCCGTCCGCGCCACCGGCAGAGGCGGCGGCGCGCGCCACGTAATCTGGATGGCGAGGAAGAGTTAAGCCGCCTGCGCGGCCGCGCCATGCGCGTGCTTGTCGATGGCGCCAATGATCTCGGGCCAGAACCGCATCGGCAGCGCGTGGCCCATGCCCTCGATCATCAACAGTTTTGCGTTCGGGATTGACGCCGCCGTGTCCTTGCCGCCCTCGGGCCGCACCAGCGGGTCGACGGTGCCGTGAATGACCAGCGTCGGCGCCTGCACGGCGTGCAGCCTTTCCTTGCGACTGCCGGACGCCAGCACGGCGCGGAGCTGGCGGCCGACGCCGGCTGGATTGAGCCCGCGCGCGAACACGCGCTCGGCGCGTTCAGGATCGAGCGCTTCCTCCTCCGGAAAATGTCCGGCGCGCAGCACCTTCCAGGTTTGGCCGTAGCGGACGATGAACTCTTCCTTGCTGCGCGGCGGCGGAGCCATCAGCATTGCGGCGGCCTCGCGCGTCGGCGGCGGCACGCGCGGATTGCCTGTCGTCGACATGATCGAGGTCAGCGAGCGCACGCGCTGCGGGAACGACAGCGTCACCTCCTGCGCGATCATTCCGCCCATGGACGCACCGACAAGATGCGCCGACTTGATGCCGAGCGCGTCCATCAGCCCGACCGTGTCTTTCGCCATGTCGATCAGCTTGTAAGTCGCGGCGACGGGAATCCTGAAGAAGCGTAGCTTGAGCAGCTCGAGTGGCGTCAACCGCTTGCCGCCCGTCAGATGGCTCGACTTGCCGATGTCGCGATTGTCGAAGCGGATCACGCGGAAGCCGCGTGCGGCAAGCTGCTCGCAGAACGCATCGTCCCAATGGATCATCTGGGCGCCTAATCCCATGATCAGCAGCAGCGGCTCGGCATTGTCGTTGCCAAAAATCTCGTAGCAGATGTCGATGCTGTTGGCGCGGACGGTCTGGGGCGGCTGATGGGTCGTCACAGGCGTTCCCTCAAGCGTTTGACTGATGCTGTATCGCACGGTTTCCCGTTGCAATGAAAGCCGCACGCGGCACCGAGCCGCTGCTTGCCGGTTGACCGGCACGGCGCAACGGTGTGGTATGGCGGAAAAAGAAGGGCATCGAAGCTCTCGACATCTGGAGGACGCCGATGACCGACAAGACCAATGACCCGGTCGCCATGTGGCAAAAGATGGTCGGTGAGATGGAGAAGGGGTTCAACTCCTTCGCCAACCAGGCCATGTCGTCACCCGAGTTTTCGCAGGCGATGAACCGTGCGGGGGGAGTTGCTGCAGGTGCTCAGAAGCAACTCGGCGAACTCATGGAGAAGTATCTGGTCTCCATGAACCTGCCGAGCCGGGAGCAGGTCACAGGCCTTGCCGAAAGGCTGCAAGCTATCGAAGGCCAGATCGGTGAGATCAAGTCGCTGCTGAGTCAGATGGCTGCAAGTGCCGGCGTGTCTCAGGGGGCCGATTCCGCATTGCGGCCGCCACGCACCAAGCGTCCGCCGTCTGAGGGCGGAGAGCAGGCATGAATGCAGCTCCCGGACTTGATTTCGCATCTATCCCGGAACGCATCCAATCCGAGGTGCAGCGCGCCATCCAGCGCAGCATCAAGGGCGTCGAATATTTCTCGACCTCGGGGCCGTCACTTGGATCGACGCCTAAGGATGTGCTGCATTCGCGCGGCACGATGAGCCTCTATCACTATCGGCCGATGTCGGACGAGATCTACCGTGTGCCGGTGCTGATCGTGATGGCGACCACCAACCGCGGCTACATCCTCGACCTCGTGCCCGGCCAGAGCTTTATCGAATTCCTGCTCAAGCGCGGTTACGACGTCTATATGCTCGACTGGAGCGCGCCACGGCCGGAGGAGAAGAGCCTGCGGATGGAGGACTATGTCCTCGACTTCATCCCGGATTGCGTCCGCCGGGTGCAAGCCGATTCCGGCGAGCAGGACGTCTCGGTCATCGGCTATTGCTTCGGCGGCGTGCTGTCGCTGCTCTACGGCGCGATCCACAAGGACGGGCCGATGAAGAATTTGATCTGCTTCACCACGCCGATCGACTTCCGAGAGATGAAGCTGTTCTCGAACTTCTCCGACCGTCGCTATTTCGACGTCGACCATCTCGTCGACAGTGTCGGCAACGTGCCGCCGGAGATGATCCTGTCCTCGTTCGAGATGTTGCGTCCGGCCTCGCGCACGGTCAGCCAGATCCAGCTCTGGGAAAACATCTGGAACGACGAATTCGTCAAGTCGTACCGCATGTTCGACCGCTGGGCGACCGACACACTGCCGCTGGCTGGCGAGTATTTCCGCGCCATCACCAAGGACCTGATGTGGGACAACAAGCTGTTCAACGACACCATGTCGGTCGGCGGCCGGCCTGCGAAGCTCGACAATATCAAGGTGCCGATCCTGCATGCGGTGGCCGAGCACGATCACATCATGCCGTATGAGGCCGCCAAGCACCTGATCGCGAAGATTGGTTCTGCGGACAAGGAAGAGGTGATGCTGAAGGGCGGTCACGTCTCGCTCGTCGCAGGAGCCAACGCCGTCAAGCGGCTATGGCCGAAACTGGATTCCTGGCTAGGGAAGAGATCGACATGAGCGAGCAGCGTTCGTATCCGCGCCACGTCAAGACCGACGCCGGCGATATCGAGATTCGCCTGATGTCGCCCGCGGATGAAGCCGCGGTGCTCGCCTTCGGCAAAGGCCTGCCGACCCACGATTTGCTGTTTTTGCCGCGCAATATCAGCGAACCGAAGGTGCTGTCGGCCTGGGTCAAGGAGATCGAGCGTGGCGCGATTACGAGCCTGCTTGCGGTTAGGGACGGTAAGGTCGTCGGCTGCGGCACGCTGGTGCGCGATCCGCACTCCTGGTCACCCCATGTCGGCGAGATCCGCATGGTCGTCTCGCTCGACGTTCGCGGGAAGGGGGTAGGGCGGGCGCTGTCGCAGGAGACCTTCGCGCTCGCGCTCGGCGCGGGCCTGGAGAAACTTTCGGTTCAGATGACGGTCGACCAGCAGGCTGCGATCGCCGTGTTCGAGAGCCTCGGTTTCAAGGCCGAAGCGCTGCTGCGCGACCATGTCCGGGACGTCAACGGCAAGACCCACGACATCGTCGTGCTCGGCCACAACATCGCGCAGGTCCAGGCCCAGATGGAGGCCTACGGGCTGCCAGGCGCCGTCCAGCACTAGGACCGCCGTCCAGCCACCGCGGTCCGACCACTCTAGGGAACCCGCTTGGCCAGGGAGGCATCAGATTGCCGCCCGTTAAGGCTGTTCACAGTTTCGTGATATCGCAGTGCAATATGAATATTGCATCGCACAATTAACTATGCCATATAAGCCGTGCCCCGGGCCAATGCGGACGGGGTGAGCCCATAGCTCAAACCAATGAGGATGGAGAGAACCCCATGACCACTGAAACCAACACCGCTTTCGAGGGCTTCAAGGACGCTTTCAAGAACATCCAGAATCTGGAAGTTCCCGAGGCCGCCCGCGAGTTCGTCAAGAAGACCGCCAACACCGCCAAGGATCGTGCTGCCGAGGCCTTCGCAGGCTCCGAGCGCGTGACCGCCGCCGTCGAGAACGCGGTGACCGAATCCGTCGCTGAGGCCGGCAAGATCAGCCGCAACATCCAGCAGGCGATCTATGACGACGCCCAGGCGTTCTTCGCCGGCATCGACAAGCTTGCTTCCGCCAAGTCGGTCAGCGAAGCCGTCGAGATCCAGTCGAGCCTGCTCCGCGCCCGCGGCGAAGTGTTCGTCTCGCGTGCCAAGGCGACCGCCGACTATTTCGGCCAGCTCGCCGCCAACGGTGCGAAGTCCGCTCAGGACAATTTTGCCAAGGTCTACAACAAGACCGCCTGATCCGGCGCCCTGAGTGAAAACTGAAATTTGAGGCCCGCTTCGGCGGGCCTTTTGTTTCTGCGCTGTCGTCATTGTGACTGACCGTCATTCCGGGGCGCCCGAAGGGCGAACTCTGGTGCGCAATTGCGCACCAGAGAATCTCGAGCTTCTCAGGTGCGCAAGAGCGCACCATAGTTCGATGCTTCGCATCGCCCCGGAATGACGTAATCTCCCATCCGTCATGAATGCACCCGCCACCTTCTCCTTCGACACTCCCGGCGATGCCGAACGCGCGGCCGAGCTGCGCCGCGTGAAGGCGCTGGCGACGCTGGTCTTGGCCGCGACGCTTCTGCTCTTCATCGTCGCGAAATGGCTGCTGCCGGTGCATCCCGTGTTCGGCTTCATCGCCGCCTTCGCGGAAGCCGCGACCATCGGCGGGCTTGCCGACTGGTATGCCGTGGTCGCGCTGTTCAAGCGGCCGCTCGGCCTGCCGATCCCGCATACCGCGATCATCCAGAGCAACCAGGCCCGGATCGCCGACAAGCTCGGCGAATTCATCCAGGTGCATTTCCTCGAGGCCGGTCCGGTCGAGGCCAAGCTGAAGGAGATCGATTTCGGCTCCTTCGTCGCCGACTGGCTGCGCGACCGCAAGCGCAGCGACGATCTCGCGCGCTTCGCGCTCCGCCTGTTGCCGGAAGCCGTCTCGGCGACGGAGAGCTCGGGCCTGATGACCTTCATCATCCGCCGCATGTCTTCGCAGCTCCAGGCCATCGACCTCGCCCCGCTCGCGGCCGGCACGTTGCGCGGCTTCGTGGCGGAGGGACGCCATCAGATCCTGTTCGACGATCTCCTGCGCGTGATGCACGAGACGCTGAACCAGAAAGAGACGATGGGGATGATCCGGGAGAAAGTGCGCGCGGAATTGCCAACCCTGCTGCGGCTCTATCGCGCGGACAAGTTTCTGGTGAACAAGATCGTGGCGTCCGCCACCGCCTTCTTCAATGAAGTGCGCAGCGATCCCAAACATCCGTTCCGCGGCGAGTTCGATCGCATGGTGCTGAGCTTCGTCGACCGGCTCGGCACCGATCAGGCCTATATCGACCGGATCGACGGGCTGAAGCGCGATCTGCTTGCGCGGCCCGAGCTTGCCGATCTCGCCCGCACCGTCTGGGCCAACACGCGCTCTTTCATCGAGCGCAGCGCGAGCGGCGAGACGCAGGTGCTGCAGCATCATCTCGCCGGCATGTTCGTCGCCGCAGGAGAAGCGCTCGCGGGCGATGCCGAGCTGCGCGGCGAGATCAACAAGGGGCTGGTAACGGTGCTGCGCAGCTTCGTCGCCGACCAGAAAAGCGGCGTCTCCATCTTCATCTCCGACCAGGTCAAGGCGTGGGACATGGCGCAGTTGATTTCGCTGATCGAAATCAACATCGGGCGCGACCTGCAATACATCCGCTTCAACGGTTCGCTGATCGGTGGGCTCGCCGGGCTGGTGCTCTACTCCGTAGAATACCTGCTCCGATTGCTGTGACTTTTGCGTCACGGACGTTAGCATTAACGCGCGGGCCTATTGTCGCCCCGCGACTCTCCCGCTTGAATGTCGGGAACCGGCCGCCTAGCTGATTCATGCTGCACTGCGGAACGATCAAGAAGCCGGCGTATTGGAATTCATGCCCATTTGCCGGCATCGCGCCCGGCGTCTTCTCAGGGGAAACATTGATGACCGCTACTGCCCAGACGCTGCGTCCGCCGTCGAGAACACTGATGTTTCTGGAAGGGCGCGCGATCCACGAGTTCGGCGCGTTCCTCGGCGCGCTGCCGCTGCTGAGCCTTGCGCCGCGCGGCGATGGGCATCCGGTGCTGGTGCTGCCGGGCCTCGTGGCCTCGGATGCATCCACGCGTGCGTTGCGGACGTTTCTGACCAGCAAGGGTTATGCGGTGAGCGGTTGGCGCCAGGGCCGCAACTATGGTCTGCGCGAGGGCGTGCAGCATGCCATGGTAGATCTGGTCGAGGAGCTCAGCGACACCCATGGCCGCAAGATCAGCCTGGTCGGCTGGAGCCTCGGCGGCCTCTATGCCCGCCAGCTCGCCAAGATGATGCCCGACCGCGTGCGCCAGGTGATCACGCTCGGCAGTCCCTTCGCCGGCAATCCCCGTTCGACCAATGCCTGGCGCGTCTATGAATGGGCGAGCGGTCGGAAGTCCGACGAGGTCGATCCGCGGTTCGGCGGCGAGCTTGCCGCTCCGCCGCCGGTGCCGACCACCGCCATCTTCAGCCGCACCGACGGCGTCTGCGCCTGGCAGGGCTGCATGGAAAAGACGGGCACCCAGACCGAGAGCATCGAGGTCGAGAGCAGCCATTGCGGCATGGGCCATCATCCCGCCGTGGTCTATGCGGTGGCCGACCGGCTCGCGCAGAAGGAAGGCCAGTGGCGGCCGTTCGATCGTAGCGGCTGGCGTAGCCTGGCCTATCCCGATCCGCATCGGTAGTGCGCTTCTTCACCTCGCCCCGCTTGCGGGGAGAGGTCGGATCGCATCGGAGATGCGATCCGGGTGAGGGGGAGTCTCCGCGACTCCCACTCTCACCGAATGGGCGGAGGCTCCCCCTCATCCCGACCTTCTCCCCGCAAGCGGGGAGAAGGAGAAGTGGCGTCGCTCCCCTCCATTGTCGCGCCCGCATCAAACGCGCTATGCCTCGGGCATGGCGCATCCGTTGTCCCGCATCATCGACCAGCTCAAGCGTGAACCGTCGCGCACCGGCTCCATCGTCATCACCGTGTTCGGCGATGCCATCGTGCCGCGCGGCAGCTCAGTGTGGCTCGGCACGCTGCTGGAATTCTTTCAAGGGCTCGACATCGACAGCGGCGTGGTGCGCACCGCGATGTCGCGGCTCGCCGCTGACGGCTGGCTGACGCGCGAGAAGGTTGGCCGCAACAGCTTCTATCGGCTGGCCGACAAGGGGCGCCAGACGTTCGAGGCCGCGACGCGCCACATCTACGATCCGCCGCCATCCGACTGGACCGGACGCTTCGAGCTGCTGCTGATCGGCAATGGTGAGGACCGCGACGCCTCGCGCGACGCGCTGCGCAATGCCGGCTTCGGCAGTCCGCTGCCGGGCGTCTGGGTCGCGCCGTCGGGGGTGCCAGTCCCGGATGAAGCTTCGGGCGCGATCCGTCTCGAGGTCTCGGCGGAGGACGACAGCGGGCGTCGACTGCTCAGCGCAAGTTGGCCGCTGGATCGCACCGCGGATGCCTATCTGAAATTCATGAAGACGTTCGAGCCGCTGCGCGCCGCGATCGGCCGCGGCACGGATCTGTCCGAGGCCGACGCCTTCACCGCGCGCATCCTCTTGATCCACCACTACCGCCGCGTCGTGCTGCGCGATCCGCTGTTGCCCGAAAGCCTGCTGCCGACGAACTGGCCGGGCAGGGCCGCACGGGACCTGTGCGGCGAAATCTATCGTGCGCTGCTTGCCCCCTCCGAACAATGGCTTGATGGACATGGAACCAACGAAAAGGGACCATTGCCGCCAGCGCGGAAGCTGCTGGAAAGGAGGTTCGAGGCCTGAGTTTTATGTTACAGAAATATCTTGCATGACGTAATTATTGTTATATATTCCCTCCCAATAAATCGGGAGGATGCGCATGTATACCCAGGCGCTGAATACGGCCGAGACCAACGACCGCAGTCTTGAGGACGCAGGCCAAGCTGCGCAGTTCCAGGCCCGCATCGATGCCGAGGAGCGCATCGAGCCGAACGACTGGATGCCAGCGGCCTATCGCAAGACGCTCACACGCCAGATTTCCCAGCACGCCCATTCCGAAATCGTCGGCATGCTGCCCGAAGGCAACTGGATCACCCGCGCGCCGACCCTGCGCCGCAAGGCCGCGCTCCTCGCCAAGGTGCAGGACGAGTGCGGCCACGGCCTCTATCTCTACGCCGCGGCCGAGACGCTCGGCACCTCGCGCGAAGAGCTGGTCGACGCCATGCTCGCGGGCAAAGCCAAGTATTCCTCGATCTTCAACTATCCGACGCTGACCTGGGCCGACATCGGCACCATTGGTTGGCTGGTCGACGGCGCCGCGATCATGAACCAGATCCCTCTGTGCCGCTGCTCCTATGGACCCTATGCGCGCGCGATGATCCGCGTCTGCAAGGAAGAATCCTTCCATCAGCGCCAGGGCTACGAGATCATGCTGACGCTGTGCCGCGGCTCGGACGAGCAGAAAGCGATGGCGCAGGATGCGCTGAACCGCTGGTGGTGGCCGGTGCTGATGATGTTCGGCCCGCCAGATAGCACGAGCCAGCACAGCGACACTTCGACGAAGTGGAAGATCAAGCGTTTCTCCAACGACGAGCTGCGCCAGAAGTTCGTCGATGCCACCGTGCCGCAGGCGCAATATCTCGGCCTCACCATTCCCGATCCCGGCATGATTCAGGATGCCGACGGGCACTGGCGTTACAGCGAGATCGACTGGACCGAGTTCAAGCAGGTCCTTGCCGGCAACGGCCCGTGCAATCGCGATCGCATGGCTGCGCGCCGCAAGGCGCACGAAGACGGCGCCTGGGTGCGCGAAGCCGCCGCCGCCTATGCGGCCAAACGTGCGCATCGCCAGACCGCGCAAGCCGCGGAATAGGGAGACCAATATGGCCACGCCGAACACACCGCTGTGGGAAGTCTTCATTCGCAGCCGCAACGGGCTCGCGCACAAGCATGTGGGATCGCTGCATGCGAGCGACGCGACGATGGCTCTGCAGGCCGCCCGCGACATCTACACCCGCCGCGGTGAAGGCCTGTCGATCTGGGTCGTGCCGTCGACCGCGATCACCGCGAGCGATCCCGCCAAAAAAGGCATGATGTTCGAGCCGGCGGAATCGAAGATCTACCGGCATCCGACGTTCTACGAGGTTCCGGAAGAAGTAGGGCATATGTGATGTCCGTCGCCAACATCGAGGTCTCCGAAACGCCGCTGGTGCTCTACGCGCTGCGCCGCGCCGACGATGCGCTGATCCTCGGCCATCGGCTGTCGGAATGGTGCGGGCACGCACCGATGCTGGAAGAGGACATGGCGCTCTCCAACATCGCGCTCGATCTCATCGGTCAGGCGCGCGAGCTCTACAGCTACGCAGCCAAGGCCGAAGGCAAGGACAACGACGAGGACAAGCTCGCTTATCTGCGCGACGTCAGGCAGTATCGCAACCTGCTGCTGGTCGAGCAGCCGAACGGCGATTTTGCCCAGACGCTGGTGCGACAGTTCTTCTATTCCGCGTTCGCCGACCTCTACTGGCGCGCGATGATGAATTCGCGCGACACGACGCTGGCCGCGATTGCCGCCAAATCTGAGAAGGAGAGCGCCTATCATTTGCGCCACGCCTCGGAGTGGCTCATCCGGCTCGGCGACGGCACCGATGAGAGCCACGCCCGCGCGCAGGCCGCGATCGACCAGCTCTGGGCCTTCACCGGCGAGATGTTTGCCGTCGATGATGGCGAGCGCGCGCTGATCCACGCCGGTATCGCGATTGATCCCGGCACGTTGCGTGGTCGCTGGTTGCAAACGCTTTCCGATGTCGCCAGTGAAGCCACGCTGGTCTTGCCGCAGAACGACTGGATGCAGCAGGGCGGCCGCGTGGGCCGGCACAGCGAACATCTCGGCCATCTCCTGTCCGAGCTGCAATCGATGCAGCGCACCTTTCCGGGGCTGACATGGTGAGCGTGCTCGACCGTGACAGCGAACTGCGCCGGCGCGCCTGGGACGCTGCGGCGAGCGTGGTCGATCCCGAAATTCCAGTGCTGACCATCGCCGACCTCGGCGTGCTGCGCGAGGTTGCGCTCGACGGCGATCACGTCGAGGTGGCGATCACCCCGACCTATTCCGGCTGTCCGGCGATGAACATGATCGCGCTGGAAATCGAGGTCGCGCTGGAGCGCGCCGGTTTTCGCCGGTCGAAAGTCCGCACCGTGCTGTCGCCGGCCTGGACCACCGACTGGATGAGCGAGGAGGGTCGCCACAAGCTGCGCGCCTACGGCATCGCGCCGCCGCAGGCTTCAAGCTCGCGCCGGGCACTGTTCGGTGAACAGGCGGTGGCCTGCCCGCAATGTGGCTCGGAAAACACCGAGGTGCTGTCTGAATTCGGCTCGACCTCCTGCAAAGCGCTGTGGCGCTGCAAGTCCTGCCGCGAACCGTTCGATTACTTCAAGTGTCATTGACCATGTCAGCCACCGCACCGCGCTTCCATCGCCTGGCCGTCAACGATCTCCGCCGCGAGGCGTCCGACGCCATCTCGATGACCTTCACCATCCCCGGCGAACTCGCCGGCGATTACGCTTTCACGCCTGGCCAATACCTCACGCTCCGCACCACGCTGGACGGAGAGGAGGTACGGCGCTCCTATTCGATCTGTTCCGGCCCTGATGATGGCGAGATTCGTATCGCCGTGAAGAAGGTCGACGGCGGTGCGTTTTCGAACTGGGCAGCCGAAGATCTCAAATGCGGCGACGAACTCGATGTGATGACGCCGACGGGCCGCTTCGGTGCGATTCCTCAAGCGGATGCCGGGCGCATCCATGTCGGGTTCGCCGCAGGCTCCGGCATCACGCCGATCCTGTCGATCGTCAAGGGCACGCTCGCGCGTGAGCCGGACAGCCGCTTCTTCCTGTTCTACGGCAACCGCACCACCGACAACATCATGTTCCTTGAAGCGCTCGAGGAACTGAAGGACCGCTTCATCGATCGCCTGTCCATCTTCCACGTCATCTCCGGCGAGGAGCAGGACATCCCGATCCTGCACGGCCGGCTCGACGGCGACAAGGTGAGGGTGCTGCTGCGCTCGCTGGTGCCTGCGGCCAGCGTCGATCACGTCTACATTTGCGGGCCCCTTGGCATGAGCGAGGATATCGAGGCGACCTGCCGCGAGCTCGGCATCGCCGAAGAGCGTATCCACGTCGAGCGCTTCGTCTCCGAGTTCGGCGGCAAGCCGCGGCCGAAGAAGGTGGTCGCGCCCGACGCGCCGCCGAAGGCGATCGCCTCGCTGATCATCGACGGCAAGCGCCGCGACGTGCCGGTCGCGGAGGACGAGGCGATCCTCGATGCCGCGCTGCGCGCCGGCGTCGATCTACCCTTCGCCTGCAAGGGCGGCATGTGCTCGACCTGCCGCGCCAAGCTGGTCGAGGGCGACGCGCCGATGGACATCAACTATTCGCTGGAGCCCTGGGAGCTGAAGGCTGGGTTCGTCCTGACCTGCCAGGCCAAGCCGTCGTCAGAGCGGGTCGTGGTCGATTATGACCATGTCTGAGCCGGTGCTTCAGACGCTGACGATGCAAATGCGTCGCATTATTTGACAGTTTTGGCCAACCAGCAGAACATCATGGGCAAACATCTGGCCGGGAGAAGCGCGTGAACGTCAAAGCCGCCCTGTCGCCTGAGGATATTGCCCGCGCCTGCGCTGAGGCGATGTGGACGGAGGACGATGCCTCCAAAGGGCTCGGCATGGAGATCGTCGAGATTGGCCCCGGCTTCGCGACGCTCGCAATGACGGTGCGGCCGGACATGGTCAATGGCCAGCGCATTGCCCATGGCGGCTTCATCTTCACGCTCGCCGATTCCGCCTTCGCCTTTGCCTGCAACTCGCACAACGAACGCGTGGTCGCAGCGCAGGGGCAGATCACCTTCATCAAGCCGGGCAGGCTCGGCGACCGCCTCGTTGCAAAGGCGCGCGAGATCACCCGCGGCGGCCGCTCCGGCATCTATGACGTGCGAGTTACCGCCGGTGACGTCGTCGTCGCCGAATTCCGCGGGCATTCGCGCGTCATTCCCGGCACGTGGCTGCCGACGCAAGACAAATAAAAGAACCAATCAATGTGGGGAAACGAGGATGGCTTCGACGAAGCTGAAGGAAGGCGGCAGCGCCTATAGCGCCGAGATGGACGCGCATGAGCGTGCCTCGCGCGACGAGATCATGGCGCTGCAGAAGCAGCGGCTGGCCTGGTCGCTGAAGCACGCCTATGACAACGTCGCGCATTATCGCAAGGCCTTCGACGGGGCCGGCGTGCATCCGTCCGATTTTCGCGAGCTCTCCGATCTCGCGAAATTCCCGTTCACGGTGAAAACGGATCTGCGCGACAATTATCCCTTCAACATGTTCGCCGTGCCGCGCGAAAAGCTGGTGCGCGTGCATGCGTCCTCCGGCACGACCGGCAAGCCGATCGTGGTGGGGTATACGCAAGGAGACATCGACACCTGGTCGGACGTGATGGCGCGCTCGATCCGCGCCGCCGGCGGGCGTACGGGCATGATCATCCACAATGCCTATGGCTATGGCCTCTTCACCGGCGGCCTCGGCGTGCACTACGGCGCCGAAAAGCTCGGCTGCACCGTGGTGCCGATCTCGGGCGGCATGACCGAGCGGCAGGTGCAGCTGATCAACGACTTCCGGCCCGACATCATCACGGTGACGCCGAGCTACATGCTGGCAATCCTCGACGAGTTCAAGCGTCAGAAGCTCGACCCGCGCCAGTGCTCGCTCAAGGTCGGCATCTTCGGCGCCGAGCCCTGGACCAATGCGATGCGCGGCGAGATCGAGGACGCCTTCGATATGGATGCGACCGACATCTATGGTCTGTCCGAGGTGATCGGCCCCGGCGTCGCCCAGGAATGCATCGAGACCAAGGATGGCCTGCACATCTGGGAGGATCATTTTTATCCCGAAGTGATCGATCCTGAAACGGGTGCGGTGCTGCCGGACGGTGAGAAGGGCGAACTGGTCTTCACCTCGCTCACCAAGGAAGCTTTTCCCGTGATCCGCTATCGCACCCGCGACCTGACGCGGCTGTTGCCGGGCACGGCGCGGCCGGGCATGCGGCGGATGGAGAAAGTGACGGGCCGCTCGGACGACATGATCATCCTGCGCGGTGTCAACCTGTTCCCGACCCAGATCGAGGAGGTGCTGCTCGCGACCGACTGGTGCGGCGGCCACTTCATCCTGGAACTGACCCGCGAAGGCCGTATGGACGAGCTGACAATCATCGCGGAGGCGCGGTCCGAAAGCTGGGACGGCCGCGGTCTCCTCGACCATGCCGACCGGATTGCGACCCACATCAAGAACACCATCGGCATTAGCTCCAGGGTTCAGGTGGTCGCGCCCGCCACGCTGGAGCGCTCGCTCGGCAAGGCCAAGCGGCTCTACGACAAGCGGCCCAAGGCTTGACTTTACGGATTGACTTGACGGATTGACTTGACCGGCCCCAGAGGCGACAAGGCCCGCGAGAAATCGCGGGTCTTTCATGTTGCCAGCCGATACCAAAACCGTCGAAGCGCGCTGCGTGCGCCTCAATGCCAAGGCCGAGAATGCTGCCGCGGTTGCGCCCGTGGTCGAGCATCACAAGCTGGCGCGCGGTCCGAACGATCTCCTGATCGAGGTCAAGGCCGCCGCCGTCAATCCCTCCGACGTCAAGGCCGCGACCGGCTTGATGCCCTATGCTGTGTTCCCGCGCACGCCGGGCCGCGACTATTCCGGCGTGGTGACCGACGGGCCGGCCGGCACGGTCGGCCGCGAGGTGTTCGGATCCTCCGGCGATCTCGGCATCCGCCGCGACGGTACCCACGCAACCCATCTCGTCGTCGAGGCTGATGCGGTGGTGGAGAAGCCGAGCACGGTGTCGTGGGAGGAGGCAGCGGGCATCGGCGTGCCCTTCGTCACCGCGATGGAAGGCTTTCGCCGCGCCGGCGTGCCGAAGAGCGGGGAGACCGTTTTGGTGTTCGGCGTCAATGGCAAGGTCGGCCAGGCCGCGGTGCAGATCGCGACATGGCAGGGCGCGCGCGTCATCGGCGTGGTGCGCAAAGCGGAAGCTTACGAAGGCCACACCAACGCCCCCATCGAGGTGGTCGACGCCTCCGCGACCGACGTTGCCACGCGCGCGCGCGAATTGACCGGCGGCAAGGGGGTCGATGTCGTCTTCAACACGGTCGGCGATCCCTATTTCCAGGCCGCGCACAAGTCGCTCGCATTGCGTGGCCGTCAGATCCTGATCGCCGCGATCGACCGCATCGTGCAGTTCAACATCCTCGAATTCTACCGGGGCCAGCACACCTATGTCGGCATCGATACACTCGGCCTGTCGTCGGCCGCGACAGGCGCAGTGCTGCGCGATCTCGGCCCGGGCTTTGCGAGCGGCCAGCTGAAGCCGTTCTCGATCAAGGCGAATGCCGTCTATCCGCTGGAGCGCGCCAAGGAGGCGTATGTCGCGGTTGCCGGCTCCTCGCGGGATCGCGTGGTCCTGAAACCGTAATCATGGACTCGTCCGCAGCAATCGTCATCTTCGCCGGCCTCGCCATCGGCCTTGTCTACGGCGCCGTCGGTCTGCTCAGCGGCTTCTGCCTGATGAGCAGCATGCGCGGCTGGCTTGCGGAGGGAGACGGACGGCTGGTGCGGACCTATGCGCTGGCGATCGCCGTCGCGATCGCCGCCAGCCAGTTCCTTGCCGGCAACGGCATTGCTGATTTGAGCAAGTCGATCTACCTGCAGCAGACGTTCTCGGTGCCGGTGCTGTTCCTCGGCGGAGTGCTGTTTGGTTACGGCATGGTGCTGTCGAACGGCTGCGGCTCGCGCGCCCTGGTGCTGCTCGGCCGCGGCAATCTCCGCTCCTTCGTCGTCGTGATCGTGCTCGCCATCGCTGCGCAGATGACGCTCAAGGGGCTGGTAGCGCCGGCTCGCATCGCGCTGGTTCAGGCCTCGCAAACCACCGTCAATGTCAATTCGCTGCCTTCGTTGCTGGCATCGCTTGGCCCCGGTGAAGTGCTCTCGCGTGCGCTGGCGGCGGCCGTGATCGTCGTCGCGCTGATCCTGTTTGCCTTCGCGCATCCGATGTTCCGGCGCTCACCGGGCCAGATCGCGGCGGGCGTCGTCGTCGGCCTGCTCGTCGCCGCCGGCTGGCTTGTCACCGGCTATCTCGGTGCCGACGACTTCAATCCGGTGCCGGTGACCTCGCTCACCTTCATCGCGCCGATCGCGGACGCGCTGCAATACGCCATGCTCTCGACCGGCCTGACGCTCAATTTCGGTATTGCGACGGTCGCTGGCGTCTTCGCCGGCAGCCTGATCACCGCACTCGCCACAGGCCGCTTCAAGCTCGAAGGCTATTCCTCGCCGCGCCACATGCTGCGATCGGGCAGCGGCGCCGCGCTGATGGGCATCGGCGGCGTGATGGCGTTCGGCTGCTCGATCGGGCAGGGGCTCACGGGCGTGTCGACACTGGCGCTGGGCTCGTTCGTTGCACTCGCCGGCATCCTGCTCGGCACGACCGCAGGTTTGCGTGGCGTGCTGCGGGTTCAACCGCTCGCGGTGGCCTGACCGCGCAACAGCCGGTCGCCGAGCGTCGCAAGTCCGATGCCGGTGACGATCAATCCGGCGGCGACAGCGAGGCTCAAGTCGAGGGGCTCGTCCAGCAGGATCGCAGCACTGGCGATACCGACGAGCGGTGTTCCGTGGTGCCAAGCGACGTCGTCAGCGCCGAGATGCTTTTGTTGACCATCGACATCGCCCAATAGGCCAGCGCGCTTCCGATCAGGCCAGAGTACAGGAACAGCATAGCCAGCCGCCACGACCATTCCACGTGCGGCAGCCCGTCGATGACCATCGCAAGGGTCGAGAGCACGCCCGTGGCCACGAGCAGCTGTCAGAACAGGAGCTGGAGCGGAGAGGCGATCCAGCGATGCGCGCGGATATAGATGATGTTCGCAGCCCAGGAGATCGCGGCCAGGATGACCATGCCGGCGCCGAGCACGACGTTTGCATTGCCCCAGTCGATTGATGACGGATTCAGGATCACGGCAAGGCCGATCAGTCCGAGCAGGGCGCCGGCAAGCTTGGGTGCGGTCAGGGTGTCCTTTCCGAGCAGGGGTGCCGCAATCGCGACCCAGAGCGGCGTGGTGTAGCCGAGCACGATGCCCTTGCTCGCGGGCAGGAAGCGCAGGCCGGCCGCGACCAGAATGGAGAAGAGCGTCATGTGCAGCAGCGCGACGCTGAGGACCACCGGCACGTCGCGCCGCTCCGGAATCACGAGATTGTTGCTCAGCCCGAGGATCACAAACAATCCTGCCAGCGCGATCCAGCTCCGGATCGCCGAGCTCCACAGCGGCGGGACGAGCTGCACCAATTGCTTCGTCACCGATCAGTTCACGCCCCAGGCCAGCACGACGATGAGGAACAGGCCGACGGCCGCGCGGGGTGACAGGGAGTTCATCGCAAGATCCTTGAACCAGTCCGGCCCGACAGATAGCATCCGCTCTGGTACCCACAAAAGCGCCAGATCAGAAAGGAACAAGGTGCCAGTTTCGGATATGATCTCGTCTATGATCGACCTGAAGCGGGCCGGCGACGACGGGCTGGTGGCTCAACTGACGAGTCAGCTCCGTGGCTTGATCGCGACCGGCCGCCTCGGCAAAGGTCGCGCGCTGCCGTCGAGCCGCCGGCTCGCGAGCGATCTCGGCGTTTCCCGCAACACCGTCACCTATGCGTTCGAGCAGCTCGCCGCGAAAGGATACCTCAAGGCCTCGCACGGCCGCCGTCCGGTGGTCACCGTCGACGGCGGCGAACGACGTCAAGGAGCAGATGCAGTTGCGGCGCGCGTGCGCTCCGGCAAGCCGCGGCTTTCACCCTGGGCCTCGCAGCTCAAGCAGACCGACTGGCCGATGTCCTATCAGGTGCCGCTCAGACCGTTGCGGCCAGGGCTTGGAGATGCGCGGGAGTTTCCGAACGAGATCTGGGCTCGCTGCCTGCGCCGTAGCGCCGTGCATGCGGCCAAACGCGAGCTCGGACCGGTCAACCGAGCGCGCCTGCGCGAGGCGCTCGCGCATTACCTGGCCGCGAGCAGAGGCGTTCGCGCCACGCCAGAGCAGATCATGATCCTGCCGAGCGCGCAGGCCGCGCTGACCTTGATCGCGGCTGTTCTCATCTCCCCCGGCGACGAGGTCTGGGTCGAGGACCCCGGCTATCCCGGCGCGGCCGCCGCTTTCTGTGCCTCCGGCGCGCGCGTGACCGGCATGAGGCTTGACACGCAGGGCATGCAGCGGATGCCGGGTCTCGCGGCCCCGAAATTGATCTTCATGACGCCATCGCACCAGCATCCCACCGGACGGCTGATGTCGCTGACGCGTCGCACCGAATTTCTTGGTGTGTGCAGGCCCGGCAAGAGCTGGATCGTGGAGGACGATTACGACGGCGAATTCCACTATGACAGCCGGCCGGTGCCGGCCTTGCAAGGGCTCGATGCCCATGGCCGCGTGTTCTATGTCGGTACCTTCTCGAAGGTGATGACGTCGGACATCCGGCTCGGCTATCTCGTTGTGCCGCCGGCGCTGGTCAGCACCTTCGAGATCGCACAGCGGCACATCGGGCTGATCGCATCCAGCCACATCCAGGAAGCGCTGGCCGAGTTCATTGCCGACGGGCATTTCCTTGCGCATCTGCGCCGGATGCGCCGGCTCTATCACGCGCGCCGCGACCACATCGTTGCAGGACTGGAGCGCCATCTGGGCGAGATGCTCTCGGTCGAAGTGCCGGCGGGCGGCATCCAGCTCGTCGCTCGCCTCAAACACGGTAGCGCCGATCGGGCGGCGGTCAAGCGACTGGCTGCCGCGGGCGTTGAAACGCGGGCGCTGTCCAGCCTGGCGCTGGACCGGCCGCGGGATCACGGCCTGCTGCTCGGCTTTGCGGCCTGGCGCGAGAACGAGATCAGTGCGGCATTGCGGACGATGGCATCGTGCTTCTAGTGCAGTCGAGCTAGTCCACGGCCTTCGTCACGATGCGGATCTCCGACGTCAATGTCCGGTGTACCGGGCACTTGTCGGCGATCTCCATCAATTTCTTGCGCTGCTCGGCATCGAGCGCGCCATCCATCGCAATGTCTCGTTCGATCTGGTCGAGCATGCCTTCGCGTGTCTCGCACTCCGCGCAGTCTTTGGCGTAGATCTTGGAATGCTTCAATCTGACGGTGACGCGGTCGAGCGGCAGCGATTTGCGGTCGGCATAAAGACGCATGGTCATGGAGGTGCAGGCCCCTAAGCCAGCGAGTAGGAAATCATAGGGCCCAGGACCGGCATCCTCGCCGCCGGCGGCGACGGGTTCGTCCGCCACCAGACGATGTGGTCCGACCGTGACGAGCTGGTTGAACTTGCTCTTGCGCGTCTCCTGCACCACGACCTGACGCGGCGCCTCGGGAAGATCCATCGCCTTCGCGGGCTTTGCGCTGTCGATGTAGCGGCTGGCCCAGGCCGTAATCACGTCGGCTGCGTAGAGGGCGTCGGCGGGCTTGGCAAGCAGATGGTCGGCATGGTCGAGCGAGACGAAGCTCTTGGGGTGCCTGGCCGCAACGAAGATCTTGGTCGCATTGTCGATGCCGACGGTGTCGTCGACCGGCGAGTGCATCACCAGCAGCGCCTTGTGCAGCCCTGTGATGTCCTTCATCAGCTCGTGCTCGGCGATGTCCTCGAGGAACTCGCGCTTGATCCGGAACGGGCGTCCTGCGAGCGAGACCTCGACCTCGCCCTGCGCGCGGATGTTGTCGAGATGCTCCCTGAAGAGGCCGGTCACGTGCGCCGGATCGGATGGCGCCGCGATGGTCACAACTGCCCTGGCTTCTGGGATACGTCCGGCTGCCGCGAGGATCGCCGCGCCGCCGAGGCTGTGGCCAATCAGGATCGACGGCGCCTTGCGGGCACTGCGCAGATGGTCGGCCGCGCGGACCAGATCGGCGACGTTGGAAGAAAACGTCGAATTGGCGAAATCGCCTTCGCTCGAACCGAGCCCGGTGAAGTCGAAGCGCAGGACCGCGATGCCCTTGGCTGCCAGCGCGACCGAGATGCGCTTGGCGGCGAGCGTGTCCTTGTCGCAAGTGAAGCAGTGCGCAAACAGCGCGTAGGCCGCGGGCTCGCCGTCCGGCAACTCCAGTGCGGCCGCAAGCTGATGTCCGCCTTCGCCCGTGAATTGAAAGCGTTCCGTCGGCATGGGCTTCCCCTCGTTCCTGCTTGAATTCTAATCGTCGGAATAGCGTTGCTCGGCCCAGGGGTCGCCGCGGTTATGATAGCCGCGGACTTCCCAGAAGCCCGGTGCGTCCTCGGTCAGGAATTCGATGGCCTGGAGCCATTTCGCGCTCTTCCAGAAATAGAGATGCGGCACGACCAACCGTACCGGGCCACCATGCTCCTCCGTCAGCGGCTGGCCGGACCAGCTATGGGCGAGCAGCGCATCCTCGGCGGCAAAGTCCTCCAGCGCGAGGTTGGTGGTGTAGCCGTCATGGGAATGCAGCGTCACAAAGCGTGCGTCCTCGCGCGGCTGGCAGGCCGCGAGCAGCTCGCGCGTGGCAAGCCCTTCCCACTCATTGTCGTAGCGCGACCAGGTGGTGACGCAATGGATGTCGGAGGTGAACCGGGCCTGCTTCTGCGCGATGAATTCGGCGAATGTCCAGAACACGGGGCTCTCGATCGCGCCATAGACGTCGAGCCGCCAGCGCTCGCGTGACACCGGCGGCACGACTCCGAGATCGAGCACAGGCCAGTCCTTGGTGAGGTGCTGGCCGGGCGGCAGCCGTTGGTCTTCCGGCCGCGTGATCTTCCCCGTGAGAAAGCGGCCCTCGCGCGCCCATTTCTCCTTGGTGCGCGTCAGCTTGCTGTCGGATGGCGTCTCGTCAGCCATGGTCTACTCGTGCCGATGCATTGCCGAAGTGTGCTTGGTGTCGCGCATGGTAGCATAGATCACCAGGGACAGGCAGATGATGCCGCTGAGGTAGAAGTAGAACCATTCCTCGTGCCCGATGCTCTTGAAATAGAGCGCGATCGCCGGCGCGGTGCCACCGAAGACCGACACCGTGATGGCATAGGGCAGGCCGACGCCGAGCGCGCGGACATTGGTCGGGAACAGTTCGGCCTTCACCACCGCGTTGATCGAGGTGTAACCGGCGACGAACAGCCAGGCACAGCAGATCAGGACGAACGCGACGAAGGGCGACTTGGTCTCCTTCAGCGTCATCAACAGCGGCACGGTCGCGAGCGTGCCGGCGACACCGAAGAAGATCAAGAGCGGCTTGCGTCCGATCTTGTCGGAGATTGCGCCGTAGATCGGCTGGAGGATGGTCGCGAAAACCAACGTGCCGAAGATCACGAAAGTGGTCTGGTCCTCGGTCAGCCCGACCGAAAGCTTGACGAAGGTCTGCATGTAGGTGGTGAAGGTGTAGAACGCCGCGGTGCCGCCGGCGGTGAGGCCGACCACCAGCAACAGCTCGCGCGGATAACGCAGCAAATTTGTGATCGAGCCGGTCGGCTTCACCACCTTCTTGGCTTCCTCGAACGCCTCCGTCTCGTGCAGGCCGCGCCGCATCACCGCGGCGAAGACCGCGAGCGCTGCACCGATCGCGAAGGGGATACGCCACCCCCAGTCCTTCAGCTCCTGTGGGGTGAGGAAGACCTTTTGCAGGAGCAGCAGCACGATGATCGCGGTGAGCTGGCCACCGATCAGGGTGACGTATTGAAAGCTCGAATAGAAGCCGCGGTGCTTGGGGTCGGCGACCTCGCTGAGATAGGTGGCACTGGCGCCATATTCGCCGCCGAGGCTCAGGCCCTCGATGACGCGTGCGAGCGCCAGGATCACCGGCGCGGCGAACCCGATCGTGGCATAGGTCGGCGTCAGCGCGATGATCAGCGAACCAAAGCACATGAAGACCACCGAGAGCGTGAGCGAGATGCGCCGTCCGAAATGGTCGGCGAGATAGCCGAAGAACCAGCCGCCCAGGGGCCGCATCAGGAACGTCGCCGCGAAGACGACGGCGACGTTCAATTGCTGCACGACGGGGTCGTTGCCCGGGAAGAAGGCGGGAGCGAAATAGAGTGCGAACGCGGTGTAGGCGTAGAAATCGTACCACTCGACCAGATTGCCGATGGAGCCGATGAAGATCGCCTTGATCCGCCGCTTGGCGTCGGCGATATCGATGTGGTCGGAGGCCGGCTTGATTGCTTGTTCAGTCACGTCCGGCCTCTCCCTTGTCTGGAAAGGCCTACATCGCCTTTCCGAGCAAGAATGGCAACTGGCGGGGGCCGCGCACCGTGCCCTGTGACCAGGTCACCGCGCCTGCCGGATCGAGCCGGAAATCTGGAATGCGTTTCAGCCATTCCTCCAGCGCAACCTGCATCTCCATGCGTGCCAGGTTGGAACCGACACACCGGTGAATGCCGAGGCCGAAGGCGGCGTGCCGGTTTTCGCGGCGGTCGATCACGACTTTGTCAGCGTCCGGAAACATCTTTGGATCGCGGTTGGCGGCCGGGAACGACAGCAGCACCATGTTGCCCGCCTTGACCGGGCAGCCCGAGATCGTGGTCTCCTTGACCACCTCGCGGGCCATCGTTACCGGAGAATAGGCGCGCAGCAGTTCCTCAACTGCGGTCGGGATCAGTCCTGGCTCGGCGATCAGTCGCTCGCGGTCCCCCGGCGTCTTCGCGAGGTGCCAGAGCGAGGAGCCGATCGCGCTCCAGGTGGTGTCGATGCCGGCGATCAGGAGCAGGCGCAGCGAGCCAAGAACGTGCGAGTCTTCGAGCGGGTTGCCCTCCTTGTCCTTGGCGTTCATCAGGTAGGAGATGAGATCGTCGGTCGGCTTGTCCTTGCGCGCCTCGATATGCGCGCTGAAATAGGCGCTCATCTCCTGCACGGCCTGCAGCAGCTTGCTCTCGTCCTTGATGCCGAGCTCGAGGATCATGTGGATCCAGTTAATGAAGAGATCGCTGTCGCTCTCGGGGATGCCGAGCATGTGGGCGATGGCCCGAACCGGGATATATTTGGCGTAGCGTGCGGCGGCGTCGACCTTGCCATCGGCGATGAAGCCGTCGATCAGCTCGTTGCAGATCGCGCGCATCCGCGGTTCCAGCTTCTTCATCGCGTCCGGCGTGAAGGGCGGCAGCAACAGCTGCTTGGCCGGCTTGTGCACGGGCGGATCTGAGGTGATCGGCGGTGCGGCGTTCCTCGCGATCTCGGGACGGACGTCGCGCACGATGATGCGGCGCGAGGAAAAATGCTCGGTGTCGTTGGCGATCTCGCGCACCGCTTCATAGGTCGTCGGCATGTAGCAGCCGAGGAAACGCTCGGTGTGCACGACCGGGCTCGCTGCGCGCAGCTCGTCCCAGATCGGGAAAGGATCCTCCGTCCATTGCGGATCGGTATGGTCGAAATCATGGACCCAGTCGGTGACGGGCGGATGGGCGGCAGGCGGACTGGCGTCGGACATGGCAGGGAATCCCTTGGCTCGTGTTCGCTGGAAGGACGCGGGGGCGGCCGCGCTACTCCTCGATCACATCGATCGCGATTTCCGGGCAGTTGGATTTGGCAAGCCACGCCTTGTCCTCGAGCCCCGGCGGGACCGTGCCGTCGCCGGCTTCGTGGGCGTTGCCGTATTCGTCCAGCTCGAAAAGTTCCGGCGCGAGGGCCTTGCAGCGCGCGTGGCCCTGGCATTTGTCGGGATCGACGTGAACCCTCAGTCGCTCTGTCATGGCGGCATCCTCGGTCGTATCCGCGCGTGGCCCGATGGCGGCGCGTTCCTCATGTCAATTTTATCCGCGGCATTCGCCGCCGGCTTTAAGTTATATGCTATTACATTCGCGACAGGCTTTCCCTGTCAAGCGCAAACTTATAGGTTCGCCACACCATGCGCTCACAACTCGCCCGCAAGCCCGCGAACACCTACCATCATGGCGATCTTCGCGATGCCTTGGTCAAGGCCGCTTTGCGCGAGGCGGAGCAGGGCGGTGCCGAGGCCATCAGCATCAAGGCGCTGGCAAAGCAGCTCGGCGTGTCGCAGCCGGCGCCGTACCGGCATTTCGCCGACCGCGAGGCGCTGCTTGCAGCGGTGACGGCGGAGGCGTTCAGGCAGCTCAGCGCGATCTTGCGAGAGGCCATGGCTGGGACGTCGAAGCAATCAAAGCTGTCGCGGCTGGCGCAGGCGACGCTCGAGTTCGGCCTGCGGCGCAACGGCATCTACCGCTTGATGTTCGCGTCCCGCACCGTGGCATGCGCCGACAAGGGCAGCGAGCTGCACGAGGCCACGCGCGAGACCTTCTCGCTCGTGATCGAAGCCCTGGAAGCGCCCGCCGTCGGCTATTTGCGCGAACGTCAGGCGCTCAAGATCTGGGCGGCGTTGCACGGCGTGGTGATGCTGGCCGAGCAGGGCCTGTTCACCGGCGAGGCCGCGCACGCCACGCGCGAGGAGCTGGTCGAGGATTTCGTCAGCGAAACGAAGGCCGCGCTCGCCGCTGCCATCAAGGGCGCGCGGCGTCGAAAAGCGACAGGTACCTAAGCCTTCGCTTTCAGCAGCTTCATCAGCTTGTCGACCGCGCTCTCAGGCGTGGTCACGACGGGATGGCCGGTGGCTTCCGTCACCAGAGGCGCCGTCGCGGCGATGCTGAACTGCGCCAGCGCGATGACGTCGCAATCGCGCAGATCCTTTGACGCTTCGACGATCAGCCGGTCGTGGGTGGCGCGGTCGCCGCGGTCGAGCGCCGCCAGCGCGCCCTCGGCAAGCTTCGGCACGATTTGGACGGAGGCCGGAAACTCCGGCGGCATCGAGGCCAGGGTCGGCGGGAAGGTGGACAGCAGGCCGATCCGCTTGCCCATCGTCACCGCCCGTTCGATCATGGCTTCGTTGGGCTTGAGCACCGGCATCGGCGCATGCGCGCGCGCGACCGCCTCGATACAGGGGCCGAAGGCCGAGCAGGTGAACAGGATCCCGTTCGCTCCGGTCGCCGCCGCATAGTCGCCGAGCGCGAGGAAGCGCTCGGTCATGGCATCGTTGAGCGCGCCGTCGCGGGCCAGATCCGCCGACAGGCTGTCGTCGAGAAGGTTCATCAGCCGCGCCTCTGGCCAAGCCTTGGCGAACGCCGCCTCGATCGGGGCGATGGAATGCTTGAGGGCGTGGATCAGGGCGATGCGAGGGGACGTCGTCATCTAAAGTGGCTTATCCATGGGTCTCGTGCCTCGGACGCAGCGCAATGCGCAGTATTGCGCTGCAGAGCCGGGGCCCATTGTGGCCGCTGGGTCCCGGCTCTGCGCAGCGGCGTTGCACGCCGCAGCGCGTCCGGGACACGATCACGGTTTACTTGAACGGCACCGCGTACATCAAGCCGCCCTTGCTCCAGAGGCCGTTGAGGCCGCGATCGAGCTTGAGCGGGCTCGCCTTGCCGACATTGCGCTCGTAGATCTCGCCGTAATTGCCGGTGGCCTTGATCGCGGTGACCAGCCATTTGTTGTCGAGCCCAAGCCGGGAGCCGAGATCGCCGGATGCGCCGAGCAGCCGCTGGATCGCGGGCGTCTGCGACTTCGCCATCTCCTCGACATTGCCTTGTGTGACGCCGAGCTCCTCGGCCTCGATCAGGCCGTAATGCAGCCAGGTGATGATGTCGCTCCAGACCTCGTCGCCGTTGCGGGTGAAGGGCCCGAGCGGCTCCTTGCTGATGGTCTGCGGCAGCACGACGTAATCGGCCGGGTTCGGCGCGGCGGTGGTCACGGCGCCGGCGAGTGCGGAGGCGTCCTGGGTCATGGCATCGCAGCGGCCGCCGAAGAATGTCTGGTACATGGTGTCGACGCGGTCGAACACCAGCGGCTTCCAGTCGATGCCGTTGGCGCGGCCGTAATCGCCGAGCGTCACCTCATGCGTGGTGCCCTGCGCGACGCAGACGGTGGCGCCCTTGAGGTCCTTGATGTCCTTGACGCCCAGATCCTTCTTCACGACAAAGCCCTGGCCGTCGTAGAAGTTGATCGGGCCTTGCCGCAAGCCCAGCGTCACGCCGCGCAGATAGGTCTGCGTCGAGTTGCGGTAGAGCACGTCGATCTCGCCCGACTGCAGGGCGGTGAAGCGGTTCTGCGCGGTCAGAGAGACGTAGCGCACCTTGCTGGCATCGCCCAGCACGCCGGCCGCGAGCGCGCGGCAATAATCGACGTCGAGACCTTTGTAATTGCCCTGCGAGTCGGGCGCGGAGAAACCGGCAAAGCCGGCGCTGACGCCGCACACCAGCGTGCCGCGGCTCTTCACCGTGTCGAGCGTCGCGGCGGATGCGACAATTGTCGATGCAGCGAGCACGCTCGCTGCGATAACCACTTTCCTCATCATGCTACTCCCCTCAGTGATTGACACTACGCAACACGTTGTCGACGGCCGTGCCGAGCTTGTCGACGATCAGGTCGATCTCCTCTGCGGAGGCGATATAGGGCGGCGCCAGCAACACGTGGTCGCCGCGAACGCCATCCACGGTGCCGCCGCCGGGATAGCAGCCGAGCCCATTGGCGAAGGCCTCCGCCTTGATCTTCTGATTGAGCTTGAGCGCAGGATCGAACGAGGTGCGGCTGGCGCGATCAGCGACCAGCTCGATCGCCCAGAACAGGCCACGGCCCCTGATGTCGCCGACATGGCGGTGATTGCCGAAGCGCTCGGTCAGGCGCTGTTCGAGCTGCTTGCCGCGCTCCTTGACGCGGTCGAGCAGGCCGTCCTCGCGGATCACCTCCTGCACCGCCAGTGCGGCGGCGCAGGCGAGGGGATGTGCCAGATAAGTGTGGCCGTGCTGAAAGGCGCCCGAGCCGGCGCGGATGGTGTCGATGATCTTGCCGCTCGCGAGCATCGCCCCAATCGGCTGGTAGCCGCCGCCGAGCCCTTTTGCGATCGCCTGGATGTCCGGCGCGACGCCTTCCTGCTCCCAGGCATGCGTGGTGCCGGTGCGGCCCATGCCGCACATGACCTCGTCGAGGATGAGCAGTGCACCGTGCCGGTCGCAGATCTCACGCACCGCCCTGAAGTAGCCGTCCGGTGCCGTCACCGCGCCGGCGGTGGCGCCGACGACCGGCTCGGCGAGGAACGCCGCGACCGTGTTGGGACCGAGCCGCTGAAATTCCGCTTCGAGCTCCGCCGCCAGCCGCGCCACGAACTGCGCATCGGATTCGCCGTCGCGCTTCTCGTGATAGTTGAAGGCCGGCGTCACGTGGCTGAAGGCGGCCGAGAGCAGCGGCGCATAGGGCGCGCGCCGCCAGGCGTTGCCGCCGGCGGCGAGGGCGCCCAGCGTGTTGCCGTGGTAGCTCTGTCGCCGCGCGATGAAATGTTGCCGCTGCGGCTCGCCGCGCTCGATGAAATATTGCCGCGCGAGCTTGATGCTCGCTTCGATCGCCTCGGACCCGCCGCTGACGAAATAGGCGTAGGCAAGACCGCCCGGCTCATGGCCGACCAGCGTCTCGGCGAGAGCCTCGGCGGGCTCGGAGGAGAAGAAAGCGGTATGCGCGTAGGCCAGCGTCGAGGCCTGCTTTGCCATCGCCGCGATCACGCGTGGATGCTGATGGCCGAGGCAGGAGACTGCCGCACCGCCGGAGGCGTCGATGATGCGCCGCCCGTCCTCGGCAAAGAGATAGATGCCTTCGCCGCCGATCGCCTTGGGCGGCGTCTCGCGGAGTGAGCGGTGCAGCACACGGCTGGTGCGAGCGGCCATGGGTCAACCTTTCTCTGAGACGTAGATGGAGGCAGCGGTGAGCCGCGCCTCGGTAGTCTCCAGGCGCTTCTTCGCGGCGGCGCCGCCGAGCGAGAACGTCACGGCAGCCAGCGACTGCGCGATCGCGATCGCGCCGGTGAGACTCGGGAAGAAGCCGGGAGAGGAGGCCGCCTCGAACAGCAGCACGTGGTCGGCGCCCTCGGCCATCGGTGCCGAGAGGCTGTCCGCGATGGCAATCAGCGTCGCGCCGCTGTGATGAGCGGCTTGCGCGACGCGGACGCTCGCATGGGTGTACGGCAGGAAGCCGATGACGATGACGGCTTCGCCCGGCCGGAAGGCGCCGAGGTCGAGATCGTCGGGGCCGGACACGCCGACGAGTTGCACCTGCTCGGGGCGGAACAGCCGAAGCTCGTAGTTCAGGAGCTCGGCAACGCTGCGGCAGCTGCGATAGCCGGCAATCCAGATCCGCTTGGCCTCATGCAGGGAGCGCGCGGCCTCCGCGATCGGTTGCGCGGGAATGCGCGGAAGGCCGGCGGCCTCGGCCTCGAGCTTGTCGGTGACGAGCGCGACATCGGCATTCGGGCCGGGCCGGCGGCTTCTGGCGCGGCCGGAGAAGGGCGAGGTCTGCGATGGCCGCCGCGCCTCGGTCAGCGCCGCGCGCAATTCGTCCCAGCCCGAATAGCCGATCGCCTTGGCGAGCCGCGTGAACGCGGCGGGATCGGCGCCTGCTTCCGCCGCGAGGTCGCGCATCGAACGGGTGGTGGCGTCATAATCGTTGGCGGCGACGAAGCGCCCGACTTCCTGCAGCCGCATCGGCAGCGATGGCAATGCAATGCGCAGTTCGCTCAGCGGCGAGGATTTCGCGGGCTCGGCCATGAAACATTTGTTGCACGAAATATAGATTGGTGCAACAGTTGACGTGCGCCGCCGGAAATCGCTGCCTCTCGAGAAGGGTTTTTGTGCCGTGACATCGGACACGCCGAGACCGCCACCGCGCCGCCGCCTGTTCGGCGCATGGGGACGCCGCGAGCTGCAGGGCCTGTTCTGGCAGGTGCTGGTGGTCGGGATCGCGCTCGCGGTCATCGGCTTTCTCTGGTCCAACACCGTCACCAACCTTTCGGCGCGCCGCATCACGACCGGTTTTGCCTTCCTCGGACGCGAGGCCGGCATGCCCATCGCCGACAGCTTGCTCGCCTATAATCCGAGAGACACGTATCTCTGGGCCTTCGTCGTCGGCATCGGCAACACCTTGCGCGTCGCCGTGATCGGCATCGTGCTCGCGACCATCCTGGGCACCCTGATCGGCATCTCGCGACTGTCGGCCAACTGGCTGCTGTCACGACTTGCCGCCGTCTATGTCGAAACGCTCCGCGACATCCCGCTGCTGCTTCAACTCCTGTTCTGGTATGTGCTGATGCAGGCGCTGCCGGCCGCGCGCGCGGCATGGCGGCCGGTCGAGGGCGTGTTCCTGTCCAATCGCGGCTTGATCCTGCCGGCCATTCCGCTTGGCCCGCCCCAGCTTTGGGTGCTCGGCACGGCGGTGTTCGGCCTTGCCGTGGTCTATCTCATCCGGCGATGGCTGATCGCGCAGCAGATGCGCGACGGCAAGCCGCGGCCGGTATGGCCCTTTGCGGTGAGCTTCATCATCGCTTTGCCCGTGCTGGTGTCCGTACTGCTTCGCGTGTCCTGGAAGATCGAATGGCCGGAGCTGCGCGGCTTCAATTTCGTCGGTGGGCTGACGCTCGCCCCAGAATATTTCGCGCTGCTGATCGCGCTCGTCACCTACACGTCGGCCTTCATTGCCGAGATCGTGCGCAGCGGCATCCAGTCGGTGCCGCGCGGGCAGTGGGATGCCGCCAACGCGCTTGGCCTGCGCCGCAGCTTCATGCTGCGGCAGATCATCCTGCCCCAGGCGCTGCGCGTCATCGTGCCGCCGATGACGAGCCAGTATCTCAATTTGACCAAGAATTCCTCGCTGGCGGTCGCGATCGGCTACCAGGACGTGGTCTCGATCGCCAACACCACGTTGAACCAGACCGGGCAGGCGATCGAGGCGATCGCGCTGATCATGGCGGTGTTCCTGACCATCAGCCTTTCCATCAGCTTCTTCATGAACTGGTACAATGCGCGCATTGCGCTGGTGGAGCGCTGAGCATGACCGCGATCACCGACATGCCGGAAGTGCCGCGCGCCGCCCGCCGCCCGCAGATGGGGAATCCGGCGTTGCGCTGGCTGCGCACCAATCTGTTCTCGTCGATCCCGAACGGCATCCTCACCGTCGTGCTGCTGGCGATCCTCGCCAAGGGCATCTTCAGTTTCGTCCAGTGGGGCATCGCCAATGCCGTGTGGCTGACCCCGGCAAACGATTCCAGCGGCTGCCGCGCGGTGCGCGGCCTCGGCGCCTGCTGGGCGATCATTCCCGAAAAGTACCGCTTCATCCTGTTCGGCACCTATCCGTTCGACGAGCAGTGGCGGCCGGCGCTGTCGGTCGTACTGTTCATCGCACTGTACTTTCTCTCGACCCGTCGCGTTTTGTGGCGGCGCGAACTCATCTATCTCTGGATCGGCGCGCTCGCGCTTATCAGCGTGCTGATGTGGGGCGGCGTGCTCGGCCTTTCCTTCGTCTCGCAGGATCGCTGGGGTGGTCTGCCGGTGACGCTGATACTGGCGACGTTTGGATTGGCCTTCGGCTTCCCGCTCGGCATTCTCGTCGCGCTCGGCCGGCGTTCGAAGCTGCCGGCGATCCGCTCGCTCAGCGTGCTCTATGTCGAGCTGATCCGTGGCGTGCCGCTGGTGAGCCTATTGTTCATGGCGAGCGTGATGTTTCCGCTGTTCATGCCCAGCGGATTCAACATCGACAAGCTGCTCCGCGCGCAAATCGCGATCATCCTGTTCGCGGGCGCCTATCTCGCCGAAGTCATCCGCGGCGGCCTTCAGGCCGTGCCGCGCGGGCAATACGAGGCTGCCGATGCGCTCGGGCTGTCCTACTGGCGCAAGAACCGGCTGATCGTCCTGCCGCAGGCGATCCGCCATGTCATCCCGCCGCTAGTCAACACCTTCATCGCTTTCTTCAAGGACACCAGCCTCGTCCTCATCATCGGCATTTTCGATCTGCTCACGACGGCGAAGACGGCGATCATCGATCCTGCGTGGCAACAGTTTTCGGTCGAGGTCTATATCTTCGTCGCTGCGATCTACTTTGTGTTCTGCTTCGCCATGTCGCGGTACAGCCGTAGCCTGGAAGCGACGGGCGGGAGGTGATCTTCCTTCTCCCCTTGTGGGAGAAGGTGGCGCGAAGCGCCGGATGAGGGGTTCTATCGTCGAATTCAGACGGCGAGGGAGTCCCTTGTGGAGAGATACCCCTCACCGGTCTCGCCGCTATGCGGCGAGCCACCCTCTCCCACAAGGGAGAGGGTGCTACGGAGCGCGCGGTGTAGAGTGGAATTACTTCCTCACCTTCGGATCGATTGGCGTGGTGCCGCGCAGACCCAAAATATCCTCCAGCACCTTCGCGCCCGCGAGCACCTGCGCATCGCCCCTTGGTGCACCGACCACCTGCACCCCGACCGGCAGGCCCGACGCCGTGAAGCCGCATGGCAGCGACAGCGAGGGGCAGCAGGCGAGCGTGATGGCGTAGACGATGCCGAGCCACTCGACGTAATTGTCGAACCTTTTGCCGGCGCATTCGGCGACATAGCGGTGTTCGATCGGGAAGGGCGGCACGATCGTGGTCGGCGTCAGCAGCAAATTATAGGTCTTGAAGAACTCGACCGCCCGCGCCGTCATGCCGACGCGCTGGGCCTCGGCGCGTTCGAGCTGCTCGACCGTCAGCTTGAGGCCTTCCTCGATGTTCCAGATCACCTCGGGCTTGAGCAGGTCGCGCTTGGTGCGCAGCAGATTGGCTTTGGTGATCGCGAAATCGAAGGCGCGCAGAACGTGGAAGCATTCATGCGCCTCGCGCCAGTCCGGATGCGCCTCCTCGACGATGGCGCCAGCCTCGGCAAAGCGTTCCGCCGCCTTGCGCGTGATCGCCTTCACCTCGGGATCGACAGGCGTGATGCCGAGATCGGGCGAATAGGCGATGCGCTTCGGCTTCTTGCCGGACTGAGCCGCCGACTGGAACGAGGTCGTGGGCGCCGGCAGTGACAGCGGATCGTCCGCGTAATCGCCGCTCATCGCATCCAGCAGCAGCGCGAGATCCTCGACGCTGCGCGCCATCGGGCCGACCACGCCGAGATTGCGATCGATGCCGGATTTGGGAGTATGTGCGACGCGGCCGATGCTCGGGCGCATGCCGACGACGCCGCAGAAAGCCGCGGGGCTGCGCAAGCTGCCGCCCATGTCGGAGCCTTGCGCCAGCCAGGCCATGCCGGTGGCCAGCGCCACGGCCGCGCCGCCGGAAGAGCCCGCCGCGGATTTTGAAGTATCCCAGGGATTGAGGGTTGCGCCGAACACTTCATTGAAAGTGTTGGCGCCGGCGCCGAATTCCGGCGTGTTGGATTTGGCGTAGACCACCGCGCCGTTGGCCTCGAGGTTCTCGACCATGAGGTCGGACTTGGCGGGGATATTGTCCTTGAAGATCGGCGAGCCCTGCGTGTTCAACACGCCCGCAACGTCGGTCAGGTCCTTGATCGGCACCGGCAGGCCCGCGAGCAGCCCCCGCGCGCCGGCGGGTTTCCGCATCAGGGCCTTGGCGCTGTCCCGCGCGCGCTCGAAACACAGGATCGGCAGCGCGTTCACCTTGCCGTCGACCTCACTGATGCGCTTCTCCACGACATCGAGCAGCTCGAGCGGCGAGACATCGCCGGACCGCAGCTTGTCGACGACGGCGCAGGCGGTTTCACGGATCAGGTCTTGAGACAATTACTTTACTCCTGTGCTTATTCTGTTCGTCATTGCGAGGAGCGAAGCGACGATGCAATCCAGAGTCCGTCCGCGGCAACAATCTGGATTGCTTCGCTTCGCTCGCAATGATGCGGATAGAGTTAGCCCCAGCCAGCGCTGATGCCGCCGTCCACCGTGTAGATCACGCCCGACGTATAGCCGGCGCGGTCCGACGCCAGGAACGCCATGAGATCGCCGATCTCGCGCGCATGCGCGGGACGGCCGAGCGGCAGGCTCTTCTGGAATTCCTTGTAGCGGTTCTCGTCGCCGAACTGGTGCTTGGCCCGCGTCTTGAGCAGGGTGACGTGGCGATCGGTGCCGACGGGGCCGGGATTGATGCCGACCACGCGGATGTTGTCGGCGAGACTTTTTCCGCCGAGCGCGCGGGTGAAGGCCATCAACGCGGCATTGCCGGCGCTGCCGCAGATGTAATTGGCGTCGAACTTTTCGCCGGCTGCGCCGATATCGTTGACGATGACGCCGCCACCCTTCGCCTTCATCTGCGCGTAGATCTGCCGCGTCAGGTTGATATAGCCGAACACTTTCAATTCCCAGGCGTGACGCCAGGTCGCTTCGTCGATCTTGTCGATCGAGCCGCCGGGGATGTCGCCCGCATTGTTCACGAGCACGTCGATGTCGGCGGCTTCCTTCGCAAGCCGCGCCAGATCCTCGGCCTTGCGAAGATCGACGATGCTCGTTGCGGCATCGATCTGGTGGGCGGAACGCAGGCGCTCGGCCAGCGCCTTGAGCTGGTCGCCGTTGCGGGCGGCGAGCAGGAGGTGCGCGCCTTCCTCGGCAAACGCTTCGGCGGCGGCGGCGCCAATGCCCTTGGACGCGCCGGTGATCAGGACGCGCTTGCCGCGCAGATGCAGATCCATGAGGGTACTCGCAGGATAGGAACAGGATGAAATCAGTAGGCGCTTGGCCGCGCCATGGTCAACATTGCAGTGCAGCGTTGCACTGCCGCTGCGTTTGGTCCATTGCAATGCGGTCAAAAGGCGGCGACTGCCGGACCAACCAAGGACGTTCTCGATGAGCAAGAAACAATACCGGATCGCGGTCATTCCCGGCGACGGCATCGGCAAGGAAGTGATGCCCGAGGGCCTGCGCGTCGTGGAGGCCGCGGCGAAGAAGCATGGGGTCTCCCTGCATTTCGACCATTTCGACTTCTCGTCCTGGGACTATTACGAGAAGCACGGCCAGATGATGCCCGATGACTGGAAGGAGAAGATCGGCAAGCACGATGCGATCTATTTCGGTGCGGTCGGCTGGCCGGCCAAGATTCCGGACCACGTCTCGCTGTGGGGCTCGCTGATCAAGTTCCGCAGGGAGTTCGACCAGTATGTGAATTTGCGCCCGGTGCGGCTGATGCCCGGCGTGCCGTCGCCGCTGGCGGGCCGCAAGCCCGGCGACATCGATTTCTGGGTGGTGCGCGAGAACACCGAAGGTGAATATTCCTCCGTTGGTGGCCGCATGTTCCCCGACACCGACCGCGAGTTCGTCACCCAGCAGACGGTGATGACCCGCACCGGCGTCGACCGCATCCTGAAGTTCGCCTTCGAGCTCGCGCAGTCGCGGCCGAAGAAGCATTTGACCTCGGCGACCAAGTCCAACGGCATCTCCATCACCATGCCCTATTGGGACGAGCGCGTGGAGGCGATGGCGAAGAAGTTTCCGGGCGTGAAGTGGGACAAGTACCACATCGACATTCTCACCGCGAACTTCGTGCTGCATCCGGATTGGTTCGACGTCGTGGTCGGCTCCAATTTGTTCGGCGACATCCTCTCCGACCTCGGCCCGGCCTGCACCGGGACGATCGGCATCGCGCCGTCAGGCAATATCAACCCCGAGGGCGATTTCCCCTCGGTGTTCGAGCCGGTGCACGGCTCGGCGCCTGATATCGCCGGCCAAGGCGTCGCCAACCCGATCGGCGCGATCTGGTCGGGCGCCATGATGCTCGAGCATCTCGGCGAGAAGGAAGCCGGCCAATCGATCGTCGAGGCGATCGAGCGCACGCTGGCCGAACGCACGCTCCGCACCAAGGACCTCGGCGGCAACGCCGACACCACGGCCTGCGGCAAGGCTGTCGCGGATATGGTGGATTGAGGCTCTCTACCCTCTCCCTTGTGGGAGAGGGTGGCTCGCCGCGTAGCGGCGAGACGGGTGAGGGGTATCTCTCCGCGGAGTTAAACCTCTCAAAAATTTTTCGCGGCACGAACCCCTCATCCGGCGCTTCGCGCCACCTTCTCCCACAACAAGGGGAGAAGGGAAGAGAGGCGTGCCCCGCGCCTTTCAGCCAGCGATGTTCTCGATCGCGGCCTGATCCAGCCCGAACTTCTTCCCGGCCTCGATGATCTCCTGCCAGGTGGTCGGATCGACCGGAATGCCTTCGGCAAGGCGCTTCTCCTTGGTCTCGCGCTCGGGCTCGCCGGCGATTCTGACCTTGTCGACGCCGGGGGCAGGCGGCGAGCCGGTTTGCCAGGCAACAAAACTCTCGACTTCGCGCGCGAGGTTTTCGCCGGTGCCGAGCTTGCCGGGATCGATGACGATCGAGAGCATGCCGTTGAGGACGTTGTACTTGCCGTCGGAGGGGCCCTTGACCACCTGCCCGCCGGAGAGCGCGCCGCCGAGGATTTCGCACACGAGCGCGAGCCCCGAGCCCTTGTGCTCGCCGAACGGCAGGATCGCGCCATGCGGCGGGATCACGGTGTAGCGCGGGTTGGTGGTGGGCTTGCCTTCATTGTCGATGATGGTGCCTGGCTCCAGCGCGACGCCCTTGTTGTGGGCGACGCGGGTTTTGCCCTGCGCGATCCGGCTGGTGGCGAAGTCGAGCACGATCGGGTCCTTGCCGGCGCGCGGGATGCCGACGCAGAACGGGTTGGTGCCGTGGCGCGCATCGCTGCCGCCCCAGGGCGCCACGATCGGGCGGGAAATGACGTTGACGAAGTGGATCGAGACCAATCCGTGGTCGATGCACTGCTCAGCCCAGTGGCCGATGCGACCGATGTGATGCGAATTGGAGAGGCCGACGAGGCACACGCCGTTTCGCTTGGCGCGTTCGGCTGCCAGCTCCATGGCTTCATGACCGATCACCTGGCCGTAGCCGGTGAGGCCGTCGAGGGTGAGGAGCGGCCCCGTGTCTAGCACGATCTTGACGTGCGCGTTCACGGCGAGGCCACCATTGGTGACGCTCTGGACATAGCGCGGGATCATGCCGACGCCGTGGGAGTCATGGCCCTTGAGGTTGGCCTCGACCAGATTGGTGGCCACGAGCTCGGCTTCGCGGTCCGAAGACCCGCCGGCCTTGACGATGGCACGAATGGCGTTGGTGAGCGGCTCTGCCTTGATGGTGCGATAGTCGGCCATTGTTATTGCTCTTATCCTTTCACAATTTGGCGGGGAGCGTAGGGTGGGTTAGCCGAAGGCGTAACCCACCACTTCTGTCTCCGCGGAAACTAAAGAGGTGGGTTACGCCTCGCAGATGCGCTTCACGCACCTGCAAGGCTAACCCACCTTACGAATTCACGATGCGGCGGCAATGAACCAATGCGGCTTCAATTAGGTTCTCGCTCGCCTCCGGCGTGCGGAAGGCGGAATGCGCCGACAGCGTCACGTTCGGAATTTTTGTCAGCGGATGATCGCCGGGCAGAGGCTCGGTGTTGAAGACGTCGAGGCCGGCATGGCGCATGTGGCCCGATTTCAGCGCGTCGATCATCGCCTGCTCGTCGACGATCGCGGCGCGGGCGGTGTTCACGAAGATGACGCCCGGCTTCATCTTTGCGATCTTCTCGCGCGTGATCATGCCGCGCGTCTCGTCGTTGAGCAGCAGGTGCAGCGACACGACGTCGCTCCTTGCCAGCAGGCTGTCGAGATCGGTGAATTCCACGCCCGGATGGCTCTTCGGAGAGCGATTCCAGGCGATCACCTTCATGCCGCTGCCGGACGCAATGCGCGCGACCTCGGCGGCGATGCCGCCGAAGCCGATTAGGCCGAGCGTCTTGCCGGTGAGCTGCATACCGTCTTCGCGCAGCCAGTTGCCGCCGCGCATCTCGCGATCCATCATCGCGATGACGCGGGCCGAGGCCCACATCAGCGCGATTGCGGATTCAGCGACCGCGGTGTCGCCATAGCCCTTGATCAGGTGCACGGAGATGCCGAGTTCTGCCAGCTCCTCCGGATTCATGTAGCTGCGCGCGCCGGTGCCGAGGAACACGACGTGCTTCAGCCCCGCACATTTCTTCGCCACCTCGGTCGGCAGTGCGGTGTGATCGACGATGGCGATCTCGGCGCCGTCGAGGATTTCAGGGTATTGCTCGGGCTTGATATCTGGATCCCTGTGGATCCGCACCTTGGGATCCCCGGGCTTCTCCAGCCGTTCCATGATCACGGCAAGCGCTTCATTGGCGTCGATGAAAACTCCGCGCATGGCTCTCTCCGGTCAGGACGCGACGCCGGCGATCGCCAGCACGGTATGCATGAGAACGTTGGTGCCGGCAGTGCAGTCGCCCTGCGTGGCATCCTCCAGCTCGTTGTGGCTGATGCCGTCCTTGCAGGGCACGAACACCATCGCCGCCGGCATGATCGTGTTGAGGTTGCAGGCGTCGTGGCCGGCGCCGGAGGTGATGCGGCGCGAGGAATAACCGAGCGTCTTTGCCGCGTTCTCGACTGCCGAGATCAGCTTGGGATCGAAATGCGTCGGCGGCTTGCGCCAGACCAGGTCGATCTTGACCTCGACCTTGCGGCGCGCGGCGATCTCCGCAATCGCGGCGCGCAGATCGCGATCGAGCGCGTCCATGATGGCGCCGTCCGCGCTGCGGCAATCCATGGTGAAGGCGATCTCGCCGGGAATGACGTTGCGCGAGGGATTTGCGATCACGGCTTCGCCGATGGTGCCGACCGCGTTCGGGCCGTGCTTCTTCGCGATGGATTCCATCGCCAGCACGATCTCCGACAACGTCGCCAGCGCGTCGCGCCGCAGCGGCATCGGCGTCGATCCGGCATGGCTCTCGAAACCGGAGATCTTGCCGTCGTACCACAGCACGCCCTGGCCGGAATCGACCACGCCGATGGTCTTGCCTTCGGCCTCCAAAATCGGGCCCTGCTCGATATGCAGCTCGACGAAACAGCCGAGCTTCTGGAAGCCGACCGGCTTGTCGCCGCGATAGCCGATGCTGTCCAGCGCCTGGCCGACGGTCGTGCCCTCGGCGTCCTTGCGCGACAAAATATCGTCGGTGGTGAAGTCGCCGACATAGGCGGCGGAGGCCATCATCGCGGGTGCGAAGCGCGAGCCTTCCTCGTTGGTCCAGTTGACGACGCAGATCGGCGCTTCGGTCTCGATGCCGGCATCGTTCAGCGTGCGGATCACTTCAAGTGCGCCGAGCGTGCCCAGAATGCCGTCATACTTGCCGCCGGTCGGCTGGGTGTCGAGATGCGAGCCGATGCCGACAGGCGGCTTCGACATGTCGCGGCCCTTGCGCAGGCCGAATTGCGAGCCGAGTGCGTCGGTGTGCACTTCGAGCCCGGCGTCCTCGCATGCCTTGCGGAACCAGTCGCGCACCAGCTTGTCTTCGCTGCTCAGTGTCAGCCGCCGCACGCCGCCTTTGGCCGTCGCGCCGAATTGCGCGGTCTCGTGGATGGAGCCCCAGAGGCGGGCGGAATCGATTTGCAGATTGGTGGCGGCTCGGCTCATGCGGTGGGGTCTCTCGATTGTCCGGCGCCTTTTTCAATGACGCGCCAGCGCGGGCGCGTCAACTGCGAGGCTGCTCTGCGCAATCTGCCGTGCAAGCTCGGCGACGCGCTCCACGGCGACGACGTCGGGCGAGGCGAGCCAGCTTGCGGTGAACGTCAGCGGTGCGATCGCAAGATCGGTGTCGAGCAGCTGCAGCCGGCCGTCGGCGAGCTCGCTCTCGACGATCGCGTCGGGGATCACGGCGACGCCGAGGCCTTCGACCGCCATGTGGATGACGGTCGCGAGCGATGCGGACGCGTGCAGCCGGATCGGCGGCAGCTCCGGCCGGTCGAACACCTCGCGCACGACCTCGTAAGGCTTGGTCTTGCGCGGGAAGGTGATGATCGGAAACCGAGCAAGCTCCGCCGGTGTCACCCGGCCTTTGCCGAGGCCGAGCGAAGGGCTTGCGAGGAAGCCGATCGGGTAATCGGCGAGCACGCGATTATGCACGCCGGACGCCGACAGCGGTCCGACCACGAAGGCAAGCTCGATCTCCTGCGCGAGCAGGCGCGCGGTGAGGTTGGGCGTGATGTCGACCTCGATCTCCAGCGACAGGTTCGGATAGACCTGGTTCACGCTCTTCACCAGGCGCGGCAGCCAGGTGTGCACGATGGTCTCGGCGACGCCGAGCCGCATCACGCCCCGCATCGCCGAACGATCGCCGATCTCCGCCATCATCTGGGCGCGCAGGCCGATCAGCTTCTCCGCATAGACCATCATCTGCCGGCCGCTCGGTGTCGGCGAGGCGACGCGGTGGTCGCGGTTGAGGAGCTTCACGCCCATCTCGCGCTCGAGCTGGGCAATGCGCTGGGAGATTGCCGGCTGGGTCGTATTGAGCCGTGCTGCAGCGCCACGGAAGCTGCCGAGCTTTACGACCCAGAGAAAAGTCTCGATCGACCTGAAGTCCAGCATTGGAAGGATTTTCCTCGTCGATAAAATGAATTTATCGATATCGATTAGAAAGGACGATTAGACTTTATAGCACGCTTGGTGTTGGCTGTCTTTGTCGAGTTTATAGGCAGGTCGATTACATGACTGTTTTGGTGGCAGTGCAGCAAACTGAAACGCCCGACGCCCTTCCGAGCCGCAAGGCGCGGCTTGCCTATCGGCAAGGGCTGGTCGCCTCCACCGCCGGCGTCGCCCCCGGCTTCGTCCAGGGCAATCTGGCGATCCTGCCGGCGGAATATGCCAGCGCCTTTCATCGCTTCTGCCAGCTCAATCCGAAGCCGTGCCCGATCATCGGCATGTCCGATGTCGGCAGTCCGCACATCCCTTCGCTCGGCGCCGATCTCGACATCCGCACCGACGTGCCGCGCTACCGCGTCTGGCGCGACGGCGAGGTCGTCGACGAGCCGACCGATGTGACGAAGCATTGGCGCGATGATCTCGTGACCTTCGTGCTCGGCTGCTCCTTCTCGTTCGAAGAAGCCTTGCTCGACGAGGGCATGCCGATCCGGCACATCGAGCGCAATGTGCGCGTGCCGATGTATCGTACCAACATCGCCTGCGGCGAGGCCGGTCCGTTCGCTGGTCCCATGGTGGTCTCGATGCGTCCCTTCAAGCCGGCGGATGCGATCCGCGCGGTGCAGATCACCTCGCGCTATCCCGCCGTGCACGGCGCGCCGGTCCATCTCGGCCATCCGCATCTGATCGGCATCAAGGACATTGCCAAGCCGGACTACGGCGATCCGGTGCCGGTCGCCGACGACGAGATTCCGGTGTTCTGGGCCTGCGGCGTGACGCCGCAATCGGTGATCAACGCCGCCAAGCTTCCGTTCGCGATCACGCATTCGCCCGGCCTGATGCTGGTGACGGATCTCAAGAACAGGACCATGGCCGTGATTTAGGGGGCAGCGTTTGCTGCTTCTTCGGGCTTTACCGCATCCATCAATCGCTTCATCCGATCAGACGAAATTCAGTAACAGGGGACTTTGCCATGACGATCACTCGCCGCGACGTGTTGTTGGGAGCCACCGCGACCGCTGCACTTGTGCCGCTGGCGGCGCGCGCACAGACTTCGGAAGTCGTGATCGGCGTCATCTATCCGTTCTCCGGCGGCAGCGCGCAGCAGGGCGTCGACGCGCAGAAAGCCTATGAGACCTCGCTCGAGGTCATCAACAAGGACACCGATTTCGACCTGCCGCTGGCGAAGGGCGAGGGCCTGCCGGGCCTCGGCGGCGCAAAAGTCCGCCTCGTGTTCGCCGATCACCAGGCCGATCCGCAGAAGGGCCGAGCCGAAGCCGAGCGCCTGATCACGCAGGAGAAGGTCTCCGCCATCATCGGCACCTATCAGAGCGCCGTCGCCGTCACCGTCAGCCAGATCTGCGAGCGCTACCAGGTCCCGTTCGTGTCCGCCGACAACTCCTCGCCGAGCCTGCATCGCCGCGGCCTGAAGTATTATTTCCGCGCCGCGCCGCATGACGAGATGTATTCGGCCGCGATGTTCGACTTCTTCGACGCCATGAAGAAGAAGGGCACCAAGATCGAGACGCTGTCGCTGTTCCACGAGGACACGATCTTCGGCACCGATTCCGGCAACGCCCAGGCCAAGATCGCCGGCGAGCGCGCCTACAAGATCGTCACCGACATCAAGTATCGCGCCAACTCGCCCTCGCTCTCGGCCGAGGTGCAGCAGCTCAAGTCCGCGAATGCCGACGTGCTGATGCCCTCGAGCTACACCACCGACGGCATCCTCCTGGTCAAGACCATGGCCGAGCTCGGCTACAAGCCGAACGCGATCGTGGCGCAGGACGCCGGCTTCTCCGAGAAGGCGCTGTACGATGCCGTCGGCGACAAGCTCGAAGGCGTGATTTCGCGCGGCACGTTCTCGCTCGACCTCGCGCAGAAGCGCCCGATGGTCGGCAAGATCAACGAGATGTTCAAGACGCGGTCGGGCAAGGACTTCAACGACCTCACCTCGCGCCAGTTCATGGGCCTGATCATCCTTGCCGACGCCATCAGCCGCGCCAAGTCGACCGACGGCGAGAAGATCCGTGATGCGCTGGCCGCGACCGACATCCCGGGCGAGCAGACCATCATGCCCTGGAAGCGCGTCAAGTTCGACGAGATGGGCCAGAACAACGACGCCGACCCGGTTCTGCTGCAGTATATCGGCGGCAAGTTCGTCACCATCTTCCCGCCGCAGGCCGCGATCGCGGAAGCGGTCTGGCCGATGAAGTAAGACTGGGACGCGGGAGCTCAGATGCAGCTCCCGCCCTCATCCTGAGAAGCGGGCGTAGCCCGCGTCTCGAAGGACGAGGGCTGGGCCATCCTTCGAGACGCGCGCTTGTGCGCGCTCCTCGGGATGAGGATCTATTTCGGGGGACAGACTTTTGACAGCCCAAGCCATTATTCAGAGTCTTGCCAGCGGCCTTCTGATGGGCCTGCTGTACGGACTGATCGCGGTCGGCCTCGCGCTGATCTTCGGCCTGATGGACGTCACGAACTTCGCCCATGGCGAGTTCCTGATGATCGCGATGTACCTGTCCTTCTTCCTGTTCGCGTTCTTCGCGATCGACCCCTTGCTGTCGGCGCCGTTGGTCGCCGCGGCGCTCTTTATCTTCGGAGCGGTGATCTACCTGCTCATTGTACGCTTTGCCATGCGGGCCAAGGCCAACGCCGGCATGGTGCAGATCTTCACCACCTTCGGCCTTGCCATCGTGATGCGGGGCCTGGCGCAGTTCTTCTTCACGCCGGATTATCGCAGCATTCCGCAATCCTGGCTCGGCGGCAAAACCATCTCGGTCGCCGGCATCTTCCTGCCGGAGCCGCAGCTGGTCGGCGCGCTGGTCTCGATTCTCGCCTTTGCCGGCCTCTACTTCTTCATCCATCGCACCGATTTCGGCCGCGCGCTGGAAGCCACCCGTGAAGATCCCGGTGCGGTCGCGCTGGTCGGCATCGACAAGAACCGCGTGTTCGCGTTCGGCTGGGGCCTCGGTGCCGCGCTGGTCGGTCTCGCCGGAGCGATCATGGCAAGCTTCTTCTATATCTATCCCGATGTCGGCGCGTCCTTTGCGCTGATCGCCTATGTCACGGTGGCGCTCGGCGGCTTCGGCAGCGTGTTCGGCGCCTTTGCCGGCGGCATCATCGTCGGCCTCGTCGAAGCGGTCACCGCGCTGGTGCTGCCGCCGTCGCTGAAATCGGTCGGCATCTACGCGGTTTACCTGCTGGTCGTCTTCATCCGGCCGCGCGGCCTGTTCGGATCGATCTGATGGACAAGGATTTTGCTGCGCGGCGCCGCCGCGACCTCATCATCGCCGCGGTGCTCGCCGTGATTGCCGCGCTGACGCCATTGTTCGTGAAGGACGTCGTCGTCCAGAACATCCTGATCCTGACCCTGATGTATGCGGGGCTGTCGCAGAGCTGGAACATCCTGTCCGGCTATTGCGGGCAGATCTCGCTCGGGCACGCGCTGTATTTCGGCCTGGGTGCCTACACCACCGAGCTGCTGTTCACGAAGTTCGGCGTGCTGCCCTGGTTCGGCATGCTGGCGGGCGGCGTGGTGTCGGCGCTGATCGCGATGGGGCTCGGTTATCCTTTCTTCCGCCTGCGCGGCCATTACTTCGTGATCGCCACCATCGTCATCGCCGAGATCGGCTTGCTTCTGTTCCACAACTGGGAATGGGCCGGCGCCGCGATGGGCATCACCATCCCGATCCGCGGCGACAGCTGGCTGAAATTCCAGTTTCTGCGCACCAAGCTGCCGTACTTCTATTTCGCGCTGGCGCTGTGCTGCCTCGCCTGGTTCGTCACCTGGTGGCTGGAGAACTCCAAATGGGGATTTTGGTGGCGGGCGGTGAAGGACAATCCGGAGGCGGCCGAAAGCCTCGGTGTCGACGTCTTCAATTCCAAGATGGGCGCGGCCGCCGTCTCCGCCTTCCTGGTCGCGGTGGGTGGCAGCTTCTATGCCCAGTTCGTCTCCTACATCGATCCTGAAAGCGTCATGGGCTTCCAGTTTTCGCTCTTAATGGCGCTGCCCGCCGTGCTCGGCGGCATCGGCACCCTGTGGGGCCCGGTGCTCGGCGCCGCCATTCTGATCCCGCTGACGGAGCTGACCCGCTTCAAGTTCGGGGGCTCCGGGCGCGGCGTCGACCTCATCGTCTATGGCACGCTGATCGTCCTGATCTCGCTGGCCTTGCCGCGGGGACTGCTCAGCCTGTTCTCACGCCCGAAGAAGACGGGGGCCGCACGATGACCGCGCTTCTTGAAACCCGCGGCGTCTGGCAGCGGTTCGGCGGCCTCGTCGCCAACAGCGACGTCTCGATCTCGGTCGGCCGCGGTGAGATCGTCGGCCTGATCGGCCCGAACGGCGCCGGCAAGTCGACGCTGTTCAATCTCATCGCCGGCGTTCTGCCGCCGACGCAAGGCTCGATTCTATTCGACGGCGAGGATGTCACCCACATGCCGGCGGCCGAACGCTGCCAGCGCGGGGTAGGGCGCACCTTCCAGGTGGTCAAGAGCTTCGAGACCATGACTGTCATCGACAACGTCATCGTCGGTGCGCTGGTGCGCAACACCGTGATGCGCGAAGCCCGTCGCAAGGCGCATGAGGTCTTGGAGTTCACCGGCCTCGCTGCGCGCGCCGACGTGCTTGCCAGCGACCTCGTGCCCGCCGAGAAACGCCGGCTCGAAGTCGCCCGTGCGCTCGCGACCGAGCCGAAACTGCTGCTGCTCGACGAAGTCCTCACCGGGCTGACGCCGACCGAGGCGCAGACCGGTGTCGCGCTGGTGCGCAAGGTGCGCGATGCCGGCATCACCGTGTTGATGGTCGAGCATGTCATGGAAATCGTGATGCCGTTGGTCGACCGCGCCATCGTGCTCGATCTCGGCAAGGTGCTGGTCGAGGGCAAGCCCGCCGATGTCGTTCGCGATCCCAAGGTGATCAGCGCATATCTGGGAGATCGTCATGCTGTCGGTGCGTGAAGTCACGACCGCCTATCAAGGCCTAGTCGCGATCTCCTCGATCTCGATCGAGGTTCAGAAGGGCGAGATCGTCTGCGTCGCCGGCGCCAATGGCGCGGGCAAGTCGACGCTGCTCAAATCCATCGCCGGTGCCGAGCGTCCGCGCTCAGGCACCGTGACGTTCGACGGCAAGCGCCTCGACGGCATGGCGCAGCACCACATCACGGCGACCGGCATTGCCTATGTGCCGGAGAATCGCCGCCTGTTCCCGCGCCTGTCGGTGCGCGACAATCTGCGTCTCGGCAGCTATCTCTACCGTGGCGAGGCGAACCGCGAAGGACCGCTCGATCTCGTCTTCCAGCTGTTTCCACGCCTGGCTGAACGCCTGGAGCAGCGCGCCGAAACGCTCAGCGGCGGCGAGCAGCAGATGCTGGCGATCGGCCGCGCGCTGATGACGCGCCCGCGCCTGTTGATGCTGGACGAGCCCTCGCAGGGCATCATGCCGAAATTGGTCGACGAGATTTTTCAGGCCGTAAAGCGCATCCGCGATGCCGGCATGACCGTTCTGATCGTCGAGCAGCGCATGGCCGAGTGCCTGGAGATCGCCGACCGCGCCTACATCCTGCAAACCGGCCGCGTGCTGATGCAGGGCCCCGCGGCTGAGATCAGGGGCAATCCCGACGTGAGGAAGGCGTATCTCGGATTGTAGCCGCTCGCTACGATCCCTATCCTGATTGTTTCTTGTTCCGGTTCTTGCTTGCGCCACGCAGCGTCGGCGCTGGTGCCGAAGGTTGCCCGAAGCCATTCATCTGAATGCATGAGAGCAGGTCGACATAGCTTTCGATGCCACCGGCGGAGGCCTCGGTGTAGCATTGGATGCGAATTGTCTCCGGCGTTGTCGTCCAGATGGACCCGAGCTGTTGCTGTGCGGTCTGCTCGTCGCTCATGCAGGCCTCGTAGGACTGCGGCTCGGTCAGCGACTTGTCGATCTCCTGAGTTGCCTTGCAGTTGGCCTCGACCTTGAGATCGGGGACGCCGCCGCGCCCGGACGTCTGGGCGTTTGCGGAAAGTGACAAGACAATAAAGCAGGCGGCAGAGAGGAAGGCGCAGGATACTTTGAAATCCATGACAATTCTCCCAGCGATCGATGAAACAACTCCTTCAGTCAATTACAGGGGGATCATGTGCTCGCGATCCCGGCAATGCAAATCAATTCCGGTCCGCAGGTCCCGCATATCGCTCCGCTCATGTGGGCTAATCCGTCGCCACACCCCGCGTCATTGCGAGCGTAGCAAAGCAATCCAGAGTCTTTCCGCGGAGGGATTCTTGCCTCGCTGCGTTATGACGAGGTTAGAGCGGGGCTCAATCGCCGTGCCCATGCTCCGGCAGCGTCACCCCGAACACCTTCACCAGATCGGCCACCTGTTCCGGCGACAGATAGCGCGGGTTCATCCCGCGCAGCAGCAGGTACAGCTTCGCCGTCTCCTCCAGCTCCTCCGTGGCGAACACCGCCGCTTCCAGCGTGTCGCCGGCAACCACCGGGCCGTGATTGGCGAGCAGCACCGATGAATATTTCCCCGCCAGTCCCTTGATCGCGTCGGCGACCGCGGGATCGCCGGGGCGGTAGTACGGGACGAGCGCGGTGGCGCCGCATTTCATCAGATAATAGGCCGTCATCGGCGGCAGCGCGGCGCGCGGGTCGATCTCGGGCAGCATCGAGAGCGCGACCGAATGGGTGGAGTGCAGATGCACGATCGCGCGCGCACTGCCGCGCGTGTCGTAGAGCGCGGTATGGAGCGGAACCTCCTTGGTCGGCGCATCGCCCGATACCAACCGTCCCTGGTCGTCCAGCCGTGACAGTTTTGCGGGATCGAGAAAGCCGAGCGAGGCGTTGGTCGGCGTCACCAGCCAGCCGCCGCCATCGAGCCTGACGCTGATATTGCCGGAGGAGCCCGGCGTCAGACCACGCTCGAACAGGGACCGGCCGAACCGGCAGATATCCTCGCGCAGCCTCGTCTCGTTGCTCGTGTCGGTTCTCATGGCCGTCATGTCCGCTTGTCTCACGCTTTGGCAGCGCGGCCAAGCCGTGATATCGGTTCGCCGAGCCGCCGCAAAAGCCGGCCGTCCGGGAAACGTTCGCAAGGGTTAGTTGCATGTCCGCCTCCACGTCACAAAATCAGCGCATCGCGGTCATCGGGCTCGGCTCGATGGGGTTTGGCATGGCGACCTCGCTGAAGCGCGCCGGTCACGCCGTCACCGGCTACGACGTTTCGGCCGAGGCGGTGGCGCGTTTCGTGAAGGATGGCGGTGCGGGTGCCAAAACGCCGGCCGAGGCGGCCAAGGGCGCGGACATCGTCGTCAGCGTCGTCGTCAATGCCGCGCAGACGGAAGCCGTCCTGTTCGGCAAGGATGGGGCCGCCGAGACCATGCCCGAAGGCAGCGTCTTCGTATCCTCCGCCACGATGGACCCGGACGTGGCGCGACGTCTTGCCAAGCAGCTGGAGGCAACCGGCCGGCATTATCTGGATGCTCCGATTTCCGGCGGAGCGCAGCGCGCCGCGCAAGGCGAGCTGACGATCCTCGCCTCCGGCAGCCCCACAGCGTTCGCGAAGGCACGGCCCGCGCTCGATGCCATGGCCGCGAAGCTCTACGAGCTCGGCGATGCCGCTGGCCAGGGCGCTGCCTTCAAGATGATCAACCAGCTGCTCGCCGGCGTGCACATCGCCGCCGCCTCGGAGGCGATGGCATTCGCCGCCAAGCAGGGCCTCGACATCCGCAAGGTCTACGAGGTGATCACGGCCTCGGCCGGCAATTCCTGGATGTTCGAGAACCGCATGCCGCACGTGCTGGACGGCGACTACACGCCGCGCAGCGCGGTCGAAATTTTCGTCAAGGATCTCGGCATCATCCAGGACATGGCGCGCAGTGCCAGGTTCCCGGTGCCGGTCTCCGCTGCCGCACTCCAGATGTTTCTGATGACATCAGCCGCCGGCATGGGCCGGGACGACGACGCCTCGGTGGCGCGGATGTATGCGCAGGTCACCGGCGTCAAGCTGCCCGGCGACAAGTAACGAAGAGGACTCCAATGCCCCGTTTCGCCGCCAATCTCTCGATGATGTTCACCGAGGTGCCGTTCCTCGATCGCTTCGATGCCGCCGCTTCAGCCGGCTTCACTGCGGTCGAGTTTCTCTTTCCCTATGAGCATCCCGCCGAGGCGGTCGGCGAGCGCCTCAAGCGCAACGGCCTGACCCAGGCGCTGTTCAACCTGCCGCCGGGCGACTGGAACGCCGGCGAGAAGGGCTTTGCGGCGCTCCCCTCGCGCTTCTCCGATCTCAAGGCGGGCCTGGAGACGGCGCTGCCTTACGCCAAGGCGACCGGCGTCAAGCGCCTGCACCTGATGGCCGGCATCGCCAACCGCGGCGAGCGCGTCGCGATCGAGGCGTTCTACAAATCGGTGGCATGGGCTGCGGAGTTCTTCGCCCCGCACGGCATCGACATCGTGCTCGAGCCGATCAATGCGCGCAACGTACCCGGCTACTTTCTCAACGATTTCGGCTTCGCGCGCGATCTGATCCAGGAGCTGAGGCTTCCGAACCTCAAGCTCCAGTTCGACATCTATCACTGCCAGATCATCCATGGCGACGTCACGATGCGGTTGCGCGAGATGATGCCGATCATCGGCCATATCCAGATCGCCAGCATCCCCTCGCGTAACGAGCCTGACGGGGAGGAGTTGAACTACCCGTTCCTGTTCGAAGAGCTCGACCGGCTCGGCTATGCCGGCTTCGTCGGCTGCGAGTACAATCCGCGCGGCAAGACCACCGATGGCCTTGCCTGGTTCAAGCCTTATGCAGGAGTGAAGCCGTGACACTTGCGTTGGGCTGCATCGCCGACGACTACACCGGCGCTTCCGATCTCGCCAACACTCTGACACGCGCGGGCCTGCGCACCGTGCAGACCATCGGCGTGCCCGCGGACGATCTCGCGCTGCCCGAGGTCGATGCCGTCGTGGTGTCGCTGAAGAGCCGCTCGATCGAGGCCGGCCTTGCCGTGTCGCGTTCGCGTGCGGCGGATCAGTGGCTGCGCGGCCGCGGCGCCGGCCACGTGCTGTTCAAGATCTGCTCGACCTTCGATTCCACCGTTTCAGGCAATATCGGTCCGGTGATGGACGCGCTGCGTGCCGATAGCGGCGAAGGTGCCGTGCTGGTGACGCCAGCCTTCCCGGAGACCGGCCGCACCGTCTACCAGGGCAACCTTTTCGTCGGCGCCGTGCCGCTCAACGAGAGCCCGCTGAAGGACCATCCGCTCAACCCGATGCACGATTCCAACCTGGTGCGCGTGCTGGCGCGCCAGAGCGGGACGCAGATCGGTCTCGTCGACCTCGCCACCGTCACCCGCGGCGCAGACGCCGTGCGGGCACGGCTGGCCGAGCTGGCGGACAAGGGCATCGGCGCTGCCATCATCGACGCGGTCTTCGACCGCGACCTCGAGACCATCGGCCTCGTTGCCGCCGAACACCGGCTGTCGGTCGGCGCCTCCGGCATCGGCCTCGGGCTCGCGCGTGCGCTGGTGTCGACGGGTAAAGTCAAATCGGCCAGGGCGAACGGCGAGACCGGCGCTGCCGTCGGTGGACCGGCGGCCTGCCTCGCCGGAAGCTGCTCTCAGGCGACGCTTCAGCAGATCGCCAACGCCGAGCGCGTCATGCCGGTGCTTCATCTCGATCCTGACCGTATCATTACGGGGGCCGGCGAAGCACAGCGTGCGTTGGACTGGGCGAGGCCGCGGCTTGCGGAAGGTCCGGTGCTGATCGTCTCGAGCGCGACGCCCGATCAGGTCGCCGCGCTGCAGGCGCGGCACGGCCGCGACGCAGCCGGCCATGCGATCGAGCAGACCATGGCCGACATCGCGGAGAGCCTTGTAAAATCAGGGGTGCGGCGACTGATCGTTGCCGGCGGCGAGACCTCCGGTGCCGTGGTCGATCGGTTGAAGATTCCCGGATTTCTCGTGGGAGTAGAAATCGCGGCAGGTGTCCCGGTGCTGCATGCGGTGGGCGCGCAAGCCGACATGCTGCTCGCTCTGAAGTCCGGAAACTTCGGCGGCGCTGAATTTTTCTCCGATGCGCTTAGGCTCATGCGCTGAGCGCAGAGCATTTTTAGCGACGTGTTCATCTCTTTGAGGCTCCGTACTCGTACGGAGTCGTAGTTAACATCTGCGCAGGTGCCCTGGTGTTGGATGTTGGTGCCGCTCCCTTTGGTTGATTCGTAAAACTTCCGGACGCGCACCGCGCCAGCACAAAGAGACCCGATTATGCTCGCCACCATTTCCATCCGCGCCAAGATCATCAGTGTCGTGGCGTTCCTGCTTGTCGCAATGGCCGGCATGGGTCTCCTGGCCGTCATGAAAATGCGGTCGATGAACGCCAACACCACCGACATCACCACGAACTGGATGCCCAGTGTGCGGGTGCTCGGCGAACTTCGGGCGAGCGTCATTACCTATCGCAACGTGGTCCGCCAGCACATGCTGTCTGAAACGCTGGACGAGAAGTTCGCCAACGAGAAGACGGGTGTGACGGTGATCGAAGCGCTGGCCAAGATCCGCGGCCGGTATGAGGCAATGATCACCTCGCCGGAGGAGCGGGCGCTCTACAACCAGTGGTCAAAACTCTGGGACGACTACAAGAAGGGCACCGAGGAGGTGATGGCGCTCTCGCGCAAGGAGGCCGGCAAGGTCCCGCACGAAGCGCAGGAGCTGAATACCAAGACCGTCAACAAGATCGGTCTTGCGTCGGATGAGGTCCTGATGAAGGACATCGAGCTCAACACCAAGGGGGGCGATCAGGCGGCTCAGGATGCTGCGGACAGCTACTCCTATGCTTTCATGCTGGTCTCGGTCATTCTCGGCGCCGCCGTCATTATCGGCATCGGCGTCGGCTTCTATCTCGTCCAGGACGTCTCGAAGGGCATCAACTCGATCATCGAGCCGATGCAGGCGCTGGGCAGGGGCGACTTGTCCGCCGAAGTCCCGCACCGGGGCGATAAGACCGAGATCGGCGCCATGGCCGACGTGCTTCAGATCTTCAAGGAGGCGCTGATCGCCAAGAAGGCCGCCGACGAGGCTGCGGCCGCGGATGCCGAAGCCAAGATCGAGCGCGGCCGCCGCGTCGACAACATCACCCGCGAATTCGAAACCATGATCGGCGAGATCGTCCAGACCGTGTCGTCGGCCTCGACCCAGTTAGAGGCCTCCGCCTCGACGCTGACTTCGACCGCCGACCGTTCGCAGCGGCTGGCGACCACCGTTGCCGGCGCTTCGGAGGAAGCCTCGACCAACGTGCAGTCGGTGGCTTCGGCGACCGAGGAGATGGCTTCGTCGGTCGGCGAGATCAGCCGTCAGGTGCAGGAATCGGCTCGGATGGCGGGCGATGCCGTCGGCCAGGCGCGCGCCACCACCGAGCGCGTCAGCGAGTTGTCCAAGGCGGCGTCCCGCATCGGCGATGTCGTCGAGCTGATCAACACCATCGCCGGCCAGACCAATCTGCTGGCGCTGAACGCGACCATCGAAGCAGCACGTGCCGGTGAAGCTGGCCGCGGTTTCGCCGTGGTGGCCTCCGAGGTGAAGGCGCTCGCCGAGCAGACCGCCAAGGCGACCGGCGAGATCGGTCAGCAGATCTCCGGCATCCAGGCGGCGACCAACGACTCCGTCGGCGCTATCAAGGAAATCTCCTCGACCATCGAGCGCCTCTCGGAGATCTCGTCGGCGATTGCAGCGGCGGTGGAAGAGCAGGGCGCAGCGACGCAGGAGATCGCCCGCAATGTGCAGCAGGCCGCGCAGGGCACCCAGCAGGTCTCCTCCAACATCACCGACGTGCAGCGCGGCGCGACCGAGACCGGCACGGCCTCCTCGCAGGTGCTGTCGGCGGCGCAAATGCTGTCGAACGATTCGGGGCGGCTGAAGAATGAGGTCAGCAAGTTCCTGACCAACGTCCGCGCGGCGTAAGTTCTCGCACACAGCTATCCCTCCAGGAACGAGCGGCGCCAAAAGCGCCGCTCGTTTTCTTTTTCTGCCGGTAGCATGATCTCGCCTAAAGGTAGCATCATGGGGAAGCACCCGTAGGCGCACGGGGTTCCCCTTTCATGGTTGGTTAAATTCGCTTTATGAGAATAACGCAAAGACGACTCGAACAGCGGCCGTCCGAATTGGAATGAACAAATAATCAATTCATTTGGGGCTCCGATGCGCAAGAATTTTCCCGTCACCGATGTCGAATATCCGGTCAGCGACGAGACGCTGATCGTTTCGCGCACCGATCTCAAGGGCAAGCTCAGCTACTTCAACGAGGACTTCATCGCGGCCGCCGGCTTCACATCGGCCGAGCTAATGGGCCAGCCGCACAATATCGTACGCCACCCCGACATGCCGCCGGAGGCGTTCGACAATCTCTGGGACACGCTGAAGGCCGGCAAGCCGTGGCTTGGCGCGGTGAAGAACCGCCGCAAGAACGGTGACTTCTATTGGGTGCTGGCGACTGCCTCGCCGATCCGGGAGAATGGCCAGGTCAAGGGTTACACCTCGATCCGCACAAAACTGCCGGCCGATCAGCGCAAGCTCGCCGAGGAGGTCTACGGCGCGATCCGCGAGAAGAAGCCGCACGGTTATCGCGTCGACGCCGGCATCATCCGTCGCCGCTCGTGGCTCGACCGCTTCAGCGTCTTCACCGGCACGCTGAGGGCGCGCCTCGTCACGACGATGGCGCTCCAGACGTTGTTCATGCTCGCGCTCGGCATCGGCGGCGCGCTCGCCTCCGGCGGTTCGGCCAGCCTGATGCTGTCCGCGCTGGCCGTCGTTGGCGCCCTCGTCGTCGGTTTCGCGGGACTTGCAACCATGCGCGCGATCCAGGGGCCGATGCAGCAGCTCAACGGCACTCTGGTCAACCTCGTGCAGGACAAGCTCGACAACCGCATCGTGATCGAGCGCGACGACGAGATCGGCGAGGCGCTGCGCAACCTCCAGACCGTGCAGACCATCATCCGCTTCAGCCGCGACGAGGTGCAGGCGGTGCAGCGCCGTGCCGAGACGCAGCGCAAGGCCGACATGACCCAGCTCGCCGACGGCTTCGAGGCCGCGATCGGCGAGATCGTCGAGACCGTGTCGTCGGCCGCAACCGAGCTCGAGGCGGCCGCCTCGACGCTGTCCTCGACCGCGGCCCGCGCGCAGGAGTTGGCGACAGTGGTCGCATCCGGCTCGGAAGCCGCCTCCAGCAACGTTCATTCGGTCGCCTCGGCGGCCGAGGAGATGTCGTCCTCGGTGCGCGAGATCGGCCGCCAGGTGCAGGACTCCTCCCGGATCGCGAGCGAGGCGGTCAGCCAGGCGCATGCCACCACCGAACGTGTCAGCGAATTGTCGCGGGCCGCATCGCGGATCGGCGACGTCGTCGAGCTCATCAATGCGATCGCCGGCCAAACCAATCTGCTGGCGCTCAATGCCACGATCGAGGCGGCGCGGGCCGGCGAGGCGGGTCGCGGCTTCGCCGTCGTGGCCTCCGAGGTCAAGGCGCTCGCCGAGCAGACGGCCAAGGCCACCGGCGAGATCGGCCAGCAGGTCGGCGGCATTCAGGCGGCGACGCAGGATTCGGTCAGTGCCATCGGCGAGATCAGCGGCACCATCGCGCGCCTGTCGGAGATTGCTGCGGCGATCGCCGCGGCCGTGGAGCAACAGGGCGCGGCCACACAGGAGATCGCCCGCAACGTTCAGCAGGCCGCCCAGGGCACCCAGCAGGTCTCGTCCAATGTCGGCGACGTCCAGCGCGGCGCCTCCGAAACCGGCTCGGCATCCTCGCAAGTGCTGTCGGCGGCGCAGATGCTGTCCCGCGATTCCAACCGTCTCAAGTTCGAGGTCGGCAAGTTCCTGAACTCCGTCCGCGCCGCCTGAGACAGGCCGCCGCATAGCTGCGATGTCGATTTCGCAGTGCGGTAGCAGGGAAGTGAATGCAGGATAGTTCTGGTTATTAGCGTTTCCGGCGGTGCTCGGGTAAAGGGAAATGGGGATCGCCGTGGGGGCAGATTCCGTATCCTCGCTTGACCCGGATTTGCCTGGCGCATGATTGCTCTGGTCCGTATTGCCCTGAGCCGGCCCTATACGTTCGTCGTGCTGGCACTCCTGCTGCTGATCATCGGACCGCTCGCGGCGCTCCGGACCCCGACCGACATCTTTCCGGACATCCGCATTCCCGTGATCGGCGTGGTCTGGCAGTACACCGGCCTGCCGCCCGACCAGATGTCCGGCCGCATCACGACGCCGTTCCAGCGTGCGCTGACGACCACGGTCAACGACATCGAGCACATCACCGCCAATTCCTATAACGGCTTTGGTATCATCAAGATCTTCTTCCAGCCCAACGTCGACATCCGTACCGCCAACGCGCAAGTCACCGCGATCTCGCAGACGCTGATCAAGCAGATGCCACCAGGCGCGACGCCGCCCTTGATCCTGAACTACTCGGCCTCCACCGTCCCGATCATCCAGGTGGCGCTGTCGGGCGACGGGCTCACCGAGCAGAACCTCGCCGACATCGGCATCAATCAGCTCCGCACGCCGCTGGTCACCGTGCCCGGCGCGGCGATCCCGTACCCGTTCGGCGGCAAGCAGCGCCAGATCCAGATCGACCTCGATCCCACCGCGCTGCAGGCCCGCGGCCTGTCCGGCCAGGACGTCGCCAATGCGCTCGCCGCGCAGAACCTGATCACGCCGGTCGGCACCCAGAAGATCGGCCAGTTCGAGTACAACATCCAGCTCAACAACTCGCCGCTCAGGATCGACGAGCTCGGCAACCTTCCGATCAAGACGGTGAACGGCGCGATGGTCTATGTGCGCGACGTCGCCACCGTGCGCGACGGCAATCCGCCCCAGACCAACATCGTCCATGTCGACGGCAACCGCTCGGTGCTGATGATGGTGCTGAAGGCGGGCGCGACCTCGACGCTCGATATCATCGCCGGCATCAAGCAGAAGGTGATCGAGGTCAAGGACCAGCTCCCGGACGCGCTCAAGATCGGCTTCATCGGCGACCAGTCGGTGTTCGTGCGCGGCGCGATTCAAGGCGTCGCGGTCGAGGGCGTGATCGCGGCGCTGCTCACCAGCGTCATGATCCTGTTGTTCCTCGGCAGCTGGCGCTCGACCATCATCATCGCGGTGTCGATCCCGCTGTCGGTGCTGGGCGCCATCATCATGCTGTCAGCGATCGGCGAGACGCTCAATATCATGACGCTCGGCGGGCTCGCGCTCGCCGTCGGCATCCTCGTCGACGACGCCACCGTCACGATCGAGAACATCAATTACCATCTGGAGCAGGGCAAGCCGGTCGAGCAGTCGATCCTCGACGGCGCCAACCAGATCGTGACGCCGGCCTTCGTGTCGCTGCTCTGCATCTGCATCGTGTTCGTGCCGATGTTCTTCCTCTCGGGCGTCGCGCGCTTCCTGTTCGTGCCGATGGCGGAAGCCGTGATGTTCGCGATGATCTGGTCGTTCATCCTGTCGCGCACGCTGGTGCCGACCATGGCAAACTATCTGCTGCAGGCGCATGTCCATCACGAAGGCGGGCCGCCGAAATCGCGCAATCCTTTTGTCTGGTTCCAGCGTGGCTTCGAGGCACGGTTCGAGCGCATCCGCGGCGGTTACCATGGCTTCCTCGGGCTGGCGCTGGCGCACCGCGCGGTGTTCGTGATCGGCTTCCTCTGTGTCGTCGGCGCCTCCTTCGCGCTGGTGCCGTTCCTCGGCCGCAATTTCTTTCCCGCGGTCGACGCCGGCAACATCCTGATGCATGTCCGCACCCAGGTCGGCACCCGTGTCGAGGAGACCGCCAACCAGCTCGCCGACGTGCAGAAGGCGGTCCGCAAGCTGATCCCCGGCGAGATCGAGACCATGACCGACAACATCGGCATGCCGATCTCCGGCATCAACATGACCTACAACAACACCGGCGTGATCGGCCCGCAGGACGGCGACATCCAGATCAAGCTGAGGGAGGGCCACAAGCCGACCGAGGAACACGTGCGCGTGCTGCGCGAGCAATTGCCGCGGCTGTTCCCCGGCGTCAGCTTCGCGTTCCTCCCTGCAGACATCGTCAGCCAGATCCTGAATTTCGGCGCGCCGGCGCCGATCGATCTCCAGATCCGCGGCGCCAATCTCAGTGCCAATTTCGCTTACGCCAACAATCTGCTGGCAAAAGTCCGCAGGATCCCCGGCGTTGCAGATGCGCGGATCCAGCAATCGCCGAACGCTCCGACCTTCAACATCGATGTCGACCGCACCCGCGCGCAATATGTCGGCCTGACCGAGCGCGACGTCACCAACAGCCTCGTGGTCAATCTCGCCGGCTCCTCGCAGGTGGCGCCGACCTACTATCTCAACCCCGAGAACGGCGTGTCCTACTCGATCGTGATGCAGACGCCGCAGTACCAGATCGATTCGCTGAGCGCGCTGCAGACGCTGCCGATCACCGCGGCCGGCAATGCGCAGTCGCCAATCCTCGGCGGCATCGCCGACATCAAGCGTTCGAGCTCGAGCGCGGTTGTCTCGCAATACGACATCCAGTCGATGGTGCAGATCTTTGCGACGACCTCGGGCCGCGATCTCGGCGCGGTCTCCGCCGATATCCGCAAGGTGGTTGCCGATACCGCCAAGGAGGTGCCGAAGGGTTCCTCCGTGGTGCTGCTCGGACAGGTGCAGACCATGAACAGCGCCTTCACCGGCCTGTTGTTCGGCCTGCTCGGCGCCGTCGTGCTGATCTATTTCCTGATCGTGGTGAACTTCCAGTCCTGGTCCGATCCGTTCGTGATCATCACGGCGCTGCCGGCCGCGCTCGCCGGCATCGTCTGGATGCTGTTCGCGACCGGGACCACGCTGTCGGTCCCGGCGCTCACCGGCGCCATCATGTGCATGGGCGTTGCGACCGCCAACAGCGTGCTGGTGATCTCCTTTGCACGCGAGCGCTACGAGGAGCTGGGCGATCCCGTCGCCGCGGCGCTCGAAGCCGGCTTCGTCCGGTTCCGCCCGGTGCTGATGACCGCGCTCGCCATGATCATCGGCATGGCGCCGATGGCGCTGGGGCTGGGTGAGGGCGGCGAGCAGAACGCGCCGCTCGGCCGCGCCGTGATCGGCGGCCTGATCTTTGCAACCTTCGCCACGCTGATGTTCGTTCCCGTGGTGTTCAGTATGGTCCACAAAAAGCAAGGCGCCAAAGCCGCCGCCCCATTGGAGACCCCGCATGTCGCCCACTGACCCCCGCTCCCCGGTTTCGCACCGGAAACTGGGCATCTTCGGCGTGGTGGCGCTGATCGCGGCCGGCCTCGTCGTCGGCACCGGCATCCGCGCGCGCGAGGAGCAGGGCTCCAGGCTGAAGGAATGGACCGACGATCAGGCCGTTCCCAGCGTCGCGGCGGCGCAGCCCAGCGCCAAGGCGCTCAACGCCACCATCGATCTGCCGGGCCGGCTGGAAGCCTATTATCGCGCGCCGATCTTCGCGCGCGTGTCGGGCTATCTGAAGAGCTGGAGCGCCGATATCGGCGCCCGCGTCAAGGCCGGGCAGGTGATCGCCGAGATCGAGGCGCCGGACCTCGATCAGCAACTGCTCCAGGCGAGAGCCGACCTCGCCAGCCAGCAGGCCAGCGCCAGGCTGTCGGAAGCAACGCTGAACCGGCGCAAGACGCTGGTCGCCTCCAACTTCGTCTCGGCGCAGGAGATCGACGAGCGCACCGCCGATCTCTCCAACAAGAATGCCGCCGTCAATTCGGGCAAGGCCAATGTCGAGCGGCTGGAAGCGTTGGCTGGCTACAAGAAGATCACCGCGCCGTTCGACGGCGTCGTCACCGCGCGCGACACCGATGTCGGCGCGTTGATCAATGCCGGTGGCGGCTCGGGCCCGGCGATGTTCGTGATCTCCGACATCACCAAGCTGCGCGTCTATGTCAACGTGCCCCAGAATTACGTGCCGGCGATCAAGATCGGCGCCAAGGCGACGATCACACTGCCCGAGTATCCGAACCGGACTTTCCAGGCGACGGTGGAGGCGTCCTCGCAGGCCGTCGACGTCGCCTCCGGCACCACGCGCATGCAGCTCGGGCTCGACAATTCCTCAGGCGAGCTGATGCCCGGCGGCTATGCCAGCGTGAAGCTCAACCTCCAGCGCGATTCCGCGCCGCTCAGCATCCCCGCCAGCGCGCTGATCTTCAACAGCAGCGGCCTGCGCGTTGCCACCGTCGGTGCGGACGACAAGGTGCTGTTCAAACCCGTGACCATCGCCCGCGATCTCGGCCGCGAGATCGAGCTGGCCTCGGGGATCACCGCGGACGACCGCGTCATCACGGCACCGCCGGACGGGTTGTCGGACGGCGATGCAGTGCGTGTCGTCGGTGCGGGTGCGAAGGGCAAGCCGACGACCGCGTCGGAGAAGCAGGCGCCGAAGGGGTAGGGCGGCCTCGTGCCCCGGACGCAGCTCTCGTAGGGTGGGCAAAGGCGCTCTTGCGCCGTGCCCACCAATCTTTCCTGATCAGATGAAGACGGTGGGCACGCTCCGCCTTGCCCACCCTACGAAACCTTCCACTCCGGCACGCCATCCGCCGCCATTGCGATCTCGCCGAGCGATCCCACCGGCGTGCGGTCCATGTTGAGTAGATGCGCCAGCGTGGCGCTATCGCCCGCCGGAATCCGCGCCAGCGTGCGCCTGTCATCTTCCGTCCGCAGCATCACCACGCCATGCTCGACCTCGCCGCCGCGGCCGTAGAGCACCGTGAAGCTCTCGACCTTGCCCTTGCCGCTTGCCTCAGTCACGAACTCCGGCACCGCGCGCTTGTTGCGGTCGGCCTCGCCCTGCACACTCGTCTCCTGCGCCAACGCCTGGCGCGGCCCCGCCTTCGCCACCACCAGCGCGTGATGCTTGGTAACGAAGCCGCCCTGGCCGTAGAGAAGGCCAAGTTTTGCGCCCTCGCGCACACGCCGCACCATCGCGCAGGCCGCATGCGTCATGTAGGTGTTGAGCGGCGCGCCGAAGAAGGTGAGGCCGCCGGTTACGGTCGGTTGCACGTCGGCGCCAAGGCCAAGCGTTCGCCGCGCCATCTTGGGTACGCAGGGGAAGCAGCTATAGAGCTCGATGGCGTCGAAGTTCTTGGCGTCGCCGCCGGCAAGGTCCATCACCGCGTTCAGCACCGCGTTCTGCGGATGGCTCTCGTAGAACTGGTCGCGCAACAGATAGTCGCGTGGCTCCTCCGCCGAGGCGCCGCCGAGCGGATAGACCAGCCTGTCTTCCGCGATGCCGAGCGCACGCGCCTTGGCGAGGCTGGTGAGCAGCAGCGCACCGCCCATGTTGACGCTGGGGTTGGCGACCATCAGCTTGTTGTAGGGCCACGCGATCAGCCGGTTGTCCGCGGTCGGCGTCGTGATCTCCTCGGGCGCATAACGCCGCTTCAGCCAGGCATTGGGATTTTGCGCGGCGGCTTCCGAATAGCGCGACCACAGCGTGCCGGATTCCGCCATGGCCTCGTGCGGCGTCTGGCCCCAATGCGCGGAGGAGGCGGCTTCGTAGAACGGATAGACGGTGACGGGGCGAAACACGCCGAGCTTCACCGCCAGCGGCTTCTGGAATGCCGCGCCGCGCTTGGGCTCCTCGACATCATGGGCGAACGGCGTCCACGGCAATTTGGCGCCAGCGCGCTCCGCCTTGGTTGCAGTCGACTGCGCCTCGGCACCGCAGACCGCGGCCACGGTGCATTCGCCGCGTGCGATGCGCTTGGCGGCTTCGTGGATGTAGCGGATCGGGCTCTCGCCGCCGACCGGGCCGTAATAGCAATGCGCGGGCGTGATGCCGAGGCGCTGCGCCAACAGCTGCTCCGGATCGCGGTAGCGCCAGCTCAGGAAGTTGACGACGTCGAGCGACTGCACCTCGCCGAGCAACTTTGCGCCGGCATCTGTTTCCGCGCGCCGCAGTGCCTGCTCCAGCAGGTCGAGCGGCTCAAGGCCGTCAGTGATGTCTTTCGGGCGATCGACAATCTCGCCGATGCCGACGATGACGGGGATGCGGTCTTCGGAGGTAGGGGAATTGGTCATTTCTTCTTGCTTCACGTTTCAGATTCTTGGCACGCCGTCGCCCTTCGAGGGCCGCTGAAGAAGCGGCCACCTCAGGGTGACGGCTACGGAGGAGGCGTCATCCTGAGGTGCGAGCCGAGCGACGCTTGCGGCGCTTGGCGAGCCTCGAAGGATGGGCTGCGGGCGACACTCGGGCTACACACTCCATCACTCCGCCACCAGCGCATTCATGTGCTCGACGGCTTCGGCGAAATCTTCCTTGAACTCCTGCACCACCGCGCCCGCCGACTTCACGCTGTCGATGAGCCCGACGCCCTGGCCGACGAAATAGCTGACGAGATCGCGCGCCTTGGCGTTGCCGCTCGCCGCCGCGCGGTCGATCGAATTGAAGGCATCGCGGCTGACGATGCTCTGCAGCGGCATCGGCAGTGCGCCGGGGCTGTCCGGCGCGCGGTCCCAGGCATCGGTCCAGACCGAGCGGAGCTGCCGCGCCGGCTTGCCGGTGCGGCCTTTCGAGCGGACTGCATCACGGGAAGAGGCCGCGATCATCTTCTCGCGAAAGATCTCCGTGGTCTCGGCTTCCACCGTCGCAAGCCACACCGAGCCGGTCCAGGCGCCGGCCGCGCCCATCGCCATGCACGCCGCCATCTGCCGACCCGTCATGATGCCGCCGGCCGCCAGCACCGGCACGTCGCGGATGGGCTTGATCGCCTTGATCACCTCGGGCACCAGCACCATGGTCGAGACCTCGCCGCAATGCCCGCCAGCCTCGGTGCCCTGCACGACGAGGATGTCGACGCCGGCCGCGACCTGGCGCAGCGCGTGCTCCTTGGCGCCGACCAGCGCTGCGACCGGCACGCCGTGTTTCTTGCCCATCTCGATCATCGCCTTCGGCGGCACGCCCAGCGCATTGGCGATCAGGCGGATCGGATGATTGAAGGACACCTCGAGCAATTGCAGCGCCGTCTTTCCGTCGAACGGCTGCGGCTGATCGGCTGCGACCTCCGTGGTCGTCAGCTCGATGTCGTACTTCTTCAGGAGCTCGCGCGTGTAGGCGCGGTGCTCCTGCGGCACGCGCGCCTCCAGGCTCTTCCAGGTGACGTCCTTCTCGCCCGAGGTCGAGATGTTCTCGGGGATCAGCACGTCGATGCCGTAGGGCTTGCCGTCGACGTGATCGTCGATCCATTTCAGCTCGCGTTCGAGCGTATCGGGCGTGTGCACGGTGGCACCAAGCACACCGAAGCCGCCGGCGCGGCTGACGGCGGCGACGACGTCGCGGCAATGGCTGAAGGCCAGCAGCGGGAACTCGATGCCCAGCATGTCGCAGATCGGCGATTTCATGGCTCTCTCTCCCGGCGGTCTTCGCGTTCTCGTTGCTTTCGCGCGAAGCAAGGTGACGCTAGCCGATCGTCACTGGCGATGACAGGCCGGATTCGGCGAGGCATCTTGTGTGTAGGCGTCGCGCTCTACCCGAAGGCCGCTGCGTCCCAGTTGACGCCGTCATTCCGAGCTCGCCCTGCGGGCGGCCGGATGACGGGAGGAGCCTGCCATGACGAAACGGTGAGATGCCCCGCCCGGCAATGCAACTCGGAGGGCTTGTCATCGGCCATTCGCGGGCTAATTAATGCAGGCGCATCTTTCCGCCGGAGCTCCTCGCATGACCGATACCCCCGCCTACGTGCCGCCCAAAGTCTGGACCTGGAACAAGGAAAATGGCGGGCAGTTCGCCAGCATCAACCGCCCGATCGCCGGTCCGACCCACGACAAGGAGCTGCCGGTAGGCAAGCATCCCTTCCAGCTCTATTCGCTGGCGACGCCGAACGGGGTGAAGGTCACGGTGATGCTGGAGGAGCTTCTGGCGCTCGGCCACAAGGGGGCCGAATACGACGCCTGGCTGATCAGAATTGGCAACGGCGACCAGTTCGGCAGCGGCTTCGTCGACATCAACCCGAACTCCAAGATCCCCGCGCTGATGGACCGCTCCGGTCCGGAGCCGATCCGGGTGTTCGAGTCCGGCTCGATCCTGCTTTATCTCGCCGAGAAGTTCGGCGCCTTCCTGCCGAAGGACATCAAGAGCCGCACCGAGGCGATGTCCTGGCTGTTCTGGCAGATGGGCAGCGCGCCCTATCTCGGCGGCGGCTTTGGCCATTTCTACGCCTATGCGCCGTTCAAGATCGAATACGCCATCGACCGTTTCGCGATGGAGACCAAGCGCCAGCTCGACGTGCTCGACCGGCGCCTTGCCGACAACGAATATCTCGGCGGCAAGGAGTATACCATCGCCGACATGGCGGTGTGGCCCTGGTACGGCGCGCTCGCCAAGGGGCTGGTCTATGGCGCCGGCGAATTCCTCTCGGTGCAGGACTACAAGAACGTGCAGCGCTGGACCGACCAGATCGCGCAGCGCCCCGCCGTGAAACGCGGCCGCATGGTCAACCGTGTCTCCGGCGATCCCGCCAGCCAGCTGCACGAGCGGCACGATGCGAGCGATTTCGAGACGAAGACGCAGGACAAGGTCGAAGCGGCGAAGACTGCGTAACGTCGCTCACCGATGCAGTAGGGTGGGCAAAGCGAAGCGCGCCCACGGTTTCCAGCGCAACATGGAGGGATGGTGGGCACGTCGCTGACGCTCCTTTGCCCACCCTACGAAGGCTGATCCAGGCGCGTAGGGCGGATTAGCCGCAGGCGTAATCCGCCATCTTCGTCACACGAAAGTTCGGCGGATTACGCTTCGCTAATCCGCCCTACGATCTTCGTAGGGTGGGCAAAGCGAAGCGTGCCCACCATTCCTTGCGAGGTCGCGACGGTGGGCACGGCGCGCGAAGTGCGCGCCTTTGCCCACCCTACGGCTCTTCCCGAGCGGGAAGAGGAGAGACCTTTTACGCCATGCTCAGCTCGTGGCGTCCGACCACCATCCAGTGCACCTCGTCCGGGCCGTCCGCAAAGCGCAGATGGCGGACGTCCTGATACATCTCGGCGAGCGGGGTCCAGTGCGAGATGCCGGTGGCGCCGTGCATCTGGATCGCCTGGTCGATGATCTTGCAGGCGCGCTCCGGCACCATGGCCTTGACCATGGAGACCCAGACGCGGGCCTCCTTGTTGCCGAGCACGTCCATCGCCTTGGCGGCCTTCAGCACCATCAGCCGCATCGCCTCGATCTCGCAGCGCGCCTGGGCGATGATCTGCATGTTGCCGCCGAGATGGGCGATCTTCTTGCCGAAGGCTTCGCGGGTGAGGCCACGCTGCACCATCAGATCGAGCGCCTTCTCGGCCTTGCCGATGGTGCGCATGCAGTGATGGATGCGGCCGGGTCCGAGGCGGAGCTGCGAGATCTCGAAGCCGCGGCCTTCGCCGAGCAGCATGTTCTCCTTCGGCACCCGCACATTGTTGAAGCGCATGTGCATGTGGCCGCGCGGGGCGTGGTCCTGGCCGAACACATACATGGGCCCGAGCACCTCGACGCCGGGCGTGTCGCGCGGCACCAGGATCTGCGACTGCTGCTTGCTCGGCGCCGCGTCCGGATTGGTCTTCACCATCACGATCAGGATCTTGCAGCGGGGATCGCCGACGCCGGAGATGTAGTATTTCTCGCCGTTGATCACCCATTCGTCGCCGACGAGCTTTGCCGTCGTCGAGATGTTCTTGGCATCGGAGGAGGCGACGTTCGGCTCGGTCATGACATAGGCCGAGCGGATCTCGCCGTTGAGCAGCGGCTTCAGCCACTTCTCCTTCTGCTCCTTGGTGCCGACGCGCTCCAGCACCTCCATGTTGCCGGTGTCCGGCGCCGAGCAGTTCATGCTCTCGGACGCCAGCGGGCTCTTGCCGAGCTCGGAGGCGATATAGGCGTAGTCGAGATTCTTCAGGCCCTGGCCGGTCTCGTCGTCGGGCAGGAAGAAGTTCCAGAGGCCCTCCTGCTTGGCCTTGTTCTTGGCCTTCTCCAGCACCTCGAGCTGCTTCGGCGTGAAGCTCCAGCGGTCCTCCTTGCCTTCGCCGGCCTTGGCGAACTCGATCGACATCGGCTCGACGGTGTCGCGGATGAACTTCTTGACGTGATCGTAGAGCGGCCGGACCTGGTCCGACATCCGGAGGTCGTTGAGCTCGTCGCCGGGATTGAGGGTGTAGTTGGTGGTGCGGGGAATATAGGTGTGTTTTGTCATTGTTCCTCCCGGGGACGCTGAGATCATTCTGGGCGCAAGAATAGTCGCAGCGCGGCCAAAGTGCGAGCGCGCATTTTTCATGCGGAGCCATGCCACGCGATGGAATATCGCGAGGGCGTTTGAAATGTTGTTTGAATGGGGTGGAGTGAGGCGGCAGGCGCGAGCCTCACTCTCCGTTGTCATCGCCCGACTTGATCGGGCGATCCAGTATCCCAGAGGCGGCAGTGATTGAATCGAGAAGCCGCGGCGTACTGGATTCCCCGCTTTCGCGGGGAATGACATCGAGGATGTGGCTAGATCACGCCGGCATCCGATGCATCGCGCAGATCTTGTTGCCGTCGAGGTCACGCAAATAGGCGAGATACAGTTTGCCGCCCGGGCCCTGGCGGATGCCCGGCGGATCCTCGATCGATTTTGCGCCGGCTGCGACGCCAGCCGCGTGCCACGCATCGACCTGCTCCGGCGAATTGCAGGCAAAGCCGATGGTGCCGCCATTCGCGCAGGTCGCCGGCTCGCCGTTGATCGGCTTCGACACCGAGAACACGCCGGTCTTGGTGATGTAGAAGATACGGTGGCCGTCGACCCTGGCCGGCCGCACTTCGAGCGTGCTCAGCAGGTCGTCGTAGAACGACTTGGCCTTGTCGAGGTCGTTGGTGCCGATCATGATGTGTGAGAACATTTGCCCATTCCCTCAATGTTGTAGCCCGGATGGAGCGCAGCGAAATCCGGGTCTTGCTTGCTTTTGGCTGTCCCGGATTGCGCTGCGCTCCATCCGGGCTACGAAAATCAAAACGCGGTATAGCCGCCGTCGATCACGAACGTATCGGCCGTATGATACGACGACGCCTTGCTCATCAGATACACCGCGATGCCGCCGAAATCGGATGCCTCGCCGAAGCGACGCACCGGAATGCGGGGCATGACGTTGGCGACGAATTTTTCGTTGGTCATGAGACCCGACGTCATGTCGCTCTTGATCCAGCCCGGCAGGATCGCGTTCGCGGTGACGCCATGGCGCGCCAGCTCGACGCCGAGCGCGCGCACCAGCGCGTTGATCGCGGCCTTGGTCGCGGCATAATGCTCGTTGCGCGCGGTGCCGAAGATCGAGGCGAGGCTGGAGGTTGCCACCAGCCGGCCGAAGGGATCACCGGCATTGGCGCGGTCGGTCATGTGTCTTGCCGCGGCCTGGAAGGCGTGGAACACGCCGTCGAGATTGGTCGCAAACATCGTGCGCCATTCTTCCTCGGTGCGCTCGATGAAGGAACGCCGGCCGCCGCCGCCGATGCCGGCATTGGCGAAGCAGCCGTCGACCCGGCCGAAAATGTCGAGGGTCGCCTTCATCGCGGCGTTGACCGAAGCCGGATCGGTAACGTCGCAGACCCGGGCATCGACCTTGCCTGATAGCCCCGCCATGCTCGCGGCAGCAGCCTTGTTCTTGTCGGCATTGCGGCCCCAGATCGAGACGTTGCAACCCTGGCCGGCGAGCGCCTGTGCAATGCCGAGGCCGATGCCGCCATTGCCGCCGGTGATCACGGCGACGCGGCCGGAGAGGTCGAAAAGGTTCATGGCGCGTTTCCTGTTTTTGGGTATCGGCGCATCAGCCGCTGCGCGCAAGATTGCTTGCTATGCTCTGATCACCATGGACAAGACCGCGCCAAAAATCAAATATGCGCCCCGACAAAACGAATTCCGGTCTGCGAAACTGACGCAGGCCGCAACTCACGAGGAAACCATGCAGTTCAAACACGTCACGCTCGATTTCGATGGCTCGGTCGCGGTCCTCAGGCTCGACCATCAGGAGGTGATGAACGCGGTCTCCGTGGACATGCTGGGTGGTCTCGCCGAGGCGCTCGATGCGATCGAGGAGAAGAAGGACGAGGTGCGCTGCGTGGTGCTGACCGGCGCGGGCCGCGCGTTCTGCACCGGCGCCAATCTGCAAGGGCGCAACAACCAGTCGAAGAAGACCAAGGCCGGCCTGACGCTGGAGACCGGCTTTCACCCGTTCCTGCGCCGCATTCGCAATCTGCATTGCCCGATCGTGACCGCGGTCAACGGCCCGGCGGCGGGCGCCGGCATGAGCTTCGCGCTGCTCGGCGACATGATTTTATGCGCGCGTTCGTCCTACTTCCTGCAGGCTTTCCGCCGCATCGGCCTCGTGCCGGATTGCGGCTCGACCTGGCTGTTGCCGCGCCTCGTCGGCCGCGCGCGCTCAATCGAATTGTCGTTGATGGGCGAGCGGCTGCCGGCCGAGAAGGCGCTGGAATGGGGCCTCGTCAACCGCGTCTATGACGACGGCGTGCTGATGGAGGAGGCCATGAAGCTCGCGCGCGATCTTGCCAGCGGCCCGACGGTGGCGCTGTCGCTGATCCGCAAGCTCTATTGGGACAGCCCCGAAAACTCCTTCGAGGATCAGCTCAATCTCGAATTCCAGTGCCAGCTTCGGGCCGGCGACACCCAGGATTTCCGCGAGGGCGTCGGCGCGTTCCTGGAGAAGCGTCCCGCGCAGTTCAAAGGCAAATGATCGAAGCCGAGCTTTCACGCAGCGTCCGGCGCTGGTGCAAGGGCGCGACCGGCATCACCGGCGCGGCCAGATTGTCAGGCGGCGCCAGTCAGGAAACCTGGCGCTTCGACATCACGCATCCCGATGGCGGGATCGGCGCGATCCTGCGCCGCTCGCCGAAGGGTTATGGCGCAGCGCCGACGCGCGCGGCGGGTCTTGCGGCTGAAGCGCAGCTGATGCAGCTCTCTTATGAGGCCGGCGTGCCGTCGCCGCGCGTGATGCATGTGCTCGTGCCGGAGGATGATCTCGGCACCGGCTTCATCATGCAAAGGGTCGAGGGCGAGACCATCGCGCGCAAGATTCTTCGCGATGACGAATATGCGGCGGCGCGGCCGCATCTGGCGCGGCAGATCGGCGGCATTCTTGCTGGCCTTCATAGGCTGCCAAAGGACAAGCTGCCCGAGCTGCGCAGCAGGTCGGCGACCCAGGAGATTTCCGAGTTCGAGCGCGATTATCGCAGCCTGAACTGGCCGAAGCCGGTGTTCGAGCTGGCGCTGCGCTGGCTGCGCGACAACGATCCGGGTCCGTCGGCCGAGGAGACGCTGGTGCACGGCGATTTCCGCAACGGCAATCTCATCATCGGCCGCGATGGCGTCCGCGCCGTGCTCGACTGGGAGCTCGCCCATCTCGGCGATCCCATGGAGGATCTCGGCTGGGTCTGCGTCAACTCCTGGCGTTTCGGCGAGATCGACAAGCCCGTCGGCGGCTTTGGCTCGCGCGAGGAGCTGTTCGCGGGCTATGAGGCCGCGGGCCGCCAGGTCGATCCCGCGCGCGTGAAATTCTGGGAAGTGATGGGCACGCTGCGCTGGGGCATCATGTGCGGCGGCATGATGCAGCGCTTTCGCGAGGGGCCTGACCATTCCATGGAACGCGCGATGATCGGCCGCCGCGCGAGCGAGACCGAGATCGATCTGTTGCGGCTCTTGGCGCCGCGCGGGAGCTGAGCGATGCAGGACGAACCGACCCCGATCGAGCTGACCAAGTCAGTCGCCGATTTCTTGCGCAACGACATCACCCCGCTGATCTCCGGCCACCAGGCCTTCAAGCTGCGCGTCGCTATCAACATTCTCGATCTCGTCACGCGGCAATTGACGCGGGAGGAGGGGAGTGATGCTGCGGAGGTCGAGCGCCTGCGCTCGCTGCTCGGCATCGACGGCTCGGTCGCCGATCTCAACCACGCGCTCGCCGAGCGCATCGCCAAGAGCGAGCTCGACCTCGCAACACCGGGCCTCGCCGAGCACCTGTGGGCGACCACGATGGACAAGCTGGCGGTCGATCAGCCGAACTACGCCTCGTACAAGCGGGAGCTGGGGCGAGGCGGGTAGGCAGCGCCACATTCTCCGCTGTCATCGCCCGGCTTGACCGGGCGATCCAGTATTCCAGAGAGGGCAGCGATATACTGAGAGGCCGCGGCGTGCTGGATGCCCCGGTCAAGCCGGGGCATGACAGCGGTTATGTTGGCGAAATCCGTTGTCGTGACGGGAGGGACGGTCCTACTTCCCCACCCATTTCGGCGGCCGCTTCTCCGAGAACGCCTTCGGGCCCTCGATGTAATCCTGCGAGGCCGCCATCGCCTTCACCGCCGGATAGTCCCGCTGCTCCTCGATCGCCTGCTCCAGCGAGACGCCGAGCCCCTTCTGGATCGCCTGCTTGGAGGCCCGGATCGACATCGGCGAGTTCTTGGTGATCATGTCCGCCCAGCGCAGCGCGCCCGACAGCGCCTCGCCCTGCGGCACCACCTCGTTGACGAAGCCGAGCTCAAAACCTTCCTTGGCGCTGACATGGCGTGCGGTGAGGATCATGCCCATGGCGCGCTTCAGCCCGATCTGCCGCGGCAGCCGGTGCAGGCCGCCGGCGAGCGCGGCAAGGCCGACGCGCGGCTCGGGCAGGGCGAAAGTCGCATTCTCCGAGGCGATGATGAGGTCGCACGCGAGCGCGATCTCGAAGCCGCCGCCCATCGCGACGCCGTTCACCGCGGCGATGATCGGCTTGTCGCAGTCGAAGCGCGCGGTGAGGCCGGCAAAGCCGCCCTTGTCCCAGCCGCGTTTTCCTCCCGCTGCCTGCCATTTCAGATCGTTGCCGGCGCAGAACGCCTTGTCGCCGGCGCCGGTGACGATCGCGACCCACTGCTCGGCATCCGCGGAGAAATCGTCGAACACCTTCTGCAGCTCGAAATGCGCATCGGTGTGCAGCGCGTTGTAGACCTCGGGACGCGACAGCGTGACGATCGTGATCGGCCCCTTGCGTTCCACCTTTGAGAATTTCAGCTCCATCGCGCGCTCCCGCATTTTCTTCCGAAGGAATATTGCCGGCATATTACCGCGCGTCGGCGCCGGGGCACCATCGAATTGCGCTGGTGCGCCTTGCGCGCGTCACACGCCTCGCTTTGCTTGACTTGCACGCGCTCTTCTCAGCTTAATCGCACGAAGCGGAAATGCGCCTAGCGCCTTAACGCAAAACGATAAAATCAATCCGGGAGAGAACCTGTGGATTTCTCATTGCCAGCCGATCTCGTCGCCTATCTCGGAGAGCTCGACCGTTTCATCGAACGCGAGATCAAGCCGCTGGAAGAGGCCGACGACAACATCCGCTTCTTCGATCATCGCCGTGAATGGGCGCGCACCGATTTCGAGAATGGCGGCCTGCCGCGGCATGAATGGGAGGCTTTGCTGCGCAAGGCGAAAGATCTCGCGGATGCCGCCGGCCATCTGCGCTTTCCCGTGCCGAGGCAATATGGCGGCAAGGATGGCTCCAATCTCTGGATGGCGGTGATCCGCGAGCATTTTGCCGCAAAAGGTCTCGGCCTGCACAACGATCTGCAGAACGAGCATTCCATCGTCGGCAACTTCCCCGTCGTCACCATGCTCGATCGCTATGGCCGCGACGATCAGAAGGCGATGATCGACGGCTCGATCAGGGGCAAGTACCGCATCACCTTCGGCCTCACCGAGCCGCATCACGGCTCCGACGCCACCCACATGGAGACGCGCGCGGTGCCGGCGATCCGCGACAACGTCAAGGGCTGGATCATCAACGGCGAGAAGATGTGGACCACGGGCATGCACGTCGCCACCCACTGCGCGCTGTTTGCGCGCACTGGCGGTAATGACGGCGATGCCCGCGGCATCACCTGCTTCCTGGTGCCGGCCAAGAGCCCTGGCGTCAAGGTCGAGGAATATATGTGGACCTTCAACATGCCGACCGACCACCCCCGCGTCAGCTTTACCGACGTGTTCGTACCGGAGGACGCGCTGTTCGGCGAGGTCGGCCGCGGCCTGTCGCTGGCGCAGTGTTTCGTGCATCAGAACCGTATCCGCCAAGCTGCGAGCTCGCTCGGCGCGGCCGTCTATTGCATCAACGAGAGTGTGAAATACGCGCGCGAGCGCAAGCCGTTCGGACGGGCGCTCGCCGAGAACCAGGCGATCCAGTTCCCGCTGGTCGAGCTTGCGACGCAGGCCGAGATGCTGCGCCTTCTGATCCGCAAGACCGCCTGGGAGATGGACCAGCTCACCGAGGAGCAGATCGAGCGCACGCTCTCGGATCGCGTCTCGATGTGCAACTACTGGGCAAACCGCCTCGCTTGCGAATCCGCCGACCGCGCCATGCAGGTCCATGGCGGCATGGGCTACTCACGCCACAAGCCGTTCGAGCACATCTACCGCCATCACCGCAGGTATCGCATCACCGAGGGGAGCGAGGAGATCCAGATGCGGAAGGTGGCGGGGTTCCTGTTCGGCTATATGGGGCCGGGGAAGCACTGAGGCTTGCACTGCAATCGTAGGGTGGGCAAAGCGACTTGTCGCGCCGTAGCTCGAAGAGCGTAGGCGGAAGCGTGCCCACCACACCTTGAATACGGAGCGAGATGGTGGGCACGGCGCTTTGCGCCTTTGCCCACCCTACGGCACCGCGGATCAATTCACCCGTCGATCCTTCCCCGCCCAATACGGCTCGCGCAACTGCCGCCGCAGGATCTTGCCGCTCGGATTCCGCGGCAGCGCCGGCAGGAACTCCACGCTCTTCGGCGTCTTGTAACCGGCGATGCGCGTCCGGGTGAAGTTGATGATGTCGGTGACGCTCGCCTCTTTGCCCGGCTTCATCACCACGACGGCCTTCACCGCCTCGCCCCATTTGTCGTCGGGCACGCCGATCACCGCGGCCTCGGCGACATCAGGATGATCGCACAGCGCGCTCTCGACCTCGGCGGGATAGATGTTCTCGCCGCCCGAGATGATCATGTCCTTGATGCGGTCGTGGATGTAGAGATAGCCGTCCTCGTCCATGTAGCCGGCATCGCCGGTGCGCAGCCAGCCGTCGGAACGAAGCGTCGCGGCGGTCGCCTCCGGTAAATTCCAGTAGCCCGCCATGTTGGAGCCCGAGCGCGTCGCGATCTCGCCGACCTCTCGTGGCGGCAACGGCTTGCCGTCGAGGTCGAGGATTGCGATTTCGATACCCGGCAGCGCCTTGCCCGCCGAGCGCATCCGCTCCAGCCCCTCGACGTGATCCTCTGGCGGCAGCGCGACGATGGTGCCCGTGGTCTCGGTCATCCCATACAGCTGCACGAAGCCGCATTTGAAAACCTCGATGCACTCCTTCAGCAGCGCCGCCGGTATGGGCGAGGCGCCATAGAGCATGTATTTCAATCGTGAAAAGTCCACCGTCCTGGCGCGTGGCTGCCGCACCACGAACTGCATCGCCGCCGGCACCATGAACAGCTTTGTGATGCCCGACTGCTCGAAGAAATCCAGAATCTTGGTCGGATCGAATTCGCGCGCGATCACGCCGCGGGCGCCGTGATATAGGCCCATCACACCCCAGCCGGAACCGCCGATGTGGAAGACCGGCATCGCCACCAGCGAGACGTCGTCGGTCGACCACCGGTTCCACTCCGGCTTGTCCTCGGCATTGCCTGATTGCACCAGGTTGAGGAAGTTGGCGTGGCTCAGCATCGCGCCCTTCGGCTTGCCCGTGGTGCCCGAGGTGTAGAGCTGGATCGCGATGTCGCGCGTCGCGATCGGCACCCCGGGATCGTCACCGCTCTGCGCATCGCGCCAGGCCGGAAAATCCTGCCATTCCGGCGCGCCGCCTTCGGTGGTGATGACAGTGCGCACGCCCGGTAGCTGGTCCCTGATCTGGCGGACCTGAGTGATGAACTCCGGCCCGACGAACAGCACCGCGGCCTTGCAATCGTCGACGATGAAGGCGACCTCGGGTCCCGCGAGCCGCCAGTTCACTGGCGCCATCACCACGCCGGCCTTCATCGCGCCCATCAGCAGCTCGAAATAGAGGTCGCTGTTCTTGCCGAGATAGGCGATGCGGTCGCCCTTGTTGACGCCCATCGCAATCAGCGCGTTGGCGACCTTGTTGGTCCTCGCATCGAATTCGGCAAAGCTGGTGGTGCGGCCCTCGAACTCATAGGCGATGGCGTTGCCGCGGCTTTTGGCGCGCTCGCGCACCATGTCGGCGAGAGTTGCCAATGGCTGTGTGGACATGTTTCTCCCGTGGAGTCTTGTTTTTATGCCGCGGAGTTTGGCGTCATCCGCGGGTGAAGACAAGATGGGGCCCGGCTGTCGTCCCGGACAAGCGCGCTTCAAGCGCGCAGATCCGGGATCCATAGCCACAGGGAGAAGTTTTACGATAACTCGGAGTTACCGTCTCGCGCCACACTCCTCCCTGTGGTTATGGGTCCCCGCCTTCGCGGGGACGACAGGTGAGGGTGGGGCGAAGACGTCAGCCCCTTACATGCCCCGCATTCGCGCCAGACAACTACCCCCGCTTCGCCCGGTCCTTCTCGTTCTGCGCCATGATGCTCTCCCGCGCGGTTTTCCAGTCGTCGTCGCTCCAGTCGCGGAGCTGGTAGAAATTGCCGCCCATGGCGAGCGCTTGCGCGCCATCCATGGCGATGGTCTCGCCGTTGATCCAGTCGCAGCCGCCGGAGATCAGGAACACCGCGACGTTCTGCAGTTCCTCCATGGTGCCGACGCGGCCCATCGGGTTCATCGCCTTGGTGCGTGCGCCGGCCTCGTCACCCGGCTTGATGCGCTTGCTCATGCCCTCGGTCGGGATCTCGCCGGGCGCGATGGTGTTGAGGCGGATGCCGTAGCGGCCCCATTCGGCCGCGAGCGACATCGTCATGGCATGGATCGCCGACTTGCTCATCGCCGACGGCACCACGTAGGGCGAGCCGTTGCGCACCCAGGTCGTGGTAATCGACACCACGTTGCCGGGCTGCTTGGCCGCGATCCAGCGCTTGCCGATCGCCTGCGTCACGTAGAACGTACCGTGCATGACGATGTTGGCGACGGCGTCGAAGCCGCGCGGCGACAGCTCCTCGCTGCGCGAGATGAAATTGCCGGCGGCGTTGTTGATGAGGTCGGTCAACGGCGCGTCGCGGAAGATGGTCTCCACCATCTCCTCGACCGCGAGTGCGTTGCGGATGTCGACGCCGTGGCTGGTGACGCGGCCGCCATAGAGATCCATCAGCTCGGTCGCGGTCTCGTTGCATACGATCTTGCGCCGGCCGCAGATATGCACCTCGGCGCCGAGCTGGAGGAAGCGGGCCGCCATCGACTTGCCGAGTCCAGTGCCGCCGCCGGTCACGAGAATGCGCCGTCCGGCCAGAAGATTTTCCTTGAACATGGCTGTTTCTCCCGTACGGAATGTCAGTTAATTGGTCGATTGACTAAATCCGGCCGCCGGCGTCCTGTAAAGCGGCACTGAACAAGAACAGGCAAGAACCAGGGGAGAATTGATCCATGGAAGAGCGCGTCTCGATCTCGATCTCGGAAGGCGTCGCCGACGTGCGCCTGGTGCGCGCCGACAAGATGAATGCGCTGGATCAGGCGATGTTCGAGGCCCTTGTCGCCGCAACCGACCGGCTTTCGAAGGACAAGAGCGTGCGCGCTGTGGTCCTTTCCGGCGAGGGCCGCGCCTTCTGTGCCGGTCTCGACATGGGGCGTTTTGCCGCCATGAAGGAGAAGGGCGGCAATGGAATTCCGGGTGGCGAAAATCGCGATCTCACCAAGCGGACCCACGGCCAGGCGAACTTCCCGCAGCAGGCGGTGTGGGGCTGGCGTCAGCTTCCGGTTCCCGTGATTGCGGCCGTGCATGGCGTCGCCTTCGGCGGCGGCTTCCAGCTGTCACTCGGCGCCGACATGCGCTTCCTCTCCGCGGACGCGCGGATGTCGATCATGGAGATCAAATGGGGGCTCGTCCCTGACATGGCGGGCACGCCGATCCTTGCGAGCCTCGTGCGCGACGACATCCTGCGCGACCTCACTTACACCGGCCGCATCTTCTCCGCGCAGGAGGCGATGACCTACGGCCTCGCCACGCGCATCTGCGACGACCCGCGCGCGGCGGCGCTCGAAGTCGCGCGCGAGATCGCGGGAAAAAGCCCCGATGCGATCCGCGCGGCCAAGCGGCTGCTGAACAATCTCTCGGTCGATCCAGGTCCGGCACTGCTGGCGGAGTCGGTCGAGCAGCAGAAGCTGATCGGCAGCGCCAACCAGACCGAAGCGGTGCGCTCCAATCTGGAGAAGCGCGCGGCGAAGTATGCGGATTAGCTCGGTCCTCATCCCGAGGAGCCGCGCAGCGGCGTCTCGAGGGATGGCCACGGGCTCTCATGGTTCGAGACGGCGCTTCGCGCCTCCTCACCATGAGGGGCAACTCCAGCAAGAAGAAAAACAACAATGAGCGAAACGTCCCACTTCCTCGGCATCGTCTCCGGCGACCGCCGCCGCAGCCACACTGAGGTCGGAGCCCGCGCAGACCGCATCGCCTCCGGCCTCGCCAGGATCGGTGTCCGCCAAGGCGATTGCGTCTGCATGCTGATGCGCAACGACATCGCCTTCCTGGAGGCCGCCTACGCCGCGATGCGCCTCGGGGCCTATGGCGTTCCGATCAACTGGCACTTCAAGCCGGAAGAGATCACCTACATCCTGAACGACACCGGCACGTCCGTGCTGATCGGGCACGCCGACATGCTGCATGCCCTGCGCGATGCGATCCCTGAGGGCGTCACCGTGCTCAGCGTGCCGACGCCGCCGGAGATCCTGTCCAGCTACAGGATCAATCCCGATCATCTGAAGACGCCGGATTTCGCCATTGATTTCGAATCCTGGCTCGCGCAATTCCAGCCCTATGACGGCCCGGTCGTGCCGCAGCCGATGAACATGATCTATACCTCGGGAACGACAGGCCACCCCAAGGGCGTACGCCGCAACGCTCCGACGCCGGAGCAGCAGGCGGCGGGCGAACGCATGCGCGCGATGATTTATGGGCTCAAGCCCGGCGCCCGCGCGATCCTGCCGGGCCCGCTGTATCATTCCGCGCCGAATTCGTTCGGCATCCGCGCCGGCAAGCTCGGCGGCGCGCTGGTGCTGATGCCGCGCTTCGAGGCGGAAGAGTTCCTCGAGCTGATCGAGCGGTACAAGATCGACACCATCTTCATGGTGCCGACCATGTTCATCCGCCTGATGAAGCTGCCGGAGGCGGTGCGGAGGAAGTACGACGTCTCCTCGCTGCGCCACGTCATCCACGCCGCCGCGCCATGTCCGGCCGACGTCAAGCGCGCCATGATCGAATGGTGGGGGCCGGTGATCTACGAATTCTACGGCTCGACCGAGTCCAGCGCGGTGACGTTCGCGACCTCCGAGGACGCGCTGAAGAAGCCCGGCACGGTCGGCAAAATCTCGCCCGGTGCCGAGCTGCGCTTCCTCGGTGAGGACGGCCGCGTGCTCGGCGTCGGCGAGATCGGCGAGATCTATTCCCGCATGGCCGCGCTTGCCGATTTCACCTATCACAACAAGCCGGAGAAGCGCGCGGAGATCGACCGCGACGGCTTCATCACCTCAGGCGACGTCGGTTACATCGACGAGGACGGCTACGTCTTCATCTGCGACCGCAAGCGCGACATGGTGATCTCGGGCGGCGTCAACATCTACCCGGCCGAGATCGAATCGGTGCTGCACGCTGTCCCCGGCGTGCATGATTGCGCGGTGTTCGGCATCCCTGACGCCGAATTCGGCGAGGCGCTGATGGCCGTGGTGGAGCCGCAAGCCGGCGTCGCGCTCGCAGCCGCCGACGTCCGCGCCGCGCTGAAGGCGCATCTGGCCGATTACAAGGTTCCAAAACACATCGAGATCCGCAGCGGCCTGCCGCGCGAAGATTCCGGCAAGATCTTCAAGCGCCGCCTCCGCGATCCCTATTGGGAGCAGGCGGGGCGGAAGATCTGAGGCGGTGCCGTAGGGTGGGCAAAGCGACTGGTCCGCCGTAGCTCGAAGAGCGAAGGCGGAAGCGTGCCCACGTTCTGAATGTGATCCGGAAAGATTGGTGGGCACGGCGCAAACGCGCCTTTGCTCACCCTATGAGATCAGGGACAAGGAAACACCTGTCATGACCGACGCCACCAACGAAGTCCTCTACACCGTCGCCGACCACATCGCGACCATCACCCTGAACGCGCCGGAGCGCATGAACACCATCTCCGGTCCGATGCTGAACGACCTCGCGCGCCTTTTGACCGAGGCCAACGAGGACAAGAATGTCCGCGTCGTCATCCTCACTGGCAAGGGCAGGGCGTTCTGCGCCGGGCTCGACCTGCGCAAGGAGCGCGACGGCAACGGCCTCAGCGCGGCGTCCTCGCCGACCACGATCAACCTGCGCAACACGCCGCCGACGATGTTGCAGGCGATGGACAAGCCGACCATCTGCGCCGTCAACGGCGGCGCGGCCGGCTATGGCATGGACACCGCGCTCGGCTGCGACATCCGCATCATGGCGGAGTCCTCGAAGCTCGCGGCCGCCTTCGTCAAGCGCGGCGTGGTGCCGGAATCCGGCGGCACATGGCTGCTGCCGCGCATGCTCGGCTGGGCCAAGGCGGCCGAGCTGATCTTCACCGGTCGCACGCTGAGCGCGCGCGAGTGCCTGGAATGGGGCCTTGCGAATGAGGTCGTGCCGGATGCCGAGCTGATGACCCGCGCCACGGCCATCGCCCGTGAGATCGCCTCCAACGCGCCGCTGGCGGTGCAGGCCTCCAAGCGCATGATGCGGATGGGTCTGAACGAGAATTTCCACGACCACGTCCACCACGTCTATCTCCAGCTCCTGCCGCTGTTCAAAACCCAGGACATGGCCGAGGGCATGAAGGCGTTCATGGAGAAGCGCGAGCCGAAATTCGAGGGGCGGTAGCCGGGGGCGTCTGGTACGCGTTGGAGTAGCAATCATCGAGCGGCTCGGCTAGGTTGGCGTTCCCACGCCAATCCCCTGCGATCATCCATGCCCTCATACCGTGCCGGTTTCTTCGAAGTCCCCCATGCCGCCGTCTACGTGCTGATGACGGTGACGGTCCTCGCATCGGGGTTCTGTTTCATCCAGGCGGGCGGTCCGGCGGCGCCGGCGGAGTTGCTGTATCGCTACGGCGGCATGTATGCGACCGCGATCGCGCGGCACGAATACTGGCGCCTCGTCGCCTATGGCTTCTTGCACGTCAATTTCGTCCACCTCACCATGAACATGCTGTGCCTGGTGCTGTGGGGCGCACATCTCGAGCGGCGGGTCGGGCCGGCCTATTTCCTTGTCATCTACCTGTGCGCGATGGTGTTCGGCGCCGTCATCGGCAATGGCATCCATTCGACGCCGTATTTGACGGTCGGCGCGTCCGGCGCCACCTCAGGCATCCTCGGAGCGCTGCTCTGCCTGTGGATCCTCGGTAAGCTCGACGTCAGGTTCGACTTCTTCGCGATCAATATCGGATTGAACATCGCGTTTGCGCTCGGCAATTCGCGGATCGACTGGGGCGTGCATCTCGGTGGTTTTGCGGCCGGGCTGATCGCCTGCGCAGTGCTGGACCTGATCGAGAAAGCGAATGTGTGGGTGCTTCGCTGCAAATTTCCCGAAGCCGTGAAGGTCAATCTGACACTGCTCGGGTGCGTCGTTGCGCTGTGGGCCTGGAGCGGTCAGGCCCAGGCGATCGCAGCCGGGGGTTCTGGATGGGTCCCGGCTCTCGTCGCCGTGGTCGCGTATTGCGCCGTCGTGAAGACGATTGATCTCGCACTCTCCGTCAAGAAGGGCCTTGCGATCGTCGTGGCGATTTTGGCCGGTGTGAACGCGGCCGCCGTGATGCTGTCCGGTTGGGCCCTGGCATCGTCTTGCAGCCCGCGCTGGCCCACCGGGTCTGTCCCGCTCGACAACTTACTCGCCACATTCTGCCCTAGTCCTGTTGTCATCTCGGGGCTGGCCGCGATCGGCGCCGCCGCGCTGACGCTTTGGCTCTGCTCAAAGGAGATCTCGCGCGGGATCGAGGATGTTGGGTTTGTCGGCACATCGCTGCGCGCCGAACGCAGCCGGCGTCACGGATTATGAGCTTGGAGGGGATCGGACATCGGGGCCATCTTAGCAGAGACAGATTTCATGCCTATATGCACGGGATCATCCACCTCCGGATCATCCCATGACCCCCGTTTCCATGCTGCTCAACATCCTCTGGATCCTCTTCGGCGGCGCCTGGATGGCGTTCGGCTGGGTGATCGCCGCGGTCATCATGGCGATCACCATCATCGGCCTGCCCTGGGCGCGGGCAGCGTTCAACATCGCCGTCTACACGCTGTTGCCGTTCGGCTCGCGGGCGGTCAGCCGCTACGACGTGACCGGTGTCGAGGATATCGGCACCGGGCCGCTCGGCGTGATCGGCAACATCATCTGGTTCGTGCTCGCCGGCTGGTGGCTGGCGCTCGGCCACTTATTGACCGCACTGGCGCTCGCGATCACCATCATCGGCATCCCCTTCGCCTGGGCCCATCTCAAGCTCGCAGGCATCGCGCTGTGGCCGATCGGCAAGGTGATCGTGCCGGCCTGAGGCGTGGCTCGTAGGATGGGTTTCGCAAGTGCACCCCATCCTGCGCGCTGCGGACATCAATGAGCATGCTCCCTCAGGGACGAACGCGAATGATCGTATTTCCCTTGCGTCGCCCGGTCGGATTTAAGGCGGCGACCGCATCGTCGAAGGTCGAGACCTTGCCGATGTTCGTCCGCAGTCGTCCGTCCCGCGCCCGCTGGACGATCTCACTGAGTTGGGCGCGGTCCGCCTCGACGACGAAGTCGACCGCCAATCCATCGGAGGGCCGCGCCTCGGCCGGCCCGACGATGGTCACCAATGTTCCTCCGGCTCGAATGCGTTCTACCGACCGCTTCTGTATGTCACCGCCGATGACATCGAACACCAGATCGACCTTGCCGACGTCTTGCAGGGAGTCTTTGTCGAGGTCGACGAACTCGTTTGCGCCCAAATCGAGCACCATCTGACGGTCAGCGGCGCGTCCGGTGCCGATGACGTAGGCGCCGGCCTCTCGTGCGAGTTGCGTCACCATCGACCCGACTGCGCCGGCCGCGCCGTGTGCCAGGATGCTCTGCCCCGATTTGAGACGGCCATGCTGGAACAGCCCTTGCCATGCGGTCAGCCCCGAGATCGGCAGGCTCGCCCCCACTGTGAACTCGACGTCGCCCGGCAGCGGCGCAAGATTGCGCGCCTCGATCGCCACATACTCGGCCAGCGTGCCGTCGCGATACCAGTCCGCCAGGCCGAACACCCGCTGTCCCAACACCAGCCCTGTCGTTCCATAGCCAAGAGCAGTGACCACTCCGGCCAGCTCGTGTCCAGGGATCGATGGTGTTCGGTCGCGATCGAGGCGATCAGTCCAGGTCGAAGGCCACGTCAGCTCAGTCGGGACGAATCCCGACGCATGAACCTGAACCACGACGTCGTTTATCGCAGCCTGCGGCTCGGGCCGGTCCACCAGCTTCATCCCCGCCGTTCCCGCGGCCTGTTCCGTTACAACGATCGCCTTCATTGGATTGTCTCCTCAGTCATTGTCTCTTGACCCAATGGTTGCAGTCAGTGTGAGCCGCGACGGCTATCCACAAACTGCCAGACAGTGTGAAAGTGTCCGCGGTCTGCATTGACCGGGGCTCCCACTGAGACTGCCGATCGGGATCGCTTCGTTCGTGGTACTAGGGTGTGTACCTAATTAGCGGTTTCTGATTCCCTCGCACCGAGTTGATTCGGCACGGGGGACTTCGATGCGCAAAGGACTGTTCTGGCTGAACGACAAGCAGTGGGCTCAGATACAG
>NZ_JACIHC010000021.1:0-141024 GCF_014198205.1 Bradyrhizobium sp. SBR1B
TCGGCTCCCGGGAGATCACGGCATAAGCCGTCCAGCCATCGCGCAGGGAAGGCCGAGTGATCGGCACCACCTGTATGCTGCTGTGCGGTTCTTCCGGCGCGTGCTTTTCGCGCAGCAGACCGCGGGTGCGAGCCAGCACCCGGCCTTCCCTGCGCCCTCTTGGCCTTAGAGGGTAGCGAGACCAAGCAAAGCTCGGGCGAAATCAGCCGCGAGAATGCGAAGGTGTGTCTGCCGTCATGCTTGAAAGGGCAACCGGACTGCAGGAGGATACGAGGCCGGCAGTTCGACGGCGATCCGCGTTTTTCGAGTCAGGTCGAGACCCCGAACAGTCTGCGAACGGCCGGCAGCCACTCGCCGGTCATCGTGAACTCGAGCCCGAGGCGGGCGCCGCAGGCGATGGCCACCATCGTGACGGGGGCCGAAACCGCGAGCGTCGACAGCGCGCTCAGGCCCTGACCGATGGTGCAGCCCATCGACATGATGCCGCCGATGCCCATCAGCAGCGCGCCGATCATGTGACGCTTCAGCTCGCGTGCGTCGTCGCACGCTTCCCAGCGGAATCCGCGCGCGAGCATCGCGGCGGCAAACGAGCCGGCGACGACGCCGGCAACCGAGCCGATGCCGAAATTGAGCCGCGCGCCGGAGAAGGTGGCGACGTAGAGAATGGCATCACCAAGCGGTGCCACGAAGCTGAGCGAGGAGACCCGCACGGGGTCGAACTCGTCGTCGGCAAGCCATCCGGTGGCAAACCAGCCGAACGCAATCGCGGCGCCGACGGCAATGCCGGAGGCCAGGAGCCGCGGCGACCGGATCAGCCTGCCATCTGCAAGGGCCCAGAAGGCGAGCGCGGCGGACATCGCCACGACGAGGATCGCGCGCATCGCGCTGCCTGCGCCGAGCAGCGACGTCAAGGTCTGGGTGCTTCCCTCGGGTAGCCGCAACGACAACGGCTCGATCAGCATCAGGCGCAGCATGCCGGTGATGCCGCGCATGGTCGCGAGCGCCGACAGGCCGAGCACGAGAAAGACCACGATGGCGCGCAGATCGCCGCCGCCAACGCGCACCAGCGTGCCGAAGCCGCAGGTGCCGACCAGCGCCATGCCGACGCCGAACATCAGCCCGCCGATGATCGCACCGCCAAGTCCGATCGACGCCGTGAGGTAGATCGACCGCGACAGATCGACAATGCCGAACGCGGCGAGCGCCTGGGTCGCGAGCAGGGCGACTGCCGCGGCCAGCGCGAAGGATTTCAGCCGACGAAAATCCGATCCGAAGAATGCGTCCTCGAGCATCGCCAGCGTACAGAAACGACCCGCGCGGCCGGCAACGCCGAGCACGGCACCGGCGGCAAGCCCGCATGCGAACGCTATGGTCGAAGGGCTCAGCATTCCTCCCGCTTCGTTTTTGGTTCTGCCTTGCGGGTAGTCTGCCCCGGTGGGGCGCGAAAATCCAGCGTGGAGAACTACCGGCGGCGCCGGCGAACCGGCTCGCAGAACACGTCGTAAACGGCGGTGAGAATCTTGCGGACGTCCTCGCTGGCGAGACTGTAGTAGATCGTCTTGCCGTCGCGGCGGGTCGTCACCAGCCGATCGAGCCGCAACCGCGCGAGCTGCTGGGAGACGGTCGATTGGCGCTCGCCAAGGAACTGCTCGAGCTCGGTCACGGACTTCTCGCCCTCGGAGAGGATGCAGAGCAGCAGCAATCGGGACTCGTGCGACAGCGCCTTGAGCATGTCGCTGGCCTCGCGCGCCTTCTCGATCATCTGCTCGAGTTCGGCGGAGCCCTCGATATCCTTCAGCTTTGGCAACGGCATCGCGTCAAGTTCCTCTCAGAAAATCCGCAAGATGGTCACGACCTCCCGGGTTCCGATCCCGTGTTTGACAGGATTCGGTCCAACAAGCCGAAGAAGAAGGCATCGCCGGGATAGCCGCGAATGCGCCCGATCTCGCGGCCCCCTTGTACCACGATGAAGGTCGGCGTGAAGGGACCCGGATCGATTCCGGCGAGATCGGCGGGAAGGGGGCTGTTCAGGTCGACCCGGCGCAGTGGTGCAGCCCGGCTTTCGTCGGTCTTGCCGTAGATCGGGGCGATCTCGGCGTTGAAGCGCGCGCACCAGGCGCAGCCGGCGCGCTCGAACATGACGAGCTCGGCGGCGCGCGATGCCGTCGCGGGCAGCGTGAGCCCGACGGCGAGCGCGAGCAAAACGATGATTCTGTGCATGCTGCGTAACCGGCCTTTGCAGACTTCCTCGTGAAGGACTTGCTTTCCAAACGTCCTCGGCGCTTTATATCATTAAATTCGTATATGTGCTAGGGATGGGGCGGAAATGACCTTGGACGTTACGCTGGGTGCGGCCTTCGTCGCGGGCCTGTTGTCGTTCCTGTCGCCCTGCATCCTGCCCCTGGTGCCGCCCTTCCTGTGCTACATGGCCGGCGTCTCGGTCACGGATCTGTCCGGCGACAGGCCGGATCTGCGGCCGCGGATCCTGATCTCCGCGCTGGCCTTCGTGGCGGGCTTTTCGCTGGTGTTCGTCGCGCTCGGCTCGACCGCCTCGATCGCGGGACACTTCATTTCCGCGCACCTGTCGACGCTCGGCATCGTCGCCGGCGGGCTGATTATCGTCATGGGCCTGCATTTCCTGGGGCTCCTTCGGATTCCGCTGCTCTATCGCAGCGCGACCGTGCAAGTTGACAACCGCCCGGCCGGCGTGGCGGGGGCCTTCGTCATGGGCCTGGCCTTTGCGTTTGGCTGGACGCCCTGTGCCGGCCCCATCCTCGCCGCCGTCCTGCTGATGGCGGGATCGGAGGACACGACCGGACGGGGCGCACTGCTGCTCCTCGCCTATTCGGTCGGGACCGGCATTCCCTTCCTGGTCGCGGCGGCCTTCACCGGTCGCTTCATTGCCGCGCTTGGCCGTGTGCGCCGGCATCTCGGTCTGATCGAGAAGACGATGGGCGTATTCCTGGTCGCGACGGGTCTGATGTTCCTGACCGGATTGATGCCCGTGGTCTCCGAATGGCTGCTCGAGCATTTTCCTGCATTGACCAGCATCGGCTGAGGCTAGCCGTAACGGAAGTCGAGCAACTGGGCAGAGGATTGCAGTTCGATGAGGTAACGATGCACGAGCGGGCCGTCGCCCGCCATCGCGGCATGAGCGATCTCGCCGCTGCTGGCGATTGCGCCGTCGATCAGGCGGCGGAATTCACCTTGGACGGCGATCTCGCTGTTTGCCCATTCGTTACAGCGTTGAAGCCGATCGCGGAACGCACTCGCGGCGGCGACGGTGTCCTCGGCATTCGCCGATGCCGGCTGTTCGCCGTACCTGGTGGCGGCGATACGCAACGCTTCCATGGCGGGCGCGATCTCGAAGATGCAATCGCCGAGGTCGTACAGGCCCGCGTGACGCCTGAGCGCGTGAAAAGCCTGCCGAACCGCAAGCAACTCGCGGCCAGCGGCGACATTGTCTCCGCGGTCCAGCGCGCCCGTGATCGCCGTGAGTCTCTCGCGACCTCCGTCGAGAAATCGCGTCAATTCGGCCGGCGCATAAGCGGGCGGGGGACCGGATGTGCTCGGCACAAGCCGCTTCCACCCGGCGACCGCTTCGTCCGTCTCGATCTGCGCCAGTGCGAAATTTCCAGTGCGCGCATAGCTCGCGGCGGTGCGCAGATTGGCCATGATCGGCGCCATCGCCGATGCGAAATCCGCAGGTCTATCGGCTTCCGCGCCGAGCGCGAGCGCGTTCGAGGCCAGCCATGCCAGCAGCACGATGGTGCAGCGCAAGATAGGATCTCCTTGTCACATTCGTGTATTCGAATATCATAATGAAAATGAGCAACGCGCAAGACCTTCCGAGGCACGAAACCCCGACCTCGCTTCGCAAGCCGACGCGACGCGGCGTCCTCGCATTCGCTGCAGGCGCGGCGTTGGCCGGCCGCGGCGCGGCGGCGGCCGAGGCAGTCGTCGGAGAAGACGGGCTCTATCACGAGCCCTGGTTTCTGCAGAGCTTCCTCGATCTGCGCGAGGATCTGGAGGGCGCTGCGGCCGGCGGCAAGCGGCTTGCCATCATGTGGGAGCTGCGCGGCTGCCCCTATTGCCGCGAGACGCATCTTGTGAACTTCGCCGATGCCGGCATCGCCAGCTATATCCGCGACAATTTCGAGGTGTTGCAGCTCAACCTGATCGGCTCGCGCAAGGTGACGGACTTCGACCGCCAGGAATTAACAGAGAAAGAGCTCGCCCAGAAATACGGGATCCGGTTCACGCCGACCTTTCAGTTCTTTCCACCATCCGCCGATGGCCTCGAAACAAAGGATGCAATGGCGCGCGAGGTGGCGCGGGCACCCGGCTATCTCAAGCCGCCGCACTTCCTGGCGATGTTTCGCTTCGTGCGGGAGCGCGCTTACGAGCGCGGCTCGTTCCGGGATTTTCTCGCCGCGAACGGCTGATGCGGAACGCCGTCGAATTCCGCTTGACGCCAGCGTTTATATGAACATATCATAATAACTGAATTTGATGGACTGTGAGTCCGTCGTGACCAAGCGGGCGTCACCCCGCGATCCGAGGGTAGGAACATGCGGCGCTCGCTTGCAGCTGCGTTTGCACTTTGTCTGTCGGCCGGAAGCGCTCTGGCGCAAGATCCGAACAAGGAGCCGATCAGGCTCGATATCGTCAACGACTCCTTGCCGAAATCCCTGACCGGCGCGCCCGGTAATGCCGCCGCCGGCAAGAAGGTATTTCTGACGCGCACGCTCGGCAATTGCCTGGCCTGCCACCAGGTCACCAGCCTGAAGTCCGAGGATTTCCACGGCGAGTTCGGTCCATCCCTGGACGGCGTGGCCGGCCGCTACACCGAGGAGCAATTGCGCCTCATCATCGCCGACCCCAAGCGCATCTTTACCGACACCGTCATGCCGGCGTTCTTCCGGAATGATGGCCTCAGCCGGGTGCGCCCGGAGTTCGTCGGCAAGTCCATTTTGACGGCCGCGCAGGTCGAGGACGTCATCGCTTTTCTCAAGACGCTGAACTGACGGCGAGGAGGATCAGGAATGAGAGCCATCAATCGACGGCAGGCATTTGCGCTCGGGGGCGGCTTCGTCATGCTGACGCTGATGCCCATCGCAGCCGATGCCGAGGTGACGGGCGATGCGGCGAAGTGGATCGAGACGTTCACCGGCGGCAAGCGGCCTGCCAAGGGCAAGATCGCGCTCGACCTGCCGGAGATCGCGGAGAACGGCAACACCGTGCCGCTCTCGATCAACATCGAGAGCCCGATGACGGCAGACGCCTATGTGAAAGACGTTCTGATCATCGCCGACGGCAACCCCAATGCGGGCGTGGCGACGCTGTCGTTTACGCCGCTGTCGGGCAAGGCGGAAGCTTCGATCCGGATCCGGCTTGCGACCACGCAGAACGTGATTGCGGTCGCGAAGATGAGTGACGGTTCGCTGTTCATGGAGCAGAAGACCGTCAAGGTCACCATCGGCGGCTGCGGCGGCTAGGGCGTCAGGAGAGGAACAATGGCAGACAAACCGCGCATCAAGCTTCCCAAGGAAGCGGCCAAAGGCGAGGTGATCCAGATCAAGACCCTGGTCTCGCATGTCATGGAATCCGGCCAGCGCAAGGACGCGCAGGGCAAGGCCATTCCGCGCAAGATCATCAACAAGTTCGCCTGCGAGTTCAACGGAAAGCCGGTGTTCTCCTGCGCGCTCGAGCCTGCGATCTCGGCCAATCCCTACGTCCAGTTCGACGCGCGGGTCGACGAAGCCGGCACGTTCAAGTTCTCCTGGACGGACGACGATGGCACGGTGATCACGGCTGAAGAGAAGATTGCGTTCAAGGCATGATGCGCATCGCGCATTGAGGGAGGCACGCAATGGCGCGACGATATGTTGGGTTGGCCGCTCTGGTCGCGGCCGCCGCGTCGGTTGCGACGCTCGCGGTCGCTGAGGACGCCGAGCGCAAGGGCATCGCGGCGCCGCCCGGCCACGTCTTCAAGACCATCATCTCCGGCTACGAATTTCGCAGCAAGGAGACCCGCGCGCTGCAGGACGACGATCTCGAGAATCCGGGCTTCCTCGCCGTGGAGCGCGCGGCTGACGTCTGGAAGAAGGTCGAGGGCAGCGAGGGCAAGTCCTGCATGAGCTGTCACGGCGAGGCCGAGACCAGCATGAAGGGCGTCGGCGCCGCCATGCCGAAATGGGACGACAAGCTGAAGAAGCCGGTCAATCTCGAACAGCGCATCAACATCTGCCGCAGCGAGCACATGAAGGCCGAGCCCTGGAAATTCAAATCCCGTGAGCTGACCGACATGACAGCGTTCGTGCGCTACCAATCGCGCGGCATGAAAGTCTCGGTGAAGACCGACGGGCCGATGTCGCCCTGGTTCGAGCGCGGCAAGCAGATCTATTACACGCGCTACGGCCAACTCGATCTCGCCTGCGAGTCCTGCCACGAGCGCAACAACGGCAAGTTCATGCGCGCGGACTTCCTGAGCCAGGGCCAGACCAACGGTTTTCCGACCTATCGGCTGCGCGACCAGCGCCTGGTGCCACTGCATGAGCGATTCGAAGGCTGCATGTTCGACGTGCGCGCCGAGCCGTTCAAGCCGCTATCGGACGAGTTCCTCGCGCTCGAGCTCTATGTGGCCTGGCGCGGCATCGGCCTTCCGGTCGAGACGCCGTCGGTGCGCAACTGAAACGTTGAGCTTGCAGGAGTGTTGCGCATGATCTCTCGCCGCGAGTTCATTCAGGTTGCCGCGGCAACGGCAGGACTTTCGACCGGTGTGGGCTCCAGCCTGAACCGTGCGTTCGCCCAGCAGCGCTTGACCGAAAAGGAATTGTTGGCCTTCGAGCCGCTCGGCAACGTCACGCTGGTGCATGTGACCGATATCCACGGTCAGCTGATGCCGCTCTATTTCCGCGAGCCTTCGACCAATCTCGGCGTGGGTGAGGCCAAGGGCCTTCCGCCGCACGTCACCGGCAAGGAGTTTCTCGCCCGCTTCGGCATCGCGCCCGGCTCCTCGGCGGCCTACGCCCTGACCTCGGAGGATTTCGAGGCGCTCGCCAAGAGTTATGGCCGGATCGGCGGCCTCGATCGCGCCGCGACCGTGATCAAGGCGATCCGTGCCGAGCGCGGCGACAAGGTCGCATTGCTCGACGGCGGCGACACCTGGCAGGGCTCATGGTCGTCACTGAAGACGCGCGGTCAGGACATGATCGACTGCATGGCACTGCTCAAGCCCGACGCCATGACCGGGCATTGGGAGTTCACCTACGGCAGCGAGCGGGTCAAGCAGGCCATCGAAGGCCTCGGCTTCCCGTTCCTCGGCCTCAATATCCGCGACACCGAATGGAACGAGGCGGCGTTCGAGGGCTCGACCATGATCGAGCGCGGCGGCGTCAAGATCGCGGTGCTCGGCCAGGCCTTCCCCTATACACCGGTCGCCAATCCGCGCTGGATGATTCCGAACTGGTCGTTCGGCGTGCGCGAGGAGGACGTCCAGGCGCAAGTCGACAAGGCGCGCAAAGGCGGCGCGCAGCTCGTCGTGCTGCTGTCGCATAACGGTTTCGATGTCGACCGCAAGCTCGCGAGCCGCGTCAAGGGCATCGACGTTATCCTGACCGGCCATACCCATGACGCGCTGCCGGAGGCGGTCAAGGTAGGCAAGACCCTGCTGATCGCATCGGGCTCCTCCGGCAAGTTCGTCTCGCGGCTCGATCTCGACGTCCGCGACGGTGAGGTCAAAGCGTTCCGTTACAAGCTCATTCCGCTGTTCTCCGATGTGATCACGGCGGACGCCGAGATGGCCGCGAAGATCGCCGAGGTCCGCAAACCCTTCGCCTCCGATCTGGCCAAGGTACTCGGCAAGACCGACTCGCTGCTCTACCGGCGCGGCAATTTCAACGGCACGTTCGACGATCTGATCTGCCAGGCGCTGCTGCAGGAGCGCGATGCCGAGATCGCACTCTCGCCCGGTTTCCGCTGGGGCACCAGCGTGCTGCCCGGACAGGACATCACTTTCGAGGACGTCACCAACGCGACCGCGATCACGTATCCGGCGGTTTACCGCATGGGTATGACGGGTTCGCGGTTGAAGGAGATCATCGAGGACGTCGCCGATAACCTCTTCAATGTCGACCCCTATTATCAGCAGGGCGGCGACATGGTGCGGATCGGCGGGCTTTCCTACGCGATCGACGTCACCAAGCCGCAGGGGCAGCGCATCTCCGACATGCAGGTCCTCAAGACCGGCACACCGATCGAGCCCGCCAGGGAATATCAGGTCGCCGGCTGGGCCAGCGTCAACGAAGGAACCGAAGGGCCGCCGATCTGGGACGTCGTCGCGAATTACCTGACGCGACAGAAAACCGTTCGGCTCGAGCCCAACCGGGCCGTCAAAGTTACCGGAGCGTAAGAAGCGATGTCGAAGATGGACAGTCAATCCCGTCGCAGCTTCCTGGCCGCCGGCGCCGGCGTCGCAGCCTCGATGCTGGCAAGGCCGGCGGCCGCAGGCGGAAATCCCGCCAACCAGCCGCCCAATGTGCCGGAATGGACCAAGTCGCTCGGCGAGGGCGTCGCGGTGCGCCCGTATGGTAAGCCGTCGAAATTCGAGAAGGACGTCGTCCGGCGCGACGTCGAATGGCTGACCGCCTCGCGCGAATCCTCGGTGAGTTTCACGCCGCTGCATGAGCTCGAAGGCATCATCACCCCGAACGGCCTCTGTTTCGAGCGGCATCACGGCGGCATCGCCGAGATCGATCCGGCCGATCATCGCCTGATGATCCACGGGCTGGTCGAGCGTCCGCTCATTCTCACCCTGGAGGAGTTGAAGCGCTATCCGCGCGTCAACCGCATCCACTTCATGGAATGCGCGGCGAATTCGGGCATGGAATGGCGCGGCGCCCAGCTTAATGGCTGCCAGTTCACCCACGGCATGATCCACTGCGTGCAGTACACCGGCGTCTCGCTGCGCACCCTGCTGGAGGAAGCCGGCGTCAAGGCGAGCGGCAAGTGGCTGCTGGTCGAAGGCGCCGACGCGGCGGCGATGGACCGCAGCCTGCCGATCGAGAAAGCGCTCGACGACTGCATCATCGCCTACAAGATGAACGGCGAGGCGCTCTATCCCGAACAGGGCTATCCGATGCGGCTCGTGGTGCCAGGCTGGCAGGGCAATCTCTGGGTCAAGTGGCTGCGCCGCATCAAGGTCGGCGACCAGCCCTGGCACACTCGCGAGGAGACGTCGAAATACACGGACCTCATGCCGAACGGCAAGGCGCGCCGCTTCACCTGGTCGATGGACGCCAAGTCCGTGATCACGAGCCCGAGCCCGCAAGCACCGATCAAGCACGGCAAAGGCTTTACCATCGTCTCGGGTCTGGCCTGGAGCGGCAACGGCAAGGTCAAGCGCGTGGACGTGTCACTCGACGGCGGCCGAAATTGGTGGCCGGCGCGGCTCGACGGGCCGGTTCTCGACAAGGCGCTGACGCGTTTTTACTACGAGTTCGACTGGAACGGTGAGCCGCTGCTGCTGCAATCGCGCGTGCAGGACGAAACCGGCTACGTGCAGCCGAGCAAGGCGGAGCTGCGCAAGATCCGCGGCGTCAACTCCATCTATCACAACAATGGCATCCAGACCTGGCATGTGCAGGCCAATGGTGAGGTCGAGAATGTCGAAGTCGCTTAAGTTCACTGCAGCCGCGCTGCTCGCATGCGCGCTGAGCGTGCCGGCGCTCGCGCAGCAGAAGGCGGACGCCAAGAACGGTCCACGCTATCACATCGGCCGCGCGCCGACCGCGGACGAGATCAGCGGCTGGGATATCGACGTGCGCCCGGACGGCCAGGGCCTGCCGGACGGCAAGGGCACGGCCATGCAGGGCGAAAAGCTGTTCATGGACAATTGTTCGTCCTGCCACGGCGAGTTCGGCGAGGGCAACGGCCGCTGGCCGGTGCTGGCCGGCGGCAAGGGCTCACTGACGTCTGACAACCCGGTCAAGACGGTCGGCTCGTACTGGCCCTACGCGTCCACCGTGTTCGACTACGTCCGTCACGCTATGCCTTATGGCAATACGGGATCCCTGTCCGTCGATGAATATTATGCGCTGGTCGCTTACGTCCTCTATCTGAACGACGTCGTCACCGATCAAAACTTCGAGCTGAACAAGAAGACCCTTGCGACGATCAAGATGCCGAACGAGCAAGGGTTCGTGATGGACGACCGCGCCACCAGCGAGAAGTCGTTCTGGCAGAAAGACCCCTGCATGAAGAATTGCATCGCCCCGGTGAAGATTACGGGGCGCGCTGCCGCCATCGACGTGACGCCCGAGGACGGCAAGGAGAAGAAGTCGCGGGGCGTGGAGTGAGACACGGCCGGGCGAGCCGCCGCGCGGTGCTGCATGCGGCTCTCGCTGTTGGCTCGCTCATCGTAATCCATCCGGCCGTGGCCCAGGCGGCCGAACCTCACAGGCTCGCGCTGCAGATCAGCGACGACGACCCGGTCAAGATGCGCGCCGTGCTCGATGTTGCGGCCAACGTCTCGCGGCATTATTCGGGGCAGGGCGAGGATGTCGAAATCGCAGTGGTTGCGTTCAACGGCGGCCTCGACATGCTGCTTCAGGACCGCTCGCCGGTGAAGGAGCGCCTGGCGAACTTCCTGAAATCGATGCCCAATGTGAGCTTCATCGCTTGCGGCAACACGCTGGAGACGCTGGCGGCGAAGGAGGACAAGCGGCCGCCGCTGATTGAGGGCGTCAGCGTCACGCAGGTCGGGGTTGCCGCGCTGATGGATTTGGCGGAGAAGAACTGGACGATTGTCCGGCCCTGAGGAGAAAGCCGCTGATGCGATGGTTGATAGGACTGGCCGTCTTGCTCGCGTTCGCAGGGTCCGCATATGCGGCTGAACAGGAGCTCGAACTGTCGGTCGACGGCCGCACCACGCTCGCGACACTGCGCACGCCAGCCGCGATGACACCGGACACGCCGCTCGTCGTAATGACCCACGGCACGCTTGCGCACAAGGACATGGAGGTCATTCAGGGCGTTGCCAAGGCGCTTGAGCAGCGCGGCATCGCTTCGCTCGCCCATACGCTGTCGCTGGGGCTCGATCGCCGCAAAGGCATGTACGACTGTACCGCACGGCATGATTATGTCGTTGAGGATGCAGTCGCGGAGATCGGCGCCTGGGTCGCGCGGGCGAGGGGCATGTCCCGGCTCGTCTTCGCGTTCGGCCATTCGCGCGGCGGCAACCAGGTGGCGCGGTATCTTGCCGCGAACGAGACTTCGCCGGTGGCGGGTGGGGTGCTGCTGGCGCCGGTGACCGCAAAAGCCGAGGCCGATCTGCGCGCCTCCTACGCCAAGACCTATGGCAAGCCGCTCGAGCCGGTTCTGGAGCTGGCGACGAAAGCGGTTGCGGCGGGCCGGGGCGGGGAGTGGATGGACGTGCCGGGCTTCGTCTATTGCCGCAATGCCGTGGTTTCCGCGCGGGCCTTTGCGTCATTCTACGGTCCCGATGCCGGCCAGGACACGGCCGCGCTGGTGGCGCGCGTGAAGCTGCCGGTGCTGGTGCTCGCCGCGACCAAGGACACCGTCGTGCCCGACGTGGCGGCCGCCTTCACGTCGCTTGCCGGTTCGAGCGGGGGCAGGGTGCATCTCGACAAGATCGAGGACGCCGATCATTTCTTCCGCGACCTGTTCGCGGAAGACGTTGCCGATCGAATCGCCGAGTTCATCAAGCAGGCACGATAGGAGGGACCATGCAGCGTCGATCCATGCTTGGCGCGAGCGTTGCCGGGCTGTTTGGTGCGTTCGCGGTGCGCCAGGCGTCCGCGGCGACGGAAACGCCCGCGCGACAGCGCGTCGTCTATCATCTGGCCGATTCCGATCGTGTCGTCTTCGTTCTGGGCAATCTGCAGAACCATGTCGACGGCGTCGGTGGACCCGGCAAGGCCGACATCAGGCTGGTCGTGCACGGACCGGCGCTGCGTGCCTTCCACGCGCTCGCGGCGCAGGACCACACCGTTGCGATGATGACGAAGCTCGTCGATGCCGGCGTCGGCTTCGATGCCTGCGCCAATACGATGAAGGCGCAGGGCGTCAAGCTGGACGATCTCACGCCCGGTTTCGTGGTGGCCGAGAAGGGCGGCGTGGTGCGGCTCGTCGAGCTGCAACAGCAGGGATTTGCCTATTTGCGCCCCTGAGGCCGCTGTGTTCCGGCATCCTGCGACATCGAGCTTTGATCTGGCTCATGGGACGCGACGACGCGATCGCTAGAATTGCATGCTCGCAGCAACAGCCGAGGCGGACGTGCTGACGCCGATCATCGATCTCTTGGGTGAAGATCCGCTGTCATGGTTCGGCGGCCTCATGGTCGGGGGTCTGTTCGGGTTCTTCGCGCAGCGCAGCCGCTTCTGTCTGCGTGCCGCGGCGGTCGAATTTTCCCGAGGCGAGGGCGGGCCGCGCCTTGCCGTCTGGCTCCTGACTTTTGCCGCGGCGCTGGTGGGTACGCAAGGCCTGGTCGCGCTCGGCTGGCTCGACGTATCCGAGGCGCGCCAGCTCGCGCAGCAGGGCAGCATCTCCGGCGCTCTCCTGGGCGGTGTGATGTTCGGTTGCGGGATGATTTTGGCGCGCGGCTGCGCCAGCCGGCTGCTGGTGCTCTCGGCCAATGGCAATCTCCGGGCATTGTTGTCGGGGCTGGTGTTTGCGGTGACCGCGCAAGCCTCCTATCGCGGCCTGCTGTCGCCCGCCCGTGAATGGGTGACCAACCTGTGGCTGGTCGATGGCGGTCCGTCGCGCGACATCATGGCCATGTTCGGTGCCGGCACGCCCGAGAAGCTTGCATTCGGAGGTTTGTGGCTGATTGCGGGGCTGGCCTTCGCCTTTCGCAGCCGGTTGCCGCGCCGGCTGATCCTTGCCGCGATTGCGACCGGAACGGCCGTCGTCGCCGGCTGGCTCTTCACCTACCAGCTGTCGCAGGCTTCCTTCGCGCCGGTGACCTTGAAGAGCCTCACCTTCAGCGGGCCGTCGGCCGAGCTCTTGATGCTGGTGCTCAACAGCGCGCAGCTTCGGCTCGGCTTCGACCTCGGCATCGTCCCCGGCGTATTCCTCGGCTCGTTTCTGGCCGCGGCGCGCGCGCATGAACTTAAGCTCGAGGGATTTTCGGACGGGCTCGGCATGCGGCGCTATCTGTTCGGCGCGGTGCTGATGGGGTTTGGCGCGATGCTCGCCGGCGGCTGCGCGGTCGGCGCCGGCGTGACTGGTGCCTCCGTATTCGCACTCACCGCCTGGCTCGTGCTCGGCGGCATGTGGCTGGGGGCGGGACTCACGGATCTGCTTGTCGACCGCGCCGGCGTGCCGCAGCAGACGACGGGCTTGCCGGCCGCGAGCGGCTGAAATCAACATTGTCGCATTGCTAAACACAACATCGAGCGTTTTGGCGAATGCGCGTGCTTGCTTCTGAGGTACGTAGATCAGAATTTTAGTTGCGTACCTCAGAAATCGGGAGCAGGATCGCGGCAAAGAATAAGATCGGTCGGGAGGAGATGTGATGAGACTGCTCAGGAAGCTGGGACTCGCCGCTGCCGCATGCCTGCTTTTGGCCGACGCCGCAGCATCCGATACGATCGTAAAGTGGCTGCACATCGAGGCAAATCCGGCCCAGGTGAAAATCTGGGAGGAGGTCGCGCGCGCCTATGAGGCCTCCCATCCTGGCGTCAAGGTCGAGATGCAGTTTCTCGAGAACGAAGCCTACAAGGCCAAGCTGCCGACCATCCTGCAATCCAAGGATCGCCCGAACATCATCTACAGCTGGGCCGGCGGCGTCCTGAAGACCCAGATCGAGGCAGGTGTTCTCGACGACATCACCGAACAGGTGAAGGGTTACAGCGATAGTCTCACGCCGGCCGCGCTCGCCGCGTTCACCGCCAACGGCCGCGTTTATGGTCTGCCGACCGCGCTATCGCAGGTCGGCTTCCTCTGCAACAAGGAGCTGATGGCCAAGGCGAAAGTCGATCCTGCCGGGATCAAGAGCTGGGACGATCTGCTTGCGGCGGTGAAGACGTTGAAGGCCGCCGGTGTGACGCCGATCGTGGTCGGCGGCGCCGACAAATGGCCGTTGCACTTCTACTGGACCCATCTTGCGGTGCGCATCGGCGGCAAGCCGGCATTCGACGCGGCATTGCGCGGCGAGGACAGCGGCTTCGCCGGCGAGACCTTCCAGAAATCCGGCGAGCTGTTCAAGCAACTCGTCGATCTCCAGCCGTTCCAGAATGGCTTCCTTGGTTTCAAGAATCCTCAGGCCGTCGGCTATTTCGGCGACGGCAAGGCGGCGATGACGCTCGCGATCAGCACTGTCTATCATTTGCAGCGCGCTCTCGCCGCCGACAAGGTCGGATTGAGCGAAGACAAGATCTGCTGGTTCGACTTCCCGGTGGTGGCCGGCGGCAAGGGCGCGCCGACCGACACGCTCGGCGGCATTACCGGCTGGCTGGTCACGAAAGGTTCGCCGAAGGAGGCGGTCGATTTCCTGAAGTACTTCGTCTCGAAGGACGTGCAGACGCGGCTTGCGGCGGGTAACTTCATCATCCCGGTGGTGCAGGGCGCGGACGCTGGTCTCAACAATGCCTTCATGAAGCTGATCGCGGCCAATCTGGCGAAGTCGAACTACCACCAGAACTTCTATGACCAGAGCCTTGGTCCGTCGGTCGGCCGCGTCGTCAACGACGTCACCGCGGAGATCGCCGGTGGCAGCATGAGCCCGCAGAATGCGGCGAAGGCGATCGAGGCGGCGTGGAAGCAGGGCAACTGACGGTGGCGCGGCGTATCGCGAATTCGCCCGCGATTGGCGTTGCGGGGACACCGTTCTCTTCGCTCGCGGTCCGCGGCCCGGCCTGGGACGGCCGCTTCACGGTTCTGATCTTGTTCCTGCCGCCGGCGCTGCTGTTATTCACGCTGTTCGTGGTGCTGCCGATCGGCGAGGCCGCCTGGTATTCGGCCTTCAATTGGAACGGGTTCGGCAGGCCGACCAACTGGATCGGCTTCGACAATTACCGCTTCGTGCTGGAGACGCGCGCCTTCTGGCTCGCGCTGCGCAACAATGGGCTGATTATTGCGGTCTCGCTCGCGATCCAGCTTCCGCTCGCGCTGACGCTCGCCTTGATGCTCGCCGAACGCTTTCGCGGGTCGGTGGCGCTGCGCATGCTGTTCTTCATGCCCTATATCCTGGCCGAGATCGCGACCGGGCTGATCTTCAGCTTCGTCTATGACGGCGATTACGGCCTCGTCGCCTCGATCTGGCGCAGCTTCGGCGCCGAGCCGCCGCATCTGCTGGCCTCGACCGACACGTCGATGCTGGCCGTGCTGATCGTGATCGTGTGGAAGTATTTTGGCTTCCACATGATGCTGTTCATCGCGGCGCTCCAGAGTCTCGACAAGAGCCTGATCGAGGCGGCACGCATTGACGGTGCGACGCGCTGGCAAGCCCTGCGCCATGTCGTCATTCCCTTGCTCTATCCGACGATCCGCCTCTCGGTGTTTTTCGCCATTGTCGGCTCGCTGCAGCTGTTCGACCTCGTCATGCCGCTGACACGCGGGGGGCCTGCGGACTCCTCGAACACGATGGTGAGCTTCCTCTACAACAACGGCATCTCGCGCATGCGGGTCGGCTATGGCAGCGCCATCGGCGTCATCCTGTTCGCGATCTGCGTGACCTTTGCCTTTACCTACAAGCGTTGGTTCATGCGCGATGAATAGTGCGAAGATTTCCCGCAGCCCGGTCGATCCTGCCGTGCTGTTCAAGGCCGTGTTCCTCGCCATCGTGGCCATCTTCGTGCTGGTGCCGCTGCTCGCGACGTTGCTCGGCGGCTTCAAATCGCTCGGCGAATTGCGCGTCAACCCGTTCGGTTTGCCGCGTCAATGGGAATGGCAGAATTACTCCGACATCCTGTTCTCCGCGCGCTACTGGCAGCTCCTGCGCAACTCGCTGATCATATCGTCGCTCGCGGTGGTGTTGACCCTGATCACCGCATCGATGGCGGCGTTCACCTTTGCCCATGTCAAGTTCTACGGCAGCTCGATGCTGCTGAGCTATCTCACGCTCGGCCTGCTGTTTCCGGCGGCGACCGCGGTGCTTCCGCTGTTCATCAAGGTGCGCGATCTCGGGCTGCTCGATACCTATTTCGGCGTTGCGTTGCCGCAGGTGGCCTTCAGCCTCGCGATGAGCGTGCTGCTGCTACGGCGGTTCTTCAAGGACATTCCCTACGAACTGCTCGAGGCTGCGCTGGTCGACGGCTGCAGCTACATCAAGTTCTTCCGCTATGTGACGTTGCCGCTGTCGCGGCCGATCCTGGCGACCGTCGGGACCATCACCTTCGTCAACAGCTGGAACGCCTATCTGTTGCCGCTGGTGATGCTCAACACGGATGCGCTCTATCCCTGGCCGCTCGGCATCATGGTCTATCAGGGCGAGTATTCGTCCGAATGGCACCTGATCCTGGCCTTCATCACGTTGACCATCCTGCCGACGATCATTCTCTTCCTTCTGGCGCAGAAGCACATCGTTGCCGGCCTCACTGCGGGTGCGGTCAAGGGATGAACGAACCCTTACGGAGATCACAATGAGAAAAGTCGGAATTGGAATCATCGGCTGCGGTGTCATCAGCACCGCCTACCTCAAGGCGGCGCAACGCTTCCCGGTCATGGAGGTCAGGGCGCTCGCCGATATGCGCAGTGAAGTCGCGGAGCGGCAGGGTGCCGTTTTCGGGCTGCCGGCGATGCGGGTCGATCAATTACTCAAACGCGATGACGTCGAGGTCGTCATCAATCTCACGGTGCCGCTGGCACACACTGATGTCAGTCTCGCGGTGCTGAATGCCGGAAAGCATGTCCATTCCGAGAAGCCGCTCGGCATCAACGCCGCCGAAGCCCGCAAGGTGATCGATCTCGCCGCACAGAAGAACCTGCGCGTCGGCTGCGCGCCCGACACGTTCCTTGGCGGCGGGCATCAGACCGCCCGCAAGCTGATCGACGACGGTGCGATCGGCACGCCGGTGGCGGGCAGTGCCTTCTTCGGCTGCCCCGGCCATGAGCGCTGGCACCCGGCGCCGGGCTTCTATTACTTGCGCGGCGGCGGGCCGATGCTCGACATGGGGCCGTACTACATCACCGATCTCGTGCAATTGCTCGGCCCGGTCGCGAGCGTGATGGGCTCGACGGCGCGGCCGCGATCCGAGCGCCTGGTTACCAGCCAGCCGATGAACGGCACGCTGATCCCGGTCGAGGTTTCGACCCATGTCGCGGGCACGCTTGAATTCGAGAGCGGAGCGGTCATCTCGATCGCGATGAGCTTTGATGTACCGAAGCACCGGCACGCGCCGATCGAGATCTATGGCGACAAGGGCAGCCTGCAGGTGCCGGACCCGAACCGCTTCGGCGGCGAGGTGCACCTCGCCAGGACCGGCGGCGAATGGGAAACAATGCCGTGGACGCACGGCCATGTCGAAGGCGAGTTCCGCTCCATCGGGGTCGCCGACATGGCGTCCGCGATCCTGAACAACCGACCGCACCGCGCCAGCGGCGCGCTTGCGTTCCACGTGCTGGAGGTGATGGAGGCGTTCCAAACCTCCGCCGATGAAGGGCGCCGCGTCAAGATCGAGAGCAGCGTCGAGCGGCCGGCGATGCTGCCGGCGGGACGTGAAACGGGACAGGTCGACTGAGGGAATGACCATGCGCAAAGCAATGATTGTATGGGGCGGCTGGCCGGGACACGATCCGGATCTCTGCGCCTCGATGATTCGCGGCTGGCTGAGGGCGGAAGGTTTCGAGGTGCGGATCGAGACGACGACGGCGGCATTCGCCGATCCTGAGATCCACGACATGTCGCTGATCATCCCGATCTACACGATGTCGAAGATCGAGAAGGCGGAAGCGCTCAATCTCTGCGCGGCGGTGCGGAGCGGCGTCGGGCTCGCCGGCCATCATGGCGGCATGTGCGACGCGTTCCGCGATTCCGTCGACTACCAGTTCATGTGCGGCGGGCAGTGGGTTGCCCATCCCGGCAACATCATCGACTACAAGGTCGACTTGACGAAGCCGGATGACCCCATCATGAAGGGCCTGAACAGTTTCGAACATCGTTCCGAGCAGTATTACATGCATGTCGACCCCGCCAACGAGGTGCTGGCGACGACGACCTTCACCGGCGAGCACGCCCCGTGGATCGAGGGTGTGGTGATGCCCGTGGTCTGGAAGAAGCGCTACGGCGCGGGTAGGGTGTTCTATTCTTCGCTCGGCCACCGTGCCTACGAGCTCGACGTGCCGGAGATCCGGACACTGATGACCCGCGGCATGCTGTGGGCGGCGCGCGAATGACGGGTGGGGCGACGCAGCCGGCGATTCGCGCCACGCTCGAGGACGTCGCGCGTGCGGCCGGCGTTTCGCTTGCGACCGTCGATCGAGTCGTCAACCGGCGCGAGGGCGTGCGCGCCAAGACCGTCGCGCGTGTCGAGGCCGCGGTGGCAAAACTCGGCTATCGCGCCGACCTCGCGGCGGCGCGGCTCGCCCGTGGGCAAACATTCCGCTTCGCCTTCGTGCTGCCGACCGGCAGCAACAGCTTCATGACCAATCTGAGCGAGCAGGTCCTGCGCACCGCGGACTGGCTCGCCGGCCAGCGCGGCTTCATCGACATTCTCCATGTCGATGTGTTCGATGCGGATGTGCTCGCCGGCGCGCTGGAGACCCTGTCGCCGGCCTACCAGGGCGTTGCCGTCATCGCGCTCGATCATCCCAGGGTTCGGGCCGCGATCGACGAGCTCGTCGGACGCGGGGTCGCCGTGGTGACCCTCGTGTCGGACGCGCCAAGCTCGCGCCGCCTGCACTATGTCGGCATCGACAATCCCGCCGCAGGCCGCACTGCCGCGACGCTGATGGGGCGCTTCCTCGCCGGGCGCGAGGGGACGGTCGCGGTGATCGCGGGATCGCTGTCGCTGCGCGATCACACCGAACGGCAGTTCGGTTTCCACCAGATCCTGTCCAGCGAGTATCCAAACCTGCCCGCGCTGCCGGTCATCGAGGGCCGCGACGATAGCGATCGCACACGGGAGCTCACGGCCGCGCTGCTCGCGCGCCATGCAGATCTTCGCGGCATATACTGCTGCGGTGCCGGAAACCGCGGCATCGCCGATGCGCTCGAGGCTTCGGGCCGCGCTCGCGAAGTGGTCTGGATTACCCATGAGCTGACCCAATACACACGGCGTTTCCTGGTTCGCGGCACCCTCGATGCCGTGATCAATCAGGATCCCGGGCACGAGGCGCGCTCCGCGGCACGCATTCTGCTCGCGCACTGTTCGGGCGAGCCAATCAGCGCCGACCAGGAGCGCATCCGCATCGACATTTTTCTGCGGGACAATCTGCCGTAACGCGAGCTCATACCGCGAGCGCCGCAGCGTTGAGCCAGGCGCGGGCCGGTCAGCGAGCGAGCTTTGGGCGAGCAGAGCGCGGATAGCGGATCACGCGGAAGCGGCTGACGACTACCCAAAAGCTGTAAGTCACATCGGCTCGATGCCGATCTTCTTGATGATCCCGGCCCATTTCTTGGTTTCCGCGGTCATGAAATCCTTAAGACCTCGGGGGTCCATTACCAGGGGCTCGGCGCCCTGCTCCACCAAGAGGGTACGCACCTTCGGATCGTTCATGGCTTCGATCATGGCGGCATAGAGCTTGTCGATAACGGCGGTGCCGGTGCCCGCGGGCGCGAGCAGGGCAAGCCACGCCGCGCTCTCGTAATCCTTCAGGCCAGCCTCGGCCGCGGTCGGCACGTCCGGCAGCGCCGTCATGCGTTTGTCGCTGGCAACCGCGAGCGGGCGCGCGTCGCCGCTCCTGATCAGACCGATGACGTTCGGCAAGAGCTGGAAGCCCAGTGGGACTTGGCCCGCGATGAAGTCCGGCGTGTAAGCGGCGATGTTGCGGTAAGGAACGTGGGTTATCTCGGTGCCTGTGAGCTGCTCGAAATAGGCGGCCGCGAGGTGCTGCGACGAGCCGACTCCGACCGTCCCGTAGTTCAGCTCCCGGGGGCGCGCCTTGGTGTACTCGATCAGTTCGCGCAGCGATTTCGGCGGCAGCCTCGAATTGATCACAATGACATTCGGCAGCGTGGCAAACAGTCCGATCGGGGCAAGATCCTTCAGCGGATCGTAGGGCAGCTCCTTGTACAATGATCGGTTCGCGGCCAGTGGGCCCGAGGTGCTCATCAGCAGCGTGTAGCCGTCCGGGGCGGCATGTGCAGCGGCCGCGGTACCGATATTGCCGCCGGCTCCAGGGCGATTGTCGACCACGAAGGCCTGTCCCAATGACGCCGACATGCGGTTAAGGAGGATGCGCGTGATGACGTCGCTGGCGCTGCCGCCTGCGAAGGGCACGAGCACCTGGATCGGACGCGCGGGGTAGTCTTGCGCTTGCGCAGGACGCGGCCCGGTGGCGGAGAGAGCTGCGCCCAGGCCGAGCGAGAGCAAAGACCTGCGGTCAGGGTGAAATCCTTCAACGCGCGGCGCTGTGCCGTCCGTGATCTTGCTGTGACCGAACCTTGCCATCTCGGACTGAATCTCCCGACCGTGTCTTGTTCTGCAAGCCTTGGGAGCGTCCGTGACAAGAATGTCCGGGAGGAGCGCCAGGCCGCGATTTTCTGCGCCTGGACCGTAGTTAGCGGCTTGACGTGACCGTCATGCCGGCTCGTCTCGAAACTTACCAACCCGTCTCATTTTGCAACGGGCGCGACATCTTGTCCGAATGAGCGTTCGGAATTCAGGAAATCATCTTCCCAGCCTTGTGACGCCGCTTGCGGGATGACGAGGCTGCGCGGCCGGAGCCAGGTTCAGCCAACTCCTTTGCCACCGCGGCGGCCTGCGCCAGATCGTGGCTGATGACGTCCAGCACGGCCTTGGCCGCAACCGAGACCGCTCGCCGCGGGTGATGCACCCAGGCGATCGAGCGAACGATCCGTTGCGCGTCGAAACGATGGGCTCGAATGGTTCCGCTTGCCAGTGACTGCCGGAGCGCGATGGTCGGCAGCACGGTCGCGAAGTCGGTGGTCGCGATCACGTCGCAGAGGGCGGGCAGCGTGTCGAGCTCCAGGCGCGGCCGCAGGTCGATGCCGAGGGCTGCGGCGTGCTCATCGAGGATCAGCCGCAGTCCGTGGCGCTTGGATGGTAGCACCAGATCGAAATTCGCGATGTGGTCGAAGCGCAGTTTTGCGGGCGGCTTGATCGGGCCGTCCTTGCGGCAGACGAACACCATTTCCTCGTCCATGATGTGATGCGCGGCGAGCGGCATCCTTCGGCGCGGCACGTTGATCAGCGCGAAATCGAGCTGGCCGCTGTTGACCCAGTCGACCAGCGTTTCGGTGTAGCCTTCGCACGCGGAGAGGATGATCTCGGGATAGCGGCGCGCGACGGTCGCCGACGAGCTTGCCATGGTGCTCTGCGCGACCGAGGTGATGAGGCCGACCGAGACGCGGCCCGAAATCCGCCCGCCGATCTGGGCCATCTCCTGGCGCGCATACTCGGCATCGCGCACGATAGGCGCCGTCAGCCGCACCAGCGCCTCGCCGGCGCTGGTCAGCGTCATGCCCTGGACGCTGCGGTCGAACAGCTTTTGGCCGAGCTCGGCCTCGAGCTTGGCGATTTGCATGCTGAGCGCCGGCTGCACGATGTTGAGCCGGCGCGCGGCCCGCGTGACGTTCTTTTCATCGGCCAGGCACAGGAAATATTGCATCTGCCTGAGTTCCACGAGGCCAGTCCTTCGTTCGCCAACTCGCTCGCGATCCATCATCTCTGATGATGAATGATATAATCAATCATTATTTGTTGTGATGGCAGAGATTGCCTAGTTTTGCGGCCGGCCACGTGACCTCGAGGGTACGTGCCTACGGGAGCGAAATCAGACATATGCAGCACGCAGCGCCCAAGCGCATGATCATCGGCATTTCCGGCGCCTCGAGCGTCACCTATGGCGTGCGCCTGCTGCAACTCCTGCGCAATGCCGGCGTCGAGACTCACCTGGTGATGTCGAAGACGGCCGAGCAGACCTTTGCCTACGAGACCGACCTGAAGATCGCGGAGGTGAGGGAGCTCGCCAATGTCAGCCATGCGATCGACGACATGGCTTCGGCAATCTCGAGCGGCTCGTTCCGTACCGCCGGCATGATCGTGGCGCCGTGCTCGATGCGCTCGATGTCCGAGATCGCCTCGGGCGTCACCACGACGCTTTTGACCCGCGCCGCCGATGTTGTGCTCAAGGAGCGCCGGCGCCTGGTGCTGATGGTGCGCGAGACCCCGCTGCACTCCGGGCATCTCAGGACGATGACGGTTCTATCAGAGATGGGCGCGATCATCGCGCCACCTGTGCCCGCCTTCTACGCAAAACCCGAGAATCTCGACGACATGGTCGAGCACACCGTCGGCCGGGTGCTCGACCTCTTCGATATCGATATCGGCGTGGTGCGTCGCTGGGGCGAGGACGAAGCGCTCAAGCGCCGCTCGCCGTCGCTGCGCAAGATCGCGCCCTGACCCGAACGGCCGAGGAAAGATACGTCATGCGAATGCAAAATTCGGCGAAGAGCACGAACGCACCGGCCGATCTGCGTGCCTGGCTCGCTTACCTCGCCGAGCGCGGCAAGCTCGCGATTGCCCGCGAGGGCATTGCGTTGACCGATGAGCTCGCCGCTATCGCGAAGCGGCTGGAGCGCGACAGCGCGGTGCTGTTCCCGCGCCCCGACGGGCACGAAATTCCCGTCATCGCCAACCTGTTTGCCGGCCGTGATTGGGTCGCCGATTCCATCGGCGTCACCGAGGACCAGTTGCTGCCACGATTCCTTGCCGCCGCAAGCAATCCGCTGCCGACCCGCGAAGTTCCCGACGGTCCAGTGCAAGAGGTCGTTCACGACGACGTTGATCTGCTCCGACAGCTTCCAGTGCCGAAGCACAATGAACGCGATAGCGGTCCCTATATCACGGCCGGCCTGCTGATCGCCCGCAATCCGAGGACCGGCGTTCAGAACGTTTCGATTCATCGTTGTCAGGTCAGCAGCAGGAATCGTATCGGCGTTCTGCTACTGCCGCGGCACACTTTCTCTTACTATCGTCTCGCGGAGGAGCTGGGCCAAGCGCTGGAGATCGCTATCGTCATCGGCGCGCATCCGGCGCTGCTGCTGGCTTCGCAGGCGATTGCTGCGCTTGACGAGGACGAGATGGCGATTGCGGGCGCGCTGCTCGGCTCGCCCGTGGACGTCGTCAAATGTCGCACCAATTCGGTTCGCGTTCCCGCCCATGCGGAGATCGTGATTGAAGGACGGATTCTGCAAGGCGTACGCGAGCCGGAGGGTCCGTTCGGGGAATTCCCGCAATATTACGGCCCGCGCGCCAATCGCGAGGTGATCGAAGTCGATGCGATCACGCATCGCGCGGCGCCGATCTTCCATACCATCGTCGGCGGCGGCTTCGAGCACCTGATCCTCGGCGGCGTGCCGCGCGAAGCGACGCTGCTCCAGCATCTGCGCCGCAGCTTCCCGTCCGTGCTGGATGTTCGCCTCACGCGCGGCGGCACCTGCCGCTACCATCTCGCGATCAAGATGGACAAGACCAATGACGGCGAGCCGAAGAACGTCATGATGTGCGCCTTCGGCGCGCATTACGACATCAAGCAGGTGGTTGTGGTCGACAAGGATGTCGATATCTCTTCCTCCGAGGAGATCGAATGGGCGGTGGCGACGCGCTTCCAGGCCGACCGCGATCTCATGGTCGTCGCCGGCGCGCTCGGCTCGAAACTTGATCCGACCACGGATGACGGTATCGGCGCCAAGATGGGCCTCGACGCGACCGCGCCGGTCAGGGCGTCCGAGCTCGCCTTCAAGCGCATCCGCGTCAAGGGCGAGGAGGACGTCGACTTGACGACAGCCCTGCAGGCCGATCCGGGCGCTGCGGTCGCGCGCCTTCTTGCGGAGGCGCGGATGTGAGCGGGTTGCCGCCCGGAAGCGCCTTGCGTCCGTTTGCGCCGTTGGAATATGTAGCTGGGGCGGCCTATAATGCCGCACCAACAAGGCAACCATTTTGCGGCGCAACGCCGGGAGGAAGAAACTGATGTCGACGGCCCTGCGCATCGCTCATGGCGCTTTCGGCAGGGTCGCTCTGCTCGACATGGACCGTTCGCTGGTCCGCCACGCTCATCATCACTGCCACGTCCTGCTCAAGGTCGAGGGCGCCGACACCCAGTTTCTGGTCGGTGACCAGGTCACGCCGCTGACGGACACGGCCGCCGTTCTGGTCGACGGCTGGAAGCCGCATGCCTATGTGCATGACGTCAATCGCCCGCGCACGCTCATCATGGCGCTCTATATCGAGCCGGAATGGCTGAAGGAGTTCCGGCCCGGATGGGCCGCGAGTGGCGCGCCGGGCTTTTTCGAGCGGCCCTCGGGCGAAGTCTCGCCGCGCATTCGGCAACTCACGCTGCATCTTGCGGCCGAAATGATGGCGAATCCCGATGCGGTGCGAACCCACGAGCAGACCCTTTCGGACCTCATGATCGCGGTGATCGAGCGCTTCACGCCCTGGCGCAGCTTTCCGACCTCGATCCGCGGCATGAGCGCGGTGAGCTGCGACTGGCGGATCCGCCGCGCGATGGACGCGATGCGCGTGAACGATTCCTATGCCAACGTCGATCAGTTCGTGAAGGGCGCGGGCCTGTCGCGCGCGCAGTTCTTCCGCCTGTTCGAGACCTCGCTCGGCGTTTCGCCAAAGCTTTACCTCAACGTCGTCCGCATGGAGCGCGCACTCGACGCGGTGATGCGCGAGGACACGCCGCTCGGCGAGCTCAGCGAGCGCTTCGGCTTTCCGGAGCCTGCGCATTTCACGCGCTTCTTCCGCGATCATGCCGGTGTCAGCCCGCGCGAATTTCGCAACGTCTCGCGCCTCGCGGGCTGATCCTTGCGGGCTGATATTGCGCTGCACGCTCTCGAATGAGACGATTTGGTAAGTCGTGAGAGCGGGCGGTATGGCCCTCGCGCCTCCTGTCCTGACAAACGTCGCCGTCGCGTCAGAGAACGCGTCGGGAGGTATGCCGGGACATGGTGCAGGCCGCGGTTCAATCCGCAAATTCGGTTGATCAGGGTGACGACAAGCCGTGGGTCGGGCGTTCAATCGAACGCGTCGAGGATGCCGCGCTGCTCAGCGGTCGCGGCCGCTTCATCGACGATCTCGGCGTCCAGCCCGGCACGCTGCATGCGACGATCCTGCGTTCGCCGCACGCCCACGCCGATATTGTTTCGATCGACGTTGAAGCGGCCAGGCGGCTGCCGGGCGTTGCCGCGGTCCTGACCGGCGAGCAGATCAAGGCGGTCACCACAAGCCTCGTCGTCGGCGTGAAGGCGCCGGTCGAGTGCTGGCCGATCGCGGTCGAGCGTGTGCGCTATGTCGGCGAACCGGTCGCCGTGATCGTGGCGACTGATCGTGCCCGTGCTGAAGATGCAGCCGAACTCATCAATGTCGCGTATCGCCCGCGAGCGGCCACAGTCGACCCGCTCGGGGCGATAGCACCGGGTGCACCGGTCCTGCACGACGGTTTTCCCGGCAATCTCGCCAGCGACCGCGCGTTCCGCTACGGTGATCCTGAAAAAGCGTTTGCGGATGCGCCGCATCGCTTCTCCATCGACATCCGCTATCCCCGCAACTCCTGCACGCCGATCGAGACTTATGGCGTCGTCGCCTCGCATGATGCCGGCGAGGATGCCTTTGAGGTTCTCGCGAATTTTCAGGGGCCGTTCAGCATTCACACCGTGATTGCGCGTGCACTGAAGGTGCCGGGCAATCGGCTGCGGCTGCGCACGCCGCCGGATTCCGGCGGCAGCTTTGGCGTCAAGCAGGGTGTGTTTCCGTACATCGTTCTGATCGCAGCTGCGGCGCGCGTCACGGGCCGGCCGGTGAAGTGGATCGAGGACCGGCTCGAGCATCTCACCGCGTCGGTGTCAGCGACCAACCGCGCGACGACATTGGCCGCGGCGGTTGCGGCCGACGGCAAGATTCTCGCGCTCGACTGGGACCAGGTCGAGGATTGCGGCGCGCATCTGCGCGCGCCCGAGCCCGCCACGCTCTACCGCATGCACGGCAACATGACGGGGGCCTACGACATCGGCCACGTCAGGATCCGCAACCGCGTCGTCGTCACCAACAAGACACCGACCGGCCTCAACCGCGGCTTCGGCGGGCCGCAGGTCTATTTCGCGCTGGAACGCCTGGTGCAGCGCATCGCGATCGGGCTCGGTCTCGATCCGCTCGATGTCATCGAGCGCAATCTGATCGAGGCAGGTGCCTTTCCCTATCGTACCGCAACCGGCGCGTTGCTCGATTCCGGCAACTACCAGGACGCGATCGCGCGCGCGGTCGAGCAGGGCAGGCTTGCGGAACTGAAGGCGCGGCGCGACGCTGCGCGGGCAGAGGGGCGTCTCTACGGGATCGGTTTCACGGCGGTGGTGGAGCCCAGCGTCTCCAATATGGGTTACATCACAACGGTGCTGACTGCCGCCGAGCGCCGCAAGGCCGGGCCGAAGAACGGGGCGCAGGCGACCGCCACTGTCGGCCTCGATCCGGTCGGCAGCGTCACCGTTCACGTCGCCTCCGTGCCGCAGGGGCAGGGCCATCGCACCGTGCTGTCGCAGGTGGTCGCCGACGTTTTCGGCCTTGAGCCGAAGGATATCCGCGTCAACACCGAGATCGATACCGCCAAGGACGCCTGGTCGATCGCGTCGGGCAACTATGCCAGCCGTTTTGCTGCGGCGGTGGCGGGCACCGCCAAGATCGCGGCCGAGCGCGTCGCCGGCCGTCTCGCCCGTATTGCTGCCAGCCAACTCAACGTCGAGGCCGCGGACATCGTGTTCGCGAGAGGTTTCGTGACCTCAAAACAAAATCCGGAAAACCGGATCGCGTTCTCGCGCGTCGCTGCGCTCAGTCATTGGTCGCCGGGCTCGCTGCCTGACGATGCCGGCCAGACCATCCGTGAGACCGTGTTCTGGACACCGCCGGAGCTGACGCCGCCCGGCGAGGACGACCGCATCAACTCCTCGCTGTGCCATGGCTTCATCTTCGACTTCTGCGGCGTCGAGATCGACCGCATTACTCTGCAGACGCGGATCGACCGCTACGTCACCATGCACGATTGCGGCACCATCCTGCATCCCGGCATGGTCAATGGCCAGATCCGTGGCGGCTTCGCGCAGGCGCTCGGTGCCGCGCTCTACGAGGAATATGCCTACGCCGAGGACGGCAGTTTCCTCACGGGAACGCTCGCGGACTATCTGCTGCCGACCACCACCGAGGTGCCGGAGCCCGAGATCTTCCACATGGAGACGCCATCGCCGTTCACGCCACTCGGCGCGAAAGGCGTCGGCGAAGGCAATTGCATGTCGACGCCGGTGTGCCTCGCCAATGCGGTTGCGGACGCGCTCGGCGTTGCCGACATCACGTTGCCGCTGGTGCCCGCGCGGCTTGCCGAGCTGGTGCGCGGCGCCGAGCCGCCGCCTCCCGCGGATGGCGTGGCCGCGGCGCCTGCGCGCGAATCAGATCGGCGGCTTCGCGGCGAAGGGCAGGCCTCGGTGAGGGGGACGCCCGAGCAGGTCTGGGTCATGCTGCTCGATCCCGCCACGCTCCAATCGATCATTCCCGGCTGCCAGCGCGTCGACAAGATCACCGAGACGCATTTCCGCGCCGACGTCACGCTCGGCATCGGACCCGTCACCGGGCGCTATCGCGCCGACGTGGAGCTGTTCGATCTCGATCCGCCGCGCGCGGTCACCTTGCGCGGCGGCGCCACCGGCGCGCTCGGCTTCGGCAGCGCTGAGGGGCGCGTCACGCTCGCGCCCGACGGCAGCGGCGGGACGAAGCTGACCTACAGCTATGACGCCGCGATCGGCGGCAAGATCGCAAGCATCGGCGGCCGGCTGCTCGACGGCGCGACGCGGGTGATCATCGGCCAGTTCTTCGCCGCGCTGGCCCGCAGGGCCGGCGGTGGTGGTGCGTCGGGCGGCTTCTCGCTGTTGGCTCTGCTGGCGAAGGTCGCCGGCCTGTTCGGGGGGCGCCGATGAAGCCGCCCGCATTTGACTATCTCCGCGCCGAGACCGTCGGCGAAGTCCTTGACGGGCTGGCGCAACAAGGCGGCGATGCCCGTGTGCTCGCCGGCGGACAGTCACTGATGGCGATGCTCAACATGCGCCTCGCCAAGCCGAAGCTTCTGATCGACATCATGCGGATCCCGGAGCTCCGCAAGATCGAGCGTAAAACTGATGCCGTCGTCATCGGTGCCGGCGTGCGCCAGGCCGATCTGCTGGCCTGGCCGGATCTGGCCGAGGCATTGCCGCTGGTGGCGCTGGCGCTGCCCTGCGTCGGTCACATGCAGACCCGCAGCCGCGGCACTATCTGCGGCTCGCTCGCGCATGCCGATCCCAGCGCCGAGATGCCGCTCGCGCTGGTCGCGCTCGGCGGCGAGGTGCTTTTGCGCAGTGCCAGGCGCCGTCGCCGCGTCGCGGCCAAGGATTTCTTCGCCGGCATGATGCTGACGGCGCGCAGCGACGACGAGCTGATCGAAGGCATCTCGCTTCCGGTCATCAATGGATCTCGCTTCGCGTTCCGCGAGGTCGCACGCCGGCACGGCGATTTTGCCATCGTGGCCTGCGCCGCGACGAAGACGCCATCCGGCGTCCGCCTCGCGGTCGGTGGCGTTGCGGACGTCCCGACCGCGCGGGACTGGCCGCGACTCGAGGGCAGCGCGGTCGACGATGCCCTCAACGCCTTTGCCTACGAGCTCGGCGCCCGCGACGACGTCCATGCCACCGCGCGCTATCGCCGCGACCTCGTGCGCATGATCGGCCGCGATCTGATCGGCGAGGTTCTCCGATGAGCCGTTTCAAATCCGACGCCCGCCATCCCATCCACGTCTCGCTGAATGGCGAGCCCGTCGCGGGGGAAGCCGAACCTCGGACGCTGCTGTCCGATTTCCTGCGCCACCGATTGGGCGCCACCGGCACCCATGTCGGCTGCGAGCACGGCGTCTGCGGCGCCTGCACGGTCGTCGTCGACGGCATGCTGACCCGTTCCTGCCTCACGCTGGCGGCGCAGGTCGATGGCTGCGAGATCAGGACGGTTGAAGGGCTTGCACCCGCGGCCGATCGTCTCGGCGTACTGCAACAGGCCTTCCGCCGTCACCACGCGCTCCAATGCGGCTTCTGCACCGCCGGCATCCTGATGTCGCTCGATCATTATCTCGCCAGGAACCCGGCGCCGACCGAGGCGGAGATTCGCGATCTCCTCAGCGGGCATCTGTGCCGCTGCACCGGCTACACGCCGATCATCCAGGCGGCCCTCGAAGCCGCCGCCCAGCTCGCTTCATCAAAAAAAGAGACGTCAGATGCTTGATCTCGCCAGCAGCTTCATGGCCAGCGCCGCGCGCGATCCGCGCGCCATCGCTCTGGTCGACGGCGATCTCCGCCTGACCTACCGGCAATGGTACGACAAGGTCTCTGCTTTGGTCGCATCCTTCGGCCGCCTGGGCCTCAAGCCCGGCGACCACGTCGTCACGCTGCTGCAAAACCGCTGGGAGGCCGCGACGCTGCATTGGGCCTGCCAGTTCGCAGGACTTGTAATCACCCCGATCAACTGGCGAGCCAAGGCCGACGAGCTGGACTTCTGCATCGAGAACGCCGAAGCCCGCGCAGTTTTCTACCAGGATGTCTCTGCCGAGGCGGTGCAGGGTTCGGCGCTCGCCGGCCGGGTGCTACGCGTGTCGGTCGATCCGGGCACAGGCGACGCGGTGGGCTTTGCCGATCTTATCAGGGGCAGCGCGCTCGACGCCGAGCCGTGCGTCGACTCTGATGCCTGGTCCATCATGCTCTACACATCGGGCACAACCTCGCGGCCGAAGGGCGTGCCGCGGCGTCATCGCGCCGAGCGTGCCGCGGCGATCGCCCATGTCGCGCAAAACCTCTACGGCCGCGGCGAGCGCACGCTCGGCGTGATGCCGCTCTACCACACCATGGGCGTCCGCTCGTTGCTCGCGATGTCGCTGATCGGCGGCAGCTTCATCTGCTTGCCGCGCTATGACAGCCGCCAGGCGCTGGAGCTGATCGAGCGGGAAGGGATCACCAATCTCTATCTGGTGCCGACGCTCTATCACGATCTCGTCCATCACGGGGCCTTTGCCCGGACCGACGTCTCCAGCGTGCGCAAGCTCGGCTTTGCCGGCGCCTCGATGACGGATGGCCTGCTGAAGAAGCTGAACGAGGCCTTCAGGCCGGAGCTGTTTGTCAATCATTACGGCAGTTCCGAGATCTACACCTTCACCATCGATCAGAACGCTACGGCAAAACCCGGCTCGGCGGGCAAGGCCGGGCTGAACCAGCACGTCAAGGTCGTGCGCATCGGCGCGCGTTCGGTGACGGAGCTTGCCGCGGTGGGCGAGGAGGGTGAGATCATCGCCACGCTCGCGGGCGACGAAGCCTTTGACGGCTACTGGCGCCGCCCCGAGGCCGACGCCAAGTCGCTGCGCGAGGGCTGGTATTTCACCGGCGACACCGGCTTTATCGATCCGGACGGCGACCTGTTCGTCACGGGCCGCGTCGACGACATGATCATCACCGGCGGCGAGAACGTCTCGCCGGTCGAGATCGAGAGCTGCCTGTCGCTGCACCCGGCCGTCGACGAGGTCGCGGTGGTTGGCGTCGCCGACGAAAAATGGGGCAAGGTCGTCGCCGCCTTCGTCAAGCGCAATCGCAACGTTTCCGAGATCGAGCTGGAGAAGTTCTGCCGCACCTCGGGCCTCGCCAATTTCAAGCGGCCGCGCCGCTACGTCTTCGTCGACGCGATTCCGAAATCGCCGGTCGGCAAGCTGCTGCGGCGCCTGCTCGTCGCCGGAGAATACGAGACCGAGCGCCGGCCGCCATCGGACGGCGCTTGATCGTCACGCATCAACAGAAGGAAGCGAAAATGCCGTCACCCTATACTTTTGCCGATCCTCGGCTCGCCAAGCTCGATGGGTTCAAAGTCGAGATCGATGAGGCGCATGAGCGCGCGGACATCATCCTGGGACGTCCGCCCTACAACGTCGTGGCGATGCCGCAGCGCGACCAGCTCCGGCTGACCTTCGAGACTCTCGACGAGGATCCGCGCGTGCGCATCATCGTGCTGCGCGGAGAGGGCGAGCATTTCTCGAGCGGCGGCAATATCGGAGGCTTCATGGAAGCGAGCCCCGAGCACGTCTCCAAGCTCGCCTGGAACATCGCCGCGCCGGCGCGTTGCGCCAAGCCTGTCATCGTCGCCAATCGCGGCTATTGCTTCGGCGTTGGCTTCGAGCTGTCGCTGGCCTGCGACTTCCGTATCGCCTCGGAGACCACGCAGTACGCGCTGCCCGAGCAGAAGCTCGGACAGATCCCGGGCTCCGGCGGGTCGGCGCGGCTGCAGAAGATGGTCGGCATCACCCGCACCAAGGACATCGTGATGCGCTCCAAGCGCATCTCGGCGAAGCAGGCGCTGGAGTGGGGCATCGCCACCGAATGCGTGCCCGATTCCGAACTGGAGAAGGCGACCGACAAGCTCGTCGACGAGCTCCGCAGCTTCTCGCCGCTGGCGCAGCGCACCGCCAAGAAACTCCTGAACGACACCGAGGATTCGACGCTCGCCATCGCCATCGAGCTCGAAGGCCATTGCTACAGCCGTCTGCGCCAGTCGGAAGATTTCAGGGAAGGCGTCGAGGCCTTCAACGCCAAGCGTCCGCCGAAATTCGCCGGTCGCTGATACGCGACGCAACAAGCTGCCGCGGTTCGCAATGGCGCGGATCGCGGCCCTATTCAAACGGGGAGGGTAAAACAAAATGGCTGAGATGGATATGCCGGTCGCCGGTGCACGGGCATCGACGGATAACAAGCAGATGGTCAATGCGATCATCGCATCAGTGCTCGGATGGGCACTCGACCTGTTCGATTTGTTCATTCTGCTCTATGTGGCGCCGGTGGTTGGCGCGCTGTTCTTCCCGTCGAGCAATGCGGCGCTGTCGCTCGCCGCGGTCTACGGTTCGTTCGCCGTTACGCTGCTGATGCGACCGCTCGGTTCGGCGGTGTTCGGGCACTACGGCGACGTGCACGGCCGCAAGCAGGCGATGCTGATCGCCATCATCGGCGTCGGCATCAGCACGGCCGCGTTCGGCTTGCTGCCGACCATTGCGCAGGTCGGCGTGATCGCTCCCATCGTATTCCTGATCCTACGCCTGGTGCAGGGCGTGTTCGTCGGTGGTGTCGTAGCCTCGACCCACACGATCGGTACGGAATCGGTGCCGCCGCATTGGCGCGGCGCGATGTCGGGCCTGGTCGGCGGCGGCGGCGCCGGCATTGGCGCGCTGCTGGCGTCCTTCATCTTCCTGATCACGTCCTCGGTATTCCCCGGAGATGCCTTTGCCGTCTGGGGCTGGCGCTTCATGTTCTTCTCGGGTCTGCTGAGCTCGCTGCTCGGCTGGTTCATCTTCCGTAATCTTGAAGAATCTCCCTACTTCAAGGAGCTCAAGCGCCAGCAGGGCAACAAGCAGGCGAAGGTCTCGAAGGCGCCGGTCAAGGACGTATTGTCCCGCGAGTATCGCGGCGTCCTGCTGATCAACCTGCTCATTACCTTCGGCGGCGGCGCCGGGTATTATCTGACCTCGGGGTACCTGCCGAGCTTCCTGAAAGTCATCAACGCGGTTCCGAACCAGATCTCTTCGCTGATCCTGATGGGCGCCAGCGTCTCGGCGTTCTTCGCCGCGGTGCTGGTCGGCGCGCTGAGCGATCTCATCGGCCGCAAGAAGACGTTCCTGCTGATCGGGGTCCTGGCGGCGGTGCTGTTGCCGCTGTGCTATCTGAACCTCGCCGCGACCAAGGACACCACGCAGATCACGCTTCTTGCGCTTGCCATCGCGTTCATCGGCAATGCCGGCTATGCGCCGGTGCTGATCTTCCTGAACGAGCGTTTCCCCACGGCGCTCCGCGCCAGCGGCACCGGCCTGTCATGGAACATCGGCTTTGCGCTGGGCGGTATGATGCCGACGTTCGTTTCGCTGGTAAGCGGCAGCCCCGCGGAGATTCCGATGTCGCTGGCCTCCTTCGCAGTCGGCGTGTTCGTGATCTATTTGATCGGCGCGATCGTGATCCCCGAAACCAAGGGCAACTTCCGCTGAGCTGGATCGGCGCGGCTGCACCTGCGGCCGCGCCAGCCACTACCCCGCAAGAAACCCGCCATCCACCGCGACCACCGTTCCGGTCGCGTATTGCGAGGCCGGCATGCAGAGGAAGGCGACGGCACCGGCGATGTCCTCGGGCTGGCCCCAGCGCTTGAACGCGGTGCGGTCGGCGATGCGCTGATAATGGGCGCGGTCGGTGCGGCCGGCTGCATTGATCGCGGTTTCGACATAGCCGGGCGCAACGGCGTTGACGCGGATGCCGTCTTCGGCCCACGCCAGGGCCAGCGCCTTGGTCAGCATCACGACGCCGCCCTTGCTGGCGCAATAGGCAGGAATCCGCGGCAGAGCCAGAGTTGCATTCATCGAGGCGATGTTGACGATCGATCCTTTCATCTTCGCCAGCTGCGAGCGGAACGCCATGCAGGTCCGGAACGTGCCCGTGAGATTGACGTCGAGCACTTTCATGAAGGTCTCGATTTCGTATTCCTTGTCCCGCGCCAGGATGCCGGCACAATTGATCAACGCGTCGACGCGTTGGTGCTGCCCGGCGAGTGACCCGACGGCTTCATCGCTCGTGACATCGAGCGTCGTGAGCGCAAGTCCGGCGCGCGGCTTGAGCAGGGAGCGTGCGAGATCGGCGTCATTGACGCCTGTGGCGGTCACCGTCGCCCCGAGGTCGCAGAACTGGTTGCTGATCGCGGCGCCGATGTCGCCGGCGCCACCGATCACGACGGCATGAAAGCCGGGGGTGAGAGAAAAGCTGGCACTCATCGGGGGATCTCACTTCGGGATTGCAGGAGGCGGAGCCGTCGATTCCCGGACCACCAGCGAGAAGTCGATCTCGCGATGCATGATGGTCTGCTCGCCGGCGAGGCTGCGCACCAGGTATTCTCCGGCCCGCTGCCAGGTCTCGTCGGTTGGGACCTGGATCGTCGTCAGGCTCGGTCGCAAATGGCGGCTCCAGTCGAGGTCGTCGAAGCCGACGACCGACAGATCACGCGGCACCGAAAAGCCGCTGCGCTCCGCTTCCAACAGGACGCCATAGGCAATGACGTCGTTGCCGCAGACCACGGCCGTCGGGCGATTCTTGAGGTTGAGGAGATGGCGGGCCGCCTCGCGCGCGTCGTCCAGGGTATAGGGCACCTCGACATGCCATTCCGGAGGCAGCTCCAGGCAGTTCTCCGCGAGCGCGCGGCGAAAGCCGGCGACGCGGGCGCCGGCGCGGTCGTTGTTGCGCTGAAGCGCGGAAACGATTCCGATCCGGCGATGGCCGAGCTCGATAACATGCTCGGCCGCCCGATGGGCGGCGGCCTCGTTGTTCGTGCCGACGCAAGGGTAGGGCCGGTCGGGCTGATAGATCCCGACATTGATGAAAGGCACCGCATTGTCCGCGAGTAGCTTGCGCAACCCCTCGTGATGGCAGTCGCCCCGCAGCACGAGGCCATCGACGCCGCGGCCGATCAGGTTGCGGGCCTGTTGCAGCTCGACGTCGAGATCGTATCCGCTCGTGGTGAGAAACAGCATGTAACCCACCGAGGAGAGGTATTTTTGCAGCGAGGCGATGCCGCGCGCGAACATCGTGTTGTCGATCGTCGGCACGATCGCGCCAAGCGTACGCGATCGCCGCGATGACAGAATGCGGGCCGGCGCATGCGGGATGTAACCGACGGCTTCGATTGCCTGCGCGATGCGCGCGCGCAGGGACGGGCTCACCGCATCGGGATTGTTGAGCGCACGCGAGACCGATGCCGTCGACACGCCGGCTCGTGCCGCGACGGCGCGGATGCCTTGCTTCGTCAATTTGGCGGACGGTGCGTTCATAATGTAACGTTACAATATCGTCTCACGAGCGAGGTAAGCAGAACAATTGCGATAATGCCGCACAAAGGATCGATTGTCTATCGCTTGACAGAGGTGCGTTGGCGCTTAGGATGTAACCGTTTTCAGAAAGTGCCGACAGCATAATGCGGCCAGCGGGAGGAGAGTTCGATGAAAGTCAGGATGCTCGCGACGCGCGTCGCGTTGCCCGTTCTTGCGATTGCCGCCGTCAGCGCGCAGGCGCGCGCAGCCGATTTCGACTGGATGAAGTTCAAGGGCAAGACCGTCACCTTTCTCGCCAACAACAATCCGGTTTCGCAGGCGCTGCTCACCTATAAGGCCGATTTCGAGAAGCTGACCGGCATGACCCTCAAGGTCGACGGCTATCAGGAACAGCAGATGCGCCAGCGTCTGGTCACCGTCATGAATGCGAACAGCGACGAGGTTGATGTGTTCATGACGCTGCCCTCGCGCGAAGGCGAGCAATTCGCCGCTGCCGGCTGGTACGGCGATCTCACCGCGATGGCCAAGAACGAGGTCGCCAAGGACTACGATCCGGCGGGGTTGAGCCAGGCCTTGCTGAAGGCCGCGACGTTCGGCGGCAAGCTGACCAGCATGCCAATGAACATCGAGGGCCCGATTTTCTATTACCGCACCGATATCTTCAAGAAGTGCGGCCTCGAGGCGCCGAAGACCATCAAGGACGTCGAGGCCGCCGCCGAGAAGATCAAGACCTGCGACAGCACGGTGACGCCGTTCGTCTCGCGTGGCCTCAAGCCTGCGATCGCCTACACCTTCAGCAACATGCTGCACAATATCGGCGGCACGTATATCGCGAGCGGCAAGTCGAGCCTGTGCTCGGCCAAGGGCAAGGAGGCGCTCGACACCTATAGCCGGTTGCTGCGCGACTTCGGACCGCCCGGCGTCGTCAATTATAGCTTCCAGCAGATTTCGGCGCTGTATCGCGGCGGCCGCGCGGCGATGGCGTTCGAATCCTCGAATGAATTGCGCACGGTGATGGAAGGCGGCGCGCGCCTGAAGGACACCGGCCTGTTGCCGTTCCCGGCGGGCGAGGCCGGCCAGGTGCCGACCACGATCGGCTGGGGCATGGCGGTGTCCTCGCACAGCAAGCAGCCCGATGCGGCCTGGTACTTCGTGCAGTGGGCGACGAGCCCCGAGGTGCAGAAGAAGATGGCCCTGCAGGGCATTGCCCCGCCGCGTCCGTCCGTCGCCAAGGACCCCGAATATCGCAAATGGATCGACGAGGAGCCGGTGCGCAAGGAATGGCAGGCCGCGCTCGATGTGCTCGCCACCAAGGGCTCGTCCGAAGTCGGCTATCCCATCGTCGCCAATCCGCAATCGCGCGAGTTCATTGGTCAGGCGGTGCAGGATTTGATCCTGAAGCAGAAGACCGTCGATCAGGCTTGTGCGGACGCCGACAAGGCGCTGGACGCGCTGATCGCGCTGAACTGACCGCCTGGTGCCGGCTGGTGTCCGCGCCGGCTGGCACCTAACTCGATCGAGGACAGGAATACATGTCTGATACGGCTGCGACACTCACGCAGGACCGGCAGAAGCTGGAAATGGCGGCGCTCTCGGCACCGGCCGTGATCTTCACGGTCGCGATGATCGCATTTCCGGTCGTCTATACGATCTGGCTCGGCTTCCAGACTTTCTCTTCGACCGGCAAGCAGTCCTTTGCCGGCCTTGCCAATTACACCAAGCTGATCTCCGACGTCGAGTTCTGGCATGGGTTGTGGATCACCATTGCATTGTTCGTGCTCTCGCTGGTGCTGCAGCTCGTCTTCGGCGTCTGGCTTGCGTTGGTGCTGTTTCATGCCAAGCGCCTTCCTGGGATCGTGCGCTCGCTGTTCATCTCGCCCTTCATGATGCCGCCGGTGGTCGCCGGCATGATGTGGCTCGTGATTCTCGATCCGTCGCTGGGCGCGGCCAATTACATCCTGCAATCGCTCGGCTTGCCGCCATCGGACTGGATGGCGTCGCCGACATGGGTCATTCCGACGGTCGCGCTGATCGATAGCTGGCAATGGACGCCGTACGTCACCTTGATCGTGCTCGGCGGCCTGCAATCTCTGCCGCCGAGCGTCTACGAGGCCGCGCAGATCGATGGCGCATCTGCGTTCAAGACCTTCCAGCGCATCACGCTGCCGCTGCTGCTGCCGACCATCGTCACTGCAGCCATCCTGCGCAGCGTCGATCTCCTGCGCTTCTTCGACATCATCTACATCACGACCCAGGGCGGCCCCGGCAACGCCTCGAATACGCTCAATATCTACGGCTTCCGGGTCGGCTTCGAGTTTTTCAACATCGGCTATGCCAGCGCGTTGATGCTGACGCTGACCGCGATCGTGTTCGGCGCCGTGCTCGCCTTCAACCGCCTGCGCGGCGCGGTAGCGTGGTGATCTCATGACCGACGCAGTCAACACCGACCGCTGGATACGCTGGCTCAACCTGGTGCAACTCGTGCTGGCCGGCGTGATCATCATGACGCCAACGGTCTGGATGGTGCTGTCCTCCTTCAAGCCGTCCTTCGAGGTGACGGCCTATCCGCCGACACTGATCTTCACGCCGACGCTGGACAATTATGTCGAGCTGACCAAGACGACGCCGTTCCTGAGCTACGCCCTCAACAGCCTGATCGTCACCGTCGGCTCGACCGCGCTTGGGCTCCTGTTCGGAATCCCTGCCGCGTTCGTCGTCTCCTGGACGCGTATTTCGTGGCCGGCGATCCTGACGCTCGCGGCGCGCATGGCACCGGGAACGCTATTCCTGCTGCCGTGGTACGTCATGTTCCGGCAGGTCGGCATGATCGGGTCGTACACGGCGCTGATCCTCAGCCACGCGGTGATCACACTCCCGATCGTGATCTGGGTTTTGCTGCCGTCGTTCGATGCCATTCCACGTAGCGTGTTCGAGGCGGCGCAGGTGGATGGATGCGGGGTCACCCGCATCCTCTGGCGCATCGCGCTGCCGCTGGTGGCGTCCGGCATCGCCGTCTCGGCCATACTCGCCTTCGTATTCTCGTGGAACTACTTCCTGTTTGCGCTGGTGCTCTCCAATGGCGACACCAAGACTCTGATCGCGGCCGCCTTCAATTTCATCGGCGAGGGCTCGACGCAATGGGGCGCCCTGATGGCCGCGGCGACGCTGATCGCATTGCCGCCGCTGGTGCTGGCGGCTCTGGTTCAGCGTTGGCTGGTGTCCGGGCTGACGCTCGGCGCGGTGAAAGGTTAGGTATCTGATGAACGAAATGCCTCGTCCGAACGCGATCATGCAGGCGGCGGTGTTCCATGGTCACGAACGCATCACCATCGAGCCGGTGCGGATGCCCGACGTCGGGGCAGGCGAGGTGCTGGTGCGGGTCTCGCGCACCGCGCTGTGCGGCTCCGACTTCAAGCTCTGGCACAAGGGCGCCGAGTTCACCGCCGGTCACGAGATTTTTGGCGTGGTCGAGCAGCCCGGCCACCGCCTGCATGGCCGCCGCTGCGCCGTCTATATCCCGCTGCACTGCGACCACTGTGCGGCCTGCAAGCGCGGCGACACCCAGATGTGCCTGGAGGTCTCGAGCCTGATCGGCTGGAACAGGCCGGGCGGCTACGCCGAATACGTGCCGGTGCCGGAGAATTGCCTGCTGCCGGTGCCCGACGATATCGAAGACAGCCTCGCGCCGCTCTTGCTCGACACCATCGGCACCTCCGGCCACGCCGTCCGGTTCGTCAGTCGTGTCGTGCCGCCGGACGAGGCAGGTGCGGTCCTCGTGATGGGAGCGGGGCCTGTCGGTCTCGGCGTCGTGCTGGCACTCCGCAGTCTCGGCTATGATGACATCCATGTGGCCGATCCGAACGCCGCACGCTTGAATATCGCCCGATCGTTCGGCGCGAAACCGCATCCGGTCGGCGACACATCGAAACGGTTCGCCCTCATCATGGAATGCTCCGGTGCGCATGCGGCACGCAATCTCGGCATCGAGCTCGTCCTGCCGCGCGGGGCGCTGGTGCTGGTCGGCGAGAACGCCGCGCCCTGGACCATCGAGGAAGGCAAGGTGTTCCGCCGCAAGGACTTCTACATGATCCGGACCTTCTACTTCCCGGTCTCGGATTTCGAGCCTAACGTCGAACTGCTGCGCAGGTACAAGGACGAATACCGCGTTCTCGTCGACGGCGAGTTCGGCCTGTCCGCTTTGCCCGAGAACTTCGCCCGCTTCGCCAAGGGCGAGTTGATCAAGCCTGTACTGGCGCTGGACTAAGCGATCATGGCCTCGATCTCGATCCGCAACCTTACCAAACGCTACGGCAATTTCACTGTGATCCCCGATCTCAATCTGGAGATCGCGGACCACGAATTCGTGGTTTTCGTCGGCCCGTCCGGTTGCGGCAAGTCGACCTTGCTCCGGATCATCGCAGGTCTCGAGCCCATTTCCTCCGGCGACCTCTACATCGGCGACACGCGCGTCAACGGCGTACAGGCGGCGCAGCGCGACATCGCGATGGTGTTCCAGGATTACGCGCTCTATCCGCACATGCGGGTTTACGACAACATGTCCTTTGCGCTGGAGCTGCGGGGAACGCCGAAGGCGGAGATCGACGCGCGGGTGAAGCGCGCGGCGGCGCTGCTGCACATCGAGCCGTATCTCGACCGCAAGCCGAAGGAGCTCTCCGGCGGCCAGCGCCAGCGCGTCGCCATGGGGCGTGCGATCGTGCGCAATCCAAAAGCCTTCCTGTTCGATGAGCCGCTCTCAAATCTCGACGCCAAGCTGCGCGGGCAGGTGCGCGCAGAGATCAAGGCGCTGTCGCAGGAACTCAAGACCACCATGGTCTTCGTGACGCATGACCAGATCGAGGCCATGACCATGGCCGACCGCATCGTGGTGCTTCAGAGCGGCACGATCCAGCAATACGACACGCCCGAGGCGGTCTACGAGCGGCCGGCCAACCAGTTCGTCGCCGGCTTCATCGGTTCGCCAGCCATGAATTTCTTCCCGGTCGAATGGCGACAGGAGCGTGCGATCCTTTCGCAAGGCGGAACGGTGGTGCCGTTGGGCGAGGAGACGGCAAACGGGCTGCGGCATGCCGGCAGGGCTGTGCTTGGCATTCGCCCCGAACATTTTGCCGTTGCCACCGATGCTGCCGACGGCATTACAGTGAATGTCAAGCTCGTTGAGCCGCTCGGCTCGGACACGCTGATCCATTTCGATCTCGCCGGCGCGGCATCCATCGCGCGGGTCGATCCGTCGCTACGACCGAAGGTCGGCGATCGCATCAATCTGCGACCGCAGCCCGGCAAGACGCATCTGTTCGATGCCGCAAATGGACAGGTCGTGCGGTGAGCGCATTGGTCAACATCGGCGATCTCTCGGCGCTGGCGGACGTCGCGTCCAAGGCGAGGCCCGTGCACGTGATCTGTCTCGGGTTGTCTGCGCTCGACCAGGTCTGGCGCGTCGACCGGCCGTTCTCGGGTGGAAGCGAGAAGATCAAGGCCGTCGAGTACGGCACGCTCGGCGGCGGCATGGCCGCCAATGCGAGCGTTGCGGTCGCAAAGCTCGGCGCATCCGTCGCGTTCTGGGGGCGGGCAGGGAATGATGCTGCCGGGCACGAGATGAAGTCGGCCTTCACCGCGGAAGGCGTCGACATCGAGAATTTCCGGCTGTTTGCGGACGGCCGCTCGTCCGTCTCCGGTGTCATCGTCGACAATTCCGGCGAACGGCAGATCGTCAATTTCCGCGGTCTCTATCCGGAAGCAGCCGACTGGCTGCCGCTGGAGACCGTTGCCCGCGCATCCTCGGTGCTGGCGGATCCGCGCTGGGTCGAGGGGGCCGCGACGTTGTTCCGCGAAGCCCGCGCGCGCGGGATCCCGACGGTGCTCGACGGCGACATGGCCGATGCCGAGGTGTTCGAGCGGCTGTTGCCCCTGACAGACCATGCAATCTTCTCCGAGCCCGCGCTCACGGCTTTTGGCGGCTCGGCAAAGGATGAAACCCTCGCCGCGCTCGCCCGCTTCGGGTGTCGCATCATCGCCGTCACGCGCGGTGAAGAGGGCGTGAGCTGGTACGAGAACGGCTGCCTGCACCGACAGGCGGCCTTCGCGGTCGATGTGGTCGACACCACCGGCGCCGGCGACGTCTTCCATGGCGCTTATGCCCTCGCGATCGGCGCCGGTCTCGACGTGCGCGACGCGATGGCGTTTTCGGCTGCGGCGGCCGCGATGAAATGCCGCCACGCAGGCGGACGCAACGGAATCCCCACCATCAACGAGTGTCTTGCATTCATGAGGACGAAGCCATGAGAACGATTGGAAAGAACCGCGGCCTGGCGCGTCTGGCCGACGCGGACGGTCATTTTCGCATGGTCGCGCTGGATCAGCGGCCGCCGCTGTTTGATGCTATTGCGAAAGCAAAGGGGATTACGCGGGACCAGGTCGAATATTCCGACGTGACGGCAGCAAAGCGTCTGCTCGTCGAGAACCTCGCGCCGCATTGCAGCTCGATGCTGTTCGATCCGAATTTCGCGGTGCCCGCGGCAATCGATCTTCTGCCGCCGCGTTGCGGTCTCATCATGACCCTTGAAGAGCACCGGGTGGATGAGACGTCGGGCGGACGCAAGTCGCGGGCGATCACCGATTGGAGCGTTGAGAAGATCCGCGCCATGGGCGGCGACGCTGTCAAGGTGCTGGCGTGGTACCGGCCGGACGCCGATGCTGCGGTCATTGAGCATCAGAAGCGGTTCGTTCGCGAGATCGGGCAGGATTGCGCCCGTCACGACATTCCCTACGTCCTGGAACTGCTGGTCTATCCGTTCCTCGGCAGTGCCAATCACACTGCCGACTACGTGGAGTCGCCCGGAAAACTTCCAGATCTGGTCATCGAGAGCGTGCGCGAGTTCGCCAAGCCGGAATATGGCGTCGACCTTCTGAAGCTGGAGAGCCCGCTGGCGGCCAACAGTCTGCCTGCCCGGGATGGCAGCGCCGAGGCGAAAGCCGCGCAGACGGAGTTCGATGCGATTGGCGACATCTGCCGCGCGCGCAGCATCCCCTGGGTGCTGCTCTCCGGCGGTGCTGCGCCCGAGAAATTCGAACGGGTGCTCGACTTTGCCTATGCCGCGGGCGCGGGCGGGTTTTTGGCGGGCCGCACGATCTGGCTCGATGCCGTCTTGAAGAATTTCCCGGACCGCGCGGCGGTTGCCGCCAGCCTGCGCAAGGACGGCCTTGGTGTGCTCGAACGGCTCAACGAGCTGACAAAGGCCAAGGGAACGCCGTGGAAGGCGCGCTTTCCCGTATTTACTGATATCAAGCGGGAAGGGGACTTCGCGCGCGCGTATTGAGCTGATGGCCGTTCCGCGTGGTCTGATCCCGATCGCAGGATCTGCAACATGACGTCTGACAGCTTCACAATCCGCTCGATCGAAGCGTTCTGCTATCGCTATCCGTTGGCAACGCCGGTGGTGACGTCGTTCGGCCGCATGCTCAACCGCCCCGCTGTCTTCATTCGTGCTGTCGATGAAGATGGCGTCGAGGGATGGGGCGAAGCCTGGTCGAATTTTCCCGCGCCGGGTGCGGAGCATCGCGCACGGCTCGTGAACGAGGTGCTCGCACCGGGTCTCGTCGGGCGCAAGTTCGACGGTCCGGCTCAAGCCTTCGAGAGCCTGAGTGGGGGCACCGAAGTGCTGGCGCTGCAATGCGGCGAACCCGGTCCGTTTGCGCAGGCGATCGCGGGCATCGATCTCGCGCTATGGGACCTCTCGGCGCGCCGTCGGCGTTTGCCGCTGTGGCGGCTGCTCGGTGGGCACGGCAGCACGATCAAGGTCTATGCCAGCGGCATCAATCCCGGCGGCGCCACGCAGACGGCCGAAACCGCACTCGAGCGAGGTCATCGCGCGTTGAAGCTGAAGGTCGGATTCGGCGCCGACATCGACCTCGCCAATCTCGCAGCCCTGCGCCAGATCGTCGGCGCGGGCATGCTCGCGGCGGACGCCAATCAGGGCTGGTCGGTCGAACAGGCGCTTCAGATGCTGGAGCGGCTCGGCGGGTTCGATCTGCGCTGGCTGGAAGAGCCCATCCGCGCCGATCGGCCACGCGAAGAATGGCAAAGACTGCGGGCAGGCGCGGACATGCCGATTGCGGCCGGCGAGAACATCTCGAGCGTCGAAGGCTTCAGGCAGGTGCTGACCGAGGACGTGCTCGGCGTGGTTCAGCCGGACATCGCGAAATGGGGCGGACTCACGGTCTGTGCCGGGCTGGCGCGTGACATTCTCGACGTGCGCAAGACGTTTTGCCCACACTATCTCGGCGGCGGCATTGGACTGCTTGCCTCGGCTCATCTGCTGGCCGGTATCGGAGGAGATGGCTGGCTGGAGGTCGACGCCAACGATAATCCGCTGCGCGATTTGTTTTGCGGCTCCCTGATCGACGTGCGTGAAGGCATGGTTCAGCTGAGTGACGACCCGGGGCTCGGAATAGTGCCGGATCTCTCAGCTATCGCGCGCTATCGCAGCATCTAGATCAGTGCGGGTTTGGGGTGTTCTTCGCCTAAAGTACCTCGGCCAAAGACTGGCCGTGCAGCTCGATGTTCAATCCCCGCATGCCGAGGTCGTTGATCTCGCCGCCCATCGCCTTCAGGCTCTCCTCGCGGATCAGGGACATCAGCCCGCGGCGCAGCGCCAAAAATTCCGAGGACATCATCATCGATTGCTGCCGCGGCCGTTCCAGCGGAATTGGGATCTCCGCCTTGATCGAGCCGGGGCGCGCGGTCATGCAGTAGACGCGGTCGGACAGGAAGATCGCCTCGTCGATGTCGTGGGTGACGAACAGCACCGAGATCTTCAGCCGCTGCCACATATTGGTGAGGATCTGCTGCATGATGACGCGGGTCTGGGCGTCGAGCGCACCGAAGGGCTCGTCCAGCAGCAGCACTTTCGGCCCCGTCGCGAGCGCGCGGACGATGCCGACGCGCTGCTTCATGCCGCCTGAGAGCTTTTCCGGATAGTGCTTCTCGAAGGCTTCCAGGCCCGCCAGCCCGAGCAGCGTCCGGGCGGCGCGCTCGCGCTGCGAGCGCGGCATGCCGCGCATCTTCAGCCCGAACTCGACGTTCTCCCGCACCGTCTTCCAGGGAAACAGCGAATATTGCTGGAACACCATGCCGCGCTCGGCGCTGGGACCGCTCACACGCTCGCCGTCGACGGTGACGATCCCTGTGGTGGGTTTAAGGAAGCCCGCGACCGCGTTGAGCAGCGTCGACTTTCCGCAGCCGGAGGGCCCCACGATCGAGACGAATTCGCCTGGCTTCACATGGATCTGTGTATCGGTGACGGCCTGGACCGGTCCCTCGATACTGTCATAGCTGAGGGAGAAGCTTCTGACTTCGATATGGCCCTGCGGTGCCTTGGCGGGGATCTCGCTCATTTCGCTCTCCACGGCATCACCAATTGTCCGGCGCCCCGGATCAGCAGGCTCGATCCCAGGCCGAGAACGCCGATTGCGATCATGCCGAGCGCGATGTCGGCGTACTGGACCAGCGAGTAGGCCTCCCAAGTGAAATAGCCGATGCCGTATTGGCCGGAGATCATCTCGGCCGCGATCAGCGATACCCAGGCCACGCCCATGCCGACCGTAAGACCGGTGAAGATGTGCGGCAGCGATGCCGGAAAGTACACCTCGCGGAAGATCGAGCGCTCCCTCGCGCCGAGGCACTGCGCAGCGCGCACTAGCACGGGATCGACCAGCGTCATGCCGTGAAGTGTGTTCACCAGGATCGGGAAGAACGAGCCGAGGAAGGTGATGTAGACGATGCTCTGCTCGTTGGTCGGCCACAGCATGATCGCCATCGGCACCCACGCGATTGCCGGGATCGGTCGCAGCACTTCGGCGACCGGGAAGATGACCTCATGGACGAGCTTGAAGCGACCCATCACCAGACCGAGCGGCACCCCGATGATGGCTGCGAGGGAGAAGCCGACGAGGATGCGCCGGCAGCTCAAGACGATGTGCATCAGGAATTTGGGATCGTGGATCGCCTTGATGAAGCTGGCATAGACCGCGAGCGGCGAGGGCACGTTGGTGAAGCGCACGAAGAACACGACGCGATAGGTCGTGAGCAGGTGCCAGACCAGGAGGAACGCCAGCAGCGAGGTGATGCCGATCGCGATCGCGCGCAGGCCGCTGCGGTTCAGTCGATACCAGCGCAGCGCGAGCGTTCCGAAGGAGGGCGGGGTGGCGACGGGCTCCGGACCCGTCTCCGCAATGGCTGTTGCCGGCATGCTGTCCTCGGGATGTCTGAGGATGGCGGGACTGCTCACGTCTTGCCTCCGCCGACTGCCGCCTTCACCGCGTCGTCGAAGCCCAGCACCCTGCCGCCGAACTTGGCGGCATAGGCTTCTGCGTCCTTCTTCAGCAGGAACGGCGCGACGTCGCCATCGCCGACCGCGAAGAAGGCCTGGTCGGCGAATAGCTTGATGCCGCGCGTGGTGTCGAAGACGTAGGCGACGTTGATCTTCTTGCCCTTGGCCTTGAAGTCGGCATAGGCCCCCAAGGTGCACGCCGCTGACGCAAACGGCATGATGCCGGCATCATCCACCCAGACCTCGCCGGCCTTGCGCGGATCGGTGATCGGCTTCTTGCAGAAGGCGTCCGCGCCAGCGATCTCGTAATTCTTGGTGCTCGCGAGCTGAGCGTCGTAATCGAGCTTCATCTCGGCATAGGCTTTGCGGATATAGCCATCGTCGACCCATTTCTTCGGATCGAATTCCTTCATCCGGCCGAGGTTTTGCAGAACCTTGACGTCGGCGGTGGCGGCGTCGATCAATGCCGGCTTGACCGTGGGATCGGTGGTCATGTTGCCGCTGGGTCCCAGGAAGATGTACACGACTTCCTTGCTGATGCCGGTCCATTCCTGGATTTTTTCCGCGGCGATCTTGGGATCGTCGCGCAGCCACTGATTGGCGGCAATGACCGCCTTCAGATAGGCGGTGACGACCTCCGGATATTTCTCGGCGAAATCGGTGCGGACCACGATGCCGTGGAAGGTCGGGACATTGGTCTCGACGCCGTCAAAGATCTTCCGCGCGAAGCCGCGGAACGGCAGCAACTCGGCGAAGGGAACGAAGTCGGCATGGGCGTCGATCTTCTTTTCCTGGAGATTGGTCGAGCCGACCTCCGGGCTCTGGCTGACGAGCTGGAAGAAGTCGGACGTGTAGCCACGGTCCTGCATCGCCTTCAGCACCATGCCATGGGCGGCGGAGCCGAACGGCACACTGACGAGCTTGCCCTTGAGATCGGCGAGATCATAGTAGGGCGAGTCCTTGTGAACGACGATGCCGTTGCCGGAGCCGGACAGGCTGTAGGCGGCGATACCGATCAGCCGACTCTTGCTTTCCGGGTTACTTTCGAAGGTGAAGCCGTTCACGATCAGCGGATAGTCGCCCATCATGCCGATCTGCAGCTTGTTCGCCATCATCGCGTTGGTGACGGGCGGGCCGGAGGTGAAGTTCTGCCACTCCAGCTCGAACTTGATGTTGCTGTATTTGCCGTCTTTCGGCAGATATTTCTCGAGCAGGTGCAATTGGCGGATGACGACACCGGCGGTCACCGTGTTGGTTGTCGTATCCTGCGTTCCAATGCCGAGCGTGACGGTTTCCGCCGAGGCCGGCTGCGCGACCAGAAGGGCCAGCGACGTCGCCGACGTCGCGATCGAGAGCGTGGGAAGACGGCGGACCATTCTCATCCTCATTCGGTTGGATGTGCTGTGGTTGCCATGATTGGGTGAGGGCCCGGACAGGGCAAATCCGGAATGAGCGCTGCAGTCGATTAGTTGCCGGGAAAAGCTGATTGCATACTCCTTGAGCAGTTCTGCACTATAAAGCCGCTTGCCTGTGCAGGGGCGATGGTCGCAAATTCGGTCAGTCGGATGCGTGGCCGCGCATCTCCTCCAGCACGTCCGTCCGGCAGACCACGATCTGTGACCGCTTGGTCTGTACGATTCCCTTTTCCTGCATCCGCTTCAGGCTGATCGTGACCCATTGCCTGGTGGCCCCGACCATGTGTGCGATGTCGGCATGGGTGAAGGCGGCCGCGATCACCCGGCCATCGGCGTCCTCGACGCCATAGAGCTCGACGAGATGCAGCAGCAAATGCGCAAGGCGCTGCGTGATCGAGCGCGTTCCCAGCATCTGCGCGAGAGCCGAATAGCATTTGCCCTTGAACGTCAGGCCTTCGATCAGGCCGATCGCAAGGTTCGGGATCTCGACGGCAAGGGATCGCAGCTCCTTTCCGGGAAGGTGCACGACGCTGCAATTGCTGGACGCAACACCGGACCATTGATGCACGGTGCCTTCGAACACTTCCGGCCCGCCGACGAAATTGCCGACGTGCCAATAGGCCAGCGTGATCTCGCGCCCGAGTGGGGAGGTGTAGAACACCCGGATACGGCCGCTCTCGATCAGCCAGATGCCGTCATGCTTGCCGCCCTGGCTGAACAGCGTCTGGCCGCGGTTGAGCACTTTTCGGCGGCCCTGCTTCAGCACCTGCTCCCGCTCGCGCGGGGAGAGCTTGTCCATCAGCGGCGGGGGCCCGCCGATCCATTGCTGGTTCTCGGTGAGCAGCAGCGAGGAGCTGCCTGCAGGCCGGACTGCCGGGGGAACAGCCCCGCGAACCGCATTCGCCGCCTGCAACATCATCTGCCTCCGGAACGTTCAAATCGTTCTAAAGAGGAGCAATGTCCGTGCCAGATTGGGGGTGATTAACTTTCTGCGCCACTCAGGGCTCGCCTTTCGGGCGCCCCGGAATGACGACCCCAGTTATGGGTCATCCCCCGCCAAACTCAGCAGATACGGCTTCGGATAAATCCCCCTGTTATGCCCGTCCGAAAACGAGATGTTCAGCCCATAGCCGAGGTCGCCGATCTCGGTGATGGCGATGCCGGTAAAGTGCTCGGGGAAGCGGCCGTCAAAGCGGGCGCGGGTGCAGTGGGCGCATTTGCAGGAGAGGCGAAGTTTTTCGGCAGGGACGCTCAGCGCGTGATCCTGTGTGGTGCGGACGAGTAGCGTCGCCAGATCGGCGCTCGCTTCGTAGTCGGCCACGGTCGGTGCTACCAATGTCGCGGTCATGGCGTATCTCCGACCCCCTTCTACGTCGTCGCGGACGCGCGCGAATAGCAACTAGTTGCCAACGCCGGCTGCTCTCCGATCATCGCCCGCGAAATGTGAAACTAATCGACCGGGAAATTCACTTCCGCGTTGCCGGATTCTCGTCTCTCCGAAACCTTGTGCGCAAACGAGGCATGGAGAGACGGCGGATGAGCGCATTTCAGAAAGAGACGGTTCTGTCGGTCAGGCACTGGACCGAGTCCCTGTTCAGCTTCACCGCGACGCGCGATCCCGGCTTTCGCTTCCAGAACGGCCAGTTTGCCATGATCGGGCTGGAGGTCGAGGGCAAGCCATTGATGCGGGCTTACAGCATGGCGAGTGCCAATCACGAGGAAGCGCTCGAGTTCTTCTCGATCAAGGTGCAGGACGGTCCGCTGACCTCGCGCCTCCAGAAGATCAGCGAAGGCGACATCATTCTGGTCGGCCGCAAGGCGACGGGGACGTTGATCACCGGCAACCTCATTCCGGGAAAGCGCCTCCTGCTGCTTTCGACCGGCACGGGGCTCGCGCCGTTCGCCAGCCTGATCAAGGACCCAGACGTCTACGAGAACTACGAGGCCATCGTGCTCGCCCACGGCTGCCGCCAGGTCTCGGAGCTCGCCTATGGCGAGCACGTGGTCGAAGGCCTTCGCAATCACGAGTTCTTCGGACCGCTGATCCGCGACAAGCTCGTCTACTATCCGACCGTCACCCGAGAGCCGTTCAGGAATCGTGGCCGCATCACCGATCTGATCGCCTCGGGCCAGCTCTTCGACGATATCGGGCAGGGCAGCCTCGATATCGAGACCGACCGCATCATGCTCTGCGGTAGCCCGGCGATGCTGGAGGAGCTCCCCGCGATGTTCTCCGCGCACGGCTTCGTCGAAGGAAACCACAGCCAGCCCGGCCATTTCGTAATCGAGAAAGCCTTCGTCGAGCGCTGAGGCGCAAATCGCGTCCCGGCGACAACTAATTGCTATCGCCGAGACGCCCTCTGAACAAATCTGATGCAAAGGCGCCGGAAATGCCGGCGAACCAGGAGCAAGCGATGGCACTAGATCAGATCGTCGACGGACTTTCGGAGGTTTCCTGCGATGTGCTGGTCATCGGCGGCGGCACGGCCGGCCCGATGGCGGCGCTGAAGGCGAAGCTGAAGAATCCGAAGGCCAACGTCGTCCTGCTCGAAAAGGCCAACGTCAAGCGCTCCGGCGCGATCTCGATGGGCATGGACGGCTTGAACAACGCCGTCATTCCCGGCTATGCGACGCCGGAGCAGTACACCAAGGAAATCACCATCGCCAATGACGGCATCGTCGACCAGAAGGCGGTCTATAAATACGCGCAGAACTGCTACGGAATCATCGAAGAGCTCGACAGTTTCGGCATCCGCTTCCTGAAGAACGAGAACGGCGACTACGCCGTCAAGAAGGTGCATCACATCGGCACCTACGTGCTGCCGATGCCGAACGGCGAGACAGTGAAAAAGGCGCTCTACCGCCAGCTCCGGCGTGCCCGCATCCTGATCTCAAACCGATACATGGCGACGCGTCTGCTCAAGTCGGCAGATGGGCGCATCGCTGGCGCGATCAGCGTCAATACGCGTACCGCAGAGATGCTGGTGATCAAGGCCAAGGCCGTGATCCTGTGCATGGGCGCGGCCGGCCGCCTGGGTCTGCCGACCTCCGGCTACATGTTCGGAACCTACGAGAATGCTGCCAATTCCGGCGATGGCTATTCGATGGCCTATCACGCCGGCGCCGCGCTTGCGAACCTCGAATGCTACCAGATCAATCCGCTGATCAAGGATTACAACGGTCCCGCCTGCGCCTATGTCGCCGGTCCCTTCGGCGCCTTTACCGCCAACAACGAGGGATCGCGCTTTATCGAATGTGACTACTGGTCCGGACAGATGATGCTCGAATTCTACAACGAGCTGCTGTCGGGTAAGGGCCCGGTGTTCCTCCAGCTCAAGCATCTCCACCCGGATACGATCTCGGAAATCGAATCAACGCTGCACAAGGTGGAGCGGCCGACGCGTGGCCTGTTCCAGCAGGGACGCGGGGTCGATTACCGCAACGATTCGATCGAGATGCACATCTCCGAGATAGGCTTCTGCTCCGGCCATAGCGCCTCCGGCGTGTTCGTCGACGACAATGCGCGCACCACCGTGCCCGGCCTCTACGCCGCCGGCGACATGGCGAGCGTGCCGCACAATTACATGCTCGGCGCCTTCACCAACGGCGCGGTGGCCGGCATCGACGCGATGGAGTTCGCCGACAGCCACGACTTCGCGGATTTCGATGCCGCCGACGTGGCCAGGGAGCGCGACCGCGTGATGGCGCCGACCAGGCGCGAGGACGGCATTCCGCCGAACCAGGTCGAGTACAAGACCCGCCGTCTCGTCAACGACTATCTCCAGCCGCCGAAGGTCACGCGCAAATACGAGCTCGGCATGCGCCGCCTCGCCGAGGCGCGGCAAGACATGCAGGAACACATGATTGCGCGTAACGCACACGAGCTGCTCCGCGCGCTTGAAGTGCAGTCGATCATGGACTGCGCCGACATGGCGGTACATGCCTCGCTCTACCGCGAGGAGAGCCGCTGGGGTCTCTATCACTGGCGCACGGACTTCCCGGAGAAGGACAACGAGAAATGGTTCTGCCACACCCTGCTGAGCAAACAGAACGGAAGGATGACCAGCGAGAAGCGCGCGGTCGAACCCTATGTCGTCCCGATCGCGGACGACGAGAAGGATCTCTACGACAAGCAGCGCATCCGCGCGACCGCCTGATCCACCGCCAACGACAAGCAACAGGAGATCAACGATGCCTCTCGCGTCCTATCAGACATCGGTCCCGGTGGTCGTCGACGACGCCAAGTGCATCGCCGACAAGGGCTGCACCGTCTGCGTCGACGTCTGCCCGCTCGACGTGCTTCGCATCAGCGACATGACCAACAAGGCCTATATGGCCTATGACGAGTGCTGGTACTGCATGCCCTGCGAGGCTGATTGCCCGACCGGCGCCGTCACCGTGAACATTCCCTATCTCTTGAGGTAGTCATGTCGAGCCCGTTCGAATCCTATGACGATCTCGAAGACGCCGACGAGCGGTTGCAAGCCGCAGATCCAGCCGAGCGGCGCGTCGCCATCATTGCGCTCGGCCATTCCGGCGATCCGGTTGCGGTTACGCATCTCGCCAACATGGTGTCAGATCCCGACGCGGGCGTGCGCCAGCAGGTCGCGATGGCGCTTGGCGAGTTCGACGGGCGGGAAGCGGCGAGTGCACTCGTCAAGCTGCTCGTCGACCCTGAGAGAATCGTGGCGTCGGCCGCAGCCGACAGTGTGGCCGAATTCAAGGACCCCGCCTGCGCCGAAATCATCCTGCCGCTGGTCAAGCATGCCCACGCTTTCGTCCGCATGGGCGCGCTGCGCGCGCTCAAGGAGTTGCGCCGCAAGGACACGCTGAAGCCCGCGCTGGAAGCGCTCCAGGATGGTGACGCGGCCGTCCGCGTGCAGGCGATCGGCGTCATCGGTTTCCTGAAGCTCGAAGAATCGATCCCGGCGCTCACCGCGCTGATCCATGATCCCGACGCCCATGTACGCCGCGCCGCCGTGAGCGCGCTCGCCTTCTCGCAGATGAAGCCGGCGGCCGAGACGATCACCCGCGCACTCAGGGATGCGGACTGGATGGTCCGGGAGATGGCAGCCGAGACCCTCGGGCTCAACGTCAATGGTTCGCTCGCCGCCGATCAGCTTATCGTCTCACTTGCCGACGAGTTTTGGCAGGTGCGGCTCAAGGCGATCCGCAGCCTCGGCAAGATGAAGGTCGAGCGCGCCCTGCGTCCGATCGGTAACTGCATCAACCATGAGCAGGCGAATTTGCGGAAGGAGGCGGCTGCCGCGCTCGGCGAGATCGCCGCCCCCGAGGGCGAGGCATACCTCGTGGTGATCGCCAACGATCCTGATCCCGACGTGCGCAAGAACGCGCGCTGGGCGCTTCAGCAGATCGCTGCGCGCAAGGGGAAGGCGGGGTCGTAGGGTGGAAAGGGCCAGTACAACTTTATTGCACCATTGTGCCAGGCCGCGACACGTGCCAGGTCAATTCGATCACCTGCCGCCTGTCGAATAGCTTGCACGACGTGCGCACCTGGATCAAGGAAAGTCTTCCGACAGTAACGTCAGCAGGCGTCTCAAGATTTGCAGGCCCCTGACAATCGGGGCGGTTTCATGTCTTGCTCTCGCGCAACTCAGCTTTCAGAACCTTGCCGTTTGCATTGCGCGGCAGCGGTGTCGTGCGCAGCATGATCGCCGCTGCCAATATCCGGGGACAACCATCGGTCCGGCGATCCACAGCTCGCCCGGCGTGCCCCTGGAAACTTCGATACCGGTGTCATCGACGAGCTTGATCCGGCCGCAAGGTACGCTCATTCCGACGCTGTCGATATGTCCGCGCCACTGCGTTCGCGGCATGATGGTCGCGGGCGAGGTTGTCTCGGTTGCCCCATAGGCGCTGAGCAGCTGCAGATGCGGCAGTCTCGCCGCCAGCATCTCGATGGTGGCAACCGGCGTCGGCGCGCCGCCGTCGCTGATCATCTTCGATGAACCGACCAGAGGCGTGGATGTCGGCGCGATCCCGCAGCTTCATGCCTCGGTCGCACCAAGCAGGAATTCAAACCCAGCATCACTGGTCGGAGGACTGCGGGGCAGCAGCCTTAAGAGTGCTCGTCCAGATACGTGACTTTGGCGGCGAGCTGATAGCCACCATTGCGCACCGTCTTGAAAATGTGGTTCGCGCCATTCTCTGAAAGTTTGCGCCGCAGTCGACTGATCAGCACATCGATGGATCTGTCGAGGACGTCTCCGTCGCGCCCGCGTGTCAGCTCGAGCAGTTGATCTCGGGACAGCACGCGACCGGGACGATCGAGAAAGGTCAACAGGAGATCAAACTCGGCGCCGGTCAAGTCGATCGAACCACCTTGCGGACTGATCACCGACCGGGCGGACGGGTCGGCAGCGAATCCCTCGAAGAGATAGCGCCCCTTTCCGCCCGGAGAGGAGCGATCATTCTCGCCCCGCCGGAGGACGGCCCGGATGCGGGCGATCAGTTCGCGCGGGTTGAACGGCTTGCCAAGATAGTCGTCGGCGCCGATCTCCAGGCCGATGATCCGATCCACGTCTTCCTTCAGAGCGGTGAGTAGAATGACGGGGACTCGGGATCGTCTGGACCGGAGATCGCGACAAAGATCGAGGCCGGATCCGTCGGGAAGCATCACGTCAAGCACGATCAGATCGATCTGGCTCGTGGCGATCCGCTCGTGCACCTCGGCGCACCTCGACGCGAGCTGCACCCGAAAGCCTTGCTCCTTGATGTAGCGAGCAAGGAGCTTTCGGATCTCTAAATCATCATCGACGACAAGGATTTGTGGAACGTGCATAGGGCCGGTTTAGTCCGGTTCGAGCAACTGGAAGAGTATTATTTGTAACGAAGGCTGTCCCCCAATTCGCGTGGACATCTTTCGACACAAATGGCGGTCGAGTAGCAACATTAGGTCATCCGCGGCCAGATTCCGAGCCATGTAGCCCGTCTATCAAAAGCGCAGGGTCACAATATGGGGGTCTGAATGCGCTCCGCCGCCGGTTTTAACCAGTCTCGGTCACATAAGTCGTTTCCGTACCAGCGCCGGGGGCCTCTTGGATTTGGCGTATCGCGGCTGCTCGGCATGTCGTGCTCGCTCCTTCGGGTTGTGGCGATCCCGGTGACGCACGCTTTCGGCGAGAACGTTCCAAGTGCGTTCTTCCTGATCGTCCGCGCTCTCCGGCCTCTGAGACTGCTATTGTGCCGGCAGGCGCGCGCGAAGATCCCATACGACCCGCGTAACCGGCTCTGCGCCGAGATCGCTGCGAGCCGGAAGCAAACGGTGGGTGCCCGAAACAAGGCGATGTGGTTGGCGGCCGTGCCGATCCTTGCCGTGCTACCTGGCTGCGCGACTCCCGCACTGGTGCAGGGCAACGGCCTCTCCTCATACGATGGGTTGAAGCAGTCCGACGGAAAGATCACCAAGTCCCGCCTTCAGGTGAAGAAGGAGCAGGTAGCGGCAGCAAAAACCATCAACGTCGCACCGACAGCATTCCCAGCGCATGTTGCGCCCGACCTGACGCACGAACAGCGCGTCCTTGTTGCCAATACGGTTAGTCGCGCCCTGTGCATCAACTTGAGCGATCGATTCAGACTGGTGCCGCCCGATCAGCGGGCAGATTTGACGGTGCGTGCGGCCATTACGCGCGCTACGCCGACTGATGAAGTCGCCGCTGGCGTCTCGGCTGCTGCGAGTCTCGGATCGAGCTTCGTCGATGCGAGCGTGCCGATTCCGGTGCCGCGCATTCCCGTAGGCTTGGGGGATATGTCCATCGAAGCTGAGGCCGTCGACGCCGCGGGGCGGCAGCAGGCCGCCATGGTCTGGGGAAGAGGAGCGACCGCCTTTTTCAGTACACCGAGGGCATCGAAAGCGAGTGACGCCTACGACCTCGCCCGGGACTTCGGCGACGACTTTGCGAAGATGCTCAGTAAGGGCGAAAGCCCCTTCGAGGGCTTCAGCATCGACATACCCTCTTTGGAGAAAGTCGGTTCGAACATCGGTCTCGCCCCCAAATACGTGGCCTGCGAAGTGTATGGCCGAGCGCCTGGCATCGCTGGCCTGGTCGGCGGCAAGCTCGGACTTCCTCCTGAATGGACCGACGACGGTCCGGCGGCGACGCGAAAGCGGTGACGCGGCTATGGACGACCGGAACGACGGACGCTGCCTGCACGGATCAACCGCGAAGGTCGCCATGATGACGGTCATCCTCGCCGTCGTGTACGGGGCTGTAGCTTATGTTGGTTTTTCGCTGTTCAGGACGGGATGGCCCGGATGACCATCCCAATCATTCCTCAGCCTTCTCGCGAGTCGGATTAGGCTTGCTGATCGTGACGACTGTGTGCCTGTCCAGATTGGTCATGCGCTCGTTCGCGCTCCTTTTGACGACCGTTCTTCTTTGCGGATGCGCCCTCCCTGTTTCCGCGCGATGTTGTTCCGAAACGCCTCATCGACGAGGCCGAACTCGCGGGAATGCCGAACATTCGGGTATGGGGAGACGCTCCGCCGGAAGCGCTTGCCGCGCTCTCCACGACCGAGCAGCCGGGGACAGCGCCAGGTGCCGCGGCATTTCAATCGGGCCGGCTGAATATTCTCACAATCTCTGGCGGGGGAGATAATGGTTCCTTTGGCGCCGGTCTTTTGGTCGGCTGGGGCGATGCCGGCACGAGACCTGAGTTTGATCTCGTCACCGGGGTTAGCGCCGGGGCTTTGACGGCTCCGTTGGTCTATCTCGGGCGGAGCAGGGACACGGCACTGAAGGAGGTCTTCACGCGATATGAGCGCAGCGATATCTACGATCCCGGCGTTATCGCGCCGCTGCTTGGATCGGGCTTGGTCGACAGCTCTCCGCTCGAAAGCCTGATCGCAAAATATGTCGATGATCGCTTTCTCCGCGAAGTCGCCAACGAGCGGAGAAAGGGAAGGGTATTGCTCGTCGGAACGACCAATCTGGACGCGCAGCGCCCGGTCCTGTGGGATATGGGCCGCATCGCAATGAGCGATCATCCTCAAGCCTTGAACTTCTTTCGCAAAATCCTGCTGGCTTCCGCGTCCGTACCCGGCGCTTTTCCTCCCGTGCGCATCAAAGTCAGAGCTGGAGATCGAACCTACGAGGAGCTGCACGTCGACGGAGGTGTGACTCAGCAAGTCTTCGTGCCTCGACCTTCGACAATCATCCGCAGGGACGCCTCGACCAAACGAACCGCTGCGCGACTATTCATCATCCGAAACGGAAAGATCAGCCCGGAATGGGAAGCCGTAGAACCGGGCATTTTCTCGATTTCACTGAGATCGATCTCCACCCTGATAAAGAACCAGAGCATCGGAGATCTTTACCGGATCTATGCGAAAGCAAAGATCGACGGTGTCAACTTCAACCTTGCGGCGATACCATCGACTTTTGGTGCGACGAGGGAGAAGTCATTCGAGCCGGGATATATGCAAGCACTGTATGAGGAAGGCTATCGTTCAGGGTTCGCAGGCTATCACTGGATGAAAGCGCCTCCTGGAATAGCAAAGAACCCGGAGCCGATAAGTAGCACACCCGGTTCGGCATCCCTCTCGGCGGGCCAGGGCGCGGAACTCAGGTAGCGAGATCCCTCGGGGGCCTTCGCCACATCAAGTCAGCCTCCACCCTGGTTCATTGGGGCTTTCCAGGGCGGAGGCTTAGCGAAGCTCAAGCCTGAGAAGCATGCGCCCGCAGCTGACAACTATGCATGTCCATCTGGGCCGTATTGCGGAGAATTATTTCCGAAGTTTGCGCAAGAGATGCGCGGACGGCTGAGCGCGGTGGCTCGTCCGCGAGGGCATCCAGGCTCTCCGACGCCACAGAGGACACGAATCAATGTGGCTCCGCCGGGAGCAACTGCGTAGCCGGCAACGTCACGGTCTGAATCAGCCCACGCAGAGAACCGTTCTCGATCTTGATGCTGCCTCCGGCCCGCTGGATGATCTCTCTTGCGATCGTCAAGCCTAGTCCGGCACCGTCGAACTGCTTCATGCGCGCTCGGTCGACGCGGAAAAACGGCTCGAAAACCTGGCCGATGAGACCGGGTGGGATGCCTGGCCCATCATCGTCGATCACCACGATGATTTCCGTCGCAGTGCTCTGAACGGCGACCCGGGCTTTCTTCCCATGGGTTGCCGCATTGATGATCAGGTTCCTGAAGGCGCGACTTAATCCTGTTCGGTTCGCCTGCGCGGTCCCTGCCGCGGCGCGCGTCAAAGTGATGTCATACGACAGGGTCCGAAGCTCGTCCACGAGGTCGGAAATGAGAATGTCCAGTCGGATGGGTTCGGGGGCCGATTTGCCGGATTCCTCCCTCACAAGAAGGATTGCGCTATCCGCGATCCGGTCAAGCTCGTCGATATCCTTCAACCACATTTCGCGGTCCTCGTCGTTCTCTACGAACTCCGCACGTAGACGCATACGCGTGATCGGTGTCCGCAAATCGTGGCCGGCCGCGGCGACGAGACGCATCCGGCTCTCCATTGCCCCTTTCAGGCGCGAGGAGAGCGAATTCAGCGCTCTGGCCGCGACCCGTACCTCGGCCGGCCCGGTCATTGCGAGTTCCGGAAGCACGGCGTCGGGTCCGACGGTCTCGATTGCACGTTCGAGAAGGACGAGAGGCTTGACCATCCGGTTCGCGAAGAAGAGAGCGACTGCCATCGTACCAAGCGTGGTCACCGCGAGCCAGATCAGGAGTAGATGGAAGACGCCGCCTCCTGGAGGCAAATCCGTGATCTGCGTAACGATCCACCCTTGGTCCAATGGAATGGACAGAAGCGGCAGGTCGTCCTTGCGAGACACGATAACGTCGCGTGGAGTTCCTCGAGTCGTCAGCGCGTCGCGAAGCCAAGAGGTGAGGTTGGATTCGACCTTGCCGCCAGCCGCAGCCTGCTGAACGACGACCAACTTGGGAGCGATCCGGTTGGCTTGGGTCAACAGCTCTATCTGTTCGACGAGTGGACCAATTGCTTGTCGTTCGTTGGGCGGATCGAACAGGTAGATGAGGATGCCGGTCAGGATGCAGACCACCGAGATGATCACGACGGTGAGAAGCACGGCGAGCTTGGCGCGCAAAGTGTTCACGACGGGAAATCCTGCAGCCCGACCTTTGCGACGAGCTGATATCCGCCGTTGCGAACCGTCTTGAAGAGCGGTGGCATCCCGGGCCTGTCCAATTTGCGCCTCAAGCGGCTGACAAGGACGTCGATAGAGCGATCGAAGACGTCTCCTTCCCGGCCGCGCGTGAGATCCAGCAGCTGATCTCGCGAAAGCACGCGACCCGGTCTGTCCAGGAAGACCTGCAACAGGTCGAATTCCGCGCCGGTCAATTCGAGTGCATTGCCTTGTCCGTCGATAACGCTGCGCAATTGCGGATCGGCCGTGAGCCCGTCGAACCGGTACCTTCTTGTCTCTTGGGCTCGGAGATTTCTTTCCGAGCGGCGCCGCAAGACGGCACGAATTCTGGCGACCAACTCTCTCGGATTGAACGGCTTTCCCAGATAATCGTCGGCTCCCATCTCCAGCCCGACGATGCGATCGACATCTTCCTTGAGCGCCGTCAGGAGGATGACCGGAGTCGTGTTCCGCTTCGCGCGCAAATCGCGGCAGGCGTCGAGCCCGGAGCCGTCCGGAAGCATGACGTCCAGAACCACCAGATCGATCTGGTCTCCCGCGAGGCGCTCGCGCATTTCAGCGCAGCTTGCAGCCAGAACGACGCGAAACGACTGGCTTTCCACGTAACGCGCGAGCAGCTTTCGGATCTCGGGATCGTCGTCGACCACTAGAATTTGGGAGGTTTCTTCGCTCATGGACGCCGTTCATGATGGCTCGGGGGATTTTGTTCTACCGCGAAGTCGGGTCGAAAGAAGCCGGAATTCGTAACGAAACGCCCCAAGGCTCCAATCCAGCAATGTTTCGACACAATCGGGGTCCCGCCGAGACGATCCGACACAAATTGTTCGACGTGAGCAAACCTCCCGTCCTACCTGCATCGTCGCCGGTCGTTCGGAAGTGGGCGGTTGGCGAGGCATTGGGGCGTCGACGGTGAGTGGAGGAATTGCTGGCATGAAGAGTGTCCATCGTGGCCTGAGGACGATTGGGATCATAGCGACTTCTCTGGTCTTCAGTTCGATCGTCCGTGCGGAAACTCCCTCATCCGCAATGACTGTGGTGGCCGCACCTGTCGAGAAGTTGGAGGTCACCAGGACGATCGCCGCGACAGGCAACGTCGTAGCGTGGCGCGAAATCCCGGTCAGCTCCGAAGCTGGCGGTATCGCGGTGATCGAGGTCACCGTGGACGAAGGTGATGTCGTTACCAAAGGTCAGATATTGGCCCGCCTCAGCCAGGAGTTGGCGGCTGCAGCGGTATCCAAGCAGAAGGCCGTGGTCGACGAACTGGAAGCGAGCCTTGCCAGTGCCAGATCGGATGCTGCGCGCGCGCATTCGGTCTCTTCAGGGGTAGTGAGCGCTCAAGTCGTCGAGCAGCGCGATACGCTCGTCAAGACGACCGAGGCCAAGCTGGGCGCGGCTCGCGCCCAGCTCGAGGAAGCAGAAGCGCGGCAACGGCAGACGGTCATCGTCGCTCCCGCGGCGGGGATGATCGCGGCAAGATCCGTAGCGATCGGGCAGGTGGTCCAAGCCGGAGTGGAGATGTTCCGATTGATCCAGGACAACCGCATAGAGGTCGATGCGCGCGTCGTTGAAACAGACATCCTCGCTGCTGCCGCTGGACAACACGCGACAGTGGTCGGCGCCGGTGGGCAAGCCGAGCAGGGGGCGGTCCGCATGGTTTCGCCGCTGGTGGATCCGAAGACGCGCTTGGGTACGGTGCATGTCGCGCTCCCCAAGGGCACGAATCTGAAGCCAGGGATGTTCGCCCGTGTCGAGATTTCAGTCGAAAGACGGCTTGTATTGACCGTTCCTTTGAAGGCAGTGGTCTGGCGAGAAGCGAAGGCTCACGTCTTCAAGGTCGGAGGCGACAGTCTGGTGTCATTGGTCGAGATCGGAATCGGCGTCAAGGAATCGGATGACGTGGAAGTTTTGCGCGGACTGGAGGCTGGAGATCGCATTGTGACCCAAGGTGCCGGTCTTCTGAGCAACGGAGATCTCGTAAACGTCAAGACCGCGTCGTTCAAAGGCGGTGCACTGCGATGAACGGCATCTCCAGTTGGGCGATCCGTCATCCCGTTGCGACCATCATCCTGTTCGTGCTGCTGAGCCTGGCGGGGGCCGTCGGGTTCTCGAAGCTCCGGCTCAACAACATGCCCGATATGGACATTCCGACGGTGACGGTCAGCGTCGCCTGGCCCGGAGCTGCGCCGAGTGAAATAGAGACGCAAATCACCCGCTTCGTCGAGGACGGCGTCGCAGGACTTGGGACTGTCAATCGCACTCGTTCGATCGTGAACGAGGGATTGTCCATGACGATGGTCGAGTTTGCGATCGGTACCGATATCGACCGGGCCACGAACGACGTCCGGGATGCCGTCGTATCGATACGTTCGAAGCTGCCGCAAGGAACACTCGATCCGATGATCCGGCGCGTCGAGGCGACGGGGCAAGCGATCCTCACGTTCATCGTCGACGCGCCGATGATGGCGCCGGACGCGCTGAGTTGGTTCATAGACAACGACATCGCCAAAGCTGCGCTTGCCGTGCCCGGCGTTTCCAAGATTGCCAGATCCGGTGGTGTCGATGCGGAAATTAGCGTTAAGCTCGAACCAGACCGATTGCTCGCTCTTGGTTTGACGGCCGCAGAAGTTTCCGAGCTCGTGAGGAACCGCAACATCACCCAGCCCGGCGGCCGTATGAAACTGGCAGGGTCCGAGCAAGCCGTTCGTACGGTGGGCAGTGTCCCGGACGTCGCGGCTCTCAAGGAGATGCGGCTCGCCTTCAGTGACGGCCGCAGCGTCAAGCTGTCGGAGATTGCGACCGTCGAGCGCGGGTGGGCCGAGCCGCGACAGAGGTCATGGTTCAATGATAGGGAGGTCGTGGGCTTCAGCGTCTACCGCGCCGTTGGGACCGGCGAGTTCGCCGTGACCAGAGACGTCAGAAAGCGGATGGCCGAATTCGCCGCCGCTCACGATGGCGTAGGGATCCTCGAGGTGACATCCTCGACCCACGCGGTCATCGAGGGATACGACGCCGCCATCGAGGCACTTCTGTTGGGAGCGTTGCTCGCGGTTCTGGTCGTCTGGATCTTCCTGCGGGATATCAGGGCGACGTTGATCTCGAGCGCCGCACTGCCGTTGTCGATGTTGCCGACCTTCGCTGTGATGTATGCCCTGAACCAGTCGCTGAACAATATCACTCTTCTGGCGATTGCTCTGGTTGTCGGCATTCTCGTCGACGACGCTATCGTGGAAATCGAGAACATCGTTCGGCACATTCGGCAGTCCGGAAAGACCGTTTACGATTCGGCCATCGGTGCGGCCGACGAGATCGGCCTGGCCGTGGTTGCGACGACGTTCGCCATCATCGTGGTTTTCGCCCCGGTTGGGCTGATGCCGGGCATCCCGGGGCAGTTCTTCGAGGCCTTCTCGATCGCCGTTTGCAGCTCTGTCTTCTTCTCTCTCGTGGTTGCCCGCCTGCTTACGCCATTGATGGCGGCCTATCTCCTGAAGACGGGCAAAAGGGAGCATCGCGAGCCGGCATGGGTGCGGTACTATGCGCTGACGTTGACCTGGACGCTGCGCTACCGATGGGCCACTGTCGTCGCCGGCGTGATGTTTTTCGTTGCGTCCCTGTCCCTTATTCCATCCCTTTCGACGGATTTCATGCCGGCGGCCGATAGAAGCCGCACGATGCTCAGCGTGGAGTTGGCACCGGGGGCGACTTTGCAGGAAACGGACGCCGCCACGCAGAAGGTTGCGTTTTTGCTTAGGACGAGACCCGAAGTGGCGTCCGTCTATGCCGCGGTCGGAACCGAGACGTCGACGTTTTCCGGCCCGGGAGACCTGTCTACCTCGGTAGGCGAGGTCAGAAGATCGACCGTGACGATCAATCTCGTTCCGAGAGCCGAGAGGGCTCAGTCCCAGCAGGCGTTCGAAGCCTCGATCGGGCGGCAACTTTCGATCATACCGGGCATTCGGATCCGCCTCGGCGAGGACGGATCTTCCGGCGCGAAAATCCAGGTATCCCTGTTGAGCGATGACGCCGCTGCGCTCGCCGATGCGGCACGTCGGTTGGCCCAGGATATGGGTACCACTACGGGATTCCACCGCGCGAGAGTCATGAGCAGCGTCGCCCGACCGGAGCTCCAGATAACGCCCAAGCCGGACAAGGCTGCTCTACTTGGAGTGCCTACGGCCGTGATTGCCAAGACGGTCAATATCGCCACCGTCGGAGATATCGACCAGAACCTGTCCAAGTTCAGCCTAGGCGCGCGACAGATTCCCGTGCGCATCTTGCTAAACGATGCTGCTCGTTCCGATATGGCAGGCCTGTCGCTGCTGCTGGTGCCTGCCTTCGAGAAGCCGGTGCCGTTGTCCGCCATTGCCGATATCAGCTTTGGCTCGGGTCCGCTCCAGATCGAGCGGACCGATCGCACCAGAAGCGAAACGGTCGAAGCGGAACTGAGTGGCCTGACGGTGGGTGAGGCGGAGGACTTGGTGGCTCAGATGCCGTCGATGAGGGGGCTGCCGGCGGGAGTATTCTACAAGCCCGCAGGCGATTCCGAACGCATGCAGGAGCTGTTCGATGGGTTCAAGCTCGCGGTTGGATCCGCCATCGTTCTGCTCTTCGTCGTTCTCGCTTTGCTCTTCAATGGCTTCGTTCAGCCCGTGACCATTCTCACCGCGCTGCCACTGTCGATCGGAGGCGCTCTGGGATCGTTGCTGATGACGCGGATGTCGATGTCCTTGCCGGTCATGATCGGAATGCTCATGCTCATGGGAATCGCGGCGAAGAACTCGATTCTTCTCGTCGAGTACGTGATTGTGGCCCGGCGCGATGGTGGCCTTGATCGCACGCAGGCTCTGTTGGACGCTGCTCGGAAACGAGCTCGGCCGATCGTGATGACCACCATAGCCATGAGCGCCGGCATGTTGCCCATAGCCCTGGGCATGGGAGCGGATGCCGAAAGGCGGGCGCCGATGGCGATCGCAGTGATCGGTGGACTGTTCAGCTCGACGATTCTCAGTTTGGTGTACGTGCCCGCCTTTTACACGGTGATGGACGACCTCGAGCGTTGGGTCGGGAGAAGCCTTCGCAGACGCTTTACGTGAACCGGTGATCCATTTGAAGCCAGGCGTCTGGTCGGCCTGGAGCATGCACACCGGAGCTCACGCCGGCCATGCCTGGCCGCCACCGTCGATGCGCAGCACCTGACCCGAGACGAAGGCGCCCATGGGTCCGGCGAAGAATTCGACGACCCGCGCGACCTCGTCGACGGTGGCGATGCGGTCGAGCGTGCCGGTCTCGACCATCCGGCCCGGATCGACTGCGCGGGTGCCGAGAAATCGGCCGGTGCGGGTGTCGCCTGGCGCGATGCAGTTGACCGCGATGTCGTAAGCGCGGAGCTGGTCGGCGAGACAACGCGTGTAATGCGTCACGCCGGCCTTCGCCACTGCATAGATCGAGCCGTTGGTGCGCCCCTTGAATGCGGCGACCGAGCCGAGCGTGACGATGCGGCCGCGCCGCCGCTCCATCATGCCCTTCGCGACCGCCTGGCAGGTCAGGATGGTCGAGAGCAAATTGCGTTCCAGCACCGCGCGCACGTCGGCTTCCCTGATGTGTACGGCGTCGTTCGGATCGGGCTTGCCGCCGGCAGCGGCGATATCGCCGCCGGCATTGTGCACGAGGATGTCGATCGGGCCGAGCGCGCCTTCCGTCTCGGTGATCACGCGCGCGATGTCCTCTCCCTCCGTGAGATCTCCGAGCACGCGTTGGCTGCGGACGCCATAGTCCTTGCCGATCTCCGCGGCCACCGCGGTCAGCGTGGTGCCCTCGCCATATTCCGCCGGCCCGTTCTCGCGCATGCCGTGGATGGCGACGTCAGCGCCGAGCGCGGCAAGCTTCTCCGCAAATGCGCGGCCGAGCCCGCGTCCAGCGCCCGTCACCAGCGCAACCTTGCCAGCCAGAATTTTCGTAGTGCCATGCGATGCCATGATCTTCTCCGTTATGAATTGTCAGTCGGCCGCGAGGTCGAGGCCGATCGCCAGCGCCTGCACTCGAGGAAGCTAATCGCCTGCCGGTCGGTCTTGCCTCCTACGCTTTTACCAGCTCGACCAAGTCTGCTACCGCGATCGGCTCGGCGATCGAAGCTGGCATGATGTCCATCAACAGCTTCGGTCTGGCTTTGCCCGAAGTGCCGTTCGGTGGCATCAAGGATTCCGGCTACGGCTCGGAAGCGGGCACCGAGGCCATGGAAGCGTACCTCAACACCAAGTTTATCAGCCAGACCGGTCTGTAGGCGCGATGGTCCCAGACTCCGTGAATGTTACCGTCTGGGCGAGGCTCATCGCTCGGCGGTAGGTCAAATCACGGGTTTTTCTTTGCTTATAAGTTCAATAATAGAATGAAGTAACCAGATATTGTAACGCGCGATATCCGGGCTGAGAGGGGCATCCCCGCAACTGGGCATCGATTCGCGCCACTGCCTTATCAGGTTAAACGTATAACTCGTCACAACATCGCAAGCGCTTCGTTCCTTCTCAGGGGAGATACATCTAGCGCTTGACGAGTTCTAAAAAAGAACTGTAAGCTTTGGGGAATGAGGCGGCCGATCCAAGAGCCGCAACGGTTGACGCGCTTGGCCATCGACGCTTGGCGAGCGCGCTCGATTTCGCGCGGCATGACGCCTAGCGAGCCGTTAGAGACACATAAAAATTACACGGCGCACCGGAAGAGTGCGCATCAGGGAGGATGCCGATGTTGCCGAGATGGAAGAGTCTTGCCGTTCTGCTCGTGCTGTTGGGCAGCCCGGCATTCGCGGCCGACGAGCCCGGGGTTACGGCGACCGAAATCAAGATTGGCGGGGTGTTTCCGTTCAGCGGGCCGGCTTCATCGATCGGTCTCGTGGGCAAGGGGCTGATCGCCTACATTCAGTCCCTGAATGACCGCGGCGGCATCAGCGGGCGCAAGATCAATTACGTCGCCTATGACGATGCCTATAGCCCGCCCAAGGCGGTGGAGCAGGTCCGCAAGCTCGTTGAGAGCGATGAAGTTGCATTCATGTTCGGCCAGCTCGGCACTCCCGCCATTTCGGCGACCTCAAAATACCTGAAGTCGAAAGGGGTGCCCAGCATCGCGATCGTCAGCGGATCGTCCAAGTTCACCGACGTCGCCAGTTACCCGCTGATCACGACAGGTCTCGTCAGCTACGATACCGAGGGAAAGATCTACGCAAAATACCTCACGAAGGCTCTGCCGAACGCCAAATATGCGATCCTCTACCAGAATGACGACCTCGGAAAAGACTACGTCAACGCCTTCAAGGCGTTTCTCGGCAAGGACTACGATCGCAGGGTCATCACCGCGTCCTATGAGGTCACTGAGCCGACCGTCGATTCGCAGATCACCAACCTGAAGAGTTCCGGTGCGGATGCCCTGATGATCGCGGGCACGCCGAAATTCGCTGCGCAGGCGATCCGGCAGGCCTCTTTGATCGGCTGGAAGGCGACCGTGATCATCAACTTTCCGTCCGGTTCGGTTGGGGGCACGCTCACGCCGGCCGGCCTCGACAAGTCGACTGGCGTGATCGTCGGCACCATCAACAAGGATGTCGTGGATCCGAAGTGGAAAGATGATCCCGGCATGCAAGCCTATCGGGCGTTTATCGACAAATATCTGCCCGGCGTCGATATCACCAACGGCAGCTATCTCACCGGTTACCAGCAAGGCATCCTGCTCGAGCAGATCCTGAAGCAATGTGGGGACGACCTGTCCCGCAAGAATATCCTGGCGCAGGCCAAGAACCTCCGGGACTTCGTCGTACCGACCGCACTGCCGGGCATCAAGATCAACACCAGCGAAACCGAGAACATGATCTGGACGCAGATGCGCCTGCAGCGATGGACGGGATCGACTTGGGAAGCCTTCGGAGAAGTGCTGGACGCCAGGTCCGAATGAGCAGGTAACAGGCGAGGGGCGAGCGGCATTGAGCCGGCGCCGGCGTCCTGCGCGACTTGAGCGCAACGGGTGCGATCGCCATCCCGGTACTTCAGGAGATCAATTCGATGTCGACGAAGGCACTGACGTTTGCGCCGCGCGAGGTTTCAATCGAGCGCCGACCAGATGGCGCGCTCATATTGAGTTCGCCCCTCGAGTGGAAGCCATGTGACTGGCGTATCACGGACTTCTTGCCGAGTTGGGCGAGCGCCACGCCGGACCGGATATTCCTCGCGCAGCGCAATGCGAAAGGCGGGTGGGACGAGATCACCTACGGCGAGGCATGGTCTCAGGTCCAGGCGGTGGGCCAAAGTTTGCTCGATCTGGGCGCAAAGCCAGCGGACAAGCTGGCCATCCTCTCCGGAAACTCGATCGAGAACGCCGTGGTTTCGTTTGCGGCGATGTCAATCGGTGTCATCCTGGCGTCGATATCGCCAAACTACACGCTGATGCCCGGTGGACTTGCTCGTCTCAAGGACATTGCCGAAGTGCTGCGCCCGAGCTTCGTGTTCGTCCAAAGCGGACGTGAGTTTTCCGCAGGCCGCACTATTCCGGAATTGGCGGCCGCGACCTGGATCAGTGTCGATGGCGCGCCGGACACGGTACCCTTCCAGACCCTGACAGCCAAAACCGCGTGCGACGGATTTGCCGGGGCATCTCGTGCGGTCTCGTGCGACGCTGTCGCCAAGATACTCTTCACGTCGGGTTCGACAGGCTTTCCGAAAGGCGTGCTCAACACCCATCGCATGATGGCAAGCTCCCTGCAAATGGGCAGCCAGCTCGTGTCTCCTCCGGCTGCGCCAGTCCAGGTGGAGTGGCTGCCTTGGCACCACACGATGGGCAGCAACGTCATTCTTCACGGCATCCTCAAGAACGGCGGTACGCTCTATATCGACGACGGCCGTCCGCTGCCGCAGCTCTTTCACAAGACGGTCGCCAATCTCAAGGAAGTGTCGCCGACCGCCATGTTCAACGTGCCTGCCGGTTATAACCTCCTGTGTGACGCGGTCGAGAAGGATCCCAATCTAGGCGCCAGTGTATTCAAGCGGATGGACCGAATGAGTTATGCCGGCGCTGCAATTTCAAAGGACACGCTGGAGAAGCTCTATCGCTTGACACTCTCGGTGACCGGCCGGCGAATTCCGGTCATGTCGGGTTACGGTACGACCGAAACCGCCCCGACCATCAGTACGACCCATTGGGCGACAGATCGACCCGGCGAGATCGGTCTTCCCGCGCCGGGACTGCGGCTCAAGCTCATTCCGGTCTCGGATACTTACGAGGTCAGGGTCAAGGGACCCAACGTCACGCCGGGTTATCTCGGGCGGCCGCATTTGACGGAAATGGCCTTCGACGAGGAAGGCTTTTATCGCATCGGCGATACTGTCTCGTTTCTGGATCCGCAGAAGCCTGAGCTCGGGCTACGCTTTACCGGTCGAATTTCCGAGAACTTCAAGCTTGCGAATGGGACCTGGGTCTCGATCGGCAATATGCGCGCGGCAATCCTGGCCGCAACGCGCGGTGTCTTGCTCGACATGGTGGTCGCGGGCGAAAATCGTGAGGCGTGCGCGCTGCTCTGCTGGTTGAACCCCACGGAGGCCGCGCGAATCTCGAAAACTCCGGGTGCGGATTTGACCTCGGATCCCGCCGTGGTCGGATTCCTGCAGGATCGCTTTCGGGACTACAACGAGACTGTCGGAAGCAGCGAACGGATCTGCTCCTTCGTTCTGCTGAAAGATCCGCCATCAATGGCGGCAGGAGAGATTACCGACAAGGCCTATGTCAACCAACGCGCTGTGCTGAAAGTCCGATCCGAGCAGGTTGAGCGTCTCTATACCCATGAAGGCGGCGCCGATGTGATCCGGGTCTGAGAGCGAGCTTGTCGCTGTGCGGACGTTACGGACTCCTGGCCGCCAGATCACGTCTGCCGGTACCTTCTGCGGGATTGTTTGCCGCGGAACGGCTTCGGTGCAGGCCTCAGGCGGCCCGCGAGCGCGCCTTTGTTTTCGAGGTCGTCGGCGCCGCTGCCGCCGGGGCGCTGCGAGCACCCGGCCCGGGATGAGTATGAACCCCCTTGGCCGACAGCGGCTCGCCGCACTCGGAGCACACCATGACCGGATCGAAATCTTTTCCGCACTTGCGATGCTGGTGCAGCAGGGGGCGGCCGCGCTCGTCGACCATGTGAGTATCGCCCCAATGCACGATTGCCATCATGATCGGATACAGATCGAGCCCCTTCTGGGTCAGGATATATTCGTGCCTTTTGGGGGATTCCTGGTAGGGAATGCGGCGCAGGATGCCCTGCCGAACCAACTTCTTCAGACGTTCGGCAAGCAAATGCCGGGTGATTCCGAGTGCCGACTGAAATCCCTCGAAGCGGCGTGTGCGCAGAAAGCACTCGCGCAGGATCAGAAGAGTCCAGCGATCGCCGATCACGCCGATAGTTCGGGCCATCGAGCACGGCTCTTCCTCGAGTTCCTTCCACTTCATCCATGCACTCCAGTCGCCGCCGCGGCACGGACCTCGTCTCGAATCGTTGCGGAGGCCGGCGCGGGATTTGCCATTCTAGATAGGTACTAAATTCCAAACAATACCCTTCCAGCCAAGACGAAAGCAGCAGATTGCGGGAGCGATTGACAGTTCTATTTTAGAACTATATGTTTGAGGAAAGTCAGGCCGGCGACCGATCGCCAGTGCAAGCACATGTTCCGCGGGAGGAGCCGAGATGACCTTGGAGATTGAATTCCAGTTCGATTTCGGCAGTCCGAACGCTTATCTGGCAGAGGTGGCGATTCCGGGCATCGAGCAGCGCACCGGTGCGAAATTCGAGTATGTTCCGGTCTTGCTCGGCGGCATCTACAAGGCGACGGGCAATTTGTCGCCGTTCGACTCGCTTCGTGGGATCAAGAACAAGCCGGAATATCAGGCGCTCGAAACCCAGCGGTTTATCCGCCGCCACAACGTCACGAAATTCCGCCAGAATCCCTTTTTTCCCGTCAACACGCTGATGCTGATGCGGGGCGCCGTGGCGGCCCAGTTCGAGGGCGTGTTCGAGTCCTATTTTCGCGCGGCCTATCACCATATGTGGGAGGAGCCGAAGAAGATGGATGACCTCGAAATCTTCCGGAATGCGTTCATCGCTTCGGGGCTCGATATCGACAGATTGATCGCTCGCGCCCAACAGGACGACGTCAAGAAGAGGTTGATTGATCTGACCAACGATGCCGTCAGCCGAGGCGCGTTCGGCTCACCAACCTTCTTCGTCGGCAAGGAGATGTTCTTCGGCAAGGATCAGCTTCGTGACGTCGAGGAGTCCATCCTCGAGCAAACGAGGCCAGTCGCAAGGACGGCATAAGCTGCCGAGTTAACGAAGTTCAATTCAACCGGGAGACGATCCGTGCAAAAGAGAAACGCAACTGTCGCAGTGATCGGTGCCGGCGACTATATCGGCAGCGAGATCGCCAAGAAGTTCGCCTCTGAGGGCTTCACGGTGTTTGCCGGGCGCCGGAACGGCGCCAAGCTCGAGCCGCTCGTCAAGGAGATCGAGGCCACCGGAGGCGAAATCCACGCGCGCTCGCTCGATGCCCGCAAGGAGGAGGAGGTTATCTCCTTCCTCGCTGATGCCGATCAGCACGCGCCGCTGGAGGTCTGCATCTTCAACATCGGCGCCAACGTCAACTTTCCGATCCTCGATACGACCGAGCGCGTGTTCCGCAAAGTCTGGGAGATGGCCTGCTATTCCGGCTTTCTCGCCGGCCGCGAAGCCGCGCGGCTCATGCTGCCTCGCGGCGGCGGCAACATCTTCTTCACCGGCGCGACAGCGTCTCTCCGCGGCGGCAGCGGCTATGCCGCCTTTGCCAGCGCGAAGTTCGGCCTGCGGGCGGTGGCTCAGGCGATGGCGCGCGAGCTCGGCCCCAAGAACATTCACGTCGCGCATCTCATCATCGATTCCGGCGTCGATACGGAATGGGTGCGGCAGCGCCGGCTCGAGGCGCTCGGTCCGAATGCTCTCGACGATCCCGATCTCTTGATGCCGCCGTCGTCCGTCGCTGCGTCCTATTGGCAGCTTTATCAGCAGCCGAAGAGCGCGTGGACGTTCGAGCTGGAAATCCGCCCCTTCGGCGAGAAGTGGTAAGGAGGCCCTTACGATGGAGCTTGCGCTGTCTGCCGAGGACGCGGCTTTCCGCGATGAAGTGCGCGCCTTCATCGCGGACAATTATCCGGCGGAGATGCGCGTTCCCAATCCGGAGACCGACCTGACCAAGGAGCAGTCACTGCTCTGGCACCGGATCCTCCACAAGAAGGGCTGGATCGCGCCGCTGTGGCCCAAGGAGTATGGCGGGCCGGGCTGGACGGTCACACAGCGGTTCATCTTTGAGCAGGAAACCTCCCGGGCGGGAACACTGCCGCCGCTTGCCTTTAGCGTGACCATGGTCGCGCCGGTGATCTACACGTTCGGCAACGAGGCGCAGAAGAAGAAGTTCCTGCCGCGAATTCTGTCCGGCGAGGATTGGTGGTGCCAGGGCTATTCCGAGCCGGGCTCCGGCTCCGATCTCGCAACCGTCAGAACCAAGGCGGTGCGAGAGGGGGACCACTACGTCGTCAACGGGCACAAGACCTGGACCACGCTGGCACAGCACGCCGACTGGATCTTCTGCCTGGTGCGAACCGATCCGAATGTGAAGCCGCAATCCGGAATCTCCTTCCTGCTGATCGACATGAAGTCGCCCGGCGTCACCGTGCGGCCGATCATCACGATCGACGGCAGTCACGAGGTCAATGACGTCTTTCTCGAAAACGTCCGTGTGCCCGTCGAGAACCTGGTCGGCGAGGAGAACAAGGGCTGGACGTACGCCAAATTTCTGCTCGGCAACGAGCGCACCAGCATGGCGGGCATCGGCCGGTCCACCCGCTATCTCCGGAAGCTGAAGCAGATCGTGAAGGCCGAGATACCGGCCGACGATCCGGCGCATCTGGAATTTCTACGCGACATCGCCCGCGTCGAGCTGGACGTGCTGGCGCTGGAGGCGACCGAACTGCGCGTCGTCGCCCAGATGGCGCGTGGTATCGATCCCGGTCCGGCGGCGTCGCTGTTCAAGATCCGCGGCACCGAGATCTTCCAGGACATCACCGAGCTCACGCACCGCGCGATCGGCAATTATGGTCTTGCCATCCGCGAGCATCCGGTCAGTGCCAACTGCTTCATGCCGGGCCCGGACTACGGCCACACCGCGTCCGAGAAATATCTGAACGCGCGCAAGCTCAGCATCTACGGCGGGTCCAACGAGATCCAGCGAAACATCATCGCCAAAGCCGTGCTCGGGCTCTAAGCCACGGCGGATCGGGAGGATCGGATGGATATTCAGTTCACGGAAGAGCAGGAATTACTGCGATCCAGCGTTCAGCGCCTTCTGCGCGACCAGTATGATTTCGAGGCGCGGCGCAAGATCGTGGCGAGCGAGGAGGGGTTCAGCCGGACGCGGTGGAAGGTCTTCGCCGAGCTCGGCCTGCTCGCTGCGCCGTTTTCAGAGGACGCCGGCGGCCTCGGCGGCGGTCCGTTGTCGACCATGATCGTCATGCAGGAGTTCGGCCGTCACCTCGTCGTCGAGCCTTTCGTCGAAACGGTGGTGCTCGCCGGCGGCCTGATCGAGCGGCTTGGTACGTCCGAGCAGAAGCAGGGATTCATTCCAGGCATCATCGACGGCTCCAGGATCTGGGCGCTGGCCTGGACCGAGAGAGCCTCCCGGTTTGATTTCGCCAATGTCGCGACCAAGGCGCGGCGTGAGGGAGGCGACTACGTTCTGAGTGGCGAGAAGACCATGGTGATGGCAGCGCCTTGGGCGGATCATCTGATCGTCTCGGCGCGGACCGCCGGCGATAATCGCGACCGCGGCGGCGTCAGCCTGTTCGTGGTCGAGCGCCATGCCGCGGGTGTCAATCTCCAGAGCTTCAAGTCGATCGACGGACGCCGCGCCGCCGAGATCAGTTTACGCGAGGTCCGCGGTCAATTGCTGGGAGCAGAAGGCGAGGGCGTTGCCGCGCTGGAAACCTGTCGTGACCGCGCGATCGGCGCACTCTGCGCCGAGGTCGTCGGCGCGATCGGCGAGTTGAATGCCGCAACGCTGGACTATTCGAAGACCCGCAAGCAGTTCGGCACCACCATCGGCTCCTTCCAGGTATTGCAGCATCGCATGGTCGACATGTTCATTGCCGATCAGGAGGCGCTCTCCCTGATGCAGCATCTCAATCTCAGCCTCAACGCCGGTGATTCAGGCCTGTCGCGGCTCGCCTCCGGGGCCAAGTCGAAGATTGGCTATGCCGGAAAGTTCGTAGCCGACCAGGCGGTGCAGCTTCACGGCGGCATGGGAATGACCGACGAGCTGAACGTCGGACACTATTTCAAGCGAATCTCCTCCATCAACATCCAGTTCGGCGATCCCGCATTCCACGTGCTGCGCTACGCGCAGCTGGATGCGGCCGCGTAAAAGAAGAGGCCAGCATGACGACTGAAGCAGTCATCGTTTCCACCGCCCGGACGGCCGTCGGCAAGGCCTATCGTGGCGCGCTCAACGACACGGACGGCCCGACCATGGCCGGGCATGTGATGGCCGAAGCCGTGAAGCGCGCCGGCATCGCGCCGGGCGAGGTCGAAGACGTGGTGATGGGCTGCGCGATGCAGCAAGGCACCATGGTGATGAATGTGGCGCGCAAGGGCGCGATCCGCGCTGGCCTGCCCGTGACGGTGGCCGGCACCACGATTGACCGGCAATGCGCGTCCGGCCTGCAGGCCATCGCCGTTGCCGCGCGGTCGGTGATGCTTGATGGGGTCGAAGTCGCCATCGGCGGCGGGATCGAGTCGATCAGCCTCGTGCAGAACGAGCACATGAACAAGTTTCACGCCGTCGACGACGAGCTGATGGCGATGAAGCCCGAAATGTACATGTCGATGCTCGATACGGCGGAGGTCGTCGCCGAGCGGTACAGGATCGGCCGCGACAAGCAGGACGAGTACAGTCTCGAATGCCAGCGCCGTGTCGGTGCCGCATTGCAGGCCGGCCGCTTCAGCGACGAAATCGTGCCGTTCACGACCAGGATGGCGGTTGTCAACAAGGACACCAAGGAGGTCACCTACGAACAGGTGACGCTCACGAAAGACGAGGGCCCGCGTCCGGAAACCACGGCCGAGGGCCTCGCCAAGATCAAGCCGGTGTTCGAGGGCAAGACCATCAGCGCGGGCAATGCCAGCCAGCTCTCGGACGGTGCTTCTGCCTGTGTGATCACGAGCGGCAAGTTTGCAGCCAGCAAGGGGCTGAAGCCGCTCGGCATCTTCCGCGGCTTCGTTGCCGCCGGCGTCGAGCCGGACGAGATGGGTGTCGGCCCGGTCGTTGCGATCCCGCGCCTGCTCAAGCGCCATGGTTTGAGGGTCGACGACATCGATCTCTGGGAGCTCAACGAGGCGTATGCGGTGCAGGTAATCTATTGCCGCGACAAGCTCGGCATCGATCCGGACAAGCTCAACGTCAATGGCGGCTCGATCGCGATCGGCCACCCCTACGGCATGACCGGCTCGCGGCTCACCGGCCACCTCCTGATCGAGGGACGGCGGCGCAAGGCGAAATACGGCGTGGTGACCATGTGCATCGGTGGCGGCATGGGCGCCGCGGGCTTGTTTGAAATCATCCACTGAGCGGAAACGCGGGGAGATCATTCGTGAAGACAGCGATCACTGAACTGTTCGGTATCGAACATCCGATTATCCAGGGCGGAATGCACTATGTCGGCTTCGCCGAAATGGCAGCCGCGGTATCCAACGCCGGCGGGCTCGGCTTGATCACGGGCCTCACCCAGCGGACGCCGGAGCTGCTTGCCAAGGAGATCGCGCGCTGCCGGGACATGACGGACAAGCCGTTCGGCGTGAACCTGACGTTCCTGCCGACCTTCAGCGCGCCGCCTTATCCGGAGTACATCGCTGCCATCAGGGAGGGCGGCGTCAGGATCGTCGAGACGGCCGGACGCAGCCCTGAACAGTATATGCCGTCGCTGAAGGCGGGCGGCATCAAGGTGATCCACAAATGCACTTCCGTCCGGCATTCGCTGAAGGCCGAACAGATCGGCTGCGATGCCGTCAGCGTCGACGGCTTCGAGTGCGGCGGTCATCCGGGCGAAGATGACATGCCGAACATGATCCTGCTGCCACGTACGGCCGAAGAATTGAAGATCCCGTTCGTGGCCTCCGGCGGCATGGCCGACGCGCGCAGCCTGGTTGCGGCGCTGGCGATGGGAGCCGCGGGAATGAACATGGGTACGCGGTTCATCGCCACCAAGGAAGCGCCGGTGCACGAGAACGTCAAGAAGGCGCTGGTCGCAGCGTCCGAGCTCGACACCAGGCTCGTCATGCGCGCGCTCCGCAACACGGAGCGAGTCCTGAACAACAGGGGCGTCGAGAATCTGCTCGAAATCGAGCGCGAGAAGGGCAAGAGCCTCAAGATCGACGACATCCATGATCAGGTGGCGGGCGTCTATCCCAGGGTGATGATCGACGGCGACATGGACGCGGGCGCCTGGAGCTGCGGTATGGTCGTCGGACTCATTCGCGATATTCCGACCGTGAAGGAGCTGATCGACCGCATCATGGCGGACGCCGAGCGATTGATCAGGGGCAGGCTGACGGGATTCCTTGACGCCGACAGCGGGGCCAATCTCCGGGTCGCGTGAAGCCACGGCTTGGCGATCCGCGCTGCAGACGACATTTCGTCGTCTCTGCGCGGGCTGGAAGCTCCGGCCGTGATGGGACCGTCATCAGCGAATATCTTGGGCCATCCCGGAGCAGGCGATGCGTTACGCAAAGGACCATGGGCAGCATACCCGCAGACGCATCGTCGAAAGCGCTTCCCGCGGTCTGCGCCAGGCCGGGGCCGATGGCTTGAGTGTGGCCGACCTGATGAAGCTCGCCAATCTGACGCATGGCAGCTTCTACGCCTATTTCAAATCGCGCGATGCGTTGGTCGTCGAAGGGCTCGCCCTGGCCATGGATCGAACGATCGTGCATTGGCTCTGTCTCACGCAGGGGCTGCCCGCCGGGAAGGGATTCGACGCACTTGTCGAGTCTTACCTGAGCCCCCGCCACCGTGACGATCCGGGGCGGGGCTGCGCGCTGCCGGCCTTGGCGGCCGATATCGGGCGGTCGGGTCCGGAGGCGCGGCGCACCCTTGAAAGGGGGCTCGGCAAGATGATCGATATCATCGCGCGGTTGACCTCGGCGAGGCCGTCATCGGATGTGAGACAGGCGGCCGCCGGCGCAATTGCGACCATGGTCGGTTCGGTCGTGCTGGCGCGTGCGGTCGACGACAAGCGTTTGTCCGACCTCCTGCTGGAGGCCGGACGGCAGGCTTTGGGCAATTCCGTTGCGCGCGACTGCGAGAGAGCGCATTCGGCCGACAATTGAGACCTGTCTTAACCGACGTTGGCTTCAGGGCGGTGCAGGCCGATGGCGGAGGCAAAAAGGCCGTGCCTCCACCATCGGCGGCAGCCTTGGCAGCTATGCGGCCATTCGCAGCAGATCGACGATTTCGGCTTGGTCGTTGAAGGGGCGCGGATTGGCTTTGACGAAGCGATGGTTGATCGCGATTTCGCTGATCTTGCCGAACTTGTCTTCGCCGATGCCGACCTCGGCGAGGCGGCCCGGTAGTCCAAGTTGCCTGACGAACTCCGCAAAGGCGTCTGCCGCGTCCCCACCGGGAGCACCCAAAGCTGCCGCCAAACGCTTCTGCGCGTCATCGGTGAACGGCTTGTTATAGCGAAGAAGGCTCGGCATGATGACGGGCGTGCAATAGTAGTGGGGTACCCCGAAAGTCCCGCCAAGCACGTGGCCGATGCCGTGACTTGCGCCCATGGGAACGCGTGCCTGCAGTCCAAAGGACGCAAGCCATGAGCCGTATTGACACAAGCGGCGCGCCTCGAAATCGTCAGGTTGCTGCAGGGTCCGGAGCATTCCCTCGCGCAGCTTGCGGATACCCGCCAGAACCACTTCGTCAGCAAGGGGAGTGCCGGCTGGCGAGCACAATGCTTCGATGCCGTGATCCATGGAGCGAGTGCCCGATCCCATCCAGAGATTCGAAGGCGTATGAAGTGTGAGGGCAGGGTCGAGGATGACTGCCACCGGCATCATGTGGGGGTGAAAGAATATTTGCTTCAGCTTGTTGCGCTCATCGGTGACAAGCGCCGCGGCATTGTATTCGCCGCCATTCAGCGTTGATGGCACGGCGATCTGTCGGACTGCAGGCGCGCGGAACGGGGAATGGCTCACGCCCGGTCCCATGGGGAACGGATCGAAGCCCGCTTCATCGCGGATATCGTGCTCCATCGCCATGATGACGATCTTGGCGAGGTCAACGGCAGAACCGCCGCCGACGGCCACGACGAGATCAGCGTGGGCTTCCTTGGCGTGGAGGGCAACTTCGGCGGCTTGCTTGCGCGTGGTGTGCTGCGCGATTCCGTCGAAGGTTGCGGCATGCTTGTCGCCGAGCGTATGCTGGATTTTCTCAATCTCGTCGGTCTTGGTGTTCAAGGTGCGGCTGACGATAAGGAAGACGCGCGTTGCCTTTAGTCGTTCCGCTTCTTCGTTGATGGCCTCAGCCGCCGGTCTGCCATAGATCACGCGATCAATTGCCGGAAAATTGTGTGCTCCAGTGCTGCGCATTTTTATCCTCCCATCGGAACTGCGGTCGAAGCCGACATAGTCTTTTATATTATGAGTATCATGCAATAGTGGTTCAAAAATATCGCACCACCTCGGGGTTAGACTGCCTTCGCCAGGTTCCACGCGAAGCACTGGCGAGGACTTGCCGGCTTCGCGCTCCATCATCCTTCGCCGCCCTTGCCCCGTCGAAAAGTCTCAGCCACATCATGTCTCTTGCAGCGGACTCGGCCGCGCCAGTTCCTGATGCCAATTGAGTGAAGGCCACTACGCATGTGCACTCAGCTTTCGTGTGCACCGAAAGGGCAAAACGGGTAGGGCTGGTCGAGAAAGGCTGACGCCGAACGCTGCGATGGTCTTCGGCGTTTGCAGTATACCTTGCACCGCAACCACCAAGGCCTGTGCACGAGTGTTGCTCGATGCTCTCGAACTCCTCGCGTGCCGTCTTGCCGATTGAGGATGCCCCGACGGTCTCGAAAGCCGAGACGATCCTGGGGTCTTTCGCACGCAGAAGCGTGGAGAATGGCACCGGCCGACGGGGCCTAACGCTCTGCGAGATTTGAGTGTCTCAGAGACGCACCCCGGTCGTAGCAAACGCTTGGGCGACGGGCTCCTGGACCCGATTCAAGACCACCACTCCCGCAATCGCGATCACCGTGGCCGCGACGCAGCCAAGAAGAAAAGCCTTCATCCGCAGCCTCCTTCGATCGAACGTCGAGGTGTTTATACAACACGGCGTGCCGCGAGCAAACTCGTTGATCGCACCAAGGCACAGGCGATCTTATGGGCTCTTCAAGATGGGATCGATGGAAAATCCATCGCCCAACAAGCCTACGGACCGAAGCGCCGCGCTATTCAGGTCGACTTCCAATATCGCAAGAAGAAGCGCAAGCACGATGGCAACGAGGATCAGGAAGGGCGAGGCTTCCCAAGAAATAGGATCTTCCGGCCCATCAAGCGCGCGCAGAGCGCGTAGCCGCGCCATCATCCGCAGAAATGGCCGCGTTGGCCCCTGCATGTCAGTCGTCCTTGACGTGACCAGCAAGAGACTAGTCTTCGGACCACCGGCGTTCAAGCGGAGGAGGCGGGAAGTCAGGTTATTGCAATGCACGCTCCGGAACGGAAGGCCGTGTTGCCCGGTTGAGTACACGCACCGGAGGATCCGACGTGAAATTGCCAACAACGATCTTGTGCTTCGCAGCACTCTGCTTCTTCCAGAGCGCCTCCGCCCAACCCGCGCAAACCAACTCATCTGCGCCACCAAGCCCTCCCGAGGAGAAGGGTCAACCACAGCCGCAAGGCTGGACGGGCCCAATCAATACAGGTTCGGGTGGCGCGCCCGCCGAGAGTCCCCAAGGTCAGAGTCCGCCTGGAATGCAGGCCGCGCCTCACGGATCGTCCAAGAGCACGACGGCACCAGCCAAGTAGATCGGTTAGGATATTCTCCTCCGTCCGCTGTTCTGGCAATCTGAGAGCGTGAACGTGACGCGGCGAGGGTCAATGAAACTACCTTTCTGCGCGGGCGGCGCCGCAGCCTTGTGGGCCATCTTTGCCGTATCATCCGTGCACGCCGACATGGCGGGACACGGCGGCCCCGTGCGGGCTCTTGCTATTTCCCCCGATGGGAACGGACTCTTGTCCGGCAGCTTCGACTCAGCCGCCATTCGGTGGTCGCTAAAGGCGGAGACAGCGGAGGAGGTGCTGCGGTATCATGCTGATGCAGTCAATGCCGTCGCCTTTCTGAGCGACGGCCGCATGGTCACGGCGGGTGCCGATGCACGAATTGCGGTCTGGATGGCGGGCAGGCGGCAGCCGGACCGGGTGTTCGAGGGACACGTCGGTCCAATCGTCGCACTCGCGGTCTCTCCCGACGGCGCGCTGCTCGCGTCGGCTTCATGGGATCGGACGGTGCGGCTCTGGTCGCTGTCGGACGGCGTGTCGCGCGTGCTCGAAGGGCATTCGCAGAACGTCAACGGTGTCGCCTTCACGTCGGACGGGAGGTCGCTCGTCAGCGCCGGCTATGACCTTACGTTGCGCATCTGGCGGTTGTCGGACGGCCAGCCTGAAGTCGTGACGTTGCCGGCTCCGCTCAACGTGGTGGCCGTGGCGCCGGACGGTGAAATCGTCACAGGCGGGGTCGACGGCATGCTGCGGATGCTGACCATGGACGGCAAGGTCAGCGGCGAGGTATCGGCCGGCCCAACACCAGTGGTGGCCTTGGCGATGTCGGCCGACGGCAAGCTGATTGCCGCGGCCAGCATCGGAGGCACAGTGGCGATCATCGATCGCAAGTCGCGCAGCCTGCTACGCACGCTGGTCGGGCCTGGGCTGCCGGTGTGGTCGGTTGCCTTTCTTCCGGATCGCGAGACGCTGATGACGGGGGGCGCGGACGGCAAGATCAGGCGGTGGAATGCACGCACTGGTGATCCCGTCGGCTCGAGTCTGATGGGCTCACCGGCCGATCCGCTTGCTGCCTATGCCGGCGATCATGGCGCCGACGTATTCCGGGCGTGTGTTGCCTGTCACACGCTGTCGGACAAGGAGGTCCAGCGCGCAGGCCCGACCCTTGCCGGATTGTTTGGCCGTAAGATCGCATCGCTGCCGGGCTACCGCTTCTCCGATGCCCTGAAGACGATGGACATCGTCTGGACCCCGGAGACGGTTGCAAAGCTGTTCGAGGTTGGACCGAACGCCTACACCCCCGGTACCAAGATGCCGGAGCAGCGCATTGGCTCGCCCGAGGATCGCCGCGCGCTCACCGATTTCCTTGGCCGCGTGACATCGCGATAGCTGCCTCTCAGATCGAATCCCAATTGTCCATCGGAAGATCCCTCATCTCCGGATGTTGCTTGAGGATCTGAATGACGTCGATGCTGGGGTGCTCTTTGAGCGCTTCCGCGACGCAGTGATTGACGTATTTGCGACGCGACAGCCATGCGATCTTCTTGCCCTTGGCCTCGGCTTTGCAGGCGGCGATCGCCTGTTTCACGGCAACCTTTTGTGCCTTGGTCAGTGGAGGAGCGGCAGCCTCGGCCGCCGCGCCGGCGAAAGCGATGGAGATCAAGCACGTCGACAGAGCTGTGATCAAACGAGACATGGTGATGCTCCCCCTGGTTTCCTGCCCCTGCGTAGATGTCTGGTGGTCTTGTCTAGTCCTTGCCCTCGCGCTGACGTAGGTAGTCGTCCGTGGTTCGCGGTGGCGTGCGTTCGGGAACGCCCTTGAACGGATTGAACTGCTGCTCGCTCATGACGATGACGCGGCAGTCGGCGCACATCCTGAGTGCCTCGATCCGTTTGTCGCCGGCGGGATACATCCAGTGCCGCCCCTCGAGCTTGGCGGCGATCCGGTCGATCGCGCTTTTGACGCCAAAGGCCGTGCCGCAGCGGACACAGAGCGCGGGCTCCTCTTCCTTGATGACCGCGGCGGGTGCGCGGGCGGCGCGGAAATCGATCTGCGGCTTGAGCGTGATGACCTTTTCCGGACAGGTGGTCTGGCACAGGCCGCACTGCACGCAGGCATCCTCGATGAATTTCAGCACGGGCCGCTCGGGGTCGTCGCGCAGCGCGCCGGTCGGGCAGGCGGAGACACACGAGAGACACAGCGTGCAGCCGCCCGTGTCGACGCTGATCGCGCCGACTGGTGCGCCCTGCGGCAGCGCAATCACGTCCACCGGCTTTGGCGCAAGGCGATGCAGCTCGCTGAGGCCGAAGCGCAGGAGGTCGCGCCGCTTGCCGACGGTCTTGAAGGTCGCCGGTGTTGCGACCGCCGCAAGCGTGCCGATGCCAGTCAGATGGCCGCCGAGCGCGTCAGGGTCGTCGGTCTCGATCGTGGCGACGCGCTGGCCCTCAAATCCGAGACCGCCAAGGATCGCATCGGCAATGCCGATCGTCTGCGATAGTCCGGTCACATCGTGGCGCGGCTTTGCGCGCAGCAGGAAGCGCACGGCTGTTACGCCATAAGCGAATGCTCCGACGATCGCTTCCAGCCCGACCTGCGTGAGTTCGTTGACGACAAAGGGAAGCACGTTCGCCGGAAGACCGTCGCCATGTCGTGCCAGAGCATCGATCAGCGGTGTGCCGTGCGGGCCGTCATGGAACAGCAGCACCGCGTTGGCGCCGCCGGCTTCGTGGTAGGCGAGCAGCATGGCGCGAATTCGTTGAAGCTGCGTATCGGCAGGCGGCAACGTGTAAGATGCAGCGCCGGTCGGGCAGGCGGCGGCGCATTGCCCACAGCCCGCGCAGATGTTCGGGTCAACAGCGACATGACCGCCAGCGGGCGTGATTGCGCCGGTCGGGCAGAGATCGAGGCAGCGATGGCACCCCGTGCGCTTCGAGCGCGAATGGGCGCAAAGACCGGGCGTAACGTCGACATATTTCGGCTTGTCGAAGCTGCCGACGAGGTCGCGTGCGGCGAGCACGGCGCGCAGCACCGCGGCGGGATCGTTCGGGTCGGCGCGGAGATACCCGTCGCGCAGGTCATGTGCGGGAAAGAGTGGCATTCCGCCCGAAAGGTCCAGCACGATATCGCAGTGCGACGTCACTCCGTTTCGGGGAGCGTCAAGCACGTAGCGATCGCGCGAGGAGGGGCGGGGCCTGGCATAATCGTCGATCGCAAGCTCGAAGGCGCCAAAGTGTCCTTTTGCGGCGCTGATGGTGCCCCTCACTATCGGGAAGACCGTTGCCGCCTGCGGCACGGTGTCACTGATCTGCTTCAGCATGACCGTGACGTCGAGGTGATCCGCAAGCAGCCGGCCGGCCTCGATCGCGGCTTCGTCGCGCCCATAGATCAGGATCACGCCGTCGCTCGACAGGGTGACCAGCGGATAGTCGGGCGCCGGGATAGAGGCGGCCGCCAACAGGGCGGCCATTTTCGCCCCGGTGCGCGCCCCTTCGTGTGACCAGCCGGCCGTCTCGCGGATATTGACAAAGCTGATCGCCTTGGCTCGTTCGCCCGCCTCGTGCGAAAACTGCGCGGCCTGCTGCGTGCAGGCGACCGTCAGCGGGCCAGTCTCCGCGGCTGCCGTGCGGAAATGATCGAGCTCGGGCCCGCAGAGATGGCGAAAGCCTCTGATCTCGCTGTTGGGGCATCCTCGCCGGATCGTGGCCACGTCAAGACGCATCGTGTCTTCGCACGAGCAGATCAGGACGGTCTTCGATGGCTGTTCCAGGTTGACCCCTCCGCCATTCGGGCGCCGACGACGGACTCGCGCCGACCCTTCGCCTCGTATAGACATTATTCATCGGGAAGAAAAGGAAAGCGGAGGACGGCCTGACGTCGACCCCTGTCAGCCACGTTTCCGTGGCGGAACCGATCCATCTGCCGCCGCCGTTCACATTGGTGCGGTTGCGCGAGAGTGGCGACGCTTTTGCCCAAGCATGCCGCATTGCACCGGAGAGTGGCGCCGGCACGCTCGTCTACGTTGGGCGCTTTGACCTGGCGGAGTTCGCCGTGGTGCTCGAGCCGGCTGAGCCGCTGCGCAGCGCGCGACGCGCGTTCTACGCCGGCATGGTCGCGCTCACCGATGCCCTGCGCGCCTACGCGCCGCCGAGCAAGTCGATCGCGATCGGCTGGCCGGACGCCGTCTGGATCGACGGAGGTCTGGTCGGCGGCGGCCGCATGGGGTGGCCTCTCGCGGCCGTTGAGGAGGAGCCGTCGCCGTGGCTGGTGTTCGGCGCGATGATCCGGACGATTGCCATGAATGACGACGAGCCTGGTGTTCATCCGCTCGCCTCGGCGCTCGACCTGGAAGGCTTTGGTGAGGCCGGCGCGGCGCAGATCACAGAGAGCTTTGCCCGGCACCTGATGCTGGCATTCGATGGCTGGCAGGCGGACGGTTTTGACGGCGTCGCGCGCGAATATCTGTCCCGCATGCCCCGTGAACGGCAGACCATTCAGCGCATCGACGATCGCGGCAGTCTGCTGACGCGCCGGATTGGGGCGAGCGCGATCGAACGTGGCGACCTCGTGCAGGCGCTCGCGACCCCATCCTGGCTCGATCCGGCAATCGGAGGGCCGCGGCTGTGAAACTCCTGCGCACCATCGCGCTCGATCCCTCCGACACATTCGTGTTTGATGTGGCGGCGGAGCCGGGCGAATGGGCTGTCTCCGGCGTTTTCCGCTTTTGGGATCGCGATGCTGCGAAGCTCGAGGGAAAGGCGCGCGCGGCTTTTCGCGGCGGTTTCCTCGGGGTGCAATCCTGGGGCTGGTCGACGCTGGCGCAGATCGTTCCGGCCACCGAGGACGATTACCGCAGCCTGGTCGATCTCCTTGCCGGGCAACTGGTCGATCGTTTCGGCGCGCCGGATATGGCGGCCGCGAAGAGCGCCGCAGAGGAGGAGGTAGCGTTTTCGCAGTCGCTCTGCAGCCATCCGATCAGCTCCCTTGTTGCGGTGCACCGGGCCGTAAGCGACGGCGAGGTTCGCGAGTCCTTCCGCCGACTGCAACTGCGCGAAGGGCAGGGGCACGGCAAGGCGTTCTCGTTCATGGAAATGGAGGACGACATCGAGCCTGACGGCAATCTCAAGCTTGTGGATCTGGGCCGGAGGCCAACCGCCAGATGAACGATTTCTGGATTGCCTGCGGCCATCATCTGCTCGATCGCGACGAGGGCGGTGGGCTCCGCGTTACCGACGAATTCCTCAAGGCCTATTTTGCCCGTCCCGAGCTGATGCCGCCGGATGATGCGTGTCAGGTCGAACGCCGGCTGCACCGGGAGTTGCTCTCCGATCCGCGCCAACCGGTCAGCGCCGGCGAAATCGCCGGTATTGCCGACCCCGACGCCCGGGAGAACTGGCAGTTCGTGCTGGCCTTTCGCGATCTCCTGTTGCGGCATCCGACGCTCGAAGCCGCTTATCTTGCGACGGTGCGCGCAGGCGCGAACGATCTGCCGCCGCTGTTCGTCAATCAGCTCGTGCACGTCATCCTGCGCAATGCGCTCGACGGTTGCGACGATCCGTTCGTGCTGCGCGCGGCTGAACTGTTCTTCCGGGCCCAGCGGATTCTGCCGCATGAGCAGGCCCTGCTGCTCGGCGACGAGGAGATCGTCGGCGGAATTAGCCCAACTCCGGTGCTCTCGCTGATGTCGATGCTGGGCGCCACGACCGATGCGGTGGTCGATGTCTTGAACGCGGAGAATGTTGCTGCCTATTGGCAGCGCAGCGACCAGTTCGACATGGCCTTCGACCTCACGGCCGACGGTATGGGGCCGACTGCCCTGGCGCAGGTGATGAGGCGCTGGCTCTCTCATCTGCTCGGTCTGGACGTCACGATCGAACCGCTGCGCGCACTGCAGGACGCAAAGCTCACCTGGTATGTCGGGCTCGATGCCGATGCCACAAGGCTCGGCGATCGTCTCTGGCACGGCGAGGAGCTCGACGGGCCCAGCGCCGACCGTGTGCTCGCGCTGTTCCGCCTCACCTTTGTCGATTCAGCGCTCGCGCTCGACGATGTCGAGGACGAGCCGGTCTACCTGATCCTGTCGATGTCGGCGGATCAAAAACTGCGCATGAAGCCCCAGAATCTGCTGACAGGCTTGCCGGTCAAACGTCTGGAGATGGTGACATGAGCCCCGCGGCGCTGCCATTGCTGTCGATTCCGGTCGGTGTCGTGGTGGAGCGGCGCAAGGCCGACTCTCCTTGGGTCGATTTCATCTGGCGTGGCGTCGCCATCCTGCCGGACGAGCCCGCCACGAGACCCTGGACCGTGCTTCGCGAGCAGGACGGCACGACGCTGTTCTATGCCGGAAGCGCGACCGTGGATCTTTATCCGTCCGAGACGGCGCGCTATCGCGACAATCTCGCCTCCGGCAGTCCGAGCATCTGGATTGTGCTGTCGCCCTCGGAAGGCGCCTGGCCCTATGCCATCGCCGCGGTTACCGCCGATCCCGCGGAGGGCGAGGGGTTTACCGAAGCCGCCGACAATCTCGTCGAGGCCGTGCCGATGCCGGAGGTGCTGCGCGAAGTCATTGAAAGGTTCGTGGCCGAGCACCATGTCGAGCGGGAATTCGTCAAACGCGAGCGGCGCCGCGCCGACCCGGAGGCGTTGGCGCGCCGCGAACATGAAGGCGGACAGGAATGAGCGACGAGGAGTTCCTTGCACGTTGGTCACGCCGCAAGCATGAGTCGCAGGCGGAACCGGCGAAGCCTGCCGAGGCGCAGCCCGCGCCGCCGCCCGAGGCCAAGGACAACGAGAGCGAGGTCGATCTCTCGATGCTGCCGTCGATCGACGAGATCAACGCTGCGACCGACGTCACCGCGTTCCTGCGCAAGGGTATTCCGCAGGAGTTGAGCCGTGCGGCCCTTCGCCGCGCCTGGGCGGCCGATCCCGCCATTCGCGACTTCATCGGGCTCGCGGAGAATGCGTGGGACTTCAACGATCCGACCGCGATGCCGGGTTTTGGGCCGCTCGATTGCTCTTCGGAGGAACTGGCCGCACTCGTCGATCGCATCGTCGGCGGGGTGCGTGAGGCAGTCCGATCCCTCCCCGAGGCGTCGATTGAAACTGCGGATTCTTCAGCGCATTTGCATCAAGCCGATTCGACAGCCGTATCCGACGTCGTCGAGCCCCCGATCGAGGCGGAATGCCCAGCGATCCCTGCTGCAGCGCAACTGACGGTGGCGGACAGACCTGCGGATTTTGCCGAGCCCGTCAGGCCGCGTACGCACGGTGGTGCACTGCCGCACTGAGCAGCACGACCAAAGACTATAGGCTTGGGCTATGGGCGGGCGATTGACGGTTCGTGGAACCGGGATTACGCTTCTTCCTAGTGCTTTGTTAGAAAAGCAAAAATCAAGCAGACGGGACTCTTGGATGGGAGGTCCACGTGCGTGATGACGGGCTTGATCGTGCGATCGATGCCGCGGGCGGCATCGCCCAGCTTGCGCGCAAAATCGGCATCAGCCAGCCGTCCGTCTCGAACTGGACGCGCGTGCCCGCACAACGGGTGATTGCGGTCGAAACCGCCACCGGCGTTCCTCGCAACGACCTGCGGCCCGACCTCTACAGCGAACAAGCCGTTTCCTCAGAGCTCGTCGATCCCGTCGATGCTGCGCGGGCGCAGGAATACGCGCTGCTGGCAATGCTGCTGTCTGCGCCGCCGTCGCGACGATTGCTCGGCCAGCTTTCCATGTTGACGGGCGAGGCGACGCCGCTCGGGCGCGCGCATGTTGCGCTGGCTGAGGCGGCCTCAAGCGCTGTCGCGGCGAAAGTCGAGCGCGAATATTTCGACCTGTTCGTCGGGCTCGGCCGCGGCGAATTGCTGCCCTACGCCTCCTATTACCTCACTGGCTTCCTCAACGAACGGCCATTGTCGCGCCTGCGTGCGGACCTGGCGGGGCTCGGCATCGAGCGGGTTGCCAACAACTCCGAACCTGAGGATTCCGCCGCCATCCTGTGCGAGATCATGTCGGGCCTTGCCGACGGATGCTTCGGCGTCTCGCCCGATGCCCAGCGCGCCTTCTTCGAAAAACATGTGTCGCCCTGGATGGCGCGGCTGTTCGCCGACATCGAGAGTGCCGGGAACGCCCGTTTCTATCGGGCGGTCGGCGCGCTCGGTCGCACCTTCATCGGGATCGAGACGGAAGCATTCACATTCGCCAACTGATCGACGCGCGTCGGTCCGGGAGAGATGCGATGAGTGAAGAAACCAAAGCCAAGGTCGGACGCCGCGATTTCTTGCGCAAGGTCGGCATCGGTACGGTCGGCGCGGGCGCGACGCTCGCGACGCCGCTGGTCGGCTCCGCGCAAGCGGACAGCGAGAACAACGATGAGAAGAGCAAGGCGCGCTACAAGGAATCCGACCACGTGAAGGCCTATTACCGCGTCAATCGCTACCCGACTTGAGAGGGAGGCCGCCCGTGCTTATCAAGCGAACCCACCAGAATTCCAATCGCCGCCGTTCTGTCGCGAACACCCTTGCAAGCCAGACCACCGGTCTCGATCGCCGTACCTTCCTGCGCCGGTCCGGTCTTGCGGGTGGCGCGCTCGCAGCCCTCGGCACCCTGCCGGTTTCAGGCGTGCGCAAGGCGGAAGCGGCCGTGGCGGGTCCGCTGACCGCCGGCGCCGCCGTCAAGAAGAGCATCTGCACGCATTGCTCGGTCGGATGCACCGTGACCGCGGAGGTATTGAACGGGGTTTGGATTGGCCAGGAGCCGAGCTGGGAGTCCCCCATCAATCGCGGATCTCATTGCGCGAAGGGCGCTTCGGTGCGCGAGCTGGTGCACAGCGAGCGGCGTCTGCGCTATCCGATGAAGCTCGTGAATGGGCAATGGACGCGCGTCTCCTGGGACACCGCGATCAACGAGATCGGCGACAAGATCTTCGAGGTTCGCGAAAAATCGGGGCCGGATTCCGTCTATTGGCTCGGCTCGGCCAAGATGACCAATGAAGGCTCGTATCTGTTCCGCAAGCTCGGGGCGTTCTGGGGCACCAACAACACCGATCATCAGGCACGCATCTGCCATTCCACCACCGTCACCGGCGTCGCCAACACCTGGGGCTACGGTGCGATGACGAACAGCTACAACGATATTCGCAATGCCAAGACCCAGATGATCATGGGTGGCAATCCGGCCGAGGCGCATCCGGTTTCGTTGCAGCATTTGCTCGAGGGCAAGGAGCTGCAAAAGGCCAACTTCATCGTCATCGACCCGCGCATGACGCGCACCGCCGCGCACGCGACGGAATACGTGCGGATGCGTCCGGGTACCGACATTCCCGTGCTCTATGGCATCATGTGGCACATCCTCCAGAACGGCTGGGAGGACAAGGAATTCATCAAGCAGCGCGTCTACGGCTTCGACGATCTCCGCAAGGAAGTGGAGAAATGGAATCCGCAAGAGGTCGAGCGCGTCACCGGCATTCCCGGCGAACAGCTCAAGCGGGTGGCTAAGATGTTCGCCACCGAGAAGCCGTCGACGCTGATCTGGGCCATGGGCCAGACCCAGAAGACCGTCGGCACCGCCAATGTGCGGGCGAGCTGCATCCTGCTGCTCATGACCGGCAATGTCGGCGGACCGGGCATGGGCGCCAACATCTTCCGCGGCCACGATAACGTGCAGGGCGCGACCGATGTCGGGCTCGATATCGTGACGCTGCCGTTCTACTACGGCCTTGCAGAAGGCGCCTGGAAGCACTGGTCGCGGGTCTGGGAAGTCGACTACGAGTTCCTGAAGTCGCGCTTTGATTCCAAGCAGATCATGGAAACTCCTGGCATTCCGCTGACCCGCTGGTTCGAGGCGGTGACGCTGCCGAAAGATCAAGTCGCTCAGAAGGACAACGTGCGGGCCGTGTTCGTTCAGGGACACGCCAGCAACAGCATCACCCGCATTCCGGAGTCTCTCAAGGGCCTGAAGGCGCTGGACCTGCTTGTCATTGCCGACCCGCATCCCACGACCTGGGCGTCGCTGGCGGTGGAGGCTGGCCGCAAGGACGGCATCTACATTCTTCCGGTCGCCACGCAATTCGAGTGCAAGGGATCTCGCGTCGCCTCGAACCGCTCGCTGCAATGGGGCGAGCAGATCGTGAAGCCGATCTTCGAATCCAAGGATGATCTCGAGGTCATCTATCTCATGGCCAAGAAGCTCGGCTTCGCCGACCAGATGTTCAAGAAGATCAAGGTCGAGAACAACCTGCCTGAAGCAGAAGACGTGCTGCGCGAGATGAACCGCGGCAGCTGGTCGACCGGCTATTGCGGCCAGTCGCCGGAGCGGCTCAAGGCGCACATGAAGAACCAGGCAAAGTTCGACATGCTGACGATGCGCGCGCCGAAGGACGATCCCGAAGTCGGCGGCGATTATTACGGCCTGCCGTGGCCGTGCTGGGGCTCGCCGGAAGTCAGGCATCCCGGCACGCCGCTGCTCTACAACACCAATCTCGCGGTGATGGACGGCGGCGGCACGTTCCGACCACGCTTCGGTATCGAGCGCGAGGAGAAGCTGCCGGACGGAACCACGCGCAAGGTCAGCATGCTGGCCGACAAATCCTATTCCAAGGATTCCGAGATCCAGGACGGCTATCCCGAATTCACGCTGGCGAGCCTGAAGAAGCTCGGCTGGGACACCGATCTCACCGAAACGGAGATGGCCACGATCATGAAGGTCAATCCGACCAATCCGGATTCGGTGTCGTGGTCGCTCGATCTCTCAGGGGGCATCCAGCGGGTCGCGCTCAAGCACGGCTGCGTGCCTTATGGCAATGGCAAGGCTCGCATGAACGCATTCGGCCTGCCTGATCCGATTCCGGTCCATCGCGAGCCGATCTACACGCCACGCGTCGACCTCGTCGAGAAATATCCGACGCTGCCCGATGCCAAGCAGTTCCGCATGCCCAATATCGGCTTCTCGGTGCAGAAGGCTGCCGTGGAAAAGGGGATTGCCAAGCAGTTCCCGCTCATCCTCTCCTCGGGCCGTCTGGTCGAGTATGAGGGCGGTGGCGAGGAGACGCGGACCAATCCGTGGCTTGCCGAACTGCAGCAGGACATGTTCATCGAGATCAATCCGGCCGATGCTGCCGATCGCGGTGTCAAGGATGGCGGCTGGGTCTGGGTCACGGGCGCCGAGAACAATTCCAGGGCGAGGATGAAGGCGCTCGTCACTGAGCGCGTCGGCAAGGGCGTCGCCTGGATGCCTTTCCATTTCGGAGGCTGGCTGGGAGGCAAGGATCTTCGCAGCGCCTACCCGAAAGGGACCGATCCGATCGTTCTTGGCGAAAGCGCGAACACCATCACCACCTACGGATACGATCCCGCGACCGGCATGCAGGAGCCCAAGGTCACGCTTTGCCAGATCGCGGCGGCATAAGGAGCAACGACGATGGCACGTATGAAATTCCTCTGCGACGCCGACCGTTGCATCGAATGCAATGCCTGCGTCACCGCTTGCAAGAACGAGCATGAGGTGCCCTGGGGCATCAACCGGCGCCGCGTGGTCACCATCAATGACGGCAAGCCGGGCGAGCGCTCGATCTCGATGGCCTGCATGCATTGCACCGACGCGCCCTGCGCGGCGGTGTGCCCGGTGAACTGCTTCTACACCACCGCCGATGGCGTGGTGCTGCATTCCAAGGATCTCTGCATCGGCTGCGGGTATTGCTTCTACGCTTGTCCGTTCGGCGCGCCGCAATATCCGAAGGTCGGAAACTTCGGCTCGCGCGGCAAGATGGACAAATGCACCTACTGCGCCGGCGGCCCGGAGGCCGACGGAAGCAAGGAGGAATACGAGAAGTACGGCGCGAACCGCCTCGCCGAGGGCAAGCTGCCGCTGTGTGCCGAAATGTGCTCGACCAAGTCGTTGCTTGCGGGCGACGGCGAGATCATCGCCCAGATCTACAAGGAGCGCGTCTTGAAGCGCGGCTACGGCTCGGGCGCGTGGGGCTGGAAGACCGCGTATCGCGAGACGATCGAGTCCTGAAATGGACAACCGAAGGGCGCACAACACCGGGAGGACGTGATGGCGTCAATTGAAAGGATCATTCGCCTGGCTTTCGGCGCGTGCGCGCTGCTCCTCTTGGTCATGGCGGCGCCCGCAACTGCTCAGCAGGTCAATCCAACCGCGAGTGCGGTCAAGGAGCAGCAGCTTTTGCAGGAGCTCAACCGGATCCAGGGGCGCGTCAGCATTCCCGATCAGCGGTCGGGCGTTCTCGAGCAGCCGCAGGGGCGGGAATGGCGTGAGTTCCGCAACGTGACATTGCGCTGGGTCGGGGGCGTTGCCATCCTTGGCATGATCGCGATCATCGTGATCTTCTATCTCTCCGTCGGGATGGTACGTCTCGAAGCCGGACGGTCGGGCCGCACCATCGTGCGCTTCAACATGTTTGAACGCTTCGTGCACTGGATGACCGCGAGTTGCTTCATTGTCCTGGCCATTTCCGGGCTGAACATCACGTTCGGCCGGCCATTGCTGCTGCCGCTGATCGGCTTCGAAGCTTTCTCCGAATGGTCGCAATGGGCCAAGTACGCCCACAACTATCTGAGCTTCCCCTTCACCATCGGCGTCGTCCTGATCTTCCTGATGTGGATCGGCGGCAATATCCCGAACAAGGTGGATGTCGATTGGGCGAGGCGCGGCGGCGGCCTGATCGGTCACGATCATCCGCCGGCCTATCGCTTCAATGCCGGCCAGAAGATGATCTACTGGATCGTCGTGATCGGCGGCGGCTTGGTTGCAATCACCGGGTACGCGCTCATGTTCCCGTTCTATATGACCGGGATCGAGGCCATGCAGATGGCCCAGATCGTCCACTCCATTGTGGCCGTACTGTTTGTCGCGGCGATGATCGGGCACATCTATATTGGCACGATCGGAATGGAAGGTGCGTTCGAGGCGATGGGCTCAGGCGAGGTCGACGTCAACTGGGCGCGCGAGCACCATAGCCTCTGGTTCGACCAGGAGACGGCACGAGCGGGGCCCGACGACGGACAGTCACGACCCGCAACCGAGGCGGCAGAGTAAGACGGACAGCCGCGAAAGCGGGTGGTTCGCTCTATTGCGCCGGTTCTTTCGCAAACAAGATCGAACGGTCTTGCATCTCCTGTTCAGGGAGCTTGTTCGCCTGACCTGTCTGCAGTTCTTGGATGGATGGCATGCCGTTCTGATCGAACAGTGCGTGCGATCTGAGCATGCTGCTGGCCGCTCCGGCGAGAAGCAAGGCTGCAATGAGCGAGAGCATGAGGCGTTTCATGCGCATCTCCGTCTGCCACGTCCACCCAGCACGACGGATACACGTATATTGTCTTGCGCAATGTGAGCCACTTCACAGCTAGCGGTTCCGAAGTCATCGACGCGTCTCGTCCAACGAAGCCGGAAGTACGAAGCGAGGAAACGGGAAGAGCTGGATCAGACTCGCACGAATACGTTCGGCGCTGTCTGTTGTGATGCGGCTTTGGTCGTGACGAGAGCCGGAATCGGGGTTCAAGCCTGCGATGTATGCCGCTGTGCAAGTGGCCGTATGGCCTCGCTCTCGTGGGCGCGATGTGGGCACCGGTAGACCCCAAAGGATCCATCGAAGGCAATTGGCGCCTGTCGAAGGCGGGCTAGAGAGGACACGGCACGCTTGCGGCGAATAGGCGTTGCGCATCCATGCTGGTCTTTGATTCAGCCAGCATGGTGATCAGAAATGCACTAACTTGGGAATCGTTCGCGTGCGATATCTCGTTGCTCGTGGCTTTCGCGCACGCGACGCCGATGTTCGTCTGTCTCCCGAGCGCCGTGCTTCCGCCCTTCGTACTCTCTCCCGGAGCCGCTTCAATTGAGCGAGCAGGTTAACGAGCTCGATCGCTGTATGATGCAGAACAGCCAGGCTGCAAACCCCAGTACTCACTATAACACCCCAACAGGCCTTGCCGAATCCGTGACGGGAAGATCGAATTTGTGACGACGTGACAATAATTTCTAAGCAATGGATCCCGGAGTCGTCCGTTCGCTTTACGACGATACGCAGAAATATTTTCGAGCACTCTAGTGCATTGCATCAAAATGCTTGCATCGGAAAAGGGAGTTTGGACGCGCGCTTTGAAATGGCCTTGGCATTACATCAGCGCGAAGGAGCCGCACGAAGGATATCCACCGTCCGGGCGATTGATTCTTCGACCCAGGCCTCGCGGGCGAACCAGTTGTGATTGGCCTCACAGATTGGGCAAAGAGTATTGCCGAAAAACACGATGCTCCGCAGGAAAGTCTCGCGATCGGATTTGATGCCGGTAGGAATCGCGCGACCCGTTTGCGGACACTCGACCATGACCATACCCATGTGACCCTCCCAGAAACATACTGCTGAAAAAGGGGCCGGTCGGCTGGAGTGCGCTCTCGTCGGTGCGGGTTACTTGGGGGGGCATCGCACCTGGGGTCGTTGTCGAGCAAAGGGCAGCTTGCTCGTGACGACGCTTCTCCAACCGACCGGATTCCTGCTTGGCGAATTCTCGGGATACCGCCGGCTTAGCCGGCAGGCCTATGAAATGAGGCTTTCGGCTTCAACCGAAGGCTTCTGGGAGGCCCCTCACAATTGGCATGTCCAAATCCCTGCGGCTTCGTGCCAAATATTCTGCTGAATATCTTCCTCTTGACGGACAGATCGGCCAACCGGATCACTGGTCTCACTCCCCCTCGCGCAACTCGTTAACATTATCTTTTCGCATTTAATGCGCAATTAAATTCGTGTTGTCGGTCCGGTTTGCGACTCTCGGCCGATTTATTTTGTGGGCTGTCGCGGCGGGGTGTCGTCATTGAAAAGGTCGGGCCCTTCGCACGCTCGGCCCATCCCTCACTACCTGCCATCAGTTCGGTGCGCGCCGCCAATTAGCTTTGGTAACGGGTGGTTAGGTTCGGTTCAAATATGAAATAAATTTTGATTATATGGTACTGCTGTAAATATCATTGTTAATTGCTGCCGATCACGTAAGCTAAGCTCGTCCAGGTTTCGTTCGGCTGGAGGAGACAATGTGGGATTTAACTCTTAGCGAGTACGATTTCGCCCCCGATGCGCCGCAGTTGGCCCAGATGCGCGCGGATTTGATAGGCATTGGCGAGAAGGAGCGCATTCTGCGAGAACGCAGTGCCGATCGCGAGGCCTATCGGTACCTCCTGGATGCTCATCGGTTGAGCGCGAGCGCACTTTCTTTGAGAGCAGGTGTTGAACATTTCTCCGGAGGGAGGGGGTAGGGCGGCCAGCTGTGGCATGACGGACCGGATTGTCGCTTCGAAACAAGACCGATTGGGTCACTTGTGCCCGGCAGACGGGAATTGCTGCGCCGCGGACGGTTCGGATTGAACTTCGTGGGCTGCCGAGGCCGCGACGATAGCATCCCAGGCGCTGTCGTCGCTTCGTCGGTGCAGGACGGGGCAGATGTCTTCACATTGGTTGGAGCCGTGCTGGAAAGATCGTCGGCAGAGATGGGGTTGAGACCGGCTTCGGACGCAGTGTTCGCGCTGCTGGACGGTCGATCAGTGCTCTTCAGCGGAGCAGGGCAGAAGATCTTTGAACTGGACCGAATAGGGGCATTCATCTGGTGTAAGCTGGCGCAAGGCGCCTCTCTGGAAGACGCCTGTAAGGGGCTTGGGACGCTAGGCGTTGACGAGCACACGGCGCGCCAGTTCACGCGACAGGTCGTAGATGCCTGGATCGATCGAGCGTTGCTCGAGGTCGACTGGCAAATGCGGACCGATTGTGCCTTCTCAGCGGTACTGGGCCGGCACCGGATAGGGGTCCGAGCTGCAAATCGGGACCTGTTGGGGCGGCTGTGTTCGCTGTTTTGTGTTTCAGACCAGAGCGCCGGCGGCGATGACGACATTGCGATCGAGGCAATGATGCTGGACGAGCAAGTGATCTTGCGCGGAGAGGATTCCAGCATCTCCAGATGTCAAGTCGAGGCTCTGGCCCCAACGATCAAAGCTCACATCACCGAGCGGCTTATTCGAAGCGATCGCTGGACCTTCTCCCTTCATGCCGCTTCTCTTGTGAAGGACGGTATGGGCCTGTTGTTGTGCGGCCAACCGGGAGCTGGAAAGTCTACCCTCTCGTTGCAGCTGGTGGATGCCGGACTTCGGTACGCCGGCGATGACGTTGCGCTGGTTGGCGCGGACGGAGCGATCTGCGGCATCCCGTTTGCACTCACCCTCAAGGAGGGATCGTGGGATTTGCTCTCGCGACTACATGGCGGCCGGTACGATGCGACGCATTGCCGCTCCGACGGCGTTCTGGTGCGATACGTACCCATTGCGGATGCGTACCGTCAGAGCTTTTCCGCAAGCTGGATTATCTTCTTGAACCGTGTCGCGAGCGGTCCGGCCGAACTAACCGCGATAGATCGACTGGATTCGATGAAGCGGCTCATCGATAACGCGTTTGCTGCTGACGGAAGACTTTCGCAGGCCGGCTTTTTCGCCTTGAAGCGGATCATCGCGGGCGCGCGCTCGCTTCAACTCACCTATTGCGAGGCCGTGGAGGCTCGGCGCGTGCTTATGGATCTATGCAATGGCAAGGCATAGCGCGGCGCTGACGAGCCTCTGCAATTGCCTGCGAGGCATGCCACCTGTCGATGTCGAGTGGACGTCCGTAATCGCGCTCGCAAATCAGACACTGACGACGCCGGCGCTCATCGATTTTGTCGACAAATTTGCACCGATCCTTTCGGAGGACGTCTGCGGATATATTCGCCAGATCCACCGCCGGAACGTGCTGCGGAACAATCGGCTCGTCGCTCAACTCGAAGAAGCCGTCATTGCGATGAACGACCTGGGAATTACGCCGATCATGCTCAAGGGGGCATCGACCTTGGTGACCGCGCCCGAGGAGCGACGAGGCGTTCGGCTAATGTCTGACCTGGATATTATGGTTATGCCGGACGACGCCAGATTGGCGGTCTCCGCCCTATGCGTAATTGGCTACAATGTAGACTATGAGACCCCTCCTGAAAGCCCTAGATGGCATGTCGAGCTAAATCGCTCGCAGGATGTCGGGACCATCGACCTGCAGCGGGCAGCTCCAGGTCCTGCGTACCTCTACCAGAGCTTCGGGCACCCGCTGAACCATTGTGTGCCGGCGCCGCTGGGGCGCGGACGCGTGTATATCCCCGCGCCCACCTACCGGGCGCTCATGTTGATCATCCATGATCAATTTCAAGACTACGGTTATTGGCTGGGCGATCTCGATCTGCGGCACCTTGTTGAATTGCGCGATATGAGCAATTCTGCTGAGGGCCTGGATTGGAAAGAGCTTGCCTCTCTTGTGTCAGGCGAATTGATGAAGAACGCGGTTGAAACCCAGCTGTTCGCTCTTGCTGAGTTGCTTGGCGTCGAGATTCCGCAAGAGTTGCGCTCTCGGCTGATTCCCCGTCTGCAGTTCATGCGACAGTTGATGCAAGCACGATTTCCGGCCACACGCGTGCCCTTCCTCGCAATGATGATGCTGGATCTCGGAAACTACCGGAAGATGGCGAATGACACCATCCAACCCACTGCGCGCCGGCGTGGATTGTGGTCCCTGCCGAGGATGGGAACCCTGCAGTTTCTGTTGAAGGCGGCCGTCGCGGTGCGCGCAGGGAAGGCCTAAAATCACAAGCTTCTCCGTAAAGGCGGCAGCTCCGAAGCGAACGCTTTCCATTGGCCGCGTTCCGAGCGGCTGCCAGCTTCCGTGGATCAAACGATTTCGCGCATGCGGGATTTGCAGTGGCAGGGCAATCAATGCCCCTGACCACCAGCATTCTGGTCGGAGGCTTCACCGTTCTCGTGAATCCTGAACTCCTCCAATGTGTGCCCTGATTGTAGTGCGGCGACCAGCCAGCGCGGCTGTTTGCCACGTCCAGACCAAGTCTCTGTCGGCTTGAGAGGGTTGAAGTATTTCGGTACGACCTTTGGGTATTTGCGGCGGGGAGGCTGGCCTAGGCCCATCTCTGCCGCCCCGCTCTCGGGCTCACCGACCTGTTCCGGTTGATTGAGTTGCGCCAAGCGCTTCTCCAACTCCCGCTTTTCGGCCGTGATCTTTTCAGCAAGAATCTTTGTTAGCTCCTCGTGGAGGAGCCAAAGTTCCTCAAAATCCATGGTTTCGAGATCTTGCCTGCGCATACGATTCTGGTCACCGTTCGACCCACGCCCCGACTATCTTGTCATCTCCACGCCGAGTATCGTTTCCGAGCGCCAAATCTGGGGATAGATCCAATGCTGGTTTTTCAAATTAGCGTGACGATAAATAAATAATATATTATTTAATATTTATTGCGAGGATTATTTTCGTTATTTTTAATGCCTCCGAAGAAAAGGGTCGGATGTTATCGATTGCCCTCTGGGCGCCTTCAGGAGGCGATCAGCCGGTTCATCGCTCGCGCGGCTGAATAGACTGATAGCCAGGCTTTGAAGCCACAAATCCAGCTGCGACGGCTCGCCCTCAGGCGTATTGCAGTCCCTCAGCATCCCGGATGCCGCGGGTCCATGGTCGCATTTCAGTAAGAACGAAGCAGCGCGGCCCGCGTGCCGGATATGTTTTTCGAGGGCGCGGCATGGGAGGTCGATCCCACGCCCGACCCAACGTGTCATTCTTCACTTGAGTCGAGACGCCGGTGCACGCAAGGCGCGTAATGTTACTTCGGCCGCTATTAAATTCAGCGGATAAGTTCATTTTTTTGTCTTGATCAGAACCGGCGGCGCAGTTATGTGGAGCACGAACCTGCCGTTCGGTTCCACATATTTTTGAATAAGCTGACCACTTGGTTCTTGATTACCCGGCCGGGACAATATTAAATGGGCGCAACTACAGGATGCTAGCATGTCGACCAAGAAGCTCGAACTAGAAGCGATGTCTCTCGACGATCTATGGTCGCTTCATGAGGAAATTAGCGGCATTTTGTCGGATCGGATTAAGGCCGAGAAGCAGGAACTCGAGAAACGCCTGGCGGTTCTCGGCGGGGGGATGGCTGTTTTGGCCGAAGCAGGTGGGCCGGGCGTCTCGCCGACCGGCAAGCAGAGGCGCAAATATCCGCGCGTGCTGCCGAAATATCGTAACCCCCAGACTTCCGAAACCTGGTCAGGGCGTGGCAAGCGGCCGCGGTGGTTGGTTGCTGCCATGAAATCCGGCCGTCGGATCGAAGAGTTTCGCATAGGGGCAGCTCCGAAGCTCCGGCAGCGGGCGTGAAACCTCGCTGCGCCAGCGGGGTTGCGGAGTCTGGGGCTTTGGGCGGGGATCAACCCTAGTAGGCGTTGCGGCCCCGCAAGACCTCCATCGGAGTTTGCAACACGATTGCGAGATCCAGCCGAAGACTCCAATTGTCGATGTACCAGAGATCGTACTGTACACGTGCTTCGATCATGGACGCTGTGGGTGTTGCACCGCGGCACCCGTGGATCTGGGCCCATCCGGTCAATCCTGGCCTGACCCTGCGGCGAAACGCGTAGTTTCGCACGAGCTTGTCAAACTGTCCGTCGTGGGCCAAGGCGTGGGGGCGCGGACCCACCAGCGACATGCTGCCCTCGAGCACATTCAGCAGTTGCGGCAGTTCATCGAAACTAGTTCGACGCAGCCATCTGCCCACGCGGGTGATGCGTTGGTCGGCCGGGGTGGCCTGAACTATCACGCTGCCGTCCTCGAGCACGTGCATGGTCCGAAACTTGCGGATCAAGAATGTCCGACCATTAAAACCACAGCGTTGTTGTCGGAAGAACACGGGGCCGGGAGAATCCAGCTTGATTGCGATTGCGGCAAGCGCAAGCAGCGGTGCGGATATCGCCAAGGCGAGCCCTGCGCCAAGAATATCAATGATTCGCTTGGTTGCGCACTCGAACGGGGTAAGGGGACCGCGCTGCAATTCTACGCAAACGGCACTACCAAGGCTGCGCGTAGGATGTCGAAGCAATTCGGCTGTTGTGCCGACCGGCACGAATATGACCGGAAACGGCAATACCCGCAACTCGGCAACAAATGCCCGAAGCTCGGGCCATCGCTCCGGGCTGGCTTCGACCACCACCTGGTCGAGCCGGGCGTTGCGAATGTGGTCGATTACGCGAGACGTGAGGCGCTTGCGACCGGCGGGACCGAACCCAATGGGCGGCAGGCTGAACCGCCCCTTGATGCAATATCCATGCATAGCCAAGGTTTGCGGTAGGCCGGCATTCTTCGAAAGCGGCTGGTCCGTGATTAGAACGATATTCGTGCTGGCAAATCTTCTTTCGCTCAGGCCTCTTATCAGCAGCGATTTGACAGCCCAACGCTCGGCTACAAGCAACCCTAAGCCAAGGATGGCGAAGAGCGGGCCTGCTTCCTGAGATACGCCCGGACGAATTGCAAAGCCGTCGGCGGCCCAAATCAAGAGCAGCAATGACGCCCACGTCACGCAGACGGCCCGAACCTGGTTTTTGAGGACGAGGAGCTCAATCGGGCGATAAAGACCTTGAGCCTTCAGCACGGATGCAACGCAAGCTGCGCTGACCAGCGCTAAGCCAAATGCGTTGCCATGGTGTCCCTCAGCTTGCCCGTTTTGGAGCCGGTACAGTAATGTGGAGACGACGCTCGCCAACAAAATCGTCGCGATATCGGCACAGAGTGCAACATGTTCGATCCAGTCATAACGGAGCGGCCATTTATGCCTGGGGGACACCGACGGCTCGAGGCTGACACGAGCCGTATCGTTTCGATCGGGAAGGTGCCGGTTCACGAAGTTCATGGTGGCGCACTCGGAATTAGCATTTAATTTATTATTAATATTGAATATATCAAGCAAAATATCTTAATTTAAATGTTACCAAATGCCGCTCTTCGGGATATGACGCGTGCTCGAAGAACTGCCCATCGAAGCGGAACAGGTTTGGAACTACCGCGCCGCCCCTCGACCCCATGTCCGGTTCGGCAAAGGTAGATCCGTTTTAGGCCCAGGGATCGGGACTTCCTTGCGCATGCTTTGAAGAGCTGCTGAATCCCATTCCGAAATCAGATTGTCCACAAGGGCCTTCCCCTCCGCCGACGCCGATTGATAGGCAGCAATGAGAGCGGGTCGAAGAGCGGGCTGCCTAGCAAAGGCAATCTTGGCGTCGCGCTGCACCAGTTCACGCAATTCGGGATCGCTGACGACCGAAGCCTCGCCGAGAGCGGCAGTCAGTCGTAGCGGAAGCAGTGCCAAATCGTTTGGAGCTGTGTAGTACGAGAGTTTCAGCAAGGCCGCGACGTCGTATTCGACCGATTTTTGTTCCCTCGACAGGGCCGCAAGCATGAGCCAAAGATCCCCTCGTAATGGCGAGGACCGCAGTGCCTGCGCCAGTACAGTCGGCGCGGCAGGATGGACTCCGAACTCCGGTCTTGAGGCTGCTGCTCCATTGGCCGCGGGCTGCGGGGCGGGAGCGGGTCTCCCAGACCGCAAATCGCCATCACTGCGCAGTGAGTTCTGCGGCAGCACTCTCAGAAGTGCTTGGCGTGAGGCATCATTGGCAGCGAGCGCTTCAACCGGCAAACCGCCGGGATACGACGGCTGAGCGAGCAGCCAGACCGTTTGGGCGATCAGCGCGACTGCGATGGAGCCCAATCCAATACGCATCGATGCATTACCAATCCCATATGAGCGTATTGGCGCGCATGCCGGGCCCGGACTATCCAGTCCAACGACGGGCCGCGTCGACCGCGACTGCTCGGTCACGGCGCCTGTATCACGCTGGCTTTGGGCGACCGCAAGTCCAAACAGCGCAGCAGCCAACAGCGATGCGCCGAACTCGAGAATGCCGTCTTCGACCAAGGCCAGCACAACCAATGAAGTCGCAGCGCCGGCGCCAATGGCCGCGTAGACGTAGTCATGCCTTCGCCGCAGGGAGCATCTGAGCAAGGCCCCGGCGCCAACCACCGCAACGATCAACACGCCGTACAGAAAGGGGCGGCCCATCTCGATTGCGATGGCCGCGGCAGCCGTCGGGCGCTCTCGTGACAACGGCGCCGCAATATCGCGATGGATCGGTAGCAATGCCGCGTAGGTTCCCGCGCCGGAGCCGGCATGGCCGGCATCCTGCAACATCCGCTCAGTCGCCCCCGGGGCGTGCTCGGACAGGGCGACTGTCAGATCGGCATTAGGCCTTATTGGCATGAGGGTGAAGGCCGCCAGAAACAACACTGTAGCCGTGGCCAGGACGCTCGCGATACCCCATAGCCCAGAGAACCAGTTCCGGATCGCGAACGCGGCGAGCACGATTCCCACTCCGAGCAATGCCGCTGTGGCCGTTCCCATCCCGTCTCCGCTGGCGAGGGTTGCCGACAGACAGAGAAGGGTTGCGAGGAGTGCGAACCACAGAGTCGTCGCCACTCGAAATGGGCGTTGCTTGACACGGCGGCGGTGGTCCTCGAACGCACGGGTTATCATCGCTGCGGACAGCACCAGCCCCAGCACTGCCGGGACTGCGCCGGTCGCGGCGAGGACAGGAGCATCGCCGCGCGAAAAACCGTCCGCTCCGATCGTCTGCCGCAACAGCAGGTACGCACTGACGATCGTCGAGATTGAGACCAGCATGCAGAGGAGTTGCCACGCACGCTGTCTGTCCAGCGCGACGACAGCCGTGATGAGCGCGAGGGCGACGGCAATGCTGTACTGCAAGAATGCCTGCACAGTTGCACGGACGTCCACCGTGAGCCGTTCGGCGAGGGGGGCATTCAAGGCGGCCGATGCGGTTTCCCAAATCGGATTGCCGAGCCCGTGGATAGGAACTGGCGCGAGCTGGAAGGCCATGTAGATCGCCGGTACAGCGAGAATGAGGATGAGAACGAGTCCCGACCGCCGTACCAGACTCGCGATTACGGAGGATGAGGCGAAGATTGCGGTTGCCAGCGCCGCGGTTGCGAGGAGAGCAGAGGATAGAGCTCGTTGCTGCGGGATCTCGGGCATTGCAAAAGCTGCTGCGACGGACACAACGAGTGCCAGCATCAGGAACCTGACGAGCATACCACGTCACCTCTCTGGCTTTGCGTTCCTCCGGATGCTCCGATCGGCAGACCGTCTAACGCGCAAATCGTGATGAGTGCACGGCGAGGGGCCGCTCAAGAGCTCGATAGACCGTAACGAACATAGTGACTGTCGTCGTAATAGTCGCTTCGATGGGTGTCGTATCGCGCCATTGCCTTGATGTCCGTCTTGTTCAAGACTGCGCCGATCAGCGAGTCCGAGATCGTCGGGGCGGTGTGCAGCGCATGCTGAACGACCTCGATCTTGGTGCGTCCCCACTCGACGACGAGAACGTAACAATCGATCAGAGGCGCCGTGACCCGTACGTCGACAAGCGGACTCAGCGGCGGAAGATCTACAATGACATAGTCATAGCTTTGTCGCAGGCGATCAAAGAGCTTGCATATCGAGCTGTCGGACAGCAGTTCGCTCGAGTGAAGTACGGGCCCGCGTTGAACGGCCGGAAGAACGGCGAGATTTGTCCTCGGGTCCCGCCATACCACCTCCTCGAGTGGGCGAGCACCGTTCATGACCTCAATAATGCCATCCACGGCCTTCGGGACCAGACGGGCCGAGAGCGATGGATTCCGGAGATCGCAGTCCACTATGATGACCTTCTTTCCGCTGTGTCCGATGAGTTGCGCCACGGAAGCAGCAATCGTAGTCTTGCCCTCATTTGGGAGAGCTGACGTCAGGCCAATCACCTGGTTGGGGGTCTTCGCCGGGCTGTGATCGATCGCAATCTTGATCGCACGGATGGCCTCCGTGTACCGAGAGAGAGGCATGCCTACGACGGCGCGATGAATGTCCGGAGCGGTCGAAAGCATTCGTTGGCTCGAGTCTTCCTGCGTCTGTTGAAGCCGGGCCGACGGTCTCTGCGGCTTGGGTAAGTTCAGGATTGGCACGAGAGACAGGCACGGAAGTTCCAGCGCAGCCTCGAGCTGGGAAGAGGTCCGGAAAACGCGGTCCATTACATCTCTCACGAAACCGAGTAGCAGTCCCAGCGCGAGGCCACCCAGAAGACCGAAACTCAGCACGACCTTCGTCTTCGGTTTGCTCTTGGTTTGAGCGGCGGAGGCGGGGAAGATGACCCGGGTTTCCGAGATAGGGAAGGTATCCTGCTGCGTCGAGCCCATGTACTGCTGAAGGAAGGTGTCGTAGAGCGCCCGCAGGCTCTTCGCGCGACTTTCCAAATCTCTTATCGTCAGCTCTGCCGAGTTCGTGAGGCGCGATTGCGAGACTGCAACCGAAAGTTGTTGTTCGATTTCCTGCTGTCGTTGCTTGGCAAGTTGGACTTCGCCTCGGCTAACTTCCGCAAGTCTCCTGACCTCCTCGAGCATGGAGTTTCGAAACTCACGCATCCTGTTCCGGACGTTGACGACTGCTAGGTGGTCTCGGCCGACGCGGGCCGACAGTTCGGCCTCGCGCCTGGCGAGTTCAAGATATTGCTGGCGCAGGGAGGTGATAATTTGACTGTTCATCGCGTCGGGGCCGATGGCATCCAGGGGGCTGATCGAGGACAGTTTTGTCGGATCCGAGCTTAGGACGCGTTCGTAACCAGCTAATTTGGCGGCGGCCTCTGAGCTCTGGGCGCGGGCGGCGACGAGGCGGGTGTTTAGCTCTGTTATCTGCTGCTCGTCGATCGGCTTTCCCACCAGCGAGACAATATTGTTCTGAGTCTTATAGGCACCGACGGCACGTTCGGCGGTCAATGCCTCTTCGCCAAGATTTCGTAAGCGCTCCTGCAGCCAGCTTGTTGCGGTACGACTGGCTTCAAATTTTGCGGCAAGCTGATCGTTGATATAGGCTTTGGCAATTGCGTTCGCGATGTCAGCCGCTAGCACCGGGTCGCTCGAGGTGAAGTTGACTTCAATGACGCGGCTATAGCCAACCCGACCTGCAGACAGGCGATCTAGAAAGCTGGCAATGGCGGCTTCTGAGGGCTGGTCTGGCGTGGTAGATTGCGCACCTTCTGACGGATTCGATCGCCATCGTCGAAGCCAGCCCAATAGCCAGGACTGCAGCGGCCGGTTTTCTTTAAAATCCGGATGATCGCCCAATTTCAGCTGGTTGATCACGGCGGCGGCGGTTGCCTGCGACTTGATGATCTGCAGTTGCGTCTCGATCTGAGTAATGTCGACGATGGGTTCAGACAGAAGCGATTGCTTCTGTAGAAATTGCGCCCTTGGGTTTTCGAACAGGACCTGAACCTGCGCCGTATAGCTCCGTGGGACCAGCCTTAGGTATACAAGGCTGGCCGCAGTTACCAATGCAGCGGTGACAATGATAACGAGATATTGGCGCCGTACAAAGACGAGCGTCAGTTTGATGACCTCGCCGAGGCCCGCCCCGTCCTGGCGGTCCGACTGCATCTGCATTGGGGAGGGGAGACGTGCTCCATCGGTCTGGAGCGGATTGGTCTGAAGCATCGGACAATTCTCTCGGCTGTCGACAGTCGCGCGGGAGCACGAGGCCGCAGGCGATATTCGGACCGCGGCCGTATTTAAATTAATATATCTGATAAATTTTGTATTGCCAATTAAATCTAGCTCAGGCATTAATTGCCTTGAAAATTAACTCGACGAAGGGCCGGCGTCCGATTAAACCCGATATTTGTCGCGAACTGACCAGGCGGACTTGGTCCGCTGCGGTGCTCGGTTGGGAGGACATTGGGGAGATTAGGCCGACCGTCCGGGCGCTAGCGCCGCTAATCGGAGCGTGCGGTCATGCTGGAAGTGCGAAGTTTGGCGATTCCGGATGTCAAGCTGGTCCGATCGAAGCGCTTTTCCGATACGCGCGGCTATTTTTGCGAGACGTTTCGTCGCTCTGCTTTCGCCGAAAGAGGAATTTCTCACGATTTCATCCAGGACAATCAATCCTGCTCGGAGCGAGTCGGGACGGTTCGCGGATTGCACTTCCAGCGGCCTCCATTCGCGCAAACCAAGCTGGTTCGCGTGTTGAGGGGAGCGATCGTTGACGTGGTGGTCGACCTTCGGCGGCGGTCGCCGACCTTCGGCCGGCACGTCTCGGTCAAACTGGATAGCGAGACTGACGAGCAGTTGCTCGTTCCAAAAGGGTTCGCTCACGGTTTCTGTACGCTCGAGCCTCAAACTACGGTCTTTTACAAGGTCGACGAGGTCTACTCTCCGGACCACGACGCCGGCATCCATTGGGCGGATCCCGAATTGGCTATCGAGTGGCCGGTGAGGGCCTCGGCGGCCCAGCTTTCACCGAAGGATCGGGCGCTTCCCCGTTTCGACCAGCTTGCTTCAATGTTTGAATAGAGGGCGTGGCATGCGTGTCCTGGTGACCGGAGGAGCGGGATTTATCGGGTCTGCGGTCTGTCGACAGTTGGTGTTGGAAGCCGGTGCTTCGGTCGTCAATGTCGACAAGTTGACCTATGCGGCAAATTTGGCCTCGCTGGCCTCCATCGAGGGTGCCAGCTGTTATCGATTTGAGCAGCATGACATCTGCGATCAGGAGGCGGTCACTCGTTTGTTTTACAAGTGGGAGCCAAGCGCAGTCATCCACTTGGCAGCGGAGAGCCATGTCGATCGGTCGATCACAGGCTCGGCAGCGTTCGTTAGCACCAACATCGTCGGTACCTATACTCTACTGGAAGCTGCCAGACGATATTACGACGGGCTTTCAAGCCAGAGGCAAAGACAGTTCAGGTTCATTCACGTGTCGACGGACGAGGTCTACGGTTCATTGGGGCCGGCCGACTGCTTCCGGGAAGATACCCCTTACCGGCCGAGTTCACCCTATTCGGCGAGCAAGGCCGCCTCGGACCACCTTGCGCTCGCCTGGTATAAGACCTACGGCTTGCCGGTGATCGTCTCCAATTGCTCGAACAATTACGGTCCATTCCAATTCCCGGAAAAGCTCATTCCGCTGACGGTTCTCAACGCGATTGAGCACAAGCCGTTGCCTGTCTATGGCGATGGCAGCAATGTGCGCGATTGGCTTCATGTCGACGATCACGCCGCAGGCCTGATCAGGCTGCTATTTGAGGGCAGGGCTGGAGAGAAGTACAATTTCGGCGGCGATAGCGAACGCTCGAACCTGGAGGTAGTCACCCAGATTTGCGACGTGCTTGATCGATTGCGTCCGGGGCCGACAGCGAGGCGATCATTGATCTCGTTTGTGCCGGACCGTCCGGGACACGACGCACGTTATGCAATCGATGCGTCCAAAGCTCGCAGCGAGCTGGGATGGCAGCCGAGCCGAAGCTTCGAGCAAGGCCTCGCCGACACGGTGGAATGGTATCTGGCCAGCGGCGCCTGGTGGGCGCGGGCTCGCAATATTGTCTACGACGGCGCGCGCCTTGGTCTCCCAGCCACGCGACATTGAGGTTGAGGTTGCCATGATCGATGGACCGATCCTGATTGCTGGTCGAAATGGCCAATTGGGCAGTTGCCTTCGGGAACTCGCTGCTCTTCGCGGCCTGTCTGCAGTAGCCCTCGGACGTGAGGAGTTGGACCTGGAAGTCCGGGACGGGATCGACAGGACGGTCGCTTCGATCGCCCCTAGCATGATCATCAATGCCGCTGCTTATACAGCTGTGGATGGGGCAGAGGCTGAAGTCGGAAAAGCCTTCAGTATCAACCGCGATGGTGCGGCTGCGTTAGCGGATGTCGCATGGCAGAGAAACATTCCATTTGTGCATTTGTCGACGGATTATGTCTTTGATGGTGCCAAGCGCGAGGCTTACGACGAAGCCGACGTTCCGGCGCCGTTGAACACGTATGGCGCGTCAAAGTTGGCCGGCGAGGCCGCCGTTTTGGCGGCGCATCCTCTCGCGACTGTCGTCAGGTCGTCTTGGATCTACAGCGCAACAGGAAGCAACTTCGTTCGGACGATGTTGCAGCTGGCCGAAACGCGTCCAATCGTGAGGGTCGTCTGCGACCAACACGGAAGCCCGACGTCAGCAGCGGAGTTGGCCGCAGCGCTCCTGAAGATCGCAGAGCGGTCGATCACAGATGATCGCCGCATCGCGGCAGGCATCTTCCATGTGTCCGGCCAGGGAACAACGAGCTGGCACGGCTTCGCCGAGGCAATTTTCGATGGTTTATCCCGTCGTGGAGTGCGGCCGCCGGCGCTGGAAGCCATCACGACCGAGCAGTACCCCTGCGCTGCGCGCAGGCCCCTGAACTCCCGCCTGGACTCGTCCAAAGTGGAGCGCGTGTTTGGAATTCGATTGCCGGCTTGGCGCCACTCTCTCGAAACCTGTCTCGACCAACTTGTCGGAAAAGGAGACACCGATGCTGAAGGGAATTGTCCTGGCTGGCGGCAGCGGAACGCGGCTCTATCCGATCACGCGTGTGGTGAGCAAGCAGTTGCTGCCCATCTATGATAAGCCGATGATCTACTACCCGCTGTCGACGCTGATGCTGGCAGGAGTCCGCGAAATCCTGGTGATCACGACCCCGGCAGACCGGTCTCAGTTTGAGCGATTGCTCGGAAATGGAAGCCAGTGGGGGATTAGCATCAGCTATGCGGAGCAACCTCGTCCCGGGGGCCTGGCGGAAGCCTTCATCGTAGGTGCCGATTTCATCGGAACCGATCGCGTCGCAATGGTGCTCGGAGACAATATCTTCTTCGGCGGCGGCTTGCGCGAACTTCTCACAAGGGCGGCAGCCCGCGAGGAAGGTGCATCCGTGTTCGCGTATCACGTGCGCGATCCCGAACGATACGGCGTCGTTACGTTCGACGAGGCGGGCCGCCCACTACGAATCGAGGAAAAGCCGAGAAAGCCGACATCGAACTGGGCCATCACGGGGCTGTATTTTTTTGACAACCGGGTTGTGCGGTATGCCCGCCGTGTCGAGCCGTCGCCCCGGGGAGAGCTTGAGATCACCGATCTGCAAATGCGCTATCTCGCAGCCGGCGCTCTCCACGTCGAGCGCATGGGACGGGGATACGCATGGTTGGATACGGGCACGGTCGAGTCGCTGATCGATGCAGGGACCTTCGTGCAGACGCTCGAAAAGCGACAGGGCATGAAGGTGGCTTGTCTTGAGGAGATCGCCTTTCGGCAGGGCTTTATCAATCGAGACCAGCTTCTTGCTCTGATTCAACCGCTAGAGAAGAGCGGCTATGGTATTTATCTGAAGGAAATCACACGGCTCCCGACTGCCGATGCCACAATCGGAGCCAGTGCCTTATTAAATTAAATTAACAGTAAATTTATATTACTCGAATTGACCGGCGTATTATTTTTAAATTAGATTTCTTTCGTATCTGAATTTGAGAGGCTGGCCATGCTGAATCGAAAGGCGAGCGTCCTTGATCGAGGAACCAGGCCCCTTTCGCCGGAAGAAGGCGCTTCCGGCTGGTCAGATGTCATCGCACGGGGCGCATGGTTGGAGCCCATCGCCGGCGCCTGGGCATTGAATCAGTTTTGGATCTCCCCGAATGCGGACCAGTCGGTCGGCGGGCCGGATCTTCTGTCCAGGGCAACGCCGGCTATCAACGCTGGTCAGGCGGCAACTGCATTGCTGTCGCGTGGCGGCTCCAGCAGGACGCGGGTCCCCGGTACGCCGTCATTCCAGTCGAGATTGGCCGCTCTGCTCTCGAGTTCGGTAAGCGTGGTGGTCCGTCCCAACGCAGCGGGCCCGGCGCGCTCGTCCATGCCCGACAGAGAGATGGCACAGGCATCATCGACATCGAACGCCGGTACCACTCATTGGACGAATTCAAGCGACCGCCACGGTCCATCCGCATTGGAGGGGCTTTGGATCCCACTGCGCGCGGAGCCATCTAGCGGGTCAGAGCAACAGCTTGATTCGATTGCGGGAATGGCAGGCCACCCGGCTTCTACCTCGGGATTGCTGGATCGGTCGTCCACGTCCGCGACGTTGAATAGTCAGGTCTCGCTCATGCCGTCCCCCGCCGAGGCTGCACTGCCTTTCGCGATACCTGGTGGATCTGTCGTCAATTCCCTCCCGACAAGTTCGCTGTCCGTCATGACGGACAGCGCGGACTACGCGCCCGGCAGTACGGCAACGTTTACCGCAGCCGGAATCGGGTCGGGTGCGCCCGTCACATTCGATATTGCTGACCTATTGAGCGCCCCCGGCGCTAACGGCATCGCCGATATCTATACGCCCTTCACGATCGAGGATGGCGGCATCGGCGACATGGATGGGCTCGCCAATGGGACAGTCGTCGCGCAATGGCAGGTGCCCGCTGATGGCCGATCGACCGGAGCTACGTTGCAACTCACCGCGACCTCGGGCGCCCAAACGGGGACGGCAACCTTCAGCGACGCGAGCAACAAAACTGTCACGGAAAATCAACTACCGGGCACGCCGAAGAGCACATGGGCGATCCACGGCTCGATCGCGAACGCAGGTGACTCGCAGATTGAAGGCTTCGCGACGCAGATTAGCACCAATGCCGGACAGACCGTCTCTTTCAAGGTGGATACAGCCTCGAGCGGTTATACCGTCGCTATTTACCGACTTGGCTACTACGGTGGCAATGGTGCGCGTCTCATCACGAGCATGCACCATACAGGAGCTGCCAACCAACCGGCTCCGCTCTTTAATGATCCTACCAACACTGTTGATGCCGGAAATTGGTCCATCACGGATTCATGGACAATTCCTGCCACCGCTGTTTCCGGCGTCTATTTTGCGAAGCTGACGACGGACACTGGCAATTTCCAGAACATGATTCCATTCATCGTTCGCAACGACGGCACCTTTTCGGACGTCTTGTACCAAACCAGCGACACGACATGGGAGGCGTACAATCCCTGGGGCGGATATAATTTGTATCAAGGTCCCAGCGGAACCAATAGCGATCGTGCCTATGCTGTTAGCTACAACCGTCCGATCGCCATGAATGTCAACTCCAACCTGGCTCAGCCGACCGATTTCCTATTTGGTGAGGAATACGCGGCGATCTACTGGTTGGAGCGGAACGGCTACGACGTCAGTTACATATCCGGCATCGATGCCTCAACCAAGCCAGGATTGCTGCTGAACGCCAGCGCCTACATGGACGCCGGCCACGACGAATACTGGTCGCAATCGCAATTCGCCAATGTCAGTGCGGCCCGCGACGCGGGAGTCGACCTCGCCTTCTTGAGCGGCAACGAAATCTATTGGGATATCGAGCTTGGTGCGAGCTTCGACGCTAGCCATACGGCAAATCGAACGATCGTCGAGTACAAGGACATTTGGAGCGGCGTGCAGCTCGACCCGAATGGCACCGCCAACGGTGGAGCGGGCCTGTTTCGTGATCCGGTTTATGGACCTGGTACTCCGGAAAACTCTCTCTCCGGCACGATCTTCACCGTCGACGACATCGGTACGCTCGACAACATCAGCGTTCCGGCCAGCATGTCACAGCTGCGCTTTTGGCGGAACACCAGCATTGCCAGTGGCAACGGGGGAACGCTGACGCGCCTGCTTGGCTACGAGTGGGACAGCGATCTGGACAACGGCTTTCGGCCAGCCGGGTTAATCGACATGTCGTCGACGACAAGAAATGTCAACTCCTTGCTGCTGGATAATGGTTTGACCACTGGTCCTGGGACGGCCACGCACAACCTCACGCTCTACCGTGATCCCGAGAGCGGTGCCTTGGTTTTCGGTGCCGGCACGGTCATGTATCCATGGGGATTGTCAGATCAATATGTTCCGTACAAGGGCCTTACCGCCCCAGTCAGCTCGGCCGTGCAGCAATCGATGGTGAATCTCCTCGCCGAGATGGGGGTGATGCCGCAAACGTTGCAGGCGGGTCTTGTGAGCGCACAGGCGTCCGCCGACCATACCGCGCCAACAGCCGTCATCAACTCCCCGACAGGTGGGACCAACGTCAGCCAGGGCCAGACGGTCACGATCACCGGCACAGCCTCGGACGCCGGCGGACGTGTTGCCGGGATCGAAGTTTCCACTGATGGCGGTACGACGTGGCACCCGGCGACTGGCACGACAAACTGGAGCTATACGTGGCTTGCCTCGGGCTCTGGTACGCGAGTCATCGAAGCGCGAGCGACTGATGACAGTGTCAATATGCAGACGACTCCCGCCATGGTCAGCGTCAACGTCACAGGCGGGAGCAGTACAGGAAGCCTTTTCACAGCTTCCAACGTACCGGCGCAGACCAGTTTGAATGATGGTACGCCGATTGAAGTCGGCGTGAAGTTTACCTCCGCCACGGCCGGTCAAATCACCGCGCTGAAATTCTATCGCAGTCCGAGCGACAGAGGGGCCGATCTCGTCGACCTCTGGACCTCGACCGGTACCAAGCTTGCCAGCGCGAGCTTCACCAACACGGCGGCAAGCGGCTGGCAAACGGTCAATCTGGCGACCCCCGTCACGATCGGCGCCAATACAACCTATATCGCCTCGTATCACACCAATGGTGCGTATGTCGCCACGACCAATTTCTTCACCAATTCCTTTACGAGCGGGAGTTTGACGGCGCCTTCGTCCGCCACATCTGGCGGCAACGGCGTCTATTCCTACGGTGGTACCAGCACGGCTGGTATCTTCCCGACCAGTACGTTTGGTTCTTCGAACTACTGGGCTGACGTGGTGTTTGTCCCCAGCAACGGCACCAACAGGCCGCCGACCGCCGTCGCCGATACCGGCGACGCCACGGAGAAGGGGGGGACTAACAATGGCACGGCTGGCTCCCCCGGTACTGGGAACGTGCTGACGAATGATACCGATCCGGATTCCGGCGACACCAAGACCGTGACAGCAGTCAGCTTTGGCTCGACGTCTGGCACGCTCGGGTCGTCACTCAATGGCGCGCACGGAAGCTTGGTCCTCAACGCCTCGGGCGCGTTTACCTACACGGTCACTGAAACGGATCCCGCCGTGCAGGCATTGCGGCTCTCGACCAATACACTGACAGATGCGTTCAACTACACGATGCGCGATACTGCTGGTGCGACATCATCGTCTACGGTCACCATCACGATTCATGGCGCCAACGACGCACCGGTGCTGGCGGCCCAGACCGGCAACCAGACGGCGACGGTCGGCTCGGCTTTCTCGCTGACGCTGCCCGCTGGCACCTTCACCGATGTGGATTCCGGGGATTCGCTCGCCTATGCCGCAACCGCCGCCGATGGCTCGCCACTTCCTGCCTGGCTGACCTTCAATGCCACGACCCGGACCTTCAGCGGCACACCGACGTCTGCGGATGTTGGCACGGTCAGTGTGAAGGCGACTGCCACCGATCTCGGCAGCCTCTCCGCAAGCGAGACGTTTAATATCGCGGTGAGCACGACTGCCAACAGGCCGCCGACCGCCGTCGCCGATACCGGCGACGCCACGGAGAAGGGGGGGACTAACAATGGCACGGCTGGCTCCCCCGGTTCTGGGAACGTGCTGACGAATGATACCGACCCGGATTCCGGCGACACCAAGACCGTGACAGCAGTCAGCTTTGGCTCGACGTCTGGCGCGCTCGGATCGTCACTCAATGGCGCGCACGGAAGCTTGGTCCTCAACGCCTCGGGCGCGTTTACCTACACGGTCACTGAAACGGATCCCGCCGTGCAGGCATTGCGGCTCTCGACCAATACACTGACAGATGCGTTCAACTACACGATGCGCGATACTGCTGGTGCGACATCATCGTCTACGGTCACCATCACGATTCATGGCGCCAACGACGCACCGGTGCTGGCGGCCCAGACCGGCAACCAGACGGCGACGGTCGGCTCGGCTTTCTCGCTGACGCTGCCCGCTGGCACCTTCACCGATGTGGATTCCGGGGATTCGCTCGCCTATGCCGCAACCGCCGCCGATGGCTCGCCACTTCCTGCCTGGCTGACCTTCAATGCCACGACCCGGACCTTCAGCGGCACACCGACGTCTGCGGATGTCGGCACGGTCAGTGTGAAGGCGACTGCCACCGATCTCGGCAGCCTCTCCGCAAGCGAGACGTTTAATATCGCGGTGAACACGACTGCCTCGACAGTCAGTCTATTCTCGACCTCCGATAGGCCCTCGGTGCTATCGGGCTCCGACACGTCGCAGGTCAATTTGGGGGTACGATTTTCGTCCTCCGCGGCCGGCACGATTACCGGCATTAAGTATTACAAGAGTGCGAACGACACCGGCACCCATACCGGATCACTGTGGAGTAGCACAGGCACGCTTCTGGCGACCGCCACCTTCACCAACGAGACCAGCAGCGGGTGGCAAACCGTCACTTTCAGTAGTCCGGTCTCGATCACGCCTGGCACCACCTATATCGCAAGCTTCCATAGCAACGGCCGCTATGCCGATACGCCCAGCTACTTCACTACTGCTCACGCGAATGGGCCGCTTACGGCCTCTGCGAGTAACAATGGTGTCTACACCTATGGAACGGGGAATCTGTTTCCGACGAGCACGTTCAATGCCACCAACTATTGGGTGGATGTCGTCTTCAGCAATTCCGGCGGCGGAACCAACCAGCCGCCGATCGCCAATAACGATACGGGCTTCAACGCGACCAAAGACGTGGCGCTCAGCATTTCCGGGACATCACTTCTAGCAAACGATACCGATCCCAACGCGGACGCTCTGACGATTACAGGCGTCAGTGGCGCTGTCAACGGCACCGCCAGTTTCAACGCTCAGAACAACACGGTGACGTTCAGTCCGGCCAGCGGCTATACCGGACCGGCCTCATTCAATTACGCCATCTCTGATGGCCGGGGTGGTACCGCCAGCGCAACGGCAAGCGTCACTGTCCGCGCGCCCTCGTCCAGCACCGTGAGCCTGTTCAGCTCCAATCCCACGCCGAGCATCGTCTCCGCCAATGATCAAAGCTCGGTGGAACTTGGTGTAAAGTTCCAGGCTTCCACGGCGGGCGACATCGTCGGCTTGCGCTTCTACAAAGGTCCGAACAATACGGGCACACACGTTGCCGATCTATGGAGCAGCACGGGCACGCTGCTAGCTACTGCCACCTTCACCAACGAGACAGCAAGCGGCTGGCAGCAGGTCAATTTCGGTACGCCGGTGACGATAGCGGCGGGGACAACCTATATCGCATCCTACCATACTGCGGGCAACTACTCGGCCGATCCCAACCTGTTCGCCAGTTCAGTGACCAATGGTCCGTTGACAGCCCCGTCATCCGCGTCCAGCGGCGGAAACGGCGTCTATGCATACGGATCCGGAAGCCTCTTCCCCACCAACACCTTCAACGCGACGAGCTACGCGGTTGACGTCCTTTTCAGGCCGCAGCTCGCAGCATAGGAGAACCGCAATGCATACAGAGCTCTATACAGACGGGATTGACGAGGTCACAATTGGCGGGTCGATCGTGCGGGTCGACCTGGTCAGTCTCTCGCCCACGGAACGTGATGCCAACAACGCGCCCAAGAAAGTCTTTCGGCAAAGGCTGATCTTTTCGGCGGAGTCGTTCGCGAACTCCGTGGAGGTGATGCAGAACGCGCTTCAGGGTCTGGTCGACGCCGGCGTCGTCCAGCGCTCCCGGCCCAGGACGCCGATGGCCGCGCCACAGGCGAGTGCGCGCGTCGAGCCTGCCTCATCAGTTTCGGACAATCCGCGATCTTCCAATGTCTCAACCAACTTCCGTTGAAATCGAGAGGTTCGAACCGGAACCGCCCTCGTCGGAGGACGAGCCGCGTCGGGCTGCTCAAACGGCCCTTGAATGCTTGTCAAGGATCGCTGCCCATCACGGCATCGATCTGCCTTCCGACCGGCTGCGGCACGCCTATGCCGTCGACGAGACCGGCATCTCGACCGATCTCTTGCTCCGCATGGCTCATGATGCGGGCCTTCGCGCCTGCACGGCGCAGCTCGATTGGAAGGAGATATGTCAGCTCGGCGAAGCCTATCCGGCTCTTGTCCAGCTCTTGAACCTCAACTGGGTCCTCGTGGTCGGCGCCGGGCCGGAGGGCGACGCTGTAACGGTCTTCGATCCTCTGGCGGAGCGGAGGGGCGAGCACCTGCTGGTCGATGAGGACCGCTTTTGCGCCAGGTGGACCGGAAAGGTCGTTCTGTTCAAGCGCGAGAGCTCTCCATCGCAGGGCCAGAGGCCTTTTGGGCTGCGCTGGTTCATACCCGAAATGCTGCGGGAGTGGCGGCTCTTTTCCGACGTCGCAATTGCTGCGGTGTTCCTCTATGCGCTCGGGCTGGCGCTTCCGATTTTCTTTCAGCTCGTCATCGACAAGGTTCTTGTCCACGAGAGCCTCACGACCCTCTACGTGCTCTCGGCTGGCGCGATCCTTGCGCTCTGTTTCGACGCCGTCTTCAGCTTCTTGCGGCGCTACCTGCTGCTCTATGCCACGAACAAGATCGACATCCGGGTCGCGACCAGGACGTTTCGGCATCTTTTGGGACTTCCGGTAACCTTCTTCGAGCGCATCTCGGCCGGCGTGTTGGTGAAGCACATGCAGCAGGCCGGACGAATCCGCGAGTTCCTGACCGGTCGACTGTTCCTGACCGCCTTGGACGCGCTTTCGCTTTTCGTCTTTCTGCCTGTTCTGGCGCTATACAGCATCAAGCTGACGTGCGTCGTGCTGGCCTTCACCGCCATCAGCGCGAGCGTGATTGCTATTTTGATGGGACCGTTCCGACGGCGGCTCTACCAGCTTTATCAGGCCGAAGCCGGGCGCCAGGCACTCCTCGTTGAGACCGTGCACGGCATGCGTACCGTGAAGTCGTTGGCCATGGAGCCCGGCCAGAACAGGACATGGGACGATCGTTGCGCGCAGTCGGTATCGATGCGGTTTGGCGTCGAAAAAATCTCGGCGGGCGCTCAGGCCTTGACCGGTTTCCTCGAGAAGATGATGACGCTCGGCATCGTCGCACTTGGTGCGCTCGACGTCTTCGGCGGCGAGATGACGATCGGCGCACTTGTTGCTTTCAACATGCTGGCGGGACGGGTTTCGGGGCCGCTGGTGCAGATGGTGACCATGGTGCACGAATATCAAGAGGTTGCGCTCGCCGTTAAGATGCTTGGCGAGGTTATGAACACGGAGCTGGAACGTGACGGTCGCCGCGAAGGCGTGCGGCCCGACTTCGCCGGGCAGATCGAGTTTGAAAACGTCACGTTTCGCTATGGGGAGGGAACGCCGGCGCTGGACGACGTGTCGTTCTCGATCGCTCCCGGCTCGATCTTCGGAATTGTCGGCCGGAGCGGTTCGGGCAAGACGACGCTGACACGCCTGATCGCGGGAATGTATCCGGTGCAGCAGGGGTTGGTGCGCATCGACGGTCACGATTCACGCGAGATTGATCTCGCCCATCTGCGGCGGAATCTAGGGATCGTGCTCCAGGACAGTTTCCTATTCCGGGGCACAGTGCGCGAAAATATCGCATGCGTGAGGCGCGACGCCACATTCGAGGAGGTCGTCCGGGCGGCTCAGCTCGCCGGTGCGGACGAGTTCATAGAGCGGCTGCCGAGGGGGTTCGACACCATGCTCGAAGAGCAGGCATCGAACCTGTCAGGCGGGCAAAAGCAGCGGCTTGCGATCGCGCGGGCCTTGATCGTCAACCCGCGTATCCTGATCCTCGATGAGGCCACCAGCGCACTGGATTCCGAGAGTGAGGCGATCATTCGGCGCAATCTGCGACGTATCGCGGAGGGACGGACCGTCGTCATCGTATCGCATCGGCTTTCGATGTTGTCGGACGCAAGCCAGATCTTGGTGATCGACCGTGGACGGGTCGTCGATGTAGATCGTCATGACGCGCTGCTGTCGAAATGCACCTTCTACAGGCATCTCTGGAACCAGCAGACGAGGCAAGTCGCATGACTGCGGCTGAAAAGACCAGAGCTGAAGCAGCCTCAGGCGGATCAGGGCCTCGGTCCGGTTCTCGGACGAGACGCCGGCTCATGAGGTCCGCGGCTACAGATTCTCGCTTTGTCGCGCAATTTCAGTCAGACGCAGCCGAGATCGAGCAGCAGACGCCACCGCGTGTGGCACGGATCACGCTCTATTGCGTCGTCGCCCTGATCTCTACTGCGATCACATTCGCATGCGTATCTCGCGTTGATATGATTGTGACTGCACAGGGCAAGTTGATCACGACGCGTCCGAACCTGGTCGTACAGCCGCTGGAAACCTCGGTTATTCGGGAGATTCGCGTCCAGGCCGGCGACGTCGTTAACCGCGGCGACGTGCTTGCAGTCCTCGATCCGACATTCTCTCAGGCCGATCTTGCTCAACTGCGCGGCCGCCTGGCGGGTCTCGACGCCTCCATCGGCCGGCTTCGAGCCGAGTTGGACGGCACGGACTACGGCCTCGACGAGACGGCGAACGCCGACCAAGCTCTGCAGAGAAAGGTGTTCCTCCAGAGGAAGGCGGCTTACGACCTTCAGATCCAGAACTATGACGCGCAGATTGCGTCCGCACAGGCCAATCTAAAAACGGCTCAGAGCGAGGAGTTGGTCCTGGCCCAGCGGCTGGACACGATGCAGTCCATTGAAGCCATGCGAAACGCGTTGATGGCCAAGGAGGTCGGTTCAAGACTGAACTTCCTGCTATCACGGGATGCGCGACTGGAGGTCGAAAGCAACATGGCGCGAGTCCGTGGCAGCATCGTCGACAACACGCATCGCCTGGACAAGGCCCGTGCAGACCAGAAAGTGTTCGCCGCCGAGTTTCGCCGCGGCGCCTATCAGGAACTTGTCGAGACGTTGCCAAAGCGGGATGGCACTGCGGAAGAGCTCAAAAAGGCGGAGCTCCGTCGGCAGCTGATCGTGCTGAATGCACCGGCGGATGCAGTGGTACTCGACATCGCCAATCGAACGGTGGGTTCGGTGGTCCGCGAGGCCGAGACTTTGTTTGTGCTGGTTCCACGGGACGAGACGCTCCGGGCGGAGGTCAACGTGGAGGGCAGGGATATCGGGCAGGTGGCGGTCGGGCAGGCCGTACGAGTGAAGTTCGAGGCATTTCCATTTCAGAAGTACGGCACCGCTACTGGCGAGGTCGGAGTCATCAGTCAGGACTCATTCTCGCCAGAGGCGAAGGCCGAAGGTGTGCGCCGGTCGTCAGCTCCCTATTACCGCGTACTGATCGATCTGCGGGACACGCACCTTCGGCTGCCGTCCGAGCGCGTTCAGTTGATTCCCGGTATGGCGGTCACGGCCGAGATGAAGGTCGGACAGCGAACGGTGATTTCATATTTCCTCTATCCCCTGCTTCGCGGCTTGGACGAGAGCATCCGGGAGTACTGAGCCTTGCTTGCTCAAGACTGAACCTCGACCTCCTCCGCTGCGGTCACCCCCGCTCAGCATGCAGTCCGCGGGAAATAGTGGATGATGCGAGCAACGCGAATGGCCCATTGCACGCACAATCTTGTCGATACGGATCTTCATTGGCACGCTACTGCGCGATCCGAAGGTCTAGCTGCGGAGCAATCCGCGGCCGGATGGACCATCGTTTTGGAGCGCACACGGGAGCTCTCGCATCATTGCTCGAGACACCCTGGCACAAGTTAGTTCGAGAATGAAGTCAGCGCTTGAAGAGACGTCGGATTTGCCAAACGATTGGTGGGATGAAAGGCTTGACGGAATCGATGAATGTCCGCCTTCGAACTTCGCCCGGGCGCAATTTAAAAATTGTCGTGTGGTCTTCGGATCTTTCCTCCTCCGGTCGACCATTTGTATAATAATACATTGCGATCGATCGGCGATACGTCCCCTTTGGACTCGTCAGGGGATCGGGGTGCCCATGAAAGGCTGTATCAGTCGTGCTGAAGACGACTACACGATTTGCGATTGGCAGATAAGCTTTCTCTTTTACCTTGACTTCCTTATCCCACAGTTCAAGGGCTCCGCCCCACTCCTGCGACCAGTCATAGTTCAGGTACAACAGCAGATTCAGGCGGCGGTCTAGCCTTAGCTTTCGGTGCCGATTGAAATCGGCGTGAATGGCCAGACGACCTCCACGTGGAATCATGTGCAGACCACCACCCATCAAATAGGGATCAGGAATCAAACCATCGATCCCTGTGAGCCGCTCGAGAAATTCGACAAAAACGCGGGAGTTTAGCGCGTTAACGAATTGCTGGATGTAGGGAGGAAAGTCATCCAGTCTGTCGAGGCCCAGTTTCTGCTCCTCATAGGTGCCCGCATCCAGGAAAGTGCGGTTCCACGATGAATCGAACTCACCGGGATATTCGGCAAGGACCTTTTGGATAACGCTGTCATCGAAGAAACCGTCAATCGCGATATGTGGAAATGGCCGGTTCTCACGGTACTGTAGAGCCCAAACATCGTCGACATACCGGTTCATTTTCTGCAATGGGAGAAAAGATTTGGTATCCAGGCATCGTGGTTCCGCGGCCAGTTGCCGAGACACTGTTGCTGCCATCTCTCCCTCCCTCCCCGCTATGGTAGTATCCGTCGAGCGACTTAAATTAAATACTCCAGCTATTAAATTTGGCAAGTTTTAAATTGATTGTGCCTTAAAGAAAACCACAACCGTCGTGAATGAACGCATGCTCTCGCGGGCGCAGGCACCCTGACTTTTGACCATCGTGACTGCCAGGCACCTGGAGAATCGAGTGGATCCGTTGCCTGACCGGTGTGAGTTCAGGTGCATTGATTGTTCACTGATCGTCGCCAAAAAATGTACGCGCCAATTTCAATAATGATCAGTAGATTTATTGTTAATTAAAGATTATCGTTCTGAAAGCTGCTCGGTGAGCGCTTTGTTATATCGTAGTGTGGAGAACATATGCGCGTCACGTTCGTGCTGCCCTATGCGGGGTTGACAGGCGGCAATAGGGTGCTTGCAATCTATGCCGAACGGCTACACCGGCGAGGACATGCAGTCACAGTTGTGTCGCACCCGCGGGCTAAGAAATCATTGCCGGGACGCGTTAAGTCCGTCCTTTGCGGCGCGGGATGGCCTAAGCAGCCTGAGTCCGACCCGTCATTTTTCGACGGCTGCACGGTGCCGCACCGCGTGCTTGAAACAGCGAGGCCGGTTGTAGACGACGATGTGCCTGACGCTGACGTCGTCTTGGCAACGTATTGGAGAACCGCAGCTGGAGTAGCCGCCCTGTCGGCCCGGAAAGGGGCAAAGGCAATTCTGTTGCAGGGGTACGAAACCTCTCCAGGCCGGTGGGACCGCGGAATAGATTCGGCTTGGCGATTGGCCTTGCATAAGATCGTCGTATCCAAGTGGCTCGCGGATCTCGCGCGAGATCGATTTGGGGATAAGAACGTGCATCTGATCCCCAATAGCGTTGATACGGAACAGTTCCATGCGCCGGCACGGGACAAACAAAAAATCCCTACGGTGGGGATGCTCTATTCAACTCTGCACCTCCGCGGGGTCGATGTGAGCCTAGCGGCACTCGAGAGAGTCAAACGTCAGGTTGGTAATGTGCGCCTCGTGGCATTCGGCGCGGAGCGGGTCTCGGCGCGCCTCCCATTGCCGAACTGGGCGGAGTTTCACTATCGCCCGCATCAGAGCGATCTTCGGCAGATCTATGGGCAGTGCGACGTATGGCTATGCGGTAGCCGACGCGAAGGATTTCATTTGCCGATGCTCGAAGCGATGGCGTGTAGATGTCCGGTCGTTTCAACCCGTATGGGTGGATCGGCCGAGATACTGGTGGACGGTGTAAACGGATTTCTCGTTGAGGTAGAAGACCCGACGAGACTTGCTGAAAAGTTGGAAGTGGTTTTGACGTCAAGTGATGCAACATGGCGGGGTATGTCGGAGGCCGCGCTAAGGACGGCGCATCGATATACTTGGGACGACGCAACAGATCTATTGGAGACTGCTCTTTCCGAGGTGGTCCGCGGTTCTGCCCTTTCCGTGCGGAGCAGCTGGCTGGGGGAGCAACGCAAGTGCTGAAAAAAGAGCCTGATCGGGAAGCCTTCGTGGCTGGTCTCGGTGCTTGTCGAAATCCTTAGGGTATGCCCCGACCCAAGCTGCTGAACAACCATCCTCGTAATGAGCAGTCCAGGCTGGTTCAATGTCCGCATCCGGCGACGGCCCCGCGACCGCCCGTAGCTCACGCTCGGCAGCATTGTTCGATCAAAGCCGTCCGTCATCAGGGAAGCGGCCAAATGCATCCAAGCGACTGAGGCAGTAATTGATCGCCTTGGTCGTGTCGTTGTTCCTGGAGAGCTTAGCGCGCTGCTCGCGCAACCACTCTTCCAGCTCGACGATCAGGGGGCGGCTACGCTCCTGGCGCACACGCAAACGCTCCTGCGCAGTAAAACCGTTGATCTCGCGCTCGATGGCGAACAGAACATCGATGCGCTTGACCGCCTCGGACGCGATCGGCGCCTTGGTGAGCCGTGCCAGATCAAAGAACTTGCATCTGCCGTGCGCCCAGCACGCGACCTCGATGACCGGGCCGCCTTGCGATGGGCCTCGTAGAGCCTGCCAAAGCCGGCGTAGGCGTCGGCCTGCATCAGTCCGGCATAGCCCGCCAGATGTTGCTCCGAATGCGCACCGCCACGATCGGGCGAGTAGAAGAACACGGCCGCCGGCGGATCTGGGCCCGCAAACGGACGGTGGTCGCGCACGTGGGTCCAGAGCTGGCCGGTCCGGGACTTACCCTTGGCCAGGACGGCACCGTGGCGTCATCGGCGTGGAGGCGCTCGGTTGCGAAGACGTGGCTCCGGATCGCATCGACCAGAGGCATCAGGGTTGCCGAGGAGAGGCAGAGTCTGGCATCGAGGAAGGTACGATTCATGACGATCGAACTCTCCGGGATAGTGGGCGAGGAATTTTTCAATGAGTCTTCGTCGAGGAAGCCGTCGAGGGCGATGCTCCCGGTATTGCCGAGCCTTTTGTCGACACGCCGGTTCATGCTGTCCCAAGGTAGGAAAGCGCTGGTATCAAGGCATCGTTAAGCTGCCCTGGTCCAAGTGGCCTCGATGTTAGCTGGCTTAAATGTCCGCAAGAACAGCTCAAGGTTCACCAATGACCAAAGGATTTTCTCGTTGTTTGCGCGTCCTTCGAGATGTGCATTCAACAGCTGAGATATGACTGCACCGTTGCAAATACGGTGGATCTGTGAGGCATCGCTCGTCAGCATGTCACGGACAAAGTCACGATAGGGTCCGCGGAACCATTCATCGATTGGGATGCGGAAGCCGACCTTCTTACGAACAAGGATGTCTTTGGGTAATATTTTGTCCATAGCTGCCCGCAAGACGAGCTTGCCTCTGATCTTCCCAACCAAGAATCTGTCAGGAAAGCGTGCGACCAGCGCTGCCAGGTTAGTGTCCATGAATGGCATTCGTCCTTCAATGGATCCAGCCATCATCATCCGATCTCCGCGCTCCAACAGATTGTCCGGCAGCCAGGATGTCTGATCGAAGAATAGCGTACGGCGCACAGTTGATCCAGTTCTTAAAGAAAATGGATACGGTTCGCGGGGCCCCGACGGCACCGCCTGGCCAACGAGGGCATTTCTATCCTCCATCGTCACGCCGCCAAACCACACCCGCATTCTGTTGGTCAGCTCTCGTTCCCCAGCGGCCATTCCAACGATCTTTGCTCTCCGCATCGTGTAGGGCAAGGCTCGGACCGCGGGCCGTATGACACTGTCGTGCACTGCCGGTGGCACGATGCGATGGTACAATTCGATCCAACGCTCAGCACGATGTTTGGGGTACCCACCCATTAGCTCGTCAGAGCCTTCACCTGTGAGAACCATCTTCACTGTACGAGAGGCTAGTTTCGACAAAATGAGAATGGGAATGTCGGCCGGCTCAGACACAGGCGCACCCCTCCGCAACACAGCGGTGACCCAATGCTCCATGAACAGAGCCGGATCAACCACGACCTCGTGATGGTCAGTATCGAAGCGCTGAGCTATCGTCCGTGCGAATTTGAGCTCCGAAAATTTGGCCTCTCCAAAGCCCACAGAAAAAGTGCGCACCTTGTCGGAGGTCTGGCGAGCCATGATGCCAACGATCGTTGATGAATCCAGGCCGCCCGACAAAAATGCGCCAAATGGTGCGTCGCTACGCATACGAATCCGCACAGAGTCTTCGAGTGTCTCTCGGAACAGTTGGACCGCATCGTTGAAATCCGTGACATCCGGAGTTGTAGTTGCAAACGGAGGGATATAGTAGCGCGAGATGGAGAAATGGCCGTTTCGCCACAGTGCATAACAACCAGGCGGCAGCTTCTTTACGGCTCCAAATAGCGTGGAGGGTCCCGGAACGTAGCGATTCAAAAGGTAGTCCTGGAGAGCATCGTGATCCAGACTTCGATCGACTCCCGGAAGTTGCATGATCGGCTCGATCTCGGAACTGAAAACCCAAGCGTCGGACATTTCGGAAATGAAGATGGGCTTCTTCCCAAACTGGTCTCGTGCCACAAGCAAGCGCTGTTCGTTTACGTCCCAAAGCAGAAATGCGAACATGCCTCGGAAACGGGCAACCGCATCGGGACCCCAGGCCCGATAGGCCTCGATGAGGACTTCCGTATCAGAGGACGTGCGGAATACATGTCCAAGAGCTGTCAGATCTTTGCGGAGTTCGATGTAGTTATAGAGTTCTCCATTGAAAACGAGAGCGATGGTCTGATCAGCGCTCCACATCGGCTGAGCGCCGCCCTGTATGTCGATTATTGAAAGGCGCCGGTGACCAAGGCCGATTTGGTAAAGCGCGTTGGCGCTCTCGCCAATCCAATACCCCGCCCCGTCGGGGCCACGATGTGTCATCAGATCCGTCGTGGAAACAAGCGCGTCGTAATTCTGTCGCCGAGATCCGGCCAACACCCACCCGAAAATTCCACACATCGCTGCATCCTGCTCTGCTAGACGTTTGTCATTGCGGAAGCTATGGCTTCGTTCTTGTCTCGACACATTCGGTGCTGCCGATTGCCCTGGCAATCGAGGGCACTAGAATACGACCCGCCCATTCCGGCATTGGATGCAAGCCATCTGGAATGCGCGCTCTGAGCTCTGTCAGATTGTTCCAGTCCGGCAAATTATCGATGTATCCGACGTCCAATTCAGCAGCGAGAGTTCTGTAGACATCGTAGTAGGCGGCAATCTGAGGACGAATCCACGCACGCGGGCCAAAGGCGGGGCTCATGGTCATGAGAAAGATCTTGAGGCGTGGCAGGGCGTCCTTAAGCCTTAGCACAATTGTTTTTACGTTCTCTCGGCTTCGTCTAAGTGAGATCCCCTTGGTCAATGCTGCATCGTTTATTGAAAACTCAATTAGTATAACGTCCGGCCTCGCGTGAACGGCGTCTTCCAAGACAACAACTCCCCAATCGGATGTTGCGCCGTCGCGACCGAAGTCGAGTACGTTGACCGATCGCTCAAGACACTCGGACAGTTGCGTCTCGAGCGGCTTCAGCCAGCCACCGCTGTGAGTGAGACTAGTGCCAAGAGCCACCACCGTCAGAGGCCTCTCTTCGGCACCTGCCTCAGCCAAGGCGCCGGGATCACTTGCGAGGCAGTATACAAGAAATGTCATCACTATTTGCCAAGGCTTCATTGACCGCCCTGCGTGCTCTCGGTCATCTCCCAATCGGCCTCCGCCAGTTGCAACCCAGCGTGTCGCATCGACTCCTACACTGCTTCACGGCGCAGAAGTCGTTTGCCTTCTACCGTTCGGTGCTGCCGCCGGCTGAGGCGCAGCCTCCACAGCTTGCGCGTGCATAGGGGCACCTTCCCGAATGCCCCATTTGCCGGCTCGAATTCCCGAATGAATTATTCTCGCTGGATTTCCGGCGACGACGGAATGTGAAGGAACATCTGCGGTTACTACCGATCCGCTACCCACGACGCACTCATCTCCGATTCGAACCCCTGGCATGATGATTGAGTAAGCGCCAATGAAGCAATTCTTTCCGATGTAAGTGTCAGTCATGATCAAGCGCGACATGTCATGTGTCAGAACAACGGCATGGAAGGCGATATAGGTCCCGTGATCAATATGCACACCACTCGGGTTCGTCAGATCCAAGTTCGCCCTTAGCGATATTTTGACCGTGGGTTGGATGTCCATTTTGACGATGTTGCGGAGGAACCATAGTCGTAAAGCGACGAGTCCTTCTCGCACACGTAATACGGTCGCAAGCACCAGGCTGCGGTTCTTCTTAGGAGCAGGAAACGTCACATCCAGCCTCCCTTAAAACATGATCAGCCGAGGCGCCCCGAAGGGCTGCATCCTGCGTCCTTCTTTTGGAGGGTGCAGTCGGCGCGCTTGCATGTTCCCCGACGGATAAACGGCCGCCTCCTGAGGGACGCGCAGCATCGCGGATAATGTCACGAAGAGCACTTTCCAACAGATCAGTCGCGTCGTCTCGAGTGTAGCTGCTAGCTGTGGCCAATGCGGCTTCGGACATGCCTCGCCAGTTCGTGTCGCTTAGCCGCCAAGCTGCATCCATGGCGCGTTCCCACTGCCCTGGAGAGGTTTCGTACCCCTGCAACAGAATTGTTTTTGCCCCTTTGCGAGGCGACAGCGCGGCCACTCCCGGCGCGGTATTCCAATACGTCGCCTTGTCATCCATCACCGGTCTTGCCAAGGCGAGTACATGGTGTCGCGCTGCGCAACCGTCGAAAAAAGACGGCTCCGTCCCTGACTCGTTCGGCCATCCCTTGCCGAACACTAGCGACTTCAAGCTTCCCAATAAGGGTTTCCTTGTCCGCGGTTGCGAGACGACTGTTACCTCATGTCCACGCCGGTAAAGCCCCTCGGCATAAATCGAAAGGACCCGAATGCCACCGCTCAGACCCGCATAGGGCAGTACAAGCGTCACGCGCATATGTTCACCACATCTGAACTGCGAAGGCGTCGCCAAGGACGAGATGTCTTGTAATTCAATTCCCCTCGGAGGCAACAAAGCATCAAAGTACACCTCATAAACCGACGTCCGCCATGCACCATGCTCCTATTTTTAAATAATTTAAACATTTAAATTGACGCTATAGTAGATTTAATATAAAAATCAATATAACGGCTGGAATGATGTTTTTAGTTCTATTCGATTGGCTTCGGAGTAGTTCCGAAGTGCGGGAGAAGGAACCAGCGCATGCTTCGAAGTATCGTGCTGCACAATGACGAGAGGCGCTCGCTAGCGCGGTCTGGCAATCGTCCAAAATTGCTGGCGGTCTCTTCGGGCGGGGGACACTGGGTACAGCTCTTGCGCATCAAGGAAGCATTCGAAGGCTGTGAAGTCGTTTTCGTTACCGTCCACGAGTCGTATCGCACGCAGGTGCCTGATCATAAATTCTATGTGGTCAATGATGCGAATCGCTGGACGAAGATCAGGCTTGTAAAAGCCGCGCAGAGCCTTGCCCGGATCATTTGGAGTGAGAGGCCGGATGTCGTGATTTCGACGGGCGCCGCTCCAGGATACCTAGCGCTCCGGCTCGGACGAATGATGGGTGCTCGAACCATCTGGCTCGACAGCGTCGCGAATGTCGAAGAGCTTTCAATGTCGGGATTTAGAATTGGCCACTGCGCTGACCTCTGGCTAACTCAGTGGCCCCACTTGGCGCGGCCCGAAGGCCCATACTACGGAGGCTCCGTCTTATGATCTTCGTGACGGTTGGGACGCAGGGACAGTTTGACCGCTTGATTCGGACGATTGACGGTTGGGCGGATGTGCATGGAAGGACAGATGTCTTCGCTCAGACCGGCCCATCAGAGTACTATGCCGCGCACATCCGTGCTAAACCGTTTGTTGATCCTGCCGAGTTTCGGCAATGCGTGGAATCGGCAAGCCTTGTCGTAGCACATGCCGGCATGGGCTCGATAATTACGGCTCTCGAACTGGGAAAACGGATCATAGTTATGCCTCGCCGAGCGAGCTTAGGCGAGCACCGGAACGACCATCAGGTCGCAACGGCTAGAAGGTTCGCTGAACAAGGCCGCATTATAGTTGCGTTCGACGAACAGGAGTTGGTCGATAAGCTGGATCAGCTCGAGTTCATTACCGCGGCTGAACGACTTAGCGCAGAAGCACCATCGCATCTGATCGACACCATTCGGACATTTATCGAGACGGGACATGCTCGCGTCGAGAATAGAGCACCCGTAGGAGGGGGCATGTGAGTTGGCGGTATATAACGTTCGACAGTTCGTGCCTGCTGGGGGGGCCCGCCCGGACGATGTCCCTCGCGGAAAATATGCGTTCAGCGGCCGTACCGACATAGGAGTCTGAGCAGGAGGGACATTGGCGCGCGCCTCGATGCTTGATCTGGTACTTCAGAAACTAGTTGCCTCGCGCAGAGGTTCGCCGCGCATTCTGCGGCCTTTGCACGTGGAGTCTGCGCCGGCTCGAGTCTCGGTTGTTGTGCCGTGCTACAACTATGGCCGCTTCCTACCCGATTGCCTAAAGAGTATCCTGACCCAGGAAGGCGTCGACGTCGACATTATCGTCGTGGATGACGCGTCTACTGACCAAAGCAGCCAAATTGCGCGTCGCTTCACGGACGCCGATTCAAGGGTGAAGCTCATTCGCAACAGCCGAAACAAGGGACATATCGAGACCTATAATATCGGATTGGCTCAAGCCACAGGAACATATGTTTTCCTTCTCTCAGCCGACGATGTTCTGACTCCTGGCGCATTGGCTCGCGCGGCGACGCTTATGGAAATGCATCCGACAGTCGGTTTTGCCTATGGTTGGTCGGTGCCGTTCACCTCGATTTTGCCGCCGGCGCGCACCGAGGCGAGGCGCTGGACGGTGTGGGACGGTAAGCAATGGGTGTCTGCTTTGTGCCGGCGGGGGGGCAACGTCATCCGATCCAGTGATGCGCTGATCAGGCGCAGTGTGCTCGAGGAAATAGGAGGTTACCGAAAAGATCTTCCTCATAGTGGTGATCTGGAGTGGTGGCTCCGCGCGGCGCTGGTATCGGACGTCGGCATCGTCGGTGGTGTGGATCAGATGTTTTACCGGCTTCACGGCTCGAACATGAGCAGGGTCCAGTATGGCACGACACTGATCAATCTGGAGGAGACGAAGAGGGCGTTCGACGCGGCGCTGTCCGCGGCCCAGAATTTGGACCTGCGCAGAATAGTTTATCAAACACTTGCGCGGCACGCCCTTCATTTTGCAATCGCTGATTTCATGTCGGATCCGGGAGGATCCGGCCGCATAGACTCATACAAGTCGTTTGCCTTGCGGCTCGATCCGGAAGTGGCTGAATCGCGAGAATGGGCCGCCCTCGAACGACGACGAAAAGCCGGAATCGAAAGCGCCCGGCGCAATCCCATTTTCCTGGGTCGTGAGCAAGTCCGGATGTTCAGCGGAAAATTGGGTTGGCGGCTGTGGCGGTTCACGGGAATGTAAACCGTAGCAGGCTAGGACATCTCGAAAGGATTGCAGCAGCATAACAGCAGCAAACTAAGGCAGCCGCAACGAACGTGCGGAGCTAATGACCGAGCGCCCGCTTAATTAAAACATTTATTTGCGTTGTTTGATGTGATTTAAATGCTAAAGTGGTTACTCCGACCCAAGAGGCTATCACCTTGAGTCCTTTCCACGGTTCGACCGCTCAACAACAGATCAAATCGGAAATCGATATTCCGATTGCGCTGCCGCTGCTTGGTGAGGGCGAGGCCAATGCGGCACGCGAGGCTGTACTGTCCGGCTGGGTTTCGCGAGGACCGCAGGTCGCAGTGCTCGAGCGCGAGTTTGCAGCCGTGGTCGGCGCGCCTCACGCGTGCGCGGTCTCAAACTGCACGACCGCTCTGCACCTCGCTTTGATGACCGTGAATGTCGGGCCCGGCGACGAGGTGATTACCACCAGTCACTCCTTCATCGCGACGGCAAACTCAATCAGATGCTGCGGTGCCACGCCGGTTTTGGTCGATATTGATCCGGAGACCTATAATATTGATCCGGCATGCGCGGCTGAAGCCATCACGCCGCGCACGCGTGCGATACTCGCCGTCCAGATGGGCATGCCGTGCGATCTGAGGGCACTGGTGTCCCTCGCCAAGCGCCATGGTATCCTGCTGATCCAGGACTCTGCTTGTGCTGCAGGAAGCCAGATCCACATCGATGGCCGATGGGACCCTACTGCAGCCAGTATGGAAGTTCTTGTCAATTCCCCGACCCGTGGGCTGCAAGTGGGCAATATCGGTCATCAAAGAAGCGACGGGAGGCTGATTGCGCGTAGCTAGCTTCTGGTACGGCGAGAGTTCACCCGAGAATGAACGATGCGATGAAACGAGTCCCGATGTCGGAAGACGTTGAAACAAGCGAGAATGTAGCTTGGTCCGGTTGGACGCGTCGGAGTGCCGATTCGCGTTCACCTACCTCCGCTTGGTTCCCGTCCCGACGCGGATCACAGGGACGGAACCAAAGATGATTAGGTTGCTGATTTGGTGCCGAGGCTTGATGCTTGAGATCTCTCTGTGGGCACAGCGCCACAGTTGGCCCGTCCCCGCAGCTATTAGGGCTGCTGTGCGTCCTCTCCTTGCCAGGGCAACTGAACGCACGAGACCCGTGCGCTCGGACGAATGGTCGCGTCCTCTTATTTCTGGAGCCGGAAGGGACTGCTCGATGGCGCTCCCGACGCTTGAGCCAACGGCTCCGTGTGCTCCTAACGACCCGAGGGCGGGCCCGATGCGCGCATGCACGAGTCCCGTCTTACGCTGCGTTGTCGCAACACCATTCCTCGATGTCGGAGGACTAGATAGAGTCGCAGCTCTTCTGGCTCGAGGCCTGCCGTTACACGGCATCGAAACTACAGTTGTGCACACTGTCACTGGTGAGCGTCGCCACAGCGGAACGGGCGATGCGCTGCAGCTCGACGGTGTCCAGGTCGTCGAACTCTCAGCCCATGACGGCCAACGATGGTTTAAGGCGAACCGCCCGGATGTCATTAGCATGCACGGGGCACCCGACTGGTTGGTCGCCCAGGCTGCTGAAGACGACATTCCGATCATTGAGACGTTGCATGGCGCTCACTCGTTCTTCAATCGTGAGACGTGGCCAGGCGAGCAGTTGCGAAGCGAGAAGATCACCGGTTTCGTCGGTGTGAGCGAACTGGTCCGGCGGCAGTATATGAAGGCAAACCCGCGCTATCCATCCGACCGTATCATTACCATCCCCAATGGCGTCGACACTCAGCATATCAGTTTTCGTGATCGAACGCGAGCCCGCGAATGGCTAGGTTTGCGTGACGAGTTCCTCTTCGTCTCGCTTGCGAGATATGACATGCAGAAAAACACGTTCGGGCTGGTTAGGGCCTTTTCCGATGTCGCGCTCGCCTGCCCCGGCGCGCATCTCTTGGTTGCGGGTCGTGTCGACGACATAAGTTACTTCGAGCAGGTGCGACGACTCCGCGATGCGGTACCGAGCGCTAGCCGGATACACTTGCGTGGAAACTGTCCTGATGCGGCGACCGTATTGGCAGCAGCAGACGCGTTCGTCCTGGACTCTTTCTTTGAAGGTTGGTCCTTGGCCTCGATGGAGGCGCTCTTTGCTGGACTTCCGGTCGTCATGAGCGAGGTGGGTGGCGCGCGGGAGCAGGTGGGCGAAAACGGAAGCCGAGGATTTGTTGTCGGAAATCCGTTGGGTGATCCAGAGGCAGTGGATTGGCACAGGATATCGCGAGCGCGGTTTGAGCGACATGTGAATCATAACGCGCTGGTTGAAGCTCTATGCGCCATCTATGCGGATCGCAACCGCTGGCGCAGGGCGCGCGATGACTTGCGCGTGGAATCCACGATGCGGTTCTCCGCGGACGTTTGTCTCCAGCGTCACGCCGAGGTTCTGAAGCGGGCAGCTGCTCGAGAGCGCCTGCTTTCTCAGGCTTCATTCCCTGAGTCAGTCACTAACGGAGGCACTCGCCGCCCAAATCCGACGGGTACGGCGCCCGTTTGCTGATGCGGCTGGAGCAGTCGCTCCGGAAGAAGTTACGCATACATTGGTCCTGTTCCGCATGCCGAACTTTCTCTCACGTTTATTGGGGCCGTCGCGGGATCAGCGGCGATGCGCGCTCCACTACAGCGTTGTCTGTTCTTGGTCCGCTTAGCTGGAGAGAACGCTTTTGTCCTACCTGGAGCTTGCAATGGATGTCAGCGTTATTGTCGTCACGCACAACACTCGCCAGATGACGATTGAATGTATCCGTTCCATATTTGAGCAAACTACTCACGTGAAATACGAATTGATAGTGTTTGATAGTGCGTCAACTGATGGCTCTTCTGAAGCGATCCGAGAACGGTTTCCGGCAGTCAAGCTTATTACCTCGGCGGAGAATGTTGGTTTCGGGAAGGCCAACAATATCGCAGCAAGAATTGCGCGGGGTCGCAGGCTATTGCTCATCAATCCGGATACTGTGGTCCTGGACCGCGCGATCGATCGTCTGAATGATTTTGCCAACACAACTCCTGAGTCTCGCATATGGGGCGGGCGAACAATCTTCGCCGATGGATCGCTGAACCCAGCATCATGCTGGAAGTGTGCGACGCTGTGGAGTGTCTTTTGTTGGGCTGTTGGATTGAACATGCTTAAGGGCAGCATGCTTTTTAACCCAGAAGGTTATCCTCGTTGGAAACGTGATTCGGTTCGCTCGGTTGACATAGTATCAGGTTGTTTCTTCCTGATCGATCGAACTCTCTGGCAGGAGCTTGGCGGCTTCGACCCAGTTTTCTTCATGTACGCGGAGGAGGCCGATCTATGCATTCGGGCGCGAAAACTTGGTGCGCGACCGCAGATGACTCCCACTGCAACAATCATACATTACGGTGGGGCTTCGTATTCTCAGAAAAGCGAGTTCCGAATTCAAATGCTGGCCGGTCGCGTGACTCTGATGGATCGACATTGGTCGTCTCTTTCCCGAATAATGGGGAGGCAGTTATATTTGCTGATGCCCTTAACACGTTGGCTAACCTATGAAGCGGCCGCAACCCTTTTGCGGAAAGCGGACTATCGAAAAAATGCCCTCGAGTGGTATGAGGTGTGGCGAAACCGGTGGCGCTGGAAACATGGGTGGACGGAGGCAGCCGTAACTGCTGCGTCCACTGAAAATGCCGGGCGCGTAAGACAGCGTGGTTGAATGACGCCGCGGGACCCAGCCCAGCCTCTCGCACCCATATCTCGCTTGATCGGGGCGGTGCGCGCTTTCAGTTCTCGAAGTCGGCACTAAATCGGAGCTGAATGAATTTAATTTCTTCTTGCTATAAAGACGCTTTTAATACATCGTTTAATTTAATGTTATTAATACGGGCGGAGACGTGCGCAACTTCGTCCAGCATTAACGATAGGGCAGGCGAAAGATGTCAAGGCGATTAATCAGGGTCGCGGTCGTAGGATACGGCTATTGGGGGCCCAATCTGGTGCGCAACTTTGCGAACACTGACGGCTGTGAGCTTGTAGCTGTTAGTGATCTCCAGCCTTCAAGGCTCGCATCATGCGCGCGCCTGCACCCGGCTGCGACGACCACGACCAGAGTTCGTGACGTCATCGAGAGCCCGGGCATCGATGCCGTCGCTATTGCAACTCCGGCGCATACCCATTTCGAGATTGCTATGGCGGCGCTCAGAGGTGGAAAGCACGTGTTGGTCGAAAAACCGCTGGCGCGGACCTCGGACCAAGTCGGTCGACTCATCGAGGAAGCGCAGCGGCGCAATCTCATCCTTATGGTTGATCACACGTTCGTCTACACGCCGGCTGTGCAGAAGATCCGGCAGCTCATTTGCGAAGACACGTTGGGGGAGATCCTGTATTACAACAGCAATCGGGCAAGCCTTGGTCTCTTCCAGGATGACGTCAACGTCATCTGGGATCTCGCCGTTCACGACGTGTCCATCATTCAACACATCTTGAAGGAGGCGCCAGTCGCTGTTTCGGCTACGGGGGCGACGCACGTTCGTGGGACGCCGGAGAACATGGCCCATGTGACGCTATTTTTCGAAAACAGCTGTGTGGCGCACATTAATGTCAATTGGCTTTCTCCAATTAAAGTCAGGCAGATATTCATTGGCGGCAGCCGCAAGATGATCGTGTACGATGATCTCGAACCCACCGAAAAAATCAAGGTGTATGACAAGGGGATCACGGTTGACAGGTCAGCGCAAGCTGCGCACCAGCTTCGGATCGGCTACCGAGCTGGTGACATGTGGGCGCCACATCTGGGTGCAAGCGAGGCACTCAGTATCGAAGCGCAGCATTTCATCGATAGCATCCATGGCGGAAGCAGTCCCATAACCAGCGGAACTACCGGATTGCAGGTAGTTCAGATCTTGGAGGCAGCTTCTCGCTCTATTGTGGCGCAAGGCAATCCCGTTCGCTTGAGTTCTCTTGGGAAGGCAAGGGCGCTTGCCGGCTGAACCGCGACGTTATCAGTCTGCTCTGCCATAGGACGTACTCATAAAGAACTCAAAGTGAGGGCCGCCGGTGCTGAAGGTGGCGGGCAAGGCGGTCGGAGGCCAAGGCCGGCGAAAGAAGACCGAACTCAACAATTTTCGTCGTTTTAGGTAAGTTCGGGCGTTTCCGAAGAGTGTTCAGCGCCCGCGTCTCGGGTGGCGTCGAGGAAGCGGAACAGCAAGCATGAGTCCAAAAGCCAGCAATTGTGCGTCGGAACAAAAATGACTTCAGTACAGCGCTCCGTTTTGTTTTCAGCAGCCGACCGTTATGGCAACGTTGTGTTGTTCTTTATAGCGACCGCGGTTCTCTCGCGCTTGCTGTCACCAGGGGAGTTTGGAGTCTATGCCTTCGTCAGTGCCGTCACGGCGGTTATTGGAGCATCCTTTCAGGAGTTCGGGGGGGCGAACTATCTGATTCAAAAGCCCGAACTGTCCCGTTCAGACGTTCGCTCGGCTTTCACGGTGACATTCGGAATCTCGGCTGCCATTGCTGTTCTCCTCTTCCTCTTGGCCGGGCCGCTATCGCAATTGCTCGCGCTGGATGGCTTGAAGAGAGGCATCGAGGTTTCCGCGTTGAATTTTCTGCTGTTCCCCTTCTCGGGGACCATATCCGCTCTGTTGCGTCGAGACATGAAATTCGGCGCGCTCGCCGTTTGCAGGCTCATCGCCAATGCAACGATCGCCGTGGTTTCGATCGCGCTTGGGCTGGCGGGCTTCAGCTACATGGCCCCCATATGGGGCGGCGTCGCAGGGAACATCATCCTGGCTATCATGCTACTGGTCAGACATCGAGACTTCGGTGCACTGCGCCCGTCCCTGCTGGAATACCGTGAGGTCGTCGGCTTTGGCCTCTATTCCAGCGGGGTGAGTGTCATGAATACGTTCTACAATCTCGCGCCTCAACTGTTCATCGCGAGAATTCTCGATTTTTCGTCGGTGGGTCTGTACAGCCGCGCGATCAACCTGACTCAGGTATTTGACAGGTTAGTTGCGGAGGTATTGAACCCCGTCATCCTGCCGGCGATAGTGGCCAGGCGCCAAGCCGGGGAAGACTTGAAGACGGTGTACCTCGAAGCTATCGAGCTACTTTCGGTCGCGCAATGGCCACTCCTGTTATTCGTGGCGATCATGGCACGTCCGATCATCTCGGTCTGGCTAGGCGAGACTTGGCTGGAGGTCGTGCCTCTGGTGCAACTGCTCTGCATCGCGAACACGGCGCTTTTTGCGGGATGCTTGAGTTATCCGGTTCTTGTAGCTGTTGGAAGCGTGCGCAACGCGTTGATCTCCTCTTTAATTGCTCTACCGCCGTCGCTTCTCGTAGTTTTGTGCGCATCCTTCTTCAATGTGCAAGCTGTCGCTGCATCTGCCCTTTTTACCTTACCGTTCCAGGCTGCAGTCGCGATCTCCTTCGTCGGGCGGCATCTAGGCCTCAGGCCAATGGATCTTGCTCGCGCGCTGAGGAAGAGTAGTTTCGTCACGGCTGCAACCGCGCTCGGAGTCGCTGGCTGTGCGGCGCTAACGGAAGCAGGAATATTGACATCCCTTGCCGGTCTGGTCTCGGCATTTTTGGCTGCCGCGCTTTGCTGGTCGCTTGCGTTGCTACTGACTGGCCATCCGCTGCTTCGTCATTTTCAGTTTTTTGCAGCTGGTCTGGCCCGCGTTGCGCCAAAACTGAGGCCATCGCGCTCGGCCCTGTAAGGCATTAGGCGATTTTGGAGACAGAGATGCCCATTACGGAGGATGTAAAACTTGGCAGAGACGTCAAGATATTTCATCCGGAACTGGTCAACCTCTATGGTTGCGTCGTGGGCGACGAGACCAGGATCGGCACGTTCGTCGAAGTCCAGGCGGGGGCGAAGATCGGTGCGCGCTGCAAGATATCCTCGCACAGTTTCATTTGCGAGGGCGTTACGATCGAGGACGAAGTGTTCGTCGGTCATGGCGTGATGTTCACGAACGACAAATTTCCGAAGGCCACAACTGCGGATGGTCGTCCTCAGCAAGCGTCGGACTGGACGCTGCAGCGTACCCATGTCGGCAGGGGAGCCTCGATCGGCTCGAATGCCACAATTCTGTGTGGTGTGACGATCGGTGCGAGTGCCTGCGTAGGCGCGGGTGCGGTGGTGACAAAGGACATTCCGCCCGGCGCCATCGTCGCCGGTGTGCCCGCTCGGGTTCTGTCCGGAGTCGACGACAGGGTCGGGAGCGGTCGCTGAGGCGCGCGAAAATGCATTGGCGTTAATATATATTCTATCTAAATTTAATGCTTGATTAAATTTAAATATGAGATTTAAATAATCAGTACATTTCGGCCCATCCCAAGGTGTTCAATCTTGATACCCTTCCTGGATCTGAAAGCCCAATACTGTCAAATCAAGCCGGAAATCGACGCCGCAGTGGCACGGGTCGTCAGCAGCGGGCATTTTGTGCTCGGGCCGGAGGTGGCGGCGTTCGAGGGGCGTTTTGCGGAATATTGCCGGACTGCGCGTTGCCTCACCGTGAATAGTGGCACCTCTGCGCTCCACCTTGCGCTGTTGGCGGCGGGCGTCGGGCCGGGCGATGAAGTCATCACGGTGTCTATGACCTTCGTGGCGACAACCGCGGCGATACTCTACAGCGGCGCCAAGCCGGTTTTTGTCGACGTTGACCCGGTCACGTGGACGATGGATCCCGGTCTGATCGAGGCTGCAATCACACCTCGAACCAGAGCGATTGTGCCGGTTCACCTCCATGGATTGATGGCCGACATGGATCCCATCATGTCGATTGCGCAACGTTACGGTTTGGTCGTCATTGAGGACGCCGCGCAGGCGCACGGCGCGGAATACCGGGGGCGCCGCGCAGGTTCGATCGGAGATCTGGGGTGCTTCAGCTTTTACCCAGGCAAAAATCTGGGGGCGTTCGGCGAGGGTGGGGCCGTCGTAACAGATCGGCCTGAATTTGCGCACCGCGTGTCACTGCTGCGGGACTGGGGGCAGGAGACAAAATACGACCACGTCATTCCCGGATACAATTATCGCATGGATGAGATCCAGAGCGCGATACTGAATGTCAAGCTGGACTACATCGAAGGCTGGACCGAGGCCCGCCGATCGATCGCAGAACGATACAACGAGCTGCTTTCTGAGCTCCCATTCGCCCGTCCGCGACCGCCCTCGTACTCCCGCCACGTTTATCATGTCTATTCGATCAGATTGCAGCGTCGCGACGACGCGCTCACATTGTTGCGGGAGGCCGGCATCGGTGCAGGGATTCACTATCCCATTCCGGTGCACCTGCAGAAGGCCTATGCCGAACTCGGTTATCGGGCCGATGATCTGCCGGTAACCGAGATGCTTGCGAACGACTTTCTCTCCCTTCCCATTTATCCGGAGCTGCTGCCGGACCGGGCGAGCGAAGTTGTCTCCACGTTGAGGAACGCCGGAGCATTGCGGCCCAGCGAAGCCGCCAGCAACCGCGCGCAGCAATCACAAAGCTTCACAACAAGGTCCTGCAACAGGAGGGCGTCTTGATTGAGCTCAAGGGAAAGCGCGTTCTGATCACTGGCGGGGCAGGTTTCATCGGCTCCCACATCGTCGATCAGCTCTGCGATGAGGGGTGCATCGAGATCGTTGCGCTCGACAACATGGTCAGAGGCCGCCCCGAAAATCTCCGGCGTGCGCTCGGTCGTGGACCGGTGAGACTGGTTCACGGCGACATACGCGATCGCAAGTTGATGGAAGCCTTGGTGAAGGCTGCCGACATCGTGTTTCACCAGGCCGCACTCCGCATCACTCATTGCGCGGCGGAGCCGCGCCTGGCCAAGGAGGTCATGGTCGACGCCACCTACGACCTCCTGGAGCTGTGCATCAAGCACGACATCGAGAAGGTCATCGCAGCCTCCTCGGCGTCCGTATATGGCATGGCCGAGGAGTTTCCGACAACCGAGCGGCAAAATCCGTACAACAACCGGACGCTATATGGGGCGGCCAAGGCGTTCAACGAAGGGCTGCTGCGGGCCTTCAACGACGCATGCGGCCTCGACTACGTGGCATTCCGATATTTCAACGTCTATGGCAGCCGGATGGACATCCACGGACGGTACACCGAGGTCCTGATCCGCTGGATGGAGCGGCTTGAGGCCGGGTTACCTCCCGTTATCTTTGGTGATGGCCGTCAGACGATGGATTTCGTTCACGTCCGTGACGTCGCGCGCGCCAACATCCTTGCGGCCAGGGCGAAGATTACCGACGAGGTCTTCAACGTCGGGAGCGGTACTGAGACCAGCCTGACGCAACTGGCTACGGTGCTTGCCTCGGTGATGGGACGCCGCGGACTGACTCCCGAATTTGCGCCTGAGCGCTCGGTCAATCCGGTGCCGAGACGGCTGGCATCGACAGGAAAGGCCGATCGTCTGCTGGGGTTCCGCACCACGGTTTCGCTCGAGCAGGGGCTCGCCGACCTCGTGAAATGGTGGCGATCAGAACGCGAACTCCCTTCGGATCGTCAGCGGCAGGTGGCGGCATCGTGATCCCGATCGCAGCTCCGCTGCTTGCGGACGAAGAAGCTGACGCTGCGCGCGCCGTGGTGCTGTCGGGCTGGGTATCGCAGGGTCCGCAGGTGGCTGCGTTCGAAGACGAGTTCGCCGCACTTGTCGGCGCTCCGCACGCCTGTGCCGTCGCGAATTGCACGACCGCCCTGCAACTTGCCTTGGCCGCGCTGGGTATTGGCAGCGGCGACGAGGTGATCACGGTCAGCCATTCTTTCATCGCAACGGCGAACGTGATCCGATATCAGGGCGCCACTCCAGTTTTCGTCGACATCGAGCCCGAGACATACAACTTGGATTGCGCCCGGCTGGCTGATGCCATCACCGAGCGCACACGCGCGATCATCGCGGTGCATCAGATGGGCATGCCATGCGACATGGCAACGCTCATGGCCGTGGCGCGTCGTCACGGGATCGCTGTGATCGAAGATGCTGCTTGTGCCGCCGGATCGCAGATCTGCATGAACGGGCAATGGCAGGCGATCGGCAAGCCGCATGGAGACATTGCCTGCTTTTCATTTCATCCGCGAAAGGTGATCACGACTGGTGAGGGGGGAATGCTCACCACCTCCGATGCCGAGCTCGATCGCAAGTTCAGGCTTCTACGTCAGCACGGGATGAGCGTTCCGGACACGGTGCGACACAACTCGACGAGCGTGATCATCGAAGAGTACGTCGTTCTGGGCTACAATTTCCGAATGACGGATATGCAGGCGGCAATTGGGCGCAGACAGCTCGAGCGGCTTCCAGAATTGGTCGGACGCCGGCGAACAGTGGCCGCTAAATATGGCGAGCTACTGGGCAATCTGGAAGGCCTGCGGTTACCAACCGAACCGGCGTGGGCCAGGTCCAACTGGCAAAGTTATTGCGTCCGTCTTCCGGACCGTCTTAATCAGCGAACCGTCATGCAGAACCTGCTCGATAAGGGAATCGCGACGCGACGTGGCATTATGTGCTCGCACCGCGAACTGCCTTACGCAAAGGCGGCGCAACGCCATGATCTTCGCCAGTCCGAACTCGCGCAGGATCGTGCGATCCTGCTGCCAATTTACGCGCAGATGACTGAGGACAATATGCGTCTGGTCGTCGAAGCTTTGCGGACAGAACTGGTTCGGTAGCTATGGGTACAAACTGAAATGTTTATAAGCCATTCGAAAGCGGTCGCGCATATGAGATGTCCGTGCGCGCGCAGAGGTGGGCATCGCCGAAGGCGAACGACATTGATGCTGAGCACCAAAACACCAACTCGGCTCTCTACAGGCGGCAGCTTATGTTGACCAGCATGGCTACCTCCAGTGTTCCCGTACCAAGATTCAGAAGCGCGAGTAATCCAGCCATTCAGGGAGTGGAGGTTTCTCCCGAGCGTCGGCACACTCTCATCATCTTGGCTGCTCTGGTCGGAATCTTCTGTCCTCCAACCCTTCTTCCCCTCGGCGACTTAAATGTTACCGTAGGTCGGCTCGTTGTGATCGTACTTATTGTCCCGGCGGTTGGACTGTTGGCGAGCCGCGGGCGACACGTCGTGGCATCCGATTTCTTTGCTACTGCATTGAGTATCTGGATGCTCGCATCGTCGGTGTTAAGCGGTGGGTTTAGGCCGTATGTTGGCGCGGAAGCGCTCGAACTCCTCGGCGCGTATTTGGTCGGGCGCGCTTTTGTTTTCGGCCCTGCCAATTTTTTCGTGTTCATCCGGTCGCTCAAATTGATCACGCCTGTGCTCATCGCGCTCGCGGTGCTCGATATTATGTCGGGGCGCTACATCACGCTGGATAGTTTTGGAGTACCAAATTCCTGGGCAGAGCGTTTCGGCTGGGTGCGCGCGGCTTCTGTATTTGATGGCGCGGAGCATTACGGAACATTTTGCGTCGCCGCGGCTGCGATCTTTCTCTATTCGGAAAACGGAATCCGTCGTGTCTTTTATGTCGGCCTCTGCGCTTTTGGATGTGCGTTGTCGTTGTCATCAGGACCATTGCTGGGTTTCTGTATCGTTATGGCTGTCTCCTTGTACGACCACGTTCTGAAGCGCCATGCTTGGAGATGGAAAGCCCTGGTGAGTGCGTTAGCTTGCATCATCATCATGATATCTGTGGTCCATGATCATCCCATAGAGTGGATGCTGATACACTTTACACTGGATCCGCAGACTGGATTTTTTCGAATCGAGACCTGGAGTGCCGCCCTGCCAATTATCGGCCATTCTCCATTCACAGGTCACGGCTTAGTAGAACTCGGCCATTCGGTAGACGAGAGGATCTTCCTGCGGAGTGTCGACAGCCTTTGGTTGCTCGAGGCGCTTCGCTATGGAGTTCCGGCGGTCATCCTACTGATCATGACAATGTTCTCCCCATTATTGAAGAAGACGCCGACTCCCGGGGCGCACAATGTGCAAACGGGGCTTAGCTTATCCGTCGTAACCATTGCTTTGGTTGGGCTGACGGTTCATTTTTGGGGGGCAACGTGGCTGTTCTTGAACCTGTGCGTTGGAATTAGGGCTTCACTGGCAGAATATGACGCTAGGCATTGCTGATGGGGATCTGCTTTCGTTGAGCGCCAAGTCGTGATGATAGGCGATCAGTGGTCAAATCTGCTAGATCGCGCCCTTGAGCGATCAATCCGTCCAAACTGAGTACAGGAAAGGTTGCCGCCAGCTGCAGGCGTCGACGCAAGGCATGCAGAAACCTATTCTTTGGCTACGCTTACAGGGGTATTGCGATTCCACACAACTCCTCGGTTTGACCATGCCAGAAGAGTTAGCATCCTCCACGCACGATACCAGCGAATTACAATAAGTATTCCGAAGGCCCGAACCCGAGCGAGAAACCCATCAATTCGATCGGAGGTTAGAATTTCGCCAATATCGAAGAGGGGCGAGCCGAAAACCGCGACCGCACGGCCGAGCCAGAGTAGTCGCCAGCTCTTATGCTGGCGCGTTGCAGTAAGTGTGTGTTGGATCAGACGGTCCCATTGAACACACAACAGACGAAGCGACGGACGTGCCGGATGAAATACGATCATCTGTGGAATATACCTGAAGACGAGACCGCGGGCCCGCGCTCGGGCCCCCCAATCTTTGTCCTCAGCCAATAAAATCCCCCCAAACGGACCCACTTTATGAAAATCTTCGGAGCGTACGGCCAGATTGCCACTGCCGGAAAAGCCATAGTATTCCACGTGCAACTTTTGCCGATATCCAAAAATGCTTTCGTAAGCTTCGATTGCTCCCCACTTTTCGGGATTTTGACGCCAGATCTGTACATCGCCTCCGAGGATAGTACCTCTGGGAAGGCGACTAAAGGCATCGAGAATAGCGGAAAGCCAGTGTGGATGAGCACGGCAGTCGGCATCAATGAAACAAAAAATGTCGCCGGCGGCATGTTTTACGCCGAGGTTTCGAGCCGGACCCGGCCCGGGCTCCAGTTCGTACAACAAGCGCACCCCGGAAAACAGTGCAGTGACGGCTTCGGGACGACAAGTTGAGCCATTATCGACGACAATGACTTCAAACAGCGAGCTGTCCAAGGTTTGAGCCTGGAGAGAACTCAGGCATGCCGAAAGGCCATCCACCTGATCCAGATGGGGGATGATGACGGAAATCGAGGGGTTCTGCGCGCGTGCCAGGTCCATTTCGTCCTCAATGTCGCCTTACACATTATCCATTTAAAAGCATGTTTAATAATTTATTATTATGTGAGTTCCTGATAATATGCAACTGGCGCGTCGCCTCTATGGCTAATGAGGAGATCCGCGTGGAAAGCCATCGGTTCCTCGGAAGACGGGCGCTCAATCTTGATCAGGAGTCGTGCAAGTTCCAAGGGTCCATGCAGCATCACAATCATCCTGCCTGGTTTTCGGTCGCATTGAGGAGCATGCCCATGCCCGATTGTCGTTATCGGCTGATCGTCATCGCGTTGATGTCGTCCATTTCGGCGAGTGTTGCAGGTGATGCGAACACGCTCCAACCGCTGACGACGCCCCGCATTTCGGTCGTGACACCCGGCGACGGATTGGCCAATGCACCTGCCAACACACCGCAGCTGCCAAACTTGCTGAGCGGGTATTCGGTCCGGCCGACCTGGAATGTTGCGGGCGTCGACTACGCTGTTGGTTATGCGAGTGGGACCATCCTCAAGACGCCGTCGACGATCTCAATGGCTGGGGTGTCGGTGGACAGCGCAAACCACATAATCAACGTCAGTGGCAGCAACGTCACGCTCAGTGGATACGAC